>NZ_CABHXX010000039.1 GCF_902170565.1 Yersinia thracica
TGTGTTTGCTCTGTGGTTAATAAATTTCCAATAATATCCATCGTAGAGCGCTTACGGCGTATACCATCAATAACTACATCATCAAAGTTTTCAGCCATGGCTGTAAGCTTTAATTGTTTAAGTATTTCAATACAGTCATGACGTTGCATTTGGTATCCCTTTTAATAACGTGTTGTAACGCTGACAATTAGCCTGGGGTGGGATGTTCAGTGGAATATCATTTATTTTAAACGTAGGTATTACGGGTTCAGTGAGTCGGTGAATAATATTGAGTACTACTTCCACCGTAGGCACTCCTTCGTCTAACGCTATGGCTGCCGCGGTCACGCCTAAATCTTCACCATAATCAGCAATT
>NZ_CABHXX010000040.1 GCF_902170565.1 Yersinia thracica
TCACAAAAGAATCTATCAATCTCTCTTTCTATATCTTGTAATGTAATTGCTTTACTTACTTTGTCTTTTGCTTTTTTATCTACATAGTTTTTTAAATGATCTCGAATTCCATCTTCTTCAGGGATACTTAATTTCATATCTCTAGAGAAACTAGTTAATGCTTTAAATACTTCGTCAATACTTCTTTTATTATCTATTTTAGGATTGCAACCTAAAGAGCGTTTAAAAAATTCACTTCGCGACTTACCTACTATAAACTTCACATATGGTTCACTATCATTTGTAGGGTAGGCTACGTTAAATAAACTAAGATCAATCATCGCAGCTTGTCTTAATGCTTCAATATCTACTGAGTTTAATTTCTTAGGTACTAAGTTTTCATCAAAATCAAAAACGCTTTTATTATCAACCATAATTACAAGCAAGCGGCCAAAGCCATGTAAATCTTCAGCAGTTACATAATGAATAAAAACAACCTCACCACCAGAAGGTTTACCTTGTCGGTCACTATTCGCTTCCATGCGCATTTTAACCATCGTATTTTCAACAAGAGCTCTAAATGCAATCTTCCCCAATATATAATTCTTCAATATTTGAGGAATTGCATTAGGTAGTGTGTCTTTTTCTAAAAAACCATGGTGTTTACTTTTTCTTGTAAACTTTCGTTCAACTCTTATCAAGAAATCTAGTGCTGCATTGTTTCCAAGATTCCAATCAGAACCTAATTTATGCTCAAGAATCACACTTCCAGCAGACCTAAATAACTGAGCTGTTACAGCAAATTTCGCTTGATAACTTGCACTACTAGCCACAAGTGTTGGATCATAATTGCATGAAATACATTTTTCATCTTTTGTAGATTTCTTAGCTCCACACTCCGGACACGTAACATCTTGATTATCAGAATCTTCTTTCATCATTTATCTCTGTGTAGTTAGATTAATAAACATCAGTAATTAAATGAACCATAAATAAAACTCATATTTTTCATATAGTAGCTCTTCTTATTTACATTTGCTTACTGGTTATTTCATCAGTACACACCAATAACTGTATGTATACACAGTACTATGCAACCGTCGTTTATTCAATTAGTTTTACTCTAAAATTATTTATCTCTTCTGGTACACTCTTTGAATCTCCCTTAACTGTTGGGCTGTATTACTATCAGGAACGGGGCCACCCTGAGTAGAGCCAGGTTGCGCACTCTGAGATGGTTCTGTCATTTGCTGTGGTTGCTGCCGCTTTTGCTTCCATGCCATAAATACCTGCTGATCCTGTGGGTTGTTCAGATCAGGGGCTTCACCAAATTCTTTTTGGTACTCCCCGGCAAATGCCTCCAATTCAACCGGGTCAATGCCGGATTGATTCTGAGAACCACGGCCCCCACCAACACCATAGAGTTCAGAAGCTTGCTGGCGGCGTTGCTCAGAGCTGCTTTTTATTTCCTGTTTTGCAGCGGCCAGTTGCTTCTCATCCATCATGGCACCGTCTTTATTCAGCGCGGCTAATTGCTTACTTTCATCTTTACCAATATCCAGCAGCTCTTTGCGGTAGCCTTCACTTTCCTGACGCATGGCGGCTTTATCTGGCAGCCCAGGGTGCGGAATTGAAACGGGCCGCTGCTGCTGGCCCGTAAGAGGATAACTTTCAGGTACATTTTTAAGGTATTTTTCGACACGCTATTACTTCATGTTGATACCATAACCCTATGGCTGATGAATGTTTTTCTGAGTGTATTTCCAATTAATTCGTCTGATAGCCGCCTAGTGAACATCTATATATTCACTTTTCAGCTAAGGCCCGGAGTAAGTGGTTAGCTACCTCGACAAAACTTGCCAACGCCTCTTCATAGGAGTGTGGTTCCTGCGAATAAACCAGTGGGCTAAGCCTCGTTATGTATAAATGGTTCAACCATTTACCCTGCCCATCTTTAGTATTTTTTATAACATCAAGACTTTTACTCAGGACACTATACGGGTCATCAACGAATGCCTGAAATTGCTGTGAATATTCTTCCATATCAGTTTTTACTGAGTGCCCGAACATACTAGCAGCAGCATTAATCGCTTTGGGTTTTATTGTGTATATGCGCCATACATCATAAATATGCCGTACTAGCGCCTCATCAAATTCGGCTTGCTTCACGCCAGCACAATACATTGCAAATCGTCTTAGAAGAGATAAGACCTTTTCGGCAAGAGTCTCGGATATGTTGATACATTCGATATCAAAATCAGGGTAGCTTTTACCATTTACTAATTGTTGATAAAGATAATTAATCTTTAACTTCTCAGTAGATAAATTAATGGGGCGATTTATTAATTCTACTTTTATACAGCTACGCAGAGGGTTAGAAACACCGCTACTGAAATTCCCTTGATAGCTTAAATCAACATTATAATGACGGTGCCTATCATTAATTTCAGGGTTTTCACCTTCTTTATCAGTAAGGTAGAAACCTAGTTCTTCTAGCTTTGTTGTCAGTTTTTTATGAATATCTTTCAGTCTTGCTTTATCAGATGAGCATTCATTTTTTAATTTATAGGTGTTCGGAACCTCTGGAAGAATGACTTTTATATCAATATCTTCTGACATCCGACTAATCAAATTATAAGCTTTCGATAAGCAAGTACCGCCAGCAAACACTAATCGGACAGGAAGCTCTATATTTACTGGCTCAACAGGTAATTTTTTACTTCTAGGGTCAAATCCTTTTAACTGTGCCTCATGCACTACATTCAAGTTAGCTAATACACGTAATGCATCTGTTACATGCACATCTTTTTCAGCGACAAATGCTGGCAGGCCATTTAGCAGGCCCGCAGCTTCCGCATCCTGAATATCAGCAATTTGCTCATCCGTAAGTTTTTTCATATTTTACATTTTTACCCGAAACAGTGATGTTTCTGGATATTTTCCTTCCTGGAGTTCTGACTTGGAGCTGCATTGGGATCTGTGTCGTTCTTCCCGCGTTATAATCCTCTAAGGCCTTGCCCTGAGTGACTTTCACGTTGAGTTTTTTGAACGTTTCTTCCACAACAGTTTCAAATGGTGCGGCTACCGTCCTTTTCCCCGCAAATCGGTTAAATCGAGTTTTTGCATACACGCCAAGGCTAACCCGAATTAATACGCCCTCTTTAACGAGTTCAGACAATGCCTTGCTAACTTGCGATTTGCTACCCAAGTGTTCCAGCTCCGAACGCAGTACAACAATACCTTTCCGGTTGGCGATGGAGCGCAACAGTTTTTGCTTCAAAATCATGATTGCCTCCTTTAAGCACTCATAGGTAAATCAATGCTTATTATAGATTGTTTTTAATTTAAAACAATTAGTTACCATAAAAAAGTAAGCTTATAAATGAGCATCTATATCTTGTTAACTATCAAGAGATTAGTACGTTAAGTGCTCAAATGAAGTGAGATGGAGTGATTCTTAATCTTTAAAGGCATCTCACGATGCCTTTTTGCATTTAGGGGTTATTCGGCCTCGAGAGGCTCACTGATAGCTTGATGATAAGTTTGATGTAGCAGGTCTATTTGCTGCCATAGGACGAGATTGAGTATTTCTTTTGCAACGGGCTTCTCAAGCACGACAACGGCGTAAATGAGCGCACGGCAATGATCAATGAGGTCTTCCACTTCGCGGGGCGAGTTATCGTACATGGCGCACCTCCGACCGGAGAGTGGAGGCCAGTGATGCTGGCAGGTGAAGAAAAGCTATAAGGCAAGGGGCTCTAGTCGTCGAATCCATGATGACAACCTCTCAGTTGATGGCTTTAAAATCACCACCAAGAGCTGTCAATCTCTTATAGGTGGTGAACTGGGCGGGGTTGACAGACCGGTCAACAGAGAACCCGGCGCACCTTGCGATGCCCCCACCCAGTTCACCATTGCTTTTTCACAGGTGTAACTGTGCCCGCACATAATAACCGCCTGTGCAGTTGTGCGCTCTATTGAATTCCGGACTGTCAAATCCGGCAGCAGATTTTGCCGCTGCGGGGGCACTATATCGGGCCATTCTCTACTGTTCAATTAACCAGTGGTAAATTAGGACAAACATTTTTGTAGATGCGAGAGGGGCCGCATTTGTGCGGTATGAAAGGATAACATCACCCTGAAATTTTATTAACGGGTATGAGGAAATACGTAGCAAGTCATTTGAGTGCTCAATAAACCAGCAAACTATCATATATATAAGATTTTCATCACAATCTTATCCCCTAGAGTAGGTACTAACTCCCCCCTGTAACGGCGCTGGTCACGGAGCATCCGTAACATTTCACCCCCAAGTTATCCACACAACTTACCGATGTTGTTCACTTGCCAAAGTTCAGAGTTATCATTATCTTGTTCTCATCCGGCGAGAATCACACCATATCTTGTGGTTTTCAAAGAAAAAGGCCAAGCAACATTGCAGTGTCACTTGGCCTTTAACCGGTAAACAATCAGGATGCAGAGATAAACGACGCCATCCTGCTCCACTTGTAAACCTAACGACTTTCTTTTGGCGAAGTAATTGTAGTCAGGTTTGCAAGATCCTGTAAAGGCGTCTTTGTGCTGAGGCTACACTCATGAAATACGCATTTAATGAAGAAACTGGGATGGTAACTATCTTCACTCCTTGCATTACGCGGAAAGGGAAGAAAATTTACAAGAAAGACGGTGGCTTATTCGTCTTTGAAGTTCCAGCTAACAAATTTCGCAAATAGAGCAAGTTCTATTTTGTGAAACTATTCAAAGGAGCTTCGGCTCCTTTTTAATGGCTAGCGAAATAAATATAAAGGCATCTACCAAGTCAGTCCAGGCAAACCAATAATCATCGCGATAACGGAAGATGGTCGTTGGCTTCAACTTAAATGTTTTCCCACCATCAACATCAGCCATGATGGGTGTAATCACGCCGTGGCGAAAATGACAATTTTTGGCAATAGTCGCCGCTTGCTCTGGCAATAGATGTGGCACTGCCCGAGGCATTTCGCCACGCATGGTAGTGATATCGATAGCTGACATAGGGGAGGATTTCCGACAGGCATAAAAAAAGCCCCACTAAAAAAGTGAGGCTTGGCATCTTTGAGTAATTTAGCGCGTTGTTGATAAGAGAGCAACGGGGTATTTATTTAATTTAAGGTGCATAGCTACCCGGCTTAGAGGACGGATTAGGCCATTTGAGGACGCTACCGCATTATGGTCTCGAAATCGTCAACTCTTTGATGAAGTTACTAAGTATTTCTTTGAGAGGGTCAGGTATTAATGAAGCTACTTAGACGGCTGGCATCGCGCGGAATTGCGGGTATTTGTGATTTTGTCATACTCGCAACAATTGCCTCTATACTCTGGTTCTTATTCATGTCTGAATCCGAATTTAGATACTTTAAGGCCGCGTTATCCTGTGTCGGATTTATCATCGCATATGTCATTTACTATATTGCAGATAAAATCCATGACGGCGAAAACGTTACATAACCTAACATCACCTACAGATACCGGGTAATTAAGCCCGGTTTCTTTTTCCCCACTGGGTATGTTATTGCAGCCCCCTATACCCCTCTGATATTACTCCTTTTCCATCAATAGAAAATTCAATTCTATATTTCCCACCATTCAAAACGTAGATCAGATCATAATCGGTATTATTTTTTAAAACTGTAAATATGCATATATTAGGATATTTCATGTTTACACCCGTCCCGACTTCCAATGGCTTCTCATAATTGTCAGTAGATGAGCTTAAAAGGTAGTATGTCAGAACGTCTCCAGATTTAGCTTTTACACATATAGAATTTTTATCGATTAACGCATCACCCTTATTGCGAAATTCTAACCTATCTCCAACGCAGCCAGTGAGCAGTACACATAAAATTAGCAAAATGAATCTAATCATATAGGGAAAGACCTCAACACTTTTTTATATTTTGCAATCAAATCGCGCACTGGTTCAGAAGAATCGTAATCTTTATATTTTATAATCCATTTGTAGTTACTAAACCCGTGCCTTATTAGTAACCAAAAGTCTGATACGATAGATGCTTGCTGCTCCATCGAATATTGAGATAAGTGATTTTTCGTAAGGCCATAACTGTAATCCGCTGCCCAGGATACCAATCCACGCATCCTTACATTCATCCCTCTTTGATACTGCCAAACATGCATCATTTCATGCATAAATAGATGTTTGAAATCCACAGGGCTCGTTGAGTAATCATCACGATAAACGTTAGTTTCAAACCATATCTCTCCATTCGGAGTCATTGCTGTATTATTTTCCTGCATACCGAGCGGTAAATAACTACCGTGATGAACCCATACTTGGCTGTACTGGATAGCGTATCCGTAAATCTCCATTGCTAAGTTGATTTCAGCCGAAGTCAATAATCGCAAACCATCTCTTTTGAGCATATGGATTCCTTCCCATAGATTTTATCTAGCATTCACAAATAAATATCACGCAAGGTTACTTTAATTGATGAAGCAAATCGAGGGTACTTAACAGAAATAAGACAATGCTGATAATTAGTTTAAGGCTTAAATTCATGGACGAGAACACCGGGGATTGGCTGGGCAATTAAGCCCGGTTTTGTATTTTATGCTTTTGTCGTCGGTGGCTCTATTTCTTCAACTTCTGGCATCTGAACACGCAGATCAACAAAACGCCCTGCTGGGATATCTATTGGCTGGCCATTTTCATAACCTTTGATGTTATTCTGCGCAAACTCAGGGGAAATCAGATGTGTGCGATGATATGTCTTAATGATTAAGTCACCATCTTCTGCCAGCTCATAATCAACCCAGACAAGCGGCTGTTTATTTTTGTCGGTGGGTATTTCAATCCCCCCGTCTACCCCGCCCCAACTATCATCTGAGTTAAAACCTAGTACTCCCGATATTTTATAGACGCCCTCGCTAATGCGCTCAGACATAGCCCCATCAGACTCATAATTCGTTTCAGAACGACCATCGCCGTATAACTTCACAACAGGCGAGGCTTTTTTCAAAAAACCGTTGGAATCTACTGTTGTATTGTTCGTGTGATAGACCATCACTGATGGGCTTAACGTTGTGTCGTGTTGCGCTTTTACATACACTTGGGGCCATCCAGAACCTCTATTATATGTCTGTATAGAAATTGTCGCTTTTCTGTTTCCCGCCGATACCGAACCATTGTTATTAGCTGTACCGCTCACACCCATCGAAAGTGTTTCCCAGTGTGCCGGTAATGATCCGCTGACATCCGTAGGTGGGCCGCCCCCCCAATTAGTGCTAGTAGTAAAGCCAATAGTGCCTACTGGGTGTAAGAACGCATTATCAGTAGTTGAAACCGCATTACCCGCTAACCCACTATTACCCGCTGATAGCACACTACCGCGAGTAACGTCTGCGTCGTTTGTTGTCCTGACAAGATTACCCGATGTCCAGATATACTGGCCTTTCTGTAATGCTAGTGCTGTGACCCCTCCATCGCTGTAATCTCTGAGATAAAACGGCCCGTTGTTTTCCAGGCGGCCCATACGCCAGCCCGGCGAGCCATCAACTTGCGTCCAGTGAATCCAGTTGTATGCAGTGGCGTCAATAGGTGTCAAAGTAATAGATGCACTATAACGCAGTACCAGCCCCCCGGTTAATGTCCCGCCAGCCAGTGGCAATTTACTGTTTATCTTCTGCTCTAAGGCCGGAATATCAATACTTTCCGCAGAACTTTTGGCCACTTTAGCAAAAGCTTCCGCCTCATCTCTAAACCCTTTTGCTGCCCCTTTGTCCGCTGTCGTTGTTACCGCATTCTGTCTCGCCGTTTCAGCGCTCGCGACTGAAGCAGTCTTGGAGTCGTTTGCGGCAGTAGCCGAATTCAGCGCATTCCTCTCACTTGTTGCAGCACTTTCTTTACTACTTTTGGCAACAGAAGCTGCTTGCGTTGCTTCGTTAAGTTGTTGAGTGACTTGCTGAGCAGAACTATCTACGGCAACTTTTATCTGCTCACTCGCAGTACGGGCAGCTACAGCTCTATCCGCATCAGTTTTCACTGCCAGCGTAATTTTTGCGGCGGTTTGCTCGGCAGCGAGTATCGATGCATCGTTGGCGGCTGTAGCTGCCGCTGATTGAGCTAAGTTGCGGTAGGAGAGCGCATTTTGTTCTGACAGTGATGCTGAATCCTTGCTAGCTTTGGCACTGGTTTCACTTGCTGCCGCTTTTTGCTGAGAGAGAGTAGCAGCATTGGCGCTTACGCCTGATTGGTCACGATACCCTTTTGCTGTTGCTAACGCTGCTGCAAGATCAGTCGCATACTGTTTGGCTTCATCGCGGGAATGGCCTGCACTCATGGCCGAAGTACTGGCGCTGCTTTCTAACATCTTAATAATTGCCAGATCATTCGAGACCTGTTGTTGAATCTGGCGGAAGTACAGGATCACATCAGGCGTGAGCTCAGACTCCATAATCTGCTGCTTAAGCAACTGATTAAGAGTGCTGGGGCCAGTGGTGTTATCCAGCGTAACCGCCCCATAAACAAAACTACGGCCATTGGCCGCCACCGTAATAGAGTAACTGCCCTCCTCTAACTGGATACGATATGCGCCAATATTGTCGGTTCTGACCGTGGCTGAAAAGGTATTGAGTACAGTGAGACTGTTAGCAATCGCGGTGAGGGTGATTTGTGCATTGACTACCGGCTCACCTACCGGATTAATCATAATGCCGGAAACTGTTATACTCACTGTCCACCTCCCTGATACTGCGCTTCTTTCAATTGCTGGGCGAAACTCTCAGAGTTCTGTTTAACCCCCAGTTGATCGCTGAATGCCTGATAATGCTGCATGGCTAAATTGAGATTGGCCCCGGCGTCACCATCCTTGCTAAACGAACGAAACAGCATCCAATCCACCAACGGATTCACATAAAGCTCGTCAATTGGTACCGGTGTTTTATCTGCCAGATCATTGATAGCAACGGCCACCGGAACTCTGGCCACCACCACCTCGATACCCGTAGGCTGAGCTGCGCCCGGAAACAGGTAATACACTTTGGGTGTCAATTCGTTGTAGGTATAACGCTCAATTGAACCGGTCATCTGATGCCAGTCAGGATATTGGCTATCAAGCACATCACGCGGTACCGGCCTTAATGCCCTGCCATCTACTAAACGAATCATCTCGATTAAGCGGATCGCACCGGCGGGCAACGTCTGTTTAGTCCCAACGTCAGTAGTCATCACTTCAGTGGTGGCTCCGGCATCAGGTCGCGCCAGAATGACAGCCCGGACAGCATCATTGTAATAATCACATAGCTCCGCCAACGGCCAGCGTAGCCATGCAGTATCTTTGAGCTGGGTGTTAACCCGCCCAATAATCTCGGCAATGGTGATCATTAGAAGAACTCGTGTTTGCGGACGGGGTTATTGAAAGCGGTGATCGGGGAATTATCCAGTGCCTCACGGAATGCCCGGCGGTAACCATCAACAAAACGCGCGCCAAAGTATTGTGAGCGTTGCGGATCCGTCCAGGGTTTGCCCGGCATAATAAATAAATCTTCAAGAGCGCCAATGGCGATCACATCTGCGTAATCGTCTGCCAGAACGTCAGGCACTTCAGTCACCCCACGCTTGGGTTCAATGGCAAAATCCACGGTCACTTTGGTCAACGGCTGATTGAAACTGATTTGATTGGCAGACTTCACAGTAAATTCAATGCCTGCCGTCAACATGACACCCGGCGCACTGGCATTACTCACCTGATTTGTGAGGTCTACTACCCGTAGACGCTTGACGCATTTCACCAGCTCACTGTCCGTCAGGATATAAGTCGTGCCCGGAGTAATATCATTAAAAGTGACCGCGTCACGGCAAAGCAATGACTCACGACAAAAAGTGATCGCTGCATCTAATGCGGCCTGCTTCATCATGATATCTAGCGGGCCGCTGATATGCTTTCGTATGGTTGGCAGAAATGCGTCAAGTGTTGCCATGGTTAAAGCCGAGGTGAATACTGTGGCTCGCTGGCTTAAACGCTATTCAGAGCTATTAAAGCGTCGTGAGCTGGCTGAGAACACCATGAAAATGCGCGTTCTCCAGATTGGATACATTAGTCAAAAATTTGGAAAAATGCCGATCGACACAGTGACCACCAAGCATATTGCTGATTTTATTAATGCCTATGTCGATAATGGTAAAAGTTCGATGGCGGTAAATCTACGTTCTGTTTTATCTGATGTTTTTCGCGAAGCAATAGCTGATGGTTTAATTAGCACCAACCCAGTGGAAGCAACACGCACTCCATCACCAAAAGTTAAACGGGAACGGCTCGACTATGCCGCCTTTTGCAAGATTTATGAGGCTGCCGGCCAACAGCGGAACTGGGTTCAACTTAGCCTGGCTCTGGCACTGATTACCGGCCAACGTCGTGACGATGTGCGGCAATTAAAAAGAAGCGATGTACATGATGGCAAGCTTTGGATAGTCCAGAGTAAAACCAAGATGCAGATAGCGATATCGCTATCCCTGCGGCTGGAAATAATGAACGCTACAGTTGGCGACATTATAGAAAAGTGCCTGAATGACAGTAAAAGTGAATATCTCATCAGCTCATCCAATAAAAGTTCAGGTAGAAAACCGGGAGCTTTGAATGCAGACTCGCTTACCAAAGCATTTGTTAAAGCATTGAAGGCTACCGATCTGGTTTATAAAATATCCCCTCCCAGCTTTCACGAGATCCGCAGCTTGGCGTCTCGTCTTTATGAAGCGGAATACGGTAAGGAATTTGCACAGAAATTGCTTGGACACAAATCGATGAAAATGACGAATGTATACCTGGATTCACGTAAAAATGAGTGGGTTGAGATTTAGGCCGAGTATAGGATTTCGGGGAAATTTCGGGGGATTTCGGGAGAATCAGAAAAACACCATTAAAATCAACATGTTAAAAAGAGACCGAATACGATTCCTATATTCGGTCTAGGGAAATGGCTCTTGGGAGAGAGCCGTGCGCTAAAAGTTGGCATTAACGTAGGCTTGTTCAGCCGTACTCTTTAAGAGTAGTCGAGTACATGTGTTTCGCCAACTTAGCAACAGAAGTAATTAATCACGGTGGCAAACTAATTTGAGCAATTAAAGCTCGCTTATATGCTAAACAAAGTAATTATCTGTTAAATAAAGACAAATATCTGTGTCCGCTAATATTGTTGAGTTTAGTTTTGGCATAAGGTCGTGGCGCGCTGCTGGAAAGGCTCCAGACTCATCTTTTGGCCCGGCTTCTCACTGTCATCCAATAATAAAATATCTAACGGTTTTGCCAGAACATGCCCGGCTTTCATCTGTTCAGTCGCAACATCATTGAGAGGATATTGTACTAATGTGCTTGGGTTTATCACAAATAAAGCCCCACCGGAACGGCACTCCAACATCACCTCTTCTCGAGTAAATGCCCATTGTTTGCCAAACTCAAACTTACTGACGGTCACTATCTTCCCTGCAGCAATAGCATTTACCGATAACATCAGTAACGATAGTGTCAGTACAAAATCTTTCATTTTAATTATCCTCAATTAACTGATTGCCTTGATTTTCTCGTATATCAAGGCGTCGATGCAAGCTTACTGGCACTATCTGTCAGGTATAATTTCACATTATATCGGTGCCATCGTCGCAAAAATGCTTACCAAAAGGAGTACCGCTGCACCAAGGATAATTTCAGCACAGCTGTTTACAACCAACCAATAATGGGCTTTTGCTGGCAATTTTCGCAGCATAGGGACAATTAGGTAGCGGTTAATCACCGCAATCACAATCATAAACAGCACCAATATTACTTTACTGAGTAATAGCATCTGATAGACAGATGTCAGTGTTAAAGAAGTCTCACTCAGTATAATAATGCTATTAATAATTCCGGTGGCCAATACCAATGCCACTGCCAAATGGCCCCAACTTGAAAACCTAATTAACGTAGTGATAGCTTCGCGTTTAGCATCACCATGGCGGGTATATGCAAGGCAAACCAGCAATGCGGGCAAACATCCTATCCAATAACCTGCACTGAGCAGATGTATAACTTGATTGATCTGATGAATCCATCCCAGTACACCCTCGTGCATCGCCGCGTGCCCGATAAAGGCCAGGCTTGCTAATAGCAATGTTGAACAACCGACCATCAGCCGATAGTAAACACGGATTGTGCTGAGCAAAGCTATCCACATGCTCAAGATGGATAAACCGAGATGCCATTGCCATATCTGACCAAAACGGGTACCCAACACCGCCCACCATACGTTTAGTTTGTAGGTATCAGCCCAACCATCACCCATCAAGCCAGCCTGGATAGCCAAAAGCCCGATAGCGGAGGCTAACCCCAGGAAGGTACTGAAAATAAGGAGAGGCGATAAGCGGTTTTTGAGTGTCGAAGAGAAGCGATCTGGTGCTAATAAGGCGGTGAAAACACTGATGCCAAACATCAGCATCACCGCCAAAAAATGCAGAAAGCGACACAGAACGAATAGAGTCGCCAGAGACATATTATTTCACAGTGAAGCTGTAAGTGCCTTTGGTTTTATGACCATCAACAGACACCACATGCCATGAAACATCGTATTTCCCAGCTTTCAATGCGCTATCGATCGGCAAGATTAATTGTGTGTTATTGACCGGGTCCAATTTAAGCTCGCCAGTTTTGACAACATTGTTATCTGGGCCAGTCACTTTCACCCCACTGAAATTCAATTCAATCCCTTCAGAGAAGCCCAGTGTCACGGCTTCTGGCGCTGAACCAATGGTCGCATCGGCAGCAGGAGATTCAATTTTCAGGTGAGCATGAGCTAAAGCTTGCTGGCTGGAAAGCCCAACAAATAACACAATAAGTGCCGAAAGCATGCAGCAGGAAGAACGTACTTTGCGAATAAACATAATATCCCTTAATCGATGGGGAGAAGAATCTGTCTGCTACCAACCATATCCTATATTGGCAACGCGAACCCCTATCACTTTCAGTCAATTGCACTACCTGTGAGGTAGGGCACAAAATAAAACGCCAAATTATGAGTGGCGATTGAAATATCACCAATAGTTGAGCGGTAATTAAGCTCAGCTAGCGCTTTTTAGCTTTATCGCAAATGGTAACGATTTCAATATGGCAAGTCGAGAAACGATAGCTAAACAATATGTTGTTAGCACGAAACAATAAAATTAAGGAAAAAGGGAGGGCCGAGTATGGCGAAGAGACAATAAAAAACCGCAATTTCTATTTCCACTAACAGTGGATAGAAACTGCGGCGAGTTCAAATCAAGCCAAAAAATTAAGCCTGAACGTGGCTCTGTGCTGCCATGGCCTTCAGATCTTTATCGACGAAGAACAATGAATTGCCGCTGTTACCTACCAGCGCCAGTTTATCCAGAATTGATTTGAACAGTTTTTCTTCTTCATGCTGTTCAGACACATACCATTGCAGGAAGTTGAATGTAGAGTAATCGTGCGTGGTCATTGCGACATGGGCAAGCTCATTAATTTGAGTCGTAATCAGTTGCTCATGCTCATAAGTCAGTTTGAATACATCAGCCAGTGATGCGAAACCTGTCGGCGGTGCACTGATTGTACCCAATATCGGCATAGCGCCCGTTCCGCTCAGGTATTCAAATAAACGCTGCATATGCTGCATCTCTTCTTGAGAATGCTCTTTTAAAAATGCTGCCGCACCTTCGAAGCCTTTATCACTGCACCAGGCACTCATCTGCAGATAAAGATTGGCAGAGTAAAATTCCAAATTCAGCTGCTCATTAAGCTTCTGAGCCATTTCTGTTTTCAACATAATAATTCCCTAATTTTTATAATGCAGGTAAGCAACGATTAGCTTGGCGTATTATGCCAAGTTAAAAACAAAATAAGAACACCCTATTCACATTAATATTTAATAAAATCATTAAATAATTTAACCAGCTGATTATTAATCATATTTTTAAAATTAAAATATTAAATTAATTATTATAAGAA
>NZ_CABHXX010000041.1 GCF_902170565.1 Yersinia thracica
TGCGCAGTATCACATCGCGGCCACTGTCCAGTTGCAGGTTGGTGGCATTGAGTCGCGCACTGGTCAGGTCAATATCACTTGTTCAGTGTACTGAGCAGCATATTATTACCCGCCTGAAGTAAGCCGCCACGGTTATCCTAGAATCTGATCACCACCACCAATCCAATAGGAGGGGTTGCATTTAGTCGAACTCTTTTTCTAGTTTATCGACAACTCTATTATATATTTCAACTACTTCTGGAACACCATCTGTAAGATCATCTTGAAAGTACTCTTGATATAATTCATCAGGCCATAATGCTAATTCAAAATCACTAAATTTCTTTATTTTCCAGTACATAGAAGGGCGAGCATCGATCACTTCAAATAGACATAAAGGCGCAGGAACGGCGTATCTCATTGGGATTTTTAACATTGTTCCAGCGTAATACCCTATCTGCATATGTATCCCTAATACCGTGTAAATCTTCCCAATAGTAAAAGGATATTGTGGAGATTCTTCCTTATTCAAGCCTAATTCCCTTTTCTGTTCTTGGGTTAAATTAGTAGCAATACATTTAACTTTCATATCATTTAGTCTTTTGAATAGGAATAGATTTAGGTTCAACAACCTTCCCAGTTAAACCATTACGATAAGCATGAATTTCAAAAATCGTACCATCAGCCGCTTTGTAACTACTACTGCTGACTTTGCTCCAGTCCTCTGCTTTTCCACCATACTCTGCTGCTAATCTGGGCGCATCACGTAAAGGATCTTTTGCTCCCTTACCTGCAACCGAAGTGCCGCCATTTTTGATCAGGTCAGCCAATTGTGCTTCGTTTGCCAGCGATTTATTTAGATTTAACCCATTGGTTGCACTATGCGCTGATATCTCACCGCTGGCTTTATTGATAAGACTAGACGCTTCAGCAACATCTCCTTTCTTCAACGCTGTCTCTGCTGCCTTGATAAGCTTACCCGCAGCATCCCCAATCCCTGGAATAAATCCTATCGTCGCAATCAGGTAATCCAGCGCACTCTGGGCTTCCGCAACGCTCTTGATATCACCGATGACGGGAACGAAGTCTATCCCAAAACCCGTAAACCCTTTCAGCAGTTCGTCGCTATTGGCCTGTATCTTGGCTGAACACGCATCGGCACTTATTCCGGCGCAGTTCTGTGCTTTGAACTCTTCAACAGCGGCAACCAGTTCTTTCTGCGCATTCTGATATTTCTGTTCCTGAGTCACACCGGAGACTTTATTATCGATAATGTCATGGAGTGAGTTATTCTCAACCGCATTTTTCCCAGCCTGTGCACCGGCAACCGTATCAGCGGTGCTGTCGCCGGTCAATCCACC
>NZ_CABHXX010000042.1 GCF_902170565.1 Yersinia thracica
ATCTGTAATTATGTGGAAATACTTATCCATTCTTCTATTTAGCGGTGATTTGTATGCGGAAGAGTTAATTGAGTTATCGAAAAGTAACAATTCTCCTCACCAGAATTATACTCGTGTAAATACATTGATGACTGAAAGAGAATGTCTAAATATTACCGGGTTGTTCTTGCAAGGGAACACGCTATTTACAGATGATGAGTTTTCAATTAAAGATTATCTTCATGATAAATGTATAACTGCAAGTGATGTTAATAAATTGGCAAAAGAGGTCACTAAAACCTATTTGACTAAAGGGTATGTTGCCGCGCGAGTGAGTTTTTTGCCACTTAACAGTCATGGTAAGTTAGGGTTAAATATAAATGAAGGGGTGGTCGAACGTATAGAAGGGGGGGATAGAAGAACCAATCATAAATTACTCTTCCCCAGCGTGGAAAATAAGCCACTTCAGCTCTCTAATTTAGATCAAGCGATATATCAAGCTAATAGATTACAATCAAATAACGTGAAGTTGGATATTTTTCCAGGCAGAAAGGAAGGAATGTCTATTATTCGTGTCAATAATATTGATGCTAAACCTTGGAGCCTAACCGCTTCCGTTAATAATTATGGTTACAAAAAATCTGATGAATGGAAGGCAAACACGTTATTGTCTTGGGACAGCCCATTAGGCTGGTCTGATTTCTTAAGTTTTAATTTAAGTCGCACGTTGGAAAATTATAAAAAACGTTATAAGCAAGAATACTCATATTTTTATTCAGTACCTTATGGTGATTTTACCTTTAGTGCAGTTACCAGCCATATGCAATATCGGCGTTATGAGAAACCCACAATAAGAAATATAAAATTTAGTGGTGGGGTACAGCAGTACAATTTAAAAGCCGACTATATGTTTTATAGGAACAGTCAACAGATTAATACGCTAAGTGCAGAATTAAAACATAAAAAAGGAGACGTATTTATTAATGACACTAAGGTAAATGTGAGTAGCTATCAGTATGCATCACTGAAACTGGCTGGGGATCATTTTCGTAAAATACCTAATGGTTCTGTGAATGTTAGTTTATCTGTAGAAAAAATCTTGCCAAAATTGTATCTCTCCATGAGTGATAATATTAATAATTTATCTCATGGATATGATTTTACTAAAAGTGAAATGATAATTAACTTGAATAAACGTTTCCCTTTATTTAATTCCTCTTATCAAATTAATAGTTTGCTAGTGGGAGGATATAGTCGAAAAAAACTACCTGCCACAGAACAGTTAAGTTTGACGGAACGTAATGCCGTGCGTGGATTTAGCCGCGGCGCGCTATCGGGTGATACCGGTTGGTATATGAAGAATACGTTATCGCATCATTTTTGGTGGAGGGAAACAGTGCTCACTCCAAGAGTTGGCATTGATGGCGGTCGCATTTTACAACATGGCAGTCAGCAAGGTTGGCAAAGTAATTTTGGCCTGAGTGCCGGAATGACATTGCGTTATAAACGTATGCAATTTGATTTGGAAGCAAGCCGTGGTTTTTGGTTATCAGAAAATAAGAATAGAAGTGAACCTGTCCAGTTATTACTAAGGTCAAGTTACACATTTTAGTTTTACCTCATTATATAAATACTGAATAAGGATATTAAAATGCAAAGTAAAAAATTCACACTCTCAGCGGGTGGTAAACTGGCTGTCTTGATATCAATGACTCTTGCCCCCGTATCAATAAGTTATGCTGTAGGAATACAGGCCGCAGGAGACGCCGCCAATCGCCCAGAAATAAGTAGTATGAGTAATGGAGCTGAACTAATAAATATCGCACCACCCTCGGAGTCAGGGCTGTCTCATAATAAATATCAGGACTTTAATGTTGGTAAACCAGGGGCGGTATTTAATAACTCAACCCAGGATACCCATTTCAATGGGGAGAATATTACTGCCAATTCAAACCTGTCCAAGGGAGGGCGCGGAGCTGACTTGATTCTAAATGAAGTCATCAGTAGCAATCCTTCAACCTTACTGGGTCATCAAAGTTTAGTGGGTACTAACGCGGATTATATTCTGGCAAACCCGAATGGAATTAC
The DNA here is from genome assembly GCF_902170565.1 of Yersinia thracica. GTDB lineage: Bacteria > Pseudomonadota > Gammaproteobacteria > Enterobacterales > Enterobacteriaceae > Yersinia > Yersinia thracica. The sequence continues at coordinate 2,068 of NZ_CABHXX010000042.1, forward strand.
CTGTGATGGTTGTAGCTTTGATCCTAATTTTAATAGAGTTACGTTAGGCTCGGGTAAAGTAATTACTTATGATGGTAATTTTAATAATATATATTCACGTGCTGGCGATAGGCATATAGTGATTAAAAACACGGATGATAAGGACAATATATCTAAGGTGTTACATATTCTTGCCCCATCAGTCCAGATTGATAGTCACATACGTGCTAAAGAGAGTGTTGATATCACTCTTGGTGTCAATGCTATTGATAGTGACGGTAATATCATAACAAGCAGCTTTTCCAATGGTGTAGATTACACAATTGATGCAGCTTCATTAGGGAGTATGACCGCTGATCGTATTAGAGTTTTTGATAGCCTAAGAAATAGAACAATGACTATATCTAAAAATATAAATGCCGCGTCCTCTTTGGGTATAAAAACATTGGGAGGATTGGATATAACGGCTAATGAATTAAAGGGTGATGATGGGATAAATATTAAGGGGGGGAGTATAAATATAAAGTCAGATGAAGTTTCACTTGAAAAACCGCCAATTACTCAATTAATTGGTTCAAATGTGAGTATTGAAGCGGATAAAGATATTCATCTAACCAGTATCCATATCAATCATAACCGTGGTGATTTATTAATCAAAGGCGAGAAAATCTCCATGGATGCCCATCTCCGAAAAGAAACTCAATACTCGGTTGATATAGATAGGGATAATATTAAATCTAGCGATGAAGGCATAAAATTAAAAGTTCACAGGAATGTACTTACCGGATCAAATGTTTCTCTAGTAACCACGTCGGATGATTTGGCGCTAACATCGGTAAAAATTAGCGCGACTGATGGGTTAACCCTTGATTCAGCTAAAGACTTAAAAGTAAGTGGGTTGCAACAAGCTGATACTTATGAGAAAGATATAAAATATACTGCATCCGGTGATGATGTGAGAGATGGTAAAAAGATCTCGCGTTCTGAATATAGCACACTGGTAGCAACTGAATTTCTTTCAGATGATAATATTAACATTACCGCAGGTAGGGATATCCTTCTCAACGGCGCCCGTATTAGTGCTGACAAACAATTATCTATTAAGGCAGGGGGAAATATAGATATCAATGCACAGAAAACATTAGACAGGCACAGCACGGATCTAAAATACTCTCAATGGGGGGGAATCGCCGGTAGTGAGAAAGACGATACAGTAAAAAGTCAGAGCATTAATCATATCAGCAGACTTTCTGGGAGTGACGTAAATATCTCAACTAATGGCGATGTTAGGGTCATAGCCAGTGAAATATCTACAACAGGGGGTGGGAATATAATATCAGGTGGAAACCTGATATTTAGTGGCGTCTTAAATGATGAGAAATTAAAAAGTGATATATCGACTGGTGGAGCACTCGACATTACCACGAGTACGGATGAAAAAAATAATAGCTATGAACAGTTTATTGACAGCAAGTTAACCTCGGGACTTGATTTTAATTTAGTGGGTAATCGTATCATTACTGATGGTAGCCAGTTTGATATTGGCGGTGATTTGCGTATTAAAAGCAAAACTGGTGTTAGTATTACCGCCGCTCAACAACAGCAAAAAATCGATGAGGAAAGAACCCGTCTTAGTTTGGATTTTTATACCAAGGAGGTGAGTAAAGATCAATACAATGCAGGTTTTATGATTAAGCATGCCAAAGACACAGAGGTTGGCTCCAAAAATGAGCAACATGTGGCCACAATGACCGCGAGAGGAATCTTCATTAATTCAGGTCAGGGGGATATAGAACTTTATGGTGCGGCATTAAAAACAACCGCAAGCGATATATCTTTGAGAAGCGGTCAGAATATTGGTCTTTTTGCCGCCAGAAATAGCAATGCTACTGATAAAACAACTAAAATCACTAGTGGTGGCGCTTATTACACCGGTGGTATTAATAAATTTGGGAATGGAGTAAATGTTAATGTTAATAACGGGGGAAAGCACCTTACTACGGATACTAGTATTGTTTCCCGTTTAGATAGTGCGAAAGATATTCGTATTTATGCTCACGGCGATATCACTCAACAAGGCGCTCAACATGTGGCAGCGGGCGAATATTGGGCTGAAGGAAGAAACATTACTAATTTAGCCAGCCACAATAGTTCATTTGGAAAAACGGCTAAAGAAGATATATCGGGCGGATTCGGTTTCAATATTGATTACAGTGGGATAACCCGACCGATTAAAAAAGCACTAAAGAATGATATAGCTAAAAATGGTGTGGTTATACCCAATCTAAAATTACCTACTGCAGGTGTAGATATCACTGCAAAAGGTAGTCAAACCGATAAATCCACAGACAGTACCGCGGCATTTGTGACTTCAATCCGTACTGGGGGGGAGATTAAACTGCGAGCTAATGACACCTTTATTGACGAAGGGACTCAATATCAGAGTGGCAAACTAATAAAATTTCATGCTAAAAATTACTTTAATAAATCGGCTATTAATAGTGAAAAAGATAATGAGCGAAAGCTGAGTGGAGAGGGGGGATTAAGAGTGGCAACCAGCACGGGTAAAGATATAAAAATCTCTGCTAAGGGGGAAGGAGGGGGGTATAAAAATGGCTTTTACACCCATGAAGCACTACCTAGTGTGTTTCAGTCTGCCTCGGGGGTTAAAATTGACATAACTGATAGTGGCTACTTTCAAGCCACTCAGATAGAAGGGGGGACGGGCGATGTTGTTATTACTGCTGGCGACAAACTCCATTTCGATCAAGCTGCAAGTTCTGGTGGCAAAAATGGTCAACATGATTATGGAAAAGGGGGCTTTAAACTTGGTTTGAAGCCCGGTTCTCAAAGCTTAGCAGTTGAGGGGAAGGGCCATACAGAGCAAAAAAATAGTTTTTATAATAATGCAATAAAAAGCAGCATGACTACTCTGGCGAATGTGAGGTTATCAGCGGGCAATGGTGACTTGATATTGACAGGTACTAAGATTGGCAACGAGGATAAACTGGTAGGAAATGTTAAATTGTCCTCTGGGAATAATATTAAGCTGTTAGCGTCAGTTTCTGATAGTGCAACTCGTGAAGATAAAGCCGGTGGTAGTCTGGTGCTCAGTGTAAGCAAAGCCAACTCTAATGATAATAGTACAACGGAAGGCGGTATCGGTTTTTCGGCCGAGAAAAAGAGAGTTAAGGAATCAACATTGTTTAGTGAGGGAACCACTATTTACAGTGGCGGTAATGTTGCTATTAGCGCTAAGAGTGACAATAAAGAAGCCATTTATGCCCAGGGGCTACAGATTAAAGCTCGGCAGGTTGATATCACCACAGCTAATGGTGGCATATTATTAGAATCAGCACAAAGCCAAGCCCCTAAAGACAATATAGACTTCTTTATTTCAGCCAGTGGCAGTGGTTCAACAACATCAGGTTCAAATACAGATATTCCTACAGAAAACAAGTTAACAGGAGGCAGTTTTAATATTAAAGATGATAAAAGTAACCAATGGGTTATTAAACACCAGAATAGTCGTATAAATGCTGAACATGGTTTGTTAAAAAGCGGCAAAGATATGTTGCTGAAAGGGGCAAAAGTAGTTGTCGATAGTTTGCGGGCTGATATTGGTGGTAATCTGCATATTCAAAGTGTTAAAGAGTTTGAACTTATTGATAACAAGGATTTTAGATTTAATCTATCCTATATGGGGACGACTGATCTGGCTGGCGATGAAATGGCAGAGTTTGGCGGTTCGGGCAGCAATATGAATACCAATAAACAAGGTATTACTGAGATGTCAGGTATTTATGGGCAAAATAATATGGTGATTAACCACTACGGTACTAAGAGATTGGCCAACGCTAAGGTGGTTAACGCCAACAAACCGGTAGAATGGAATAAATTTACCGTGAATCCGTTAAAACCAACAGTTGTTGTCGAGGAGAAGGAACCAAAGCCTAACAATGAAAAGCCAGCACCTGACTATTCATATATGCTACCACCAGTACACTAAATAAGTCAGTGCGAATAAATCAGCACTATGCTTTGGTCGGTTTTGACTAGGTAATTGCAGTATCAGTGCTGTTCACATTAAATTTAGCGGAAAGTGTCGCAAGATACTTTCCGCTAATATCAGGAAAATATGATCCGTCACAGCTTCAGTCAGTGCTCACTAAATAACGCCGAATAGTTTCCAGTAAGTCTCTAGTCCCACAACATGCATCATTATATCCTTTGGTATGTCTTCGATTAATAACCCGGTCATGGGGGCAACCACCGTGACAAATATAAAACCATTCACAATGGCGCATTTTCTTAGTTGCCTCTCTCTCTTCATTGATGGCTTGTTGATTATGTAATGAGGAAGAGAGTAAATCAGCTAGATCAGTGTCTAACAGTGATCCATAGATACTGTTGACGTCTCCCACATATTTATCGCAAGGAGAGACATCACCGTTAGGCTCCAATGTAATAATCTCTTGTGAGCAATTACCGGACCAATAGCAGGCAGAGAGTTTTTTCTCAGGATATTCCAATACTTGGATGAAATCTTCGAAAATCGCTATATTTATTTTACCCCGATAATTGTTGAACCAAATTATAAATAAATCGGATAAAAAACCAATAAATTCAGTGTAGCTAATAAACTCATTGCCAATATATCCACCTGCAGCTAGCCTATTATTAGGAACGATATTAAGAAATTCAATATTAGTCAGTTCTATTGAAGTGAAATAGTCTAACATTTCTTTCATGTCAGTTTGGTATATATCTCGATCCACAACTATTAGAGC
>NZ_CABHXX010000043.1 GCF_902170565.1 Yersinia thracica
CTTTCACCTTACAGGGACAGCATCATCTGGGGGTTTCTGTATTGGCTCTGACCGACATGGAAGAAACTCCGCACTTATCACCCGAACCAAAATTGTGGCAGCTCGTTAATGAAGAATTAACCACAGGTGGAGGCCTGTTAGATCTCGCAATCCCTAAAAATTGTGCTGAATTTCTCGCTACAGGTTACGGATATACCCACCATCAGAATGATAAAACAACCTGTGCAGCAAAGATCCAACTCGACACCCTTGAAAAAACATTGATTGTCACCGGCGATCGCCATTGGGTTAATGATCATTCCACTGCACCATTACCTTTTTCAAAAATGGGTCTTGGTTGGAGCAATGCGTTTGGCGGTCCACAATTTGCCGAAAACCTGCATGGCAAAGGTGTCGCGGCCGAACAACTTAGCGCTGGAAGTATTCAGAGACTGCCTAATATTGAATCACCACAGTCTAGATTAACCTCGCCACACCAACATATTTTACCGGCCAGCTTTGACGCAATAGACATCACCAGCCCACGCCGTTTTTCTCACATGGGTAAAAACTATGATGCTGATTGGTTAGAGAATGAATTCCCTGGCTTTGCCAATGATATCGACT
>NZ_CABHXX010000044.1 GCF_902170565.1 Yersinia thracica
ACCGTAGGGGAACCTGCGGTTGGATCACCTCCTTACCTCAGATACGCATTGCGCAGTGTCCACACAGATTGTCTGATAGAAAGTAACGAGCAAATAAGGCCGGACTGAGAAATTAGTCGGGCTTTAGTACCTTGTTGGGTCTGTAGCTCAGGTGGTTAGAGCGCACCCCTGATAAGGGTGAGGTCGGTGGTTCAAGTCCACTCAGACCCACCAACTCATCCTCATACTGCGTTACAGGCACACTCGTTTATACCCATAAACGTCGCGTGACTGCGCCTGGTCTGAGAATGAGTTATGCCGATAAGGTATTTTGCTTTTTATATGGGGCTATAGCTCAGCTGGGAGAGCGCCTGCCTTGCACGCAGGAGGTCAGCGGTTCGATCCCGCTTAGCTCCACCATATAAAACTATTTCAAAACGTACTGCGGTCGCAAGATACAGTGTGTTGTGAAATATTGCTCTTTAACAATCTGGAACAAGCTGAAAATTGAAACAATACAGCTGAAACTTATCTCTCCGTAGAAGTACT
>NZ_CABHXX010000045.1 GCF_902170565.1 Yersinia thracica
GTGTATTTAGCGCACTCATTGATATTTATAAACTAAAAAATTTACGTCCCCCTAAGTTACTTATATTTGGGAATGTAAATGAAGATCCTGAATATGCAAATTATCTAAAGGAACAAGTTGATGTATTGCATCTTAATGATGCCATTATTTTTTTAGATGAAGTCCCTCTGCAAACTTATAAGAATAAAAATAATAAATTGTTTTTAGATGAAATAGATTTACTCATAATCTGTCATGCTCTATCAGGTGCGGTTTTATTTACTCCGAATGTAGAAAATGTTGAAAGTGTCGGTTTAGGACCAGCGCTTGCAGCTATCGCCGGCCTCCCTTGTGCTGTGACAGAATATACCGCTTTCACTGAATTCTATGGTTCCGAATATCACCATATAAAAGTCAATCCGGCCTCCCCTGAAGATGCCGCACAACAGTTATTTGAATGGATGCGCATGCATGCGGCTGGAGATGCAGCTATTAAAATACGTTTAAACAGCAATAAAGCGCTGATTCAATCAAAATTCCCTAAAGGCCCATGGTTAGAATTTATATATAAATTACAAAGCGAATTATATGGTTTGAATTTAAAACCATTGATTTTTAAATAAAACATTCCTATTAGAGGATACATAATGAACAATATAGATTCGATAACCCCCACAAAGGTGACAGAGCTCCCTGACAAAATTAACATTCTGATATTAGGTGGAGGAATGTCGGGCTTAGAATTAGCCAAACATTTAAATAATAGAAAAGTTGAAAATATTGTTGTTATAGAGGCTGGCCCCGCTGACGATTACAATCATATAAATGCGGGCGAAGAATATCAACGAGCTAATGAGTTTTGGAAGAATGAAGACTCAGATAAATATGCTTACCGTTCATGGTGCTCTTTAAGTGAACCTCATTTTTCAAAAGGAACATGCTTACGGCGAAGAGTGGGCGGCCGATCACTCTATTGGCATGGTGTTATTTTACCAATAGAAACCGAAATTCTCGAATATTGGCCTGCAAAAATTGTCAGTGACTTAACGGAGAGCTGGTTAGAAGGCCCTTCTCTCTATACACAGGTACAATCCGAAATATTATCATGGGCAGAAAAGCGCTATGATGCTAACTATTCTTTTAATTTTGCCGGCTTTAAATTTAAGATAACCCCTCAAGTCACTAAAATACTCGGGGAGTCTGGCCGTTGGGAGGCTTATTCTCCATTATCCTATTGGAAAGAAGACACCCCATACAGCCCCCCCCCTATTATTATGTCTGAATATGAAGCTGAATCCCTTATTATTAGAAATGGTAAATGTATAGGAGCCAAATTAAGAAATATAAATAACAATAGGATATACAATGTGTTAGCGGATAAATGTGTTCTGGCTTTAGGTACAATTGAAAATTCACGCTTAGCCGCTCAAGCACTTTACGACTCTGGCAATTTGATCGAGAAAAAAATTACAGGCCTTGTTGATCATATAGTACAGGGATTTAATGTCACCTTTGAACACAATAAAGCCCCAGAAAGAATTTGGAAGTTAATTGAGAGTCATCCCGATACTATATTTTTCAGTCCTAGCTTATCTGGGGAGAGATTTAATTTATTTTTTACTGTCAGTAAATCAGATTTGGGTATTGAATTAGAAGTGTGGACAATGGGTGAGCAAATACCCTCAATTCACGGGAATATCAGTGTAGAGACAAGTGATGACGTCATGCCATTAACTATTGCGTGTAATTTCAGTGATGCTGACAATATTCTAATACAAAAAGAAAAGGATGAATTAAATATATTCTGGCGTGAAGTCTGTAATGATACAAAAATACCATTTGAACCTTTGGATTTTGAAACAGGATTTGTTATTCATGCCCGTACTATGGGAGATGTACACAATCAGTTTTTTTCACCATCAAGGATCGCCAATTACAATGTACCCACAACGTGGGTCAGCCCTCTGGGTACAGAAAATCATGAGAGTAGCACTCTGCCATTAGGTGAAATATTAAATAACAATCATGAATTTAATCATATTAAGAATCTATTTGCTATCGGTCCAAGCACATTCCCACGACCAGGCGCAGCTAATCCATCATTAACAACACTCGCGATATCACGTCGACTCGCTTATTTACTTAACTAACGACTTAACTAACTCTATTATAAATTAATAAGGATATTAATTATGAAAAAACCAATTTATATTCTTGGTACGGCTTTATCCCACGATGGTTCAACCTGTCTAATGAAGGATGGAGAGATTATATTTGCAATTGAAAAAGAAAGAATATCAAGAGTAAAGCATGATGGGTTCAATGATAATATGACTATTCAGTATTGTTTAGATGCCGCAGGTATTGAATATAATGATCTTTCGTTAATTGTAGAACAAAACTCTCACAACCCACTTTTTAGCGAGCAATTAGAACATCGAAAAAACAGGGAATTACCGCCCATGGTTCCTGTTATAACACTTTCCCATCATTTAGCTCATGCTTATAGTGCAATAGGCACATCCCCATATGATGATATGGGGGTTGTCGTTATTGATGGGCATGGTGGCAGTGTAGATAGTTGTAATGACATGATTACGAGTATCTCTGACACAGATAATATTCATACTAATAATCGGTACCGCTACTGGGAAACATGTAGTTATTATGTCTATCAAAGTGGGAAAATGATGCCGATATTCAAAGATTTTTCTCGTTGGGTTAACAGGAAGGACAGAAAAACCTATCCCGTTTCAACATGGGAAATAGAAAATTCTATTGGAGAATTCTACGAAGGAATAGCTCTGTATATTTTTGGTGAACTTGACTGCGCTGGTAAATTAATGGGCTTGGCTCCCTATGGAAGAGCGAATATTATTAATTGGCAACCTTTCTTTTTCAATTCAGGGAAAGTGATACTGCGTAATGATTGGTGGGCAAATATAGACCCACTCCTGAATACTCATCCGACACATTTTCAAGATAACTTCCAATATTATGCAGACCTGGCGTATTGGGCACAAAACAAACTTGAAGAAGCCTTATTTTACCTGTTCAACTATTACTATCAACTCCATCCTATGATGAACTTTGCTTATGCCGGTGGAGTTGCATTAAATGCTACGGCGAATGAAAAACTTATTAATGAATGTAATTTCGATAATTTATATATCCAACCTGCGGCCGGTGATAATGGGCTTTCCATCGGATGTTGTTATTATGGTTGGCTGGAAGTCCTCAAGAAAGAGCGGGTTAAACATTCTGGTTCGACATATTTTGGAAAAAACTATAATGATATTAGCGTAGTGACAGAACTTGAAAAATATACTGATAAAATTGAATACACTTATTGTGAAGATATTGAAGCCATGGCGGCCGATTCCATTGCGTCTGGTCAGGTCATTGCCTGGTTTCAAGGGGAGTCGGAGTTCGGACCACGCGCCTTAGGTAATAGAAGTATTTTAGCAGACCCCCGCAGCTCGCAGATGAGAGATCACATTAATGCCAATGTGAAGTTTCGCGAGGATTTCCGACCTTTCGCTCCCGCTGTGTTGTGTGAGAAAGTGCATGACTATTTTCATTTGAGTCATGACAGTGACTACATGCTATATATTGCCGATGTAAAAGAACAATACCGAACGGCCCTCCCCTCAATTGTCCATGTCGATGGCAGTGCTCGTGTTCAAACGGTTAAAAAGGATATCAATAGAAAATTCCATAAATTGATAACCTGTTTTTTTGAAGAGACTAAAATACCCATTTTGCTTAACACCTCGCTGAATACTAAAGGTATGCCCATAGTAGAAACACCAAAGGATGCGATTGATTTATTTTTAAATTGTGGTTTAGACCTTTTATTTATCAATAATTATAGAGTATCAAAAAAGATAAGTTGTTGACTAATAATCATATATATCAATAAATAATATTTTATAGTTAAAATTCAGAGGCTTATATGCAAGGGAACATATTTCCACTCCACAAAAAAAACAACCTTAAAATAGGTATTATTCATCTATCTACAGAAGGAGTTCAAATTTTTGTCGGTGGTGTCGGCTCTTATATTAGAGGGCAAATTCAAGCACTTCCTGATATTGTTGATTTATTGTCTGTTCATGATATCTGGCTAGAACCGCATTTTATTGAGATTGCATACAGCAAATATAATATTTTTTTTGATGCTGATAGTCACGCCCACTATATAGAAAAAATTCATGAAATGGGCGGTACATTTTCTACTGTACCAAACATGACATTAGGGAATGCGACCGGGTGTTTATGGCCCTATGGTGATGCTTTTCTCGGTGATATACAAAACTGGAAAATATCTTCGGCCGCTGCAGCAGCAAAAATTATTGATATCAGTGAAAATTACGATATTACCCTGGCATTCTGTCATGAACTGCCATTCTCATTTACGCCTTTAATTGCCAGCTTACATACCGCAGCAGAAGATATAAATTTAAAGATTATTTATGTTTCTCACGGCACCGCATTTAATCATGAAATGCCACTTCCTAATCCCGAACGGCTTATGGCTGAATCATTACCCATTCAATGGGCAAAGATTGATGCTAATATTAAAATCGGTACTATCAGCAACTTTCTGGCTAATCATTTAGTTTCACAATATGGCGCTGATCCATACACATTTATACCGGTTCCCGCCGGGATAAATATCAATGATCCGTGGTTCCGAATACGCAGTGAACAAGAAATCTGCAACACTCTATCCTCTTATGGAATATCACTCGAATACCCACTGGCTATTACGCTGGGGAGAGGTGTGTATTATAAGCGCTATGATTTATTACTGAAGGCAGCCAATTACCTGGGTAATGATATCCATGCCGTAATCGTGAGTGATCCTGTTTTACCGGAATTATCAGTATTAGCTAGCCAGTTGGATGTGCACACTTCGATTATAAATTCGTTTGATCGCGAACTGATGGCTTGCCTAATTCAGTGGCGTAATACCCGCGTGTGCGTTCTTTCTGCCGAAAATGAGCCAAATGGATTAATTCCTATGGAATCGCGCTGGTTAGCCAGAAAGCAGGGGGCAATATTAGTTGTCGCCGACTCAGGGGGGCTGAGTGAGCAAGTTGAGCACGGTATTAATGGGTTCCTACATATTCCAGGAGATGCTGCTCATTTAGCGGAGGTCATACACCATATCTGCCAATTAACAGAGTTTGAAATAGAGACTATCCGACATGCAAGCGCCACACTAATAGAAGAGCAATATAACTGGAAAAACCAGATTTTGACGCCACTGCGGGGTTTAATCCCACAAATAGCAGCCCTAAATTGAGGTTGCTATTTCAAAGAGTTAAGTGGACCGAGGGCAATGCCGCTCACTGGAATTTGAGTTCTCCAGTAGCGGTATCCAATAGGGCTTTTTGGCCATTATGGCTGCTTTCAAGGCAACCAGCAGCACCTACTAACATCGGAATATCTAATTCTGTGGCCAAAATGGCGCTGTGAGAGAAAATATTGCCTTTACTTAAACAGATGCCTTTTACTTGCTGGCGATTCAACCCAATCATTTGTGAAGGGAATAGCTCCTCAGCTAATAACAAAATCTCACTGTCCAGGGTAAGGGCGACGGGCGGTAGCCCCGTCAAATGGCCCAGAGTACGATTCAGAATATCGCGAATATCCAGTTCGCGGACGCGCAGATAGTCATCATCCAGAGCCAAATAGTCTGCCGCCATGCTCATTAACTCATCTTGCAATGCCGACTCTGCACACACTAACTGCTGTTCTATCCGCCGATCCATCGCCAGATAGAGTTCTTCATCATCAATTAGCATGCCATGCGCATTAAAGATAGCCGCCGCCTGAGCACTAATCTGGTGTTCTGCCTGCTGCGCCAATTGCTGCAAATCAGCCATGGTGTGTGCCAGAGCCTGATGTAAACGCAGTTGCTCGTTAGCAATTTGCCCAGCATTAATGGTCTGCGGCAAGAATACCGGAATAGCCGGTAGCCACTGGAATATTGGCGCGGTGATAGTCCCACGCGGAACCATTACACCAGTAAATCCGCTGTCAGTGGTGGTGACTGATTCGCCAAAGTGCTGATGCGCCAGCAGCATAAAAGCATCTAAAGCTTCACCCGCTTGCTCGCCACTGGCTAGCAAACGAATAGTATCGCCTTTGCGTACTTGTAAAATGGCGAGCTGATTAAGGCTACGTGGATTCACGCATTGACCCTTTTTTTCCAGTAGTAAATCCGCGGTAAATGGCGCTAATACTTCGACCAATTTAGCCGCTGGCCGGACATGTAATCCATTGGGATTGCGCACCACCCAACTGACACTCTGTGCATCAGGGGCCGCGTTGATAGTTTCAGTAGGGTTGGTGCCAGGGGCGCTGACATTTTCACCGAGTTGCGCGGCTTTAGCTGCCAAAGCCTCCATGGCTTCAGCACGAACCTCGCTCAATGAGGCCCCGGACGATGCGGCAACCACCGCAGCCAGAGTCCCTTCGACCAGCGGAGCTGCGCAGAGCTGCACATTTTTTGCCATCTCTGGGTCTAATAACTCCAGCGCCGTTTCAGCACTGAGTAATGCACTGCCTAAATCCATCAACACTAATACACCCGAGGGGGAGTAAACCGATTCAATGGCTTCCATCACTTTAATGGCATCCGTGCCGATAGGATGATCCACATCGTCTACACCGGCGGCCACCGCTAACTGGCAGCCCCCTTGTGTCATTTGCTGTGCCAGTTCGGCCACACCCTGAGCCAGCAGCGCGCTATGAGAAACTACAACGAGATTGACCATCTTTCCTCCTGATAACCTTATCGGCTGAGCCACATTAGTGACTGGCAACCTGCCATAGCGCTTGCATCATTAACATCGCTGATGTCGCCCCAGGGTCTTGATGACCAATACTGCGCTCGCCAAGATAACTGGCGCGGCCTTTGCGGGCCTGCATCGTAATAGTCGCTGCCAATGCTTGCTGGGCACTCGCGACGGTTTGCTGCAAAGCATTCACCAGCGGCACCCCCTGTTGATTAGCCTGTTCAAGTTGCGAGACCACTGCCCACCAAACATCGCACATGGTTTTATCACCCGGCTCCGCTTTACCGCGCATCACCACCCCTTCGACCCCGTCTTTAAACATCTGACAAACTGCTGGCAGATCAAGGCTTTGTTTAGCATTGGTACTTTGGGCTGCACGAATAAAGAAAGTCCCAAATAAGGGGCCGCTGGCTCCCCCGACACTTGAAAGCAGGGTCATACCGGTATTCTTCAAGATAAAACCAATGTCTTTATCGGCAAAAGAGGGCAGTTTCTCGACCACTTTATTAAAGCCGCGATTCATATTCAGGCCGTGGTCGCCATCACCGATGTCGGTATCCAATTGTGTCAGGAAATCCCGCTGTTCGCTGAAAACCTCAGCGCAGAGCTGTAACCAGCTGACAATTTGTTGCTTGGTAAGTCCCATGGTTTTCTCCTGATGCATTATTTTTTAACCAGCGCTGGTGTATTCACCGGGGCATCCCACAATGACAGCAACTCATCATCCACTTTCAAAAGCGTGATGGACATGCCCTGCATATCCAGCGAGGTGCAGTAAGAGCCGATCAATTTGCGCTCAATGGTCAAACCAAAGTCGGCACAGCAGGCCGCCAGACGATGCCAGACACCATAAAGTTCTGATAGCGGCGTCGCGCCCAAGTTATTGACCAGAGCAATGACTCGATCGCCTTTCGCCAGTGGTTGCTTGCTCTGGCGCGTTTCACTCCAGTCTTCAGCCTGTCGGTCCCAATGACGCAATGTGCGCTGGTAACTGCCGTGGTCAATTAGGGTCTGGAACATCGTATCCACAGTATCATTCAAAGAAATAAATGGCCGCCGTTCGATACCGGGTTCACCATGGATCCCAACCCCAAACTCCATCTCGTTTTCAGCTAAGATAAAGGACGGTTTACCCGCTGCTGGCACCGTACAGGCTCCAAGCGCGACGCCGATTGAATGCCCCTGATTGTTGATTTTTTGACCGAGCGCCACACATTCATCCAGTGAATCACCACGGACCGCAGCGGCACCCAGTAGTTTTTCAATGATGACCGTATTGGCTACCCCGCGCCGCCCGGCGGTGTACAGGCTGTCTTTGACGGCGACATCATCATCAATTACCAGGGTGCCAACCGCCGTTCCACCGGCATGCAGTAGCTCTGCCGCCGTTTCAAAGTTCAGAATATCGCCGGTGTAATTTTTAATGAGCATCAGCACGCCCTGCCCGCCATCAATGGCTTGGCCACACTCATACATTTGATCTGGCGTCGGTGAAGTGAAAATCTCACCAGGGCAAGCCCCATCCAGCATACCTTCGCCGATAAAACCACAATGCATGGGTTCATGGCCACTGCCACCACCAGACATCAAGGCGACTTTGCCCTTCACCGGCGCATCTGCCCGAGTGATAAAAAGCGGTTCCTGGTGCAATGCCAGCTCAGGATGGGCTTCAACCAATCCCTTAATTTGCTCCTGTAATACACTCTCAACGCTGTTAATTAATTTTTTCATTTTATGCTCCGCGAACGGGAATGCTTGGAAAATAGGGCTGCCGATGCTGAGGAACACCGGCAAACTCAGTCAGTTAGCTTGTCTATCAATTAACTTGTCTATCAATTAGCTGGCCTGCCACACACATTAATTGAGGAAAGCCTGACCTAAACGGTCAGCCACAATAATAGCGGCATAAACGCTGTCTGCTGTGACGGCGAACGGCATGTTGTGAATAGTTTCACCCTCGGCACAGCTGGCCTCGGCGACGGCACGAATTTTGCGCTCGATATCCTGTGAAACACCCATTTCAGCCAATGTGATTGGTAGACCTAATTGTTGGCAGAATGAGAGCACGGTTTCGATCTCTTCCATACTGCTGTTCTGAAGCACGAGCTGCGCCAAGGTACCGAAAGCCACTTTCTCACCGTGATACAGGTGATGACACTCTTCCAATACAGTGAAACCGTTATGAATGGCGTGGGCCGCTGCCAAACCACTACTTTCAAAACCAATGCCACTCAGATAAGTATTGGCTTCGATGATACGTTCTACAGCTTCGGTGACCACGCCGGCTTCCACCGCCAACTTGGCTTTATAGCCCTCTGCCAGTAGGGTTTCGTAGCATAAACGGGCCAGAGTCACTGCGGCTAATGTCGAAGCGCCGCCGGCCATACTGATAGCTTTGGCATCGAAACAAGCTTGTGCTTCAAAGTAAGTCGAGAGCGCGTCGCCCATACCGGCGACCAGCAAGCGCACAGGCGCTTTGGCAATAATCGCGGTATCCATCAATACAATGTCAGGATTTTTAGGGTAAATCAGATATTCGGCGAACTCGCCCTGCTCGGTATAAATCACTGATAACGCACTGGTTGGCGCATCGGTAGAAGCAATGGTGGGCACCACAATCACTGGAATATGCTGATAGTGAGCAATCGCTTTAGCTGTATCGAGGGTTTTCCCGCCACCAATACCAATGACACCATTGCAGTGATTTTTTTTCAGCTCAACCGTCAGCCGCTCAATTTCGTGACGGGAACATTCGCCGTTAAAGCGACTGAAATGATTTTCTAGCTCACTCGCTTGTAGACTGGTGCCAACAGCATCTGCCGTTAGCTTCATGACAAAGTCATCAGCAATAATAAAGTAGTTATTAGCCAGTAACTTAGCGAATTGGCCAATAGACTGTAGTGCATTGGCACCTTGAATATATTTAGACGGAGATTGAATGACTTTCAGCATATCTTGCTCCTGTTGCGTAGATATAGTGTAAGAATGACTATTTTTTAGGGTCAATTTGATGAAACTGGAACCACTATAAGCGCAAAAAACAGGCTGAGAATCGAATGTGAAAACGTTCCATAATGAAACATAGATAGGTCAATGCCGTTTCATTATGGAACAAAATTGTGCGTAATCTGAGGAGGAAGAGAGGTAGTGCACAGTTTGTCTTCAGGAGGACTCATTTTTATGCTCAGCATAAATAGTTTTCAGTCGTGTGAAAAATTATGTTCCTACTTTCACGACCAGATTGAATAAAAAAACACACATCGAAATGAAGATAACTAAAAATAAAGTCCTAAAATAAACTCTGCATCTTGAATAAATTATTTTTATAACATAACTTATTTAAGTCATTTATTTAAGATGACTAATAGGATTTTTCAATTAAATCTAACCTAATCAATTCAGAGGATATTATTAATGAATAAAATATCTATAGAGCCAACTCTCTCATACCAATCTAATGATGCTTATACTGGCCACGTCAATCCTGTTTAACTATTAGTCTTATTTTTCATCCCAATAGGCAGTCAGCTTTGCTGACTGCCTCAAATACAGACAAATGGAATTGCAATGAAAATAATTGATCCTTTTATTTTTATAACACTTATTAATGGGAAGTTTATTTTATGGGATTATAGAAACCATAATCAATATGAGATAGACGATGAGTATATGAAAAGAATTAAAGATCTTGTTAATGGTGATAAGTTCACAGACTCACCGATAGATAAAACCATCATAGATAGTAGAATATTAGATTGCGATGATAGAAATATGTGCAATTGGGGGTGGGACTGTTTATCAAAAATATTTCATATTGGGACCCAGGTCGTTTTGGATAAAAATATGAGTTTGCCAATTGATGATAGCTATGAAGGCTATGTCAATTATTGTGCCTCAATAGTAAAGAATATTCCTGATCTAGATTACCAACGTTCAGGGGAGATATTTAGCTTACCCAAACCCAACAAGCATTTTTTAGCTAAAAAAAATTTATTGATACTTTATTTGCGCGTAAAACAAGCAGAGAATTCAAGGTAGAAGCCGTTTCACTGCAAGAAGTGGCCGAGGTCTTATATTGGACGTTTGGTACACCTCATGGCTCAACGCGAACAGAAATGGAAGCTGCTGGGCTCAGATCTGTAGGTTATCGTCGAACCTCCCCATCAGGTGGTTCTCTACAAACCAGTGAGGCTTATCTAGTCGCTTTAAATGTCACGGGATTAGTATCCGGTATATATCACTACCATTCTCAAAAACATAAATTAATACTCGTCAGCACTGACATTAACGGTGAGAAACTGGGAAGTCTCTTATGTGCCCAGATGTTTGCCAAGGACTTGGCTTTTGGTATTTTCATTACCTCATGTTTTAAAAAAATGTGGTGGAAGTATCCTCACTCAAGAGCATATCGCGTAGCATTATTTGATATTGGTTGTTTAATTCAAACATTTCAGCTAATTACTACAGCTATGCAATTAGGATCTTGGCCAACAGGCTACTTTTTGGATCGCGAAATAAATAAGTTACTCGACGTAAATGAAGCAGAAGAGGCTGTTTTGTTTTTTCTCGGCGCAGGACCAAGCTCTGGCTCCCCTTTTGCACCTAATTTACTGGAAACTATAAAGCGAAAAATAAATAGTAAAGGAAATAATAAATGAAAATATTATCGTTTAAGTCAGGGCATGATGGCAGTATTTGTTATATTAAAAATAATAAATTAATTTTTTGCCATGAGGCGGAAAAAGACTCTGGAACTCGTTATTCTCCTGTCACAGCTGAATGCACCATTGAGGCCCTAACAACTCTAAATGATGCTCCAGATATAATTGCTCTCAGCGGCTGGTCATCAGGCAATAACCCACATGGACGTAATATTGGTGCCGGTTATTTTGGATTAGAAATAGCCGAACCGGTGAGGGGAGGTTTTCTACAAAATAATGTGCTTTTTTTCACCTCATCTCATGAACGTTCTCATTTATTATGTGCATATGGGATGTCACCTTTTCTTCAGGGAAAACCCTGTTATGCACTGTTATGGGAAGGACATATTGGTTCTTTCTATCATATTGACCAACAGCTAAATATTAACAAACTTGCTGATATCATGCCTGATGTAGGTGTGCGCTATGCATTTTCATATGGTATTGCTGATAAAACCTTTCCATTTGTGAGAGGCCAAGTAAGGTTAGGTGATGCGGGTAAAATTATGGCTTTGGCTGCTTACTGTAATAGAGATAAAAAAACAATTCAGGATGAAGAACTAATATCCCGTCTAATGTGTATACCCTTAGATCATAAAAACCTATGTAAAACTCAATTTTCACAATCATACTTATATAATATTGGAGTAGATAGTGATGCTTTTAAGCAATTTGCAGGACACTTTACTGATGCAATATTTACAAAGTTCTATCATGAAGTTAAAAAATACGTTAAGCAGAAACTGCCATTACTGATAAGCGGTGGCTGTGGTTTGAATTGTGATTGGAATAGTAAGTGGCTAAATTGTGGTTTATTCGATGACATTTTTATTCCTCCGTGTGCGAATGACTCAGGTTCTGCCATTGGAACTGCTATTGATGCACAGTATTATTTTACAGGTAATGCAAAAATAGATTGGGATATTTACTGCGGCCAAAAATTCAGTGATGACATCATTGATATTTATGGTCTTAAATATGAAAAACTAAACTATTATAATGTCACATCTGCTCTTGCCAGTGGAGACATTATCGGCTGGGCCAATGGTAAAGCGGAACTCGGCCCCAGAGCATTGGGTAACCGTTCAATATTAGCAGCACCTTTTAATAAGGCCACATTGACACGTTTAAATACCATAAAAAATCGGGAATCTTTTAGACCCATAGCCCCGATCTGCCTACAAAACGATGTATCTGATATTTTTGACATAAATAACCCTAGCCCTTACATGCTATTTTTTGCTCATGTTTTAGACAAAAACCTTCAAGCTATCACTCATATTGATGGTTCATCCCGGCCACAGACTGTTAATAATGACCAAAATAGTAATATTTATCAGTTACTATTAAATTTTAAGAAAATTACGGGCTATGGCGTACTATGTAATACTTCACTAAACTTTAATGGGAAAGGTTTTATTAATCGAACGAGTGATTTAGCGAGCTATATGTTGCAACAAGGTCTTGATGGTTTTGTTATCAATGATCGTTTTTATACAAAAGATCCTTTACATTAGAGTAACGAGAAATAATATTAATGTTAAGCCTATTTAAAATAGCAGGATACCCTTCTCTATTTGCATCTAGAATATTCAATTCCATTGCTGTTTGGGTCGATTTTATCCTTATTTTTACTGTAATGAGTTTTCATTTTAATGCTTCTGCTTATCAGCTAGGAATAGCGGCAGCACTATACGGTTTCCCCGGATTATTATTAGGCCCATTTATTGGCCAAATAGCCGATAGACATTCACCAGCAATTATATTACTCGCAAGTGCTTATGGTCGATTTACAACCTCTATATGGCTTGCCACCTCCACTCATCATGAATTATTTTTACTTGGAGTTCTTCTTAAAGGGATCAGTAATCTAGGTATGGTCCCTGCCGAACAAATATTAATCAGGGAGTTATTAAATAAAGAACAAATACTGCTAACCATCACACTAACAAATATTATTGATCAGTGTATTAAAATAACATCTCCATTAATTGGTGCTTTCCTCTCGACAATAACAAATTCGCAAGGTGGATTTTACTTAACAGCATTACTGGCATTGATAACATCGCTACTAACCATCAGAATTGGTTTTACTCTTAAATGGATTAAAAAAACAGGTAATGTGACAACCATGCTGCCTGATTTTAGGGTGGTATATAATATTATCCGTAATAATCATGTACTATTTTCTTCTTTTTTAGTGGTTCTATCCGCCTCACTTACACTTGGATTATACGATTCAATTCTTTCTATTTTATTAAGAGTTATGGGATTTAGTGCTAATGCATTTGGTATCATTGTCAGTAGCACTGCCACCGGTGCTATTTTATGCGGTTTCTTATTTAAGAAAATATATTTATTATTTAGTAACCAACAGCTGATGATTTGTGGACTTATTGGTTTCAGTTTAACTATCCTTATTGCTGGTATCATCTGTTTGGCTTTTGATAACTTTCACCTTTATATTTTCTGCATCATTTGGTTTATCAATGGGTTTTGTTATGCCTGTATTGTAATGTCATTTAGCGTTGTTCTACAAAATGAAGCACCAACCAACATGTTAGGTGTCATCTCGACCAGTTGTCGCAGCTTACAGTTAGCAGCGCTGGTTGCTGGCCCTGTTATCGGGTCAGGTCTGGCTCATTATGTTGGCGTCCCTATAACATTTGTTATTGCTGGTAGTACCGGTCTTGTTATCACCGGATATCTATTGCTCATGCCGCCAAAAAAACTCAACCCATAAAAAAACAGCCCCAATAATGGGGCTGTTAAGGTTATTTCAGGCGCGGTAACACGCCACTATCCATTATTCACTAGCTGGCCGTTATTCGCTAGCTGGCTCATCATGAGCATGTGTTTTAGGTTCCGGGTTCATACAGCTGTATATCACTGGCAGCACCAATAATGTCAGCACGGTCGCAAAGCCCAGACCGAACATAATCACCACCGCCATACTTTGGAAGAAAGCATCGCTAAGCAGCGGAGCCAGCCCCAATACAGTGGTAAATGCAGTTAGCATAATAGGCCGCAAACGCGCGGTGGAAGCATCAATAATGGCGTCGCGCAGCGGTTTTTCCTGCCGCTGTAAGCCAATCTCTTCCACCAGCACAATTCCGTTACGGATCAACATCCCACTCAGACTTAACAGCCCCAATAAGGCCATAAAGCCGAAAGGAATACCGGTCAGCAAGAAGCCCACTGTCACACCAATCAGCGCTAATGGCACCGTCAGCCAGATAGCCAGCGCGTTACGCACCGAGCTAAACATCAAGACGGTCACCACAAACATAATCAGGAATGCTATCGGTAAACTGATGAAAATACCGCGTTGTGCTTCTTTGGTACTTTCGTAGTCACCGCCCCATTCAAGTTCATAGCCGCGTGGCAGTTGAACAGCTTCAACCCCCGGTCTGATACGCTGCAATAACTCAGCTGAAGTTTCGCCGCCCTGCTGGGTCGGATCCGTTTGCACCGTCAATGTCCGTTTGCGATCCAAACGCATAATCAGCGGGTCTTCCCACTCAGTTTCAAAACTGGTGACGACGTTATCGATCGGGATAAAGGCAAGGCGTGCCTGACTCCAAACCATCACGTCATTCAACCGTTCGGCATTGAGCCGCTCGGAATCCGGCGTGCGCAATACAATCGGCATCAGGCGGGTGCCATCGCGGTATAACCCAACCGGCAAGCCACCAAAGCTCATGCGCAAGGTGCCATCAACCTCGCGTTTATCCACACCCAACTCGCGGCCCAGATAGTCCGAGAATTGTGGCCGGATCATTTTGCTACGATCTTGCCAGTCATGCCGCGCACCATCCGCCATCGGATCAGCAATGATCGCTTTCTCCGCCTGTGCGGCCAAACTGCGTAATACCTCTGGATCCGGGCCAATAAAGCGGGCTTCAATGGAACTGTTGTTTGACGGCCCGAACATAATACGTTTTATTTGCGCATCAACTTGCGGGTATTCGTCATGCATATAGGCTTCGATTTCATCAATCAAACCTGGGATTTGGTCTAGCTGTTCAGTCCGAACCATCACCTGCGCATAGTTAGGATAATGACGCTGGGCGTTATATGTCAGCATAAAGCGCATCGCGCCCTGACCTATCGTCGCCATGGTGTCAGCCACCCCTTTTTGCTGCTTGATATACTGTTCGACCTTATTGGCTACGCCTTCGGTATAACTGATATCCGTGCCATTCGGCAGCCAAATATCAACAAAGAAGATCGGCGTATTTGATGGCGGGAAAAAGCTCTGACGAACATTGCCAAAGCCCACCACCGACGCCACTAACATTGCCGCCAGCAGGATCAAAGTGACCGCACGGTATTGCAGTAACTTATTCAATACCACACGATAATAGCGGAACAGCCAGCCATCATAAGGTTGCTTAGCGGGTTTATCGGCATCCACTTTCGCGGGCTTTTGGTTCTGGAATGCCCACTTGGAAAATACCGGCGTCAGCGTCAGTGCAGTAATCCAGCTCAACATCAGCGAGATCAACAACACTTGGAATAGCGATTTACAATATTCACCGGTTGCATCATTGGACAAGCCAATCGGGGCAAAGGCTAAAATGGCAATCACAGTTGCGCCTAACAGCGGCATCATCGAGCGCTTCACGACATTGCCGATCGCCGTCGAGAGACTTTCGCCGCGCTGGCGGCCAACCACAACCCCCTCCACCACCACAATGGCGTTGTCCACCAGCATACTGAGCGCGATAATCAGCGCCCCTAACGATACCCGCTGTAGCTCAATATTAAACAGCCACATAATGAGCAAGGTGCCGAGTACGTTCAGTGCCAGTGAGATGGCAATGACAATGCCACTGCGCACCCCCATGAAAATCAACAAGGTGACAACAACAATCAACAGCGCTAACAGGAAGTTAAGGATAAAGCCGTTGACCGCCCCTTCGACTTCATGGGATTGGTCATAAAACACATTGATATGCATGCCTGACGGGCGCTCGCCTTCCAACTGCGCCAGTCGAGCTTTAATGGCATTCCCCACATTCACGACGTTGACATTCGGAGCGAATGAGATCCCCAGTGCCAATGCAGGCTTACCATTAGCGCGGTAAATATTGGTCGGTGAATGACCAAAACCTTGTGTTACTGTCGCGATATCACGTAAATAGACACTTTTCGGGCTACCCGGCTGACTAACTAATAAGTTCCCCAGCTCTTGGACGCTTTGGAATTCACCGGTTGGATGCAAACGAATCGACTCGCTGCCCACTTGTAGCTGGCCCGCATCGGACACCACGTTCTGGCGGGCGAGCAAATCGGATAACTGCTGCGGCGTAATGCCCGCCGCGGTCATCTGGGCGCGAGAAATCTCGACCTGAACTTCTTCAGGTAAGATACCGACGATCCCCACTTTACCGACACCTGGCACCAGCACCAGCTCACGCCGCAGTTGCTCGGCGAAGTTGCGTAAATCCTGATTGCTGTAGCCGTCCCCGGTGAGCGAGAAGAAGAAGCCGTAGACATCGCCGAAGTCGTCATTGACCATCGGCGCACTGGCTCCCGGCGGTAACCGCACGCTGTTATCATTTATCTTACGCCGTAATTCATCCCAGATTTGCGGCAATTCATTCGCACCATATTGCGCACGAATATTAATAGTGATTTGCGATAAGCCCGCGCTGGAAATGGAGGTCACATCATCAACATAAGAGAGTTCCTGAATGGCATTCTCCAGAGGCAATGTGACTTCTTCCTCAACCTGCTGCGCCGATGCACCATCATAACGCGTAACAACCACCGCCGTTTTGATGGTAAAAGCCGGGTCTTCCAACCTGCCTATATTGAGATAGGCAATAATACCCCCAATACCCAGCAACAAAATTGTTAGCCAGATACGGGTGCTATTATTGATATAGTTATCAAGCAGTTTCATTAGAGACCCCGCTCACGTACCCAAGCCCGAACAACTTGATTTGGGCGAAGCTCACCGGTGCCTGCGGCGACAATCTGCTCACCATCAGCCAACCCTGAAGTGATTTGAATGCCGTTCGCTGTCAATTGGCCCACTTGCACTTTGCGTTCCTCAACATGCAACTGGCCTTCATCATTTTTGATGACCCAAACCCGAGCATCATTCAGCTGGGTGTTATCAGGGTTAAATACGGCTTCGACTGGCACGACGATGGTCGGGTGGTCAGTCCCTGACAGATTGCCAGAGTTAATTCTTACCCGCCCACTGATACCAGAAAGCAATGGCATATCCGCCGGGCGCTTCATCGTCAGTGTCACTTGGAAAGTCTGGGAAGCCGAAGTTGTCGAGGTGGTATGTTCTTTATATTCAGCAATAAATTCACGCCCCGGCATATGGTTAAGCAATACCGTCGGCTTGTAGTTGCGGTTGCTGATGTCGAGTGTGGTAAACAGGCGCTCTGGCACACTGAAGACCACATCCAACGTATCCAAGGCGCTTAATGTCGCCACCGCTTGGCCTGGGGCCATGACCTGATGGTTACGCGCATTAACATTGGCGATAATGCCATCGAAAGGGGCGGTAATAGTGGCGTCACTGAGTTCTTTTTGCGCAATTTCCAATCCCGCACGTGCCGATTCCATCTCGGCGCGGCGAACATCTAACTCGGCGCGTGAGACTGCTCTTTGCCCTTGTAAGGTATTGAAGCGGTTAAATTGATCTCGCGCCAGGTTAAAGGTGGATTGACGATCCCTGACTCGCAAGCTCAGGTCAGTGTCATTCAGTTTGGCAATCACCTGGCCTTTTTTCACCTGCTCGCCTTCGCGAACCAATAATTGTTGCAGCTGCCCACTGCGTTTAAAGGAAAGTTGGGTTTCATCACCCGCCTGTAACCGTGCCGGGAAATAACGAGTCCCATTTTGCCCACTGTCTTCGACGATAAATATTTTTACCGGGCGCACACTTTCCACAACTTCTGGGGGAGTTCGGTCGCAAGCTGCGAGAAGAAACGTTAATAGCAAGGTGACGACTGTTTTTATCTTCACTATAAGATCTCGTATGAGTCAAGTTTTCAAAATTATTGCAGATTAGTTATTCACACTTTCGATTTGTTTTCTGGACGACTGTTTTCTGGGCGATTTTTTCTAGAGCATCAGACGCACCAGTGTTTTTAATAGTGTGATTAATAATCTCCCTGTAGGTAGAACAGCACAATTAGCACTTAAATGGGTAGTGTTATTTGCGTGAAAAGTAAAGATAAGTTAACGGAGAAATAGCCAATAGCGAAATAGCATGACTCCGCTACTCACTATCGGCTATTTTTTAATCAAAACTCCACTGTACCCTCAAGGCCGCAGAGCATCCCCAAAGTCATTGGAGTCACAGGTAGGCAGCCAGCAAACGAATCCCGATGAGTCTATTCATTTAAGGTCAACGACCAGTCAGTGATTCGGGTAAGTGCGCGCAGCTAACAACCCCGTGGCTTCAAGGCCGCAGGGGGTTAGTAGTCGACGGCATCTCTGATGATTGGACAAGTCATACAGTGACCGCCCCCGCGACCACGACCTAACTCACTGCCGACGATCTCAATGACTTCCACCCCTTCTTTACGCAACTGGGTATTGGTTTTGGTATTACGGTCATAAGCCAACACGACACCCGGCTCCAGTGCGACCATGTTATTACCGCTGTCCCACTGCTGGCGCTCGGTGTCGTAATCATTCCCCTCAGTCTCAACTACCCGCAGTTTTTTCAGGTTTAATGCCCCTGCCACCGCCTCGACAAAGGTGCCTTTATCGCGGCTTAATTTAATGCCGGTTGGGCCATTATCTGGGCGCAGTGAGAAAGTTTGAATCTGATTAACAATCGCCGGATAGAGGGTCACTACATCGCGGTCACAGAAAGTGAATACGGTATCCAAGTGCATAGCGGCACGCAGTTTTGGCATGGCAGCAATCATCACGCGCTCAACTTGCCCTGCGCTATCTTTAAATAGCGATTGAGCTAACTGAGTAATGGCCTGATGAGAGGTGCGCTCACTCATACCGATTAACACGGTTTTGTTGCCAATCGGCATCACATCGCCCCCTTCCAAGGTCGCGCTACCGTGATGCTGTGTTGGGTCACCCCACCACACTTTCACATTGGCGTCGCCAAAATCAGGGTGGAATTTATAGATAGCCGTGGTCAGGATAGTTTCTTCATGACGCGCTGGCCAATACAGTGGATTCAGGGTCACACCACCATAAATCCAGCAGGTGGTATCGCGGGTATAAAGGGTGTTCGGCAACGGCGGCAACAGATATTCCGTGATACCCACCGCTTCGCGGATCAACTTCAGTTCTTCTTTGTCACATTTGCCATCTTTATGGAGTTCAGTGGTAGACAAGCCGCCAATCAGCACTTCAGCTAACAAGCGCGGTTCCAGACTTTCCAGATAGCTGCGGGTTTCTTGCAGAATGCCCAATGACACTTCGTTTGGCACAATTTGCTGATCCAAAATCCACTTTTTCGCTGCCGGAATAGCGACGGTCTCAGCGAGCAGATTATGCATTTCAACCACATCAACACCGCGTTCGCGCATTTTGGTCATGAAATCAAAATGGTCGCGTTTGGCTCTTTCTACCCACAGAACATCATCAAATAATAATTCATCACAATTACTCGGTGTCAGGCGGTTATGGGCACGTCCTGGCGCACAGACCATAACTTTATGCAATTTGCCGACTTCAGAATGAACGCCGAATTTTGTCTTGCCATGAGTTTTCTTAGCTTTATCTGACATAAGAGCTCCAATAAATTATATGGTGATAATTCCGGTGGCGATGCTATAAATCGCCGCGACCGCCGCCACAATCAAAACAATAAACAGTATTCTTTCGTAGCTATTAAACGCTTTTTGATGCTGTTCACGTTTGGCAATCAGGTACAAAATTGTGCCGGGGCCGTAAATAATGGCCGACAGCAGCAGGTATTTCATGCCACCTGCGTAAATCATCAGCGCAGAGTAGAAAGTCGCGACGAGGGCAAAAATAAGATCTTTTTTGTGACCTTGTTTATTTGTTTCGTAAGTCTCACCGGTCCAGGCCAGTTTTAACCCATAGGCCCCGACCAACAAATAAGGGATCAAGGTTAATGAGCTGGTTAATTCTAATGCGAGCTGGAAAGCATAATCAGTAAACAGTGTCAGAATTAAGAACACTTGAATAAAGATATTGGTCAGCCATACCGCCGCTGAAGGGACAGAATTGCGGTTTTCAGTCGCGAACACTTTTGGCATGCTTTTACTCTTAGCCGCTGAGAACAACACTTCGGCTGCCAGCAATGACCAAGATAAATAAGCACCTAATACAGAGATAATCAGACCCACGCTGATGAAAATCGCGCCCCAGCGCCCGACAATAGCTTCCAGTACACCGGCCATAGATGGCTGACGTAATGCTGCCAAATCAGGGCGTAGCAGCACACCGTAAGACAACATAGTGATCAGTACCAGCAGGCACAGCACACCAATAAAGCCCAGAACAGTGGCGATACCAACATGACTACGCTCTTTGGCATAACGCGAATAAACGCTCGCGCCTTCAATACCTAAGAACACAAATACCGTCACCAACATGGTGCTACGAACTTGGGAGAATAATGATTCAGGTTCCGCAACCGCGGGCATCACTGCCGCAGCATGGCCGACATAGCCGTAATCATTCAGGTGGGATAAATCAACACTCTTAACTACATCTGGCGTGCCCCAGAAATTCAGTGCAAACACATCACCTTTAAAGGCAAAAATCAGCACGATGACGAAAATGAAGATAGGGATTATTTTTGCAAAGGTGGCGATGGTATTAATTGCTGCGGCTTCTTTAACTCCTCGTAATATCAGGATATGAAATCCCCATAAAATAACGGAGGCCACCAATACGGCGGGGATAGTATTACCGTCACCAAATAGTGGGAAGAATGCCCCTAAGGTTGATTTGATCAGCACAAAGTAAGAAACGTTACCAATACAGGTACCGGCCCAAAAACCTAATGCTGCTGCAAAACCAAGATAATCCCCGAAGCCCTCTTTTGCGTAAATGAATACACCGGAATCCAGATTAGGTTTACGCTGCGCTAATGTTTGAAAAACAAACGCCAGCATTAACATACCACCACCAGCGATACACCAGGCGATAAGCGCACCAAACCCACCCGTTGCCCGCCCGAAAGTTGCTGGTAATGAAAATATGCCGGCACCGATCATTGAACCAACCACTAAAGACGTTAGGGCCGGTAGAGATAATTTATTCGTAGATGAATTGGCCATGATGTTCTCAATGACGTTGGATAAATTAAGTTAAATGTAGATTCTGTTTACCCTAAAAACAGATTCACCTGGACCCACTTACCGATATAAATACATATTTATCATAGCTTCCTTTAAAACTATTGCATAATGTCCGAAAAGTAGACCAAACATTACAATATGTAAATTGTTGAAAAAATTATCACATACATCAGAATTTTCCAATAGTGATCTAAATCATCATTTCATATATTCAGATAAAAACTCTCCAGTTTAATTCACTGAATAAAAGCTATTTCATTAGCATAGAAATCTGTTTTCTTTATAAGAGCCATTTAGGATGATTCCGATATTGTCACTCTTTCAATTATGCAAGCACAAATAGAATTCATGCTATGTTGCACTTGCTAATTTTATCGTCTAAGCTTAATGATTAACTCTTAAAAAATTAATTAAAAAAACCTTTAAATTCAAGCACTTAAATAAACAATCTCTTTGTAAAAAAATAGTCCATTTCTTAGAAAAATTCTCTGTGTTTTCTCATTTTCGAGCTGATAACAGACCTTTTAATCAAAAAAAAAACCAAACAATTATTGGGCTTATAACTGTACTTTGATTTTTATAAAACAAAGTCATATACCTTTTTTATCATCATATCGCCTAGCAACTCCGTTCTAAAAAATCAATAAAACCCGTGATAAAATAATAATTATCTAGATTTCATTTAATATTCATTTAGATTTCTTTTTGCAATTGTTATTAAACCGTTAATTTTTGATTTTTACATTCACCCTAACAGAAACCATAGAAATTTAACGCCACCAAAAAGATAAAAGTCAGTTTTTTACTTTTAATAAAGCAAACAAAGCAGCACAAGCCACTGTAGTAACG
>NZ_CABHXX010000046.1 GCF_902170565.1 Yersinia thracica
TTTATAATTGATATGCAATGTAATTAAGTATGTTAATTATCAATGTATTACGCTGTGGGTTTTGTACTAATTAGAAAATAAAAATATAATTATTTAAAATGACGATGCCAAATTGATAAATTTGGTTTATGCTTAAATTCACTTAAGTCAGTCAGTGCTCAAAATAGTCATCTTAATATTTGCCGTGAGCTTGGATATATCTAAAAATCCTAATATTGCTCTGATCTGTTTTTTTAGTCTGTTATTCAAAATAAAAATTCATTTTCTGCTTTTGACACCGCACAGCCTATATTTTTGTAGCACTCTGCCCATTAGTGATGGAGGTTTTATGAAAAAGATAGTTTTTGTTCTTGTGTTAATGCTGACTTCATTTTGCACATTAAGTCAGGAGACGGTTGGTGATGTATTATCGACACCTATCGCCGCTGAGGTAAACAAAAA
The DNA here is from genome assembly GCF_902170565.1 of Yersinia thracica. GTDB lineage: Bacteria > Pseudomonadota > Gammaproteobacteria > Enterobacterales > Enterobacteriaceae > Yersinia > Yersinia thracica. The sequence continues at coordinate 442 of NZ_CABHXX010000046.1, forward strand.
AGCGTGTGATATTGAGTCCCCACCCACTCCAGGAGAGGATGATTGGTGTTGTGAGATATGTTGCAATCCCGCGTGTGCTGGTTGCTAAACTTATCTTTCACTCAGCATAAGGGGAGCACTAGCTCCCCTTAATGAAAACAATTTTTCAATGCAATAAATTAATTACATTGCACTTTAATGGCTAAACCACCACGGGAGGTTTCGCGGTATTTAGCATTCATATCTTTACCGGTCTCAAACATGGTCTCGATCACTTTATCCAGTGAGACACGCGGTTCACTGGTACGGCGCATAGCCATCCGTGCAGAGTTAATGGCTTTTACCGAGGCAATCGCATTACGCTCAATACACGGCACTTGCACCTGACCCGCAACCGGGTCACAGGTCAGACCCAGATTATGTTCCATACCAATTTCAGCGGCGATACACACTTGAACCGGGCTGGCACCCAGTAGCTCGGCCAGACCGGCAGCCGCCATTGAACAGGCAACACCCACTTCACCCTGACAGCCCACTTCAGCGCCAGAAATCGACGCATTCATCTTATACAAGATCCCGACAGCACCGGATGACAGGAAATAGCGGATAAAGATTTCAGGGGTAACCGGCTCGATAAAGTGATCGTAATAGGCCAATACTGCTGGCACGATGCCACAGGCGCCGTTAGTTGGCGCAGTAACCACGCGGCCACCCGCAGCATTTTCTTCGTTAACCGCCAGTGCGAACATATTGACCCAGTCAATGACATTCATTGGGTCGCTGGACAGCTTATCCGAGGAAACTAACAATCGGCGTAATGGCGCGGCGCGGCGCGGCACTCGCAGCGGGCCTGGTAGCACCCCTTCGGTGTTCAGGCCACGATCAATACAGGCGCGCATGGTTTGCCAAATCGCCGTAAAGTAGGATTCAATCTCTTCTTTGCTGTGCATCGCCAGCTCATTCTGCATCACCATGCCGGAGACCGACATACCGGTTTGCTCGCAGTTAGCCAGGATTTCTTCAGCAGAATTGAACGGATAGGGCACACTGACGGCATTCACCACGGCTTTACCGAAATGCTCTTCATCAACGATAAAACCGCCGCCGATTGAATAATAGGTCTTGCTAAGCACCTTTTCATCACCGGCATAGGCGTGGATCTGCATACCATTCTCATGCAATGGTAAATTATCACTGCGGAATACCATCCCGCCCTCACGCGGGAAGTCAACTTCATGCAAACCATTGGCTAACATCAATTTTTGACGTAATTCCACATCCCGAATAAACGCTGGAATACTGTCGATATCCACGGTATCGGGCATGTTGCCCGCTAACCCCATAATAATGGCGATATCAGTATGGTGGCCTTTCCCGGTCAGTGACAGTGAGCCATAAACATCGACGGCTACTCGCGTGATCGACGGCATTAACCCTTGAGTGACCAGCAAATCAGCAAACTCTTTGCCGGCTTTCATTGGCCCAACAGTATGAGAACTGGAGGGGCCGATACCAATTTTGAACATATCAAAAACGCTAATCACGCTAAAACTCCTTAACAAAGCTTTTTGTTATTCTCGGTATGGATGAATGTGGCCGAGAATATCTGTATTAAGTAAAGAGCCCTGTAGATAGCTGCAGGTGACTTCGTATTAAGTATTGCTATCATCGGGCTCTGTAAATTGAGGTTCTACTGGTGTTGGCGGTATCAATTTGATATCGCAACCATGGCATTTCGCTACCAATAAATCATTATCACTATCAGCTTTTAACCTTACATTTTTAGTGGTTTATAGTGATGAAAGATATTTTACAGATATTTCATAACGCTGACAGGTCAGTTTACAGTTTTTTTAAAATGGTTGTGCAGAGAAAGTAGAGTAAAAATCGAGATGATGGGGTGATAGGGATCGCTTTATGCTGTAATTCAGCTTTTTTAGCCGTCATGCTGTGAAGTGGGTCACGCATTACCCTTACTATTAATGCGTCTATTAGGGTTAAATACTGACCTGCTGTGCCAGACGGCGAATAATCGCCGCAGTTAGCCCCCAGATAAATTGGCTTTCATACCACGAAAGATAGACTCGGTGATTGATTCCCCCGCGATGAATATCCAGCGAATAGTAGCGCGACAGTCTGAGAGCTTCACGTAAGGGAATTTCAAACAACCCGGCGACTTCTTCTTCATTACCCTGAAAGGCGATATTGGCGGGAACCAAGCCGACGACCGGTGTGACCTGATAACCGCTGGAACTGTCGAGTGGAGCCAATTGCCCTAAAACATGTACTGCGGAGCCAGGGATCGCCACTTCCTCCTCTGCTTCTCGTAACGCGGTATCAATCAGTGAAAAATCCTGCGGGTCGGCTTTACCTCCGGGGAAGGCGACCTGACCGGCATGTTTGCGTAAATGATCGGAGCGCCGGGTTAGCAGCAATGTGGGTTCTGGTCGGCAAACAATAGGAATTAATACCGCAGCATGGCGGTCATGGGCAGAAAAACTGCCGGGTTGAGGCCGTTGTAGCTGGAAGCGGCTAATAAATTCAGACAAAGTTTGCCCCGATTGGCTTACCAACATGTTATTCATCAATCTGTCATTCACAGAATTGCTCACTCATGAATTAACTATTTTCCAGTAGGGGCAATATTCGGGCGATTTTATCAAAAGTTTCTTGGTATTCAGCCTGTTCCTGACTGTCAGCCACAATTCCACCGCCGGCAGAACAATATATTTTACCGTTTTCAGTCAGCAGGGTGCGGATGGTGATATTGGTGTCCATCGTGCCACAGCAACTAATATAGCCAATATTGCCACAATAGGCGTTACGGCGCTGGGGTTCCAGTTGTTCGATGATTTCCATAGCCCGAATTTTCGGCGCTCCCGTTATCGAGCCGCCGGGAAAGCAGGCGCGCAATAATGCGGTTGGCGGTGATTCTGCGGGCAGAATCGCGGTAATGGTGCTGACCAAATGATGCACCGCCGGGAAAGGCTCGACCACAAACAGCTCCGGCACCCGCACAGTGCCCGGCTGTGCAACCCGGCCAATATCATTGCGCAGCAGGTCAACAATCATCAGGTTTTCAGCGCGATCTTTAGTGGAGTTAGCTAACCGCTCCGCTTGCAAACGGTCTTGTTCGGGGTCATCCAGCCGCGGCAAAGTGCCTTTAATGGGGCGGGTTTGAATATGATGATTTTCCAACCATAAAAAGCGCTCCGGCGACACGCTCAAAATTGCGTTTTTTTCTAAGCGAATAAAAGCCGAAAAAGGCGCTTGATTACTGCGGCTCAATGATAGAAAAGCTTGCCATTCATCACCCTGATACTGCGCGCTGAATCTTTGGGCCAAATTAATCTGATAACAGTCGCCACTGTGCAGATATTCCTGAATTTGCCGGAATTTTTCGCCATATTGCTCTCGTGACATATTGGCCTGCCACGGGCCTGTTAACTTAAATGGCAAAGTAGCTTCGGGGTTTTTTTGTTGCAGCAACCACTGCAAGCGCTGTTCAGCATCGCCATGACAGACCAGTGTCAGTTTTTGCAAATGATGATCGGCAATCAAAGCCCAGTCATACAGGCCGACCGCCATGTCCGGTAAGGCGATATCTTGCTCGGCCAGCCCCGGTAATGTCTCAACCCGCCGCCCCAAATCATAACCAAATAACCCTAATGCACCACCCAAAAAAGGCAGGTCAGGGTGAGGTGGGATAGGGGGAGAAAACTTATCCAATTGCTGCTGCAATAAAGAGAATGGGTCTTCGTGGGAGAGTTCCTGGCCTTGCGCACTGATAATTTCTGTTTGCTCGCCCCGCGTGGTGAGAGTGACTTGCGGGTCGGCGACCAGAATATCAAAACGGTTATGGGTGTGTTCAGCAAATCCGGAGTGCAGCAACATGGCCCAAGCTTGATGGGCAAGAGGGGCAAATTGCTGGAGCAGGGCATCTGGTTGATAAGGCAAGGTTTTGCAGGTCAGGTTTTTCACACTCATGAGTCACTATTCTTTCTTTCGGCTGGCCATATTAGGCGGTGGAAGGGTATTTTCACCACCAAAGTTGGGCAAGATTAGCATAAATTACCCAGTATTGGGGGCTGTTCACCCGAGGCAGTCAATTCACCGTAAATAGTGATTCACTTTAAATAACAATAAACAGGTATACTGAATCAATTATATGCAGGAGATAAATCAATGTTAGCGGGTATGCCTTCACTTTCTCATGAGGAACAGCAAGAAGCTGTCGAACGTATTCACCAATTCATGTCGGAAGGAATGAGCAGTGGCGAGGCGATTGCTTTGGTCGCCGCAGAAATTCGCGAGCGGCACCAGAATGATCCACAAGCCATGCCTATCTTTGAAGATTCTGACTTTGATGAGAGTGATGAGTCTGATTATCGTCGTGATAATGAGCAGGATGCGGACGAAATAGAAGACCCGTACGAGGGGTAAGCTCCGGTTTTTGAGGTTATTGACAAACCTCTTTTATAGCCCGGAGTCTGGCGGGGCGACTGCACCGATGGGCGCTCCGGTCGCTTACGCGACTACGACCCATTCGGCACATTTCCCCGTGAATCAACTTTGTCAGCGGTTTGAATAAACCCGCCGTGATGGCGGGTTTTTATCGATCACGGGCTTACTTATCGATCACGACCACCGCATCTGCGGCACGTTTTGCCACTTCAATCGCGGTATCAATATCATCAGCTACCGCCAACGCCACACCCAACCGCCGTTTACCCGCAATATCAGGTTTACCAAATAAACGAATTTGTGTGTCACCGATCAGGGCGGTTTCCAACCCATGGTAAGCAATATTCTGGCTGGTCAATTCGGGCAAAATAACTGCCGACGCCGCTGCGCCATACTGACGAATGGTGCCAATGGGCAAGCCCAAAAATGCGCGCACATGCAAGGCAAACTCAGACATATTCTGCGAAATCAAAGTCACCATGCCGGTATCGTGAGGGCGCGGTGAAACTTCACTGAAAATAACCTCATCACCACAGACAAACAATTCCACCCCAAATAACCCGTAGCCCCCTAGCGCCGTGACCACTTGCGAAGCAATCTCTTTCGCCCGCGCCACCGCAATATCGCTCATCATTTGTGGCTGCCAGGACTCACGGTAATCGCCATCTTCCTGACGGTGACCAATGGGCGCACAAAAGTGGATGCCATCAACTGCGCTGATGGTCAGCAAGGTGATTTCAACATCAAAGTGTACCAATCCCTCGACAATCACTTTACCGCCGCCCGCGCGGCCACCTTGTTGCGCGTAATCCCACGCGGCCTGAAGTTGCTGTTCATTGCGAATCAAACTCTGACCTTTACCGGAGGAACTCATCACCGGCTTGACAATGCACGGGTAACCTATCTCACTGACCGCCTGGCGGAAGGCGTGCTCGGTCACGGTAAAGCGGTAGCTGGAGGTCGGCAATTGCAGCGTTTCGGCGGCCAGACGGCGAATACCTTCTCGGTTCATGGTCAGGCGAGTGGCTTCGGCGCAGGGCACCACTTTCTGGCCCATATTCTCCAACTCAACCAGCATATCGGTGGCGATAGCTTCAATTTCCGGCACGATATAGTGCGGCTTTTCCTGCTCGACCAACAGCTTGAGCGCTGCACCATCCAGCATGTTAATCACATGGCTACGATGAGCAACATGCATCGCGGGTGCATCGGCGTAGCGATCAACCGCAATCACTTCCAGCCCCAGCCTTTGGCATTCAATCGCCACTTCTTTACCCAGCTCTCCAGAGCCAAGCAACATAACACGGGTGGCATTCGGGCGCAGAGCGGTTCCAATAGTCAGCATAGTGAGGTACCTACATCAGTGGAAAATTTTGACACGCGATGAATTTTACGGGCATGAGTATACGGCAAAATGGCGACGAAAACGATTGCGTATTGGCTTCTAAGCACAGAATCAGACCATTTTATCGCTATTGATGCGGTATAGTTCCGGCAATAGCCCTATCTCTGGTATTATCGCGCCAAAATCTTGCGCTCGCCTTCAGGCTATCGCTGCCATTCCATTCCGTTATAAGAGTTACTGCCGTGAGCACAACGTCCTTTTCTTCCCTGACACTGCCTGCTGAGCAGTTGTCCAATCTTAATGAACTTGGCTATACCGAGATGACACCGGTACAGGCCGCAGCATTACCGGCCATCCTCAATGGGCAGGATGTTCGGGCAAAAGCCAAAACCGGCAGTGGTAAAACTGCGGCTTTCGGTATTGGTTTGCTGGACAAAATTGCTGTGGGTGAGTTTGTCACTCAAGCTTTAGTGCTGTGCCCAACACGTGAACTGGCTGATCAGGTCAGTAAAGAATTGCGCCGGTTAGCGCGATTTACTCAAAACATTAAAATCCTGACCCTGTGTGGCGGCCAGCCGATGGGCCACCAGTTAGATTCTCTGGTGCATGCCCCGCATATTGTCGTCGGCACGCCGGGGCGAATTCAGGAGCATTTGCGCAAGAAAACGCTGGTGCTGGATGACCTCAAAATTTTGGTGCTGGATGAAGCCGATCGCATGCTGGATATGGGTTTTACTGATGCCATTGATGATGTCATTGCCTATACCCCACCGCAGCGCCAGACATTGCTGTTCTCGGCGACTTATCCGGCGGGTATTGAGCAAATCAGTGCGCGGGTTCAGCGCCAGCCCGTCAATGTTGAAGTCGATGATGGTGATGAAGCGCCCGCGATTGAGCAGGTATTTTTCGAAACCACGCGCGAAAAACGTTTGCCGCTGCTGATCTCCGTCCTCAGTCATTATCAGCCCGCTTCTTGTGTGGTGTTTTGTAACACCAAGAAAGATTGCCAGAGTGTCTATGAGGCGCTGGAGTCCCGTGGTATCAGCGTGTTGGCCTTGCATGGCGATTTAGAACAGCGCGATCGTGATCAAGTGCTGGTGCGTTTTGCCAACCGCAGTTGCCGGGTGTTAGTCGCAACTGATGTTGCTGCTCGGGGTCTGGACATTAAAGACTTGGAACTGGTGGTCAACTTCGAACTGGCATTTGATCCCGAAATTCATGTGCACCGCATCGGCCGTACCGGGCGGGCAGGGATGAGCGGTCTGGCGGTGAGCCTGTGTACCCCACAGGAAATGACCCGCGCCCATGCCATTGAAGATTATATGCAAATGAAACTGAAATGGACGCCAGCCGAGCAGGTAAGCCGCAGTGCCAACAGGATGCTGGAACCTGAAATGGTCACCTTATGCATTGATGGTGGCCGTAAAGCTAAAATTCGCCCAGGCGACATTCTGGGGGCTTTAACGGGGGAGGCCGGTCTGACCGCCGCAGATGTGGGTAAAATCGATATGTTCCCGGTTCATGCTTATGTTGCTATTCGCAAGGCGAGCGCCAAACGTGCTCTTCAGCAGCTACAGCAAGGCAAGATCAAAGGCAAAAACTGCAAAGCCCGTTTATTAAAATAATCACTGTAGGGGGCGATGGTGGTTGCATCGCCCCAATAAATCACATTATACTGTGGTTATGTACAGTAATCTGTAAGTGAAGAGGACGCGTATCAATGGCCGTTGAAATAAAATTCGTCGTGGTAAGACAGGGTGAGGAAAAAATGACTTTCACAACCAAAAAAGAAGCCGATGCCTACGATAAAATGCTGGATTTAGCTGACAATTTGTCTGAATGGTTGTCACAGTCACCTTTAACACTTGAAGAAGATCAACGCGAGGCCCTGAGCTTCTTCCTTGCAGAGAACAAAGACGCGTTAGGGCAAATTTTGCGTGGTGTCCACCCAGCGGCATCCGCCGAGGGGCAGCCAAAAGCGAAAGTTGAAAAAATCGTACCAGAGAAAAAATCCAAACCTGATGAAAATCAAGCGGCTTAATCTGCCTGATTTCGGCAGGAAGTGAAAAAGGGATCTAAAATGAATCGTGAAATCACCTTCTTTCGCCGGTTTGAGGCGGATATTCTGGCTGATCGCAAAACGATCACTATCCGGGATAGCAGTGAATCCGATTTTCGCCCAGGGGAAACCCTGCGCGTATGTCGCAATGAAGACGGCGTGTTTTTCTGCCATATTTTGGTTAAATCCGTCACTCCAGTCAGCTTGGATGCACTGACGCAACGCCATGCCGAGCAAGAAAATATGTCGCTGGATGAACTGAATAAAGTGATTAAGGAGATCTATCCGGGGTTGGAGCAGTTTTACGTGATTGAATTTACTCGGTGTTAATTGAATAGCGTTAATGCTTTGATTCTGTCGCGCTATTCACTCTGTAACCCCCCTTTCAATCATTGTTCCAGCCAGAGGATAGAAATAATAATATCTGGAGGAATGATGAGAAAGACAGGACTCGCCTTAATAGTGGCTGCGGCTTTGGTCGGTGTCATCAGTAGTGTACAGGCTCAGGAACCGCGGGTAGCAAAAGTCCCTGCTTGCATGGGGTTAAATCAATCCCAAGTTGCCACCCAAGTGAAACGGGATTTTCTACAAAATCGTATAACACGTTGGGAAGTGGATAAAAAGCTGCTGGGTACTGATAGCCCGGTTGCCTGGATTAGCGCGGTAGACATTACAGGCAAAGATGATATCTGGCAGGTTCCCTTGACCGCTCGCGGTAAAAAAGGTGATAAAACCTACCAAGTGGTGCTTGATTGTAAGGCTGGCACCATCACCTATACCCTGCGTGCTTGAAGCCATAGCAATGGAATTAAGCTAATCACGGACCAAACAGGTGCTGGCGCAAACCTATCCTGCACCTGTTTATCATGTTTTTTATCATTGAATTACACTCTTTCAACTCAAATTTAAGCAGATGCTGCCGCTTGGCATCGACAGGTAATCGTGTCACTCTCGGGATAACGAACACTGATGGACACTTCAACTAATGACCACACCTCCAAAGGCAGATAAACGGCCCTATCCGATGACGATGCACGGTGATATCCGTACAGATGATTATTATTGGCTACGTGATGATGAGCGCACTGATGCTGATGTTCTGAACTATCTGCAAGCTGAAAATGAGTTCACTGAGTCGGTGTTGAAGCCGCAGCAACCGCTTCGCGAAACTTTGTATCAGGAAATGGTTTCCCGCATCCCGCCCCAAGAAGAGTCCGTCCCCTATACCCGCAATGGCTACCGCTATCAAACACGTTTTGAACCGGGTAATGAATATGCCATTTACGTGCGCCAACCGGTTTGGGCTGATAGTAGTTGGGAAACCTTACTCGATGGTAATCAACGCGCGGCGGAAAGCGAGTTCTACACCTTAGGGGGCCTGGATGTTAGCCCAGATAATCAACTACTGGCAGTGGCTGAGGATTTCTTATCACGGCGTCAATATGATATCCGGGTAAAACATTTACAAAGTGATAGCTGGCAGCAGGAAGTGATCAGCAATACGTCGGGTAGCTTTGAGTGGGCCAATGATTCAAAAACACTGTATTACGTGCGTAAGCATGAAAAAACGTTGCTACCTTATCAAGTCTATCGCCATGTCGTGGGCACTGACCCTGCATCGGACCAGCTGATTTATCAGGAAGCGGACGATACATTCTATGTCGGTTTGGAAAAAACCACTTCTGAGCGCTTTATTGTCATTCATCTCAGTAGCACCACAACATCTGAAATTTTACTGTTGGATGCCGATCAGCACGAACCACTGCCGCAAATGTTCGCGCCACGCCGCAAAGACCATGAATATGGTTTAGATCACTATAAGCAGCATTTTTATTTACGTTCGAATAAAGATGGCAAAAATTTCGGTCTATATAAAATCGCCGATGCAGCTAAAGTGCCCGTTGATTTCGCTGATGAATCTCAGTGGCTATCCTTAATTGCGCCAAGAACAGAGGTTATGTTGGAAGGCTTCAGCCTATTCCGCGATTGGCTGGTGGTAGAGGAGCGTAGTGAAGGGCTGACACATTTGCGGCAAATTCACTGGGTCACCGATGAACAGAAATCGGTAACTTTTGATGACCCTACCTATGTCACTTGGTTGGCATACAACCCAGAGCCAGAAACTGAACTGTTGCGCTATGGTTACTCCTCCCTGACCACGCCAAGCTCCATGTATGAACTTAATATGGACACCGGTGCTCGTCAGTTGCTCAAGCAGCAGGAAGTCAAAAACTTCACACCAGAAAAGTATCGTAGTGAGCGGATTTGGGTCACTGCATCGGATGGTGTCAAAGTGCCAGTTTCATTGGTTTATCATCGTGATCATTTCGCCCCAGGCAGTAACCCGCTGCTGGTCTATGGCTACGGCTCATATGGCAGCAGCATGGATCCCGTATTCAGTGGTAGCCGTTTAAGTCTGTTAGATCGTGGTTTTGTCTTTGCACTGGCACATATTCGGGGGGGCGGGGAACTGGGGCAGCAATGGTATGAAGATGGCAAGTTGCTCAAGAAATTAAACACATTCAATGACTTTATCGATGTTACCAAAACATTGGTTACCAAGGGTTATGGTGATGCTAAACGTGTTTTCGCTATGGGCGGTAGTGCGGGCGGCTTGTTGGTGGGCGCGGTTATTAACCAGGCGCCTGAATTATACAAAGGTATTGTGGCGCAGGTGCCATTTGTTGATGTGGTCACCACTATGCTGGATGAATCTATCCCTCTGACGACCGGCGAGTATGACGAGTGGGGCAATCCAAACGATAAGGCCTATTACGATTACATCAAGCAATATAGCCCATACGATCAGGTTAAAGCTCAAGATTATCCGCACATGCTGGTGACTACCGGGTTGCATGACTCCCAGGTTCAATATTGGGAACCGGCAAAATGGGTCGCGAAACTGCGGGAAATGAAAACTGATGACCACAAATTATTGCTTTATACCGACATGGATTCGGGCCATGGGGGTAAATCAGGGCGCTTCAAAGCTTATGAAGATATTGCTTTGGAATATGCTTTTATTCTCTCTTTAGCTTGATTCAATGAAATCGATTACGCCAGATAATGTGTCAAGGTATGACGCATATCTGGCGTAAGGTCGGCAATTGAAGTCAACATCCAGCGCAGGTAGTCCGGATCTTGCCGGGCTATCTGTTCAATACTTTTCCCACGATATTTCCCAAACTTAAATGTCTGTAACAACAGCGGTTGTTGCGTCATTTCCACCATTTGCTCGGCGTTCCATCCAGAGTCTCGTATGATGCGTTGCAACAGGGCGGCGGTGACATAACAATCATACAAAGCACGATGTGGATAAAGATTATCTGGTACTGAAACATTCAGGCGCAAAGCGTAGCGCAGATATTGATTACTGTACTTAATATCAGGATAGAGCATACGGGCGAGCTTTAACGTGCAAATCCATTGGCCGCCCATCTCCGGTAACACACCGCGGTCAAAGGGGGCGTTATGAGCGACATAATACGGGCTCCCTTGATATTTTCTGACCGCAACGGCAATGCGCGGTTTACCTTCCACCATTTCTTCGGTGATATGGTGAATGACCATGGCATCGAGACTGATTGGCCTGTCTGGGCTAACCAAATCATTCATAGGGTTGCTCAATAATCCGTCCACCATATCGATAGACGCGATTTCGACAATACCGCCCTCTAAACCACAAGTTTCTGTATCGATGACACGAAAATACATTCTTACTGTCCCCCGCGATGCTTAAATATTAGCAACAAAAAACCCGCCTATCGTGGCGGGTTGACTGACGAGACGAAAAGTCCGTTATTCTGCGCTAGTGGAAGATGACTTTTTAGCGCGTTTCTCAGCTTTTTTCTCAGCTGGTGTTTTTAGTGGCTTTTTCTTCGCGTTCTTTTTGCTGTCCATTCCCTTACTCATGGCTTGCCTCTCTTTACCTTCGGTTAGGTTGGTACGCCCTCCTATTAACCACCTAATGGGGGAGAGTTGCAAGGGAAGAAAACATGAATATATTTAATGCATTGTTTAATAACGGTATTATTAAATATCAATCTCTCTTATTACATTCTAACAAACGCCATGTTTTGAGCTAAGACCTGAAAATTAATTAAGTTATGGTGTATTTATCACCTGTTGATGGAATTAATGTGCTGATTGGCGTAAATGTAATGTTTTATCGTTGACCCTGTGGGCTGTATAAGCTTTGATAACTCTAGTGTCTTAACAAACATGGAAAAATAATGGAACAATTACGTGGGCTTTATCCAGCGTATGAGCCTTACGATAGTGGCTTACTAGACACGGGTGATGGTCACCAGATTTACTGGGAACTCTGTGGCAACCCTGAGGGTAAACCCGCAGTATTTATTCATGGTGGCCCTGGCGGCGGGATCGCGCCTTATCACCGGCAACTTTTCAACCCAAAGAAATACAAAGTATTACTTTTTGATCAACGCGGGTGTGGGCGCTCGACTCCTCATGCCAGCTTGGATAACAACACAACCTGGCATCTAGTCGATGACATTGAACGGCTGCGTGAGATGGCCGGTGTAGATAACTGGTTGATATTTGGCGGATCTTGGGGTTCGACACTTGCGTTGGCTTACGGTGAAACCTATCCCGAACGGGTCAGTGAAATGGTTTTACGCGGGATATTCACTTTGCGCAAAAAAGAGTTGGATTGGTATTATCAGGACGGGGCCTCCCGTTTCTTCCCCGATAAATGGCAGCGCGTATTATCCCTGTTAACACCAGAAGAGCAGGGCGATGTCACTGCCGCTTACCGCAAGCGGCTGACCTCACCGGACAAAGCGGTACAATTGGAGGCCGCAAAAATTTGGAGCTTGTGGGAGGGCGAAACAGTCACTTTACTGCCAACCAAAAGCGCGGCTTCTTTCGGTGAAGATGACTTTGCTCTGGCATTTGCCCGCATTGAAAATCACTATTTTACCCACTTGGGCTTTTTGGATAGCGATAACCAACTGCTCGATAACGTCACGCGCATTCGCCATATTCCTGCGGTAATTATTCATGGTCGATATGATATGGCTTGTCAGCCACAGAATGCGTGGGATTTAGCAAAAGCATGGCCGGAGGCTGAATTGCATATTGTCGAAGGTGCTGGACATTCCTTTGACGAACCCGGGATCTTGCACCAACTGATTCTTGCAACCGACAAGTTTGCCCGAAAATCCTAGCGATTCTCACCGCCAAACTCCCGCAGATTTTTGTGCGGGAGTCTCTTGCTCATGACTTCATTTTGGGTTCATACGGCAAGCGAGAGAATTTATTTGATTCACTGCGGTAGTGTGCCAACCGCTGTAAAAAGTATTCACGTAGCTCATCCGGCTGTTCTCGAGCAACCATTTCAGGGATCACCGGCATATTGTAGCGCTCTTTAAATGCAACCCCAGAGGCGGCCAGATCGACATTCATTTTTGCTGTTTCTTCATCAGAAAGCTCAGCCAGATTATATCCCATTTCTCTTCTCCTTCGTGGCGCGTCGGCAGTTATGGCGCAAAAGGTAATGCAGCTGACAGATATTGGCAAGAGGCTAATGCGCTCAGACATAGCCCCATCAGACTCATAATTCGTTTCAGAACGACCATCGCCGTATAACTTCACAACAG
>NZ_CABHXX010000047.1 GCF_902170565.1 Yersinia thracica
ATTTTAACTCCGTTAATCAAACAGTTAACTGAAGCTGCATTGACGGCGGAGCTGGACTCCTATCTGGCGAATGATATTGACGCTAACCGTAAAAATGGCTCTGTCTAAAAAAATATCAAAACTCCCACCGGCAGCTTTGAACTGGCCACGCCCCGTGACCGTAACAGTTCTTTCGAACCGCAATTAGTGAAAAAACATCAGACTACGCTCTCCGATGAGATTGAGCAGAAAATCATTCGCATGTTCGCGCTGGGAATGAGCTACGCCGATATCAGTCGCGAAATCGAGGATTTATACGCTTTCAGCGTGTCCAGCGCCACCATCAGCGCGGTGACGGATAAAGTTATTCCTGAGTTAAAACAATGGCAACAGCGCCCGCTGGATGCGGTTTATCCCTTCGTCTGGCTGGATGCCATTCATTATAAAATCCGTGAAGATGGCCGTTATCAGAACAAAGCGGTTTACACCGTGCTGGCCCTGAATCTGGAAGGTAAAAAAGAGATTTTAGGTCTGTATCTGTCTGAAAATGAAGGGGCTAACTTCTGGCTGTCAGTGCTGACTGACCTGCAAAACAGGGGCTTAAACGATATTCTGATTGCCTGTGTCGATGGCCTGACCGGATTCCCGGAGGCTATCAACAGCATTTACCCGCGAACCGAAGTCCAGCTCTGTGTTATTCATCAAATACGTAATTCAATCAAATACGTAGCCTCAAAACACCACAAAGCGTTTATGGCGGATTTAAAACCGGTTTATCGTGCGGTATCAAAAGAAGCGGCGGAAACTGCGCTGGACGAACTGGAGGAAAAATGGGGGGCGCAATACCCGATGGTGTTGCAGTCCTGGCGCAGGAAGTGGACGAATTTATCAGGATATTTCCGTTATCCGGCGACTA
>NZ_CABHXX010000048.1 GCF_902170565.1 Yersinia thracica
ATTTCAGCTTCCATCAACTTTTGTTGATGATGGCTAAGATAGTTATAACGGAATGTGGTTTCAGCAGCATTAGCGCCGCTGTATGCGCCCTCGGCTTTACCGGTAAACACCGCACCCGCCACCCCCCCTAAGAATCGGGATAACTGAGCCTGACGTTCAGATTTAGCCTGCCAGTTTTGCGAGCCGATAAAGTTCTCGCCCATCACCGCACCGGCCAGCTCGGCGGCCAGTGCCCCTGCCGCCGCACCTTTCGCATCACCACCACCGATTTCAGCCGCGACGCCCGCCACGACTGCATGACTCAGCGCTTTACCCGCGCCCCCCAATACGCGACCATGGTCACCAATAAGGTTCGCCCCTTCGGCATGTAACTGACCGCCTATATTGGCTAACAGTGCCGTGGTCAGGTTATCTTTAAAACTGCCGCCGTTGATGCCGGTATTCAGACTGGAACTGATGAGAGATTGGCCAGCAACTCGCTGCGCAACCTTGCTCCAATCGCCGTTACTCAAACGCGGTAATTTAGCCGCGCTGACACCGTCGGCGGCGGTATCAAAGCCCATCAGAGAATCAAACCCGCTCAATGCGCCCCCCACCGCCATTGAAGTGACCAGGGATTTTACCGATTCTTTACTGCCCAAGGTGCTGAATGTTTTAGATAAATCGCCTTTATGTTCAACTAACGCCACCGCCGCCTGTGCGGC
>NZ_CABHXX010000049.1 GCF_902170565.1 Yersinia thracica
ATCTGGTTGGTCAGCTGTTCTTCCGTCGGCGTCAGGTTACCTTTTTGGGCCAACGCCTCTTTCGCCGCCTGAATAGCGACCGGGTCTTTCAGCGCTTTTTCTTCCGCTATTTTGCCCTGCGTGCGCACGATATCACTGACCTGACCACCTATCTCACCGATAAGTTGCGCTTCACGCAGGCGGTTTTGCTCTTTCTCTTTATCAAATATCGGGCCGATGCTGCCGTTGGCATTGTCGGTGTCGCGGCTCAGGTCTTCGACATTCTGCTGTTGTTTATCGGTATCGCGGATGGTGATATTGCCCTCAGATACCGCCGCCTGAGTCGTGCCCTCGGCATGGCCGTCATTGCCCAGCCCCGACAGCACCACGCCGCCCAGATTGCTCAGCAGGTCAGAACCCACCGGGCCGCCAGTGCTCAGGCTGCCGCCCTGATGTTCGGCGTTGAAGTCAGCTTTATTTTCGATATCACTGAAGCCCAGAGTGCCGGTGTCCAGACTGTTTTTACTCTGGTCAGCCGTGCTGGCAATCACCGCGCCATCGAGTTGAGTATGCTCGCCGACGGTGATATCAAAGCCGCCAGCGCCTGCAAAGATGCCGGTCTGTTCCTGCACTGAGTCATAATTGCTGTGCAGCTTATCTTTACTGATACTCAGGTTGGCAGAGCCACCGCCGCCGGTCACCGCCATGCTGACACCGCCGCTGGTGCTGCTGCCGTCAGTTTTTTGCGTGTTAGCGGCACCGAGTAATAGCAAGTCACGGGCGGCGTCTAAGGTGGTATCGCCGCCGACTTTAAGCTGGCTGCCTTGCACCAGGATGTCGCCGCTGTTCGCCGGGTTCCCCTCGCCGGTGGCTGTCACCGTCAGGTTGTTGCCCGCCGTCAGGGTCGAGCCGGTCACGCTGGTCTGTTCCTGATGCTGCTGCGAGGACGATTTTTGTGAGCCTAATGAGGCACTGACGCCGAACATGCTGGCAGTATCGCCCCCTTGCGCCTGCACCAGTTGGCCTGCCTGCACCGCCTGCGCACCACTGAGTGCCGCTTTCACACCTTGCAGCGCAGACAGTCGGCCATTGCTCTCTTCGCGGGCATCTTTGGCGGTGGTGACCGCGGTATTGAGGGCGCTGCCGACCGCACCGGATAGCGCCAGTGTCAGGCCGCTACTTTTTTGCTCGACACTATGGGTCTGGCTGCTTTGATTCTCCGCCGCCAGAATACTGACGTTTTTACCGCTCAGATTGATGTCTTTCCCGGCTAACACCTCGGAGCCTTGCACCGTCAGATCTTCACCGACGGTCATGCTGACATTGCCCAGCACACTGCCCACCGTGCTGCCCACGTTGGAGAGAGATTTGCCCGTGTCGGTGGTTTTTTGGCTGTTGCTGCCCACCGTGACACCAATCCCGCCGGTACTCATCAGGCCGGATTTTTTCTGCTCGAACAGGTGAGATTCGCTCTCGCGCTGCTGCGCAGTGCCGACGGTGATATTTTCTTTTGCCCGCAGGTTGATATCCTTGTCTGCCACCACATTGCTGCCGATGACCGCGATATTTTTGCCACTGACATCAATAGCACCGGCAGATAGCATGGAGCCGACCGCCAGCGTCTGGCTAATGCTGTCCTCGCTGCGGGTGGTGGTGCTGGAGGCCAGCCCTTTTTTAGTGCCGGTATGAGTGCGCTGCTCGTCATGCTGTTCGGTCTGGGCGGTGAGGGTGACATCGCCGCCCGCCGCCAGTGTCAGCGCGCCATGGGTTTGTATCGCGCTGGCGCTGAGGGTGATGTCTTTTGCCGTCTGCAAATTGATAGCGCCGGTGGCGTTCAACTGGCTGCCGCGCAGGGTTTCATCATAGAGATCCACTGAACTGGTATGGCGCTTGCTCGACGATTCGCCGGTGACGTGCAGGCTGTCAGTCGCCGCGCTGAGGTTAATATTTTGCGCCTGCACATCAATAGTGCCGGCATTGATATTGGCCCCCACCGCGGTCAGATTATTCACATTGGCGGTTAGCGCACCGCCGACATTCACCTCACTGCCCAGATGGCGGATATGCTCACTGCTCGCGCTGCCACTGCCATAATTTGCACTTATCTGGTCGCGGGTTTGTACCGTATTGAGCAGCCAGTCACCGCCGGTATTCACCTGAAGATCCTGACCGACATTGAGGCCGGCACCTTGTTGGATAAAATCACGTTCGGTATTGATAGTTGCATTATTAGTGACATTGATACTCGCCAGCGGCCCCAAAATGGTTTGATTACGCAGCACTGAGCCATTGTTGCTACTGAGTTGTTCACTGCTGGTGCGCAGGATTAAATCGCGGCCACTGTCCAGTTGCAGGTTGGTGGCATTGAGTCGCGCACTGGTCAGGTCAATATCACTGTTCAGTGTACTGAGCAGCATATTGCCGCCCGCCTGAAGCAGGCCACCACGGTTATTGAGCGTGATGTCTTGCGCCATGCTGATTTGCAGGTCATTGGTGGCTTTAATCGCCCCTTGATTGGTGAAACCCTGCACATCCGTTAAGGCGATATTGTCAGCCGCAATCAATGCGCCGTTGGCATGCAACTCACCCGGTTTAATCCCCGCCAGATAGACCACTGGGACTAATACGGTTTGTCCGGCGACTTCACGGGTTTCCATGAGGATGATATTGCTGGTCAGTGCCGCCATCTGCTCGGCACTGAGGTGGGTACCGAGGGCAATATTGAACGCCTTGCTGTATTCAAGCCCCTTTTTTCAGACACGCTCAGATAGCCACTCTCAATTAAAAATATTTTTTAAATCAACAGTCTAGATATTTCGATAGTAAAAGAACCAGTAGACACATCCAACACCAACCCCCACTAAACCTGTCTTCAATACTTTATGAAAGTTATCCATCAAGTATCCTAGAATCTGATCACCACCACCAATCCAATACCCAAGCACTTGAAAAATAAAACTTACAAAAAAAAGCATTAAAGAGAACGCAACGCATAAATACAACAGTACCAGTAGTGATTTTTTACTTATTAACATTGCTATTCTCCTTATTTTTTATGGAGTTTTGTAATGCATCAGAGAATCCCCCAGAAGCAGCTGAGTCAGCTACATTTCCAGAAAGAGAAGGTAAGTTATTTTGAGGGACTGGTTTTGTGATAGTCCATACACCCGTCGGAACCCATTCGTACTGTTTAGAGATTGGATTAAGTTTTTTATCCATTGGTATTTTGATAATATTACCCGCGACATAACCTACTGATGCCCCCGTTTTACTCAATAGGCCCCCCATAAATGGATCATCACCATTGATTTCTGCCTGATAATAACCACCTGCTGCATTCCAAGTTACTGTTGGATTGTAACCTTTGCCGGCAGTAATAAGACCGATAACTCCGGCCCCGATAACATCTGATAATTTGACTTCGCCGGCTTTGCTTGTTCCATATTGGATGGCTGTATTAGCAGCACTCGATACACCTGCGGCTATTAATTGCTCCTTAGCTCCCGCACTGTTAGTAATGATGGCTTTCCCTCCCATAACGGCGACCGGCCATGAAGTCGGATCGCTGATAATAGACAGCAGGCGATCGCCTTGCGTGATATTGTCTTTCAGGAATTTCAGATCGGCACCGTTGATATAATTCACCAATGCCGCCGCATCAGGATCTTTCAATTTTTCATCCAGCCGGAATTGTGATGGATGTGCATCATTGGCGACATTTGTCGCTCCCTGGATAAGCTCCTCCCATGTGACGCAACCTACGCCGCCACCGGTACAGGCCTCTATTAGCTCTTTACTGTTCTTGTTGCTGATTTCAATGTATTTCTCAATCACTGACGTACAGTCACCACCAGACGCTTTACAGTCGGAGAGTTCTTTATCAAGTGCTCTGGCTTCCGTACTGCTCAGATAGTTATTCTCAACCGCATTTTTCCCAGTCTGCGCACCGGCAACCGTATCAGCGGTGCTGTCGCCGGTCAAGCCACCGGCTAATCCGGCCGCCAGTGTCGCCAGCGCACTGACGGTCTGCTTCTGATCTTCGCTGAGATTGTCTTTGTCCCAGCCCATTGCCGCGATAATCCTCGG
>NZ_CABHXX010000050.1 GCF_902170565.1 Yersinia thracica
GATTAACTCCAATATCAAAAGGTAAAAATCAAAAACAACTTACTTTAATTAGGCTATACAAAAACTGACAGTTTGTATAATCGTTTTGCAGCTTATAATTTATATATTTTGATAGGTATTGCCTATCAAATGATAAAAAACGATCGCTAAATCATATCAAATGACAGCACTTTACTTACGCGTTTAGGATTATTGTTAGCATTTAATTTCTAATTAAATAAAAAATCCAGCTTAAAAAGCTTAAAAAATAAAATACAAAGAAATAAAACACTAGTATTTGTTGATTATTTGGTTTTTTACAATAAACCCTTATTTATCAATATTATAAAAAAATCATTTAAATGTTATTTCATAACATTTATTAATGATTAATAATGATCAACCTAACAAAAAGAATAATATTTACTCTTAAAAAAGTGACATGAGAAAATTATTTAGTGAAATTTAAACATGCCGATAAAATTAACATGATAGAAATGTATCTCGCTTATTTGAGAATCTAATCCATACTTTAACTATGGTCATGGTGATTATTTAAATTAATGACTAAGGCCATCTACGACATTCCAGACATCTATTGTGAGCAAGGCTTTTATCTCATGTTTTATAAATAGTGTTTGTTGTGTCTTATGTATCTAAAAACAGGTAATGCAGCAACTTCAGCGGACGAGTTGCTGTCTAACGTACAATTCGGTGTTATTTAGTTTTCTTGATATAAGAGTATTAACAAATTCTGCCATCAAAATTTTAGTATAACTGCATACACTAAATTCGAAGCCGTTAGGATACTTGGTGGCCTCTATCGCTAATGTATCGCGGTAATCTGTCCACCCGATTTTTGACGTATATGGCCCAGGGTAGGCCAAGTCTGACTCTTTATACCGAGGATGAGTTCTAACATAAATACATTTATCTGTAGCTAAATCATACCCATAACAATCCATAGTTCTAGGCCATTGTAATTCTGGACACTCAATCTTTCTACCGGGAAATAGTCCATGAGTACCTGGTACATTTTTCAAGGCAGCAACCCGTTCGAGGCTATGCCCTGTTGGTTCTGAATTCTGTGTTAGCTTAACGTTACATAATGTTATTTTTTCACCAGCAATCCTTGCTTTCATGGGTATATCTCTTTAGAACGGTCTATTATTCGATGGGTGAGTAGAAAATGACATGGCAAAATCGCCGATGAATATGATAAACACACCAACAATGAAAAGCTGATGGTTCAAGGCGACATTTTCCCGCCCCTGACCCAGCATTCATCATGGTTCAACTAAAAATCAATTCAACAGCAAGTCTATTTTAAATATCCGTCCCCACTTTCGCTATGAAACGTTGGCCGACAGAATTTCGCCGCTCATTATGACGTGATATTACCATAATGTTATCAGGAGGTGTAGGTGCCCGGAATTCGATACCTATTCCTATCTGGCTAATAATGTTATCCCACAGTTTTTCTGTTTCTAGATAAAAAGGCTCCCCCAGGGTTTCGTTGATAGTCTTTAAACGAAAAATGGGCGTACGTGTACCCTCATTTTGCTTGATTGCTATATTGTAACTTTTCACTGTAAATTCATCATTAAAAATCGTGTTAATAAATTTAATTAAACGTTTTCTTTCCCCATTACCGCTATTGTCTGCATAAAGAATATCAATTAAATCCTGCTTATTTTTAGCATGATTTAATTTTATGTCTTCGAGATATTTCATCCCACTCAATCTTAATTCCACCACTTTCTTAATAAGCTTAATCATTTGGTCATTATAGTTCCCAGCGTTGTTGATAACCCCCGTAATAATAGTTACCAATGCAACAAGACCAAATGCAGACTTCACGATTCCATCTGTTATTTTCCAATCTCTTTGTTCTTTATCCTCAGTGATATTAACTTTTACTGCCATCACTATACTTCCGATAAGAGTCACCAAGCCACCCAATCCCGATATATAATAAGGCATATAATTTCTAAGTGCACCAGTCATCCCAGAAGTGATCCAAGAGTGGAATTCACTATATAACTTTTTTGCATCAGAATTGTTTGATGAAGCTAAATTTTTGACATTTAAATATGCGCTGTAACAGTTGTCCGCTAGAAATATAAAATCTTCAATCTCTTGTTTACTTAAAGAATTTGCGAATGTAATAATTTTATTGTAGATATCTGGACTAAAACCGCCTCTGATCGCTTCATTATTCAGACGTCGGGACAATACCGAAGGGGGTAATATTTCATCTGCCATTGTGTCATCCTTTCATTATGACTTTATATACAGAGCTATTTTCAAAACAACCCTATAATTTATATTTTCACATAATAATTATGTACATTTACAGCATAGGCATTACCCGAACGGGGGAGGATAAAAGTCAAAACTTAAAACACACAATATTGTTACAAAAAATTAACCTGTACGCGTGATGAAAATCATTGAGTCAATGAAAGGGAAAAATAGGGAATCGGATACTGGCATCAACAAAGATATATAGCCCTATTGATTACATACCTATTGACAATGCCAGTCTCTCGTTTTTAGTCTTCTATCTACTCCAGAAAAATTATTTACTAATTTTGATATCCGTGTTTTCGCCAAATAAAACATTTGGCGAATGTTAAATAAATAGATAATTAATAGCCAAGACTTCTAATATCAATGGCTGTATTCCACAGTGAAAAAATCAACTCCATGTAAAGTTGGTGCTAATACATGTTGAATACTGCTGTAATTATTAATTAATAATCGGCATTGGAATCTATTTTGGGTTTGTCTTATTTCTATATCTACTCCCGCTAGATCTGAGTTTTTTTGTCATCCCATACACCATAAAACCGTTGGGCATTACTCGCGGTATACCATACCGTATGCCGAATGTTACGATGCCCTAAATAATCTTGTATCAATCGAGTGTCAACACCTCGATCTGCCAAAGCAAAACCACATGCATGACGGAGCATATGCGGGTGTGCTTGTACTCCTATTCCAGCGATAGTCCCCAATTGCGCGATAAGTTGATAAATTCGCTGACGAGATAGTGGGTTTCCCTGGCGGGATAGAAAGAGCCATTCAGTATTTGCATTGAGAAAATCACCTCTCATACCAAGCCATACCGTCAAAGCTTTCACTTCCTCATCTAACAAAGGATGAATAGTGGAAAACCCTTTTTTAAGCCGATAAATACAGATACGTTTCCCTGTCAAATCGATATCGGATAGTCTTAATTGTCTTAGTTCGCTAGCCCTAAATCCATGTAAAAAACACAGTGTGATAAGACAATAATCTCGCTCTGGATGTGAGCCAGCTTTGGCTGCCTGCAATAATGCTGCTACTTCATCCTGAGTTAAATGTTTACGTTTGCTCGTTGCCATACTTTCCTCGGGGAATGTTATTGCGTAACTTTAACTATCGATATCACACGCAATTGCGTGCCTCCTGTTTACCAATAATAGGACACAACATGGATACAAATAAAAACAAAGTGCTGTAACCGAGTGTGTGCTATAGAAGGAATGCAAGATACGACAGCTTTTGGCTGGCTATAAATTATAGCGATCCAAACGTTCGCATAAGAAACGCCTGAAAACCATACCGATTAACGTACCTTGTCCCAAACATCACACAACATAAAAATAATACACTTTGTACCAGAAAAATATAATTTATGTATTAGACTGAATAATAAAAACCATCAAAAAATAAACGACAATATTGCATCAATGAGATGCCCGCTAACACCATTGTGGAACATGCGACTAACCTTATAAGAGTACATAACAAAGATAATACGCCTTAGACTAGGGTCTTCCTTAACCCATCATGCAGTCATCCATTTATTCCTCCTTTAATTCATTCGAGGACTATCAGCCAGCAAAGTTCGGTATAATATCCCCCCGAGCAATCCCCCTATCAGAGGAGCCAGCCAAAATAACCATAGTTGTTGCAGTGCCCAACCCCCCTGATATATTGCCACCCCCGTACTACGGGCAGGATTGACGGATGTATTAGTGACAGGAATAGTGATCAAGTGAATCAGTGTCAGCGCCAAGCCAATAGCGAGGGGAGCGAAACCAACAAATGCCCGGCCATCCGTTGCGCCAAGGATTATGAGCAAGAATAACGTCGTCATTAATATTTCCGTAAAGAATGCAGCTTGTAAGTTGTATCCGCCTGGAGAATGTTCCCCATAGCCATTAGACGCAAAACCACTGCTAATAATATCAAGCCCACCACTCTTACCGGTAACAATAAGGTACAGTGCGCCTCCGGCCAAAATCGCCCCGAGAACTTGCACCAGTATATAAGGTAAAATATCGCGAAAAGGAAAACGTCCAGCAGCCCATGCACCTAACGTTACCGCTGGATTGAAATGACCGCCGGAAATAGTCCCTACAGCATAAACCATTGTAATAACAGTAAGGCCGAATGCCAATGACACGCCCAGAAAACCAATACCCAGACCTGGGAAGCTTGCCGATAGAACTGCACTTCCACATCCCCCCAACACTAACCAGAACGAGCCAATTAATTCAGCTAAAAGTCGCTTAGTCATATTCACTCCTTTCAAACTATTAACAGTCTGATCATATGTCAGCCGGCTTTAACTATAAAACACAGGACAGTAATGAGAAGACCTCCCGTTCGGCTTATTCGTAATTACTTTCTTTATTTTTAACAATGACAGTTAAATTCACCATTAATGATATATGTCAAGCAAAGTTATTGATTTTAAACATAATATATTTTAATTTAAAAATAACACTTCATTTCTCCGTTGTACTAATGATGATCGATCGGGTATTTTTTAACTGTCTCAGTCAGGCAAACCCAATCGCCAGAGATTCTGGTTACGCCATCAAAACCCTATTGCTAGAAGTTTGGTGCTTAATTGTCTGTAAAGTGTATAGATATTGAAGTGTTTCTCTTAAAGATATAGTCATTTTTGGCAGTTCAGAACTTACTTTCCCCCTACTTCTCTTAGCAATACGGGACTTTACTCCAAGCCAATGTAGATCAACATCGTTACGACTTTAAATACTGGTAGGGTACTCATGTTGATATTCATGCATATTTGATGGTTTATACGCTTTCAATTACACGCATAAAGACCGGGGTAAATTAATAGCCTCGCTTGTCTCAATAATATATATCATTCCTCCGGATAAAAACTATTTCAGTATAATAGTGGTGGGCTTAATTTCATCCCAAAAAAAATACAAGTCATACTTAGCAAATTATTTGTGCCAGTGTCAAAGCGGGTTCTTCGGAATTTAGGGGAAAGTAACCTCATATTGTTAATGTGATTGAACCTTATCAACTGAGTCCTTTTTTTCATTATCTCAATCTGACAAATAATCCTACATTATCTCTCTGAGAGAGCAGAGCTTGGCTAACCTGTGTTAGCAATGATACCTGTTTCTGTCACATTGCTGACCTTGGGTCGTTCTTCAGTAAGTCCTATATTGCTTTTTAAAAATAATAAAGGTACCCCCATGATGAAATCACAATCGACGTCTTATCAATCATTCGTAGCTCCTCCCCTCACTTTATTGATTTCTCTGATGTTTAGCTCACTGTTTCCTGTGGTCGCCACCGCAGCCGATCCCGCCCCAGTCATTAGTAAACTGACGATATCCGGTGAATTAAATGTCGGCGATACTCTTAACGGTAGTTACCGTTTTAGCGCCAACACCGGTAATACAGTAGATAAATCCACTTTTAGCTGGGGCTATAAAGGCGAAACCGCACAACAGGTTGCCAACGGAGCCATGATCGGCAGTACCGGTTACGTGACACCCCGCTTGCTGGTGTCAGCCGATATCGGGCGTGTAATGGAGCTATCGGTACAGGCGAAAAATGGCGTTGGTATGGTTGGCAACACATTAACGCTGGCCAGTGACAGCGATGACCGACTCAATATCACCGATGAGGGGGACGGCGAAGGTCGGGTGGCCGATCCATTCTCGCCAATGGTCAGTAACCTCACACTCTCTGGAGTATTAGATGTTAATCAGGTCTTACAAGCCAGTTACAATTTCTCAGCGGGTCAGGGTGGCTCGGGGGACAAATCCACCTTTGCTTGGGGTGAAAAAGGCAGTACTGCGGCTCTGGCTCCTCAGGGGCAAACAGTAACCACTTCTGGTAAGCCCACGGGTTACACCATAGCCAAGGCCGATGCCGGAAAAATACTGGAAATATCGGTACGGGCGAAGAATAGTCAGAATAGAACCGGAAATATACAAACACTGGCCACTGATGCTACCACAGAGGAAGGTAACAAGACGACCGGCGGCAATGGGCAAGGCGGTGTGACTGACCCGGATGGCGGCCCCTTGATCACTAAGTTGGCGCTGGCAGGCACACTGGAAGTCGGGCAATCGCTGACCGCCAGTTACACCTTTACGAACACCGGCAGCACGGCCACTGACAGCTCCAATTATGCATGGGGTGCCAAAGGCAGTACCGCTGCTACTGTAACTACTGGTCAGCGGGTGGTCACTTCCGGGCAGGTACCCGCGCGTACTCTGGTCGCCGCGGATGTAGGGACGATAATGGAAGTGTCAGTGCAAGCACGGGACGGGTTGGATAAAACCGGCAACACTTTGACACTGGCGAGCGATGCTACAGCGGCGGCGGGAAATAATGCCACAGGCGGTAAAAATGGTGCCGTCATTAACGGAAGTGGGGGTGGAACTGTTGCCACACTGGTGCCGAGTGTCAGTAGAACTACAGCTAAGGTAGGAGAGACTATTACGCTGACGGTCACAGCCAAAGATGCGAGCGGGAATACAGCGGCTGGTGCATCAATAAGCCTGACCAGTGTCTCAGCAACTAACCGCAAAGGTGCGGCACAGACTCCCACATTGCTCATTAACGGGCAAAGCAGTTTCACCGGCACCACGAATCCACTGACAGTTACCCTGACCGACCCTAATGGCAAGGGAGTCGCAACCAAACTCAACATCGTCAGTGATAGAGCAACCAATTCGCAAAACGTCACCTTTACCGTTCCAACCAGCCCTGATACCTCAGGAGCTAATTTCTGGGGGCACATGCAAGACACCGCGAGCTACAATCGTGCTACTTTCTACCGCCCACAACTTTACTCTGAAAACAGTTCATACGGTTCAATCACTGTCAACAATGAGCAGTGGTCGGCAATCAGCAGCACTACCCAAGGTAATCAGAGCTGCAATGCCCGGCGCCTTGGTACTATATTAGGATTTATGGTTTTGCCTCAGGATGTATATCTTACGGGTTATGTAACATTACAGGACTTTGCAGGAACCAGCGCCCTGCGAACATCTGGATTCCCAACCGACAAAGCCTATCTGGGTTGGTCTGGTAATAAAGTTGACTTATCGAGTGGCAGTGCGTCTGCTGGTTCGGGCACGACTATTTACCTTTGCCAGAATGATGCTTATATCAGAGGAGGATAGCTAAAAAATAGCAACCAACTCAGGCCAATAGCAAATGGGGCATTCGAAAAGAACTGCCCCATTTTTTCGTCTTAGCCCCGCATAAAATCTTTGCCAATACTCTTTCAATATCCATACCAAACCCACTTGCGCCACCCACCTGCCGTAGCCTCTTAACATTGAGGATTTTATTTGCATTTTCAATAACGGCAAACATCTTAGCCGAACTGGCGGTTATAAATAGGTGAATAGGGGGAATAAATGGAGGGCAACGGATAACAAGTTAGTTCAACTTAATTACTTTAGTGATTTATTACATAAATATAATTTTTATATTAACTAATATGAAACAAATCGAACAAAAAAGCTAATAAGTTGATTTTTATTAAGTTTTTAATATCAAAACAAAATAAATACGAGTCACTTGGGGTCAAATTGACTACTTAACTATGACATAACTCAATTATTGTGCAAGTAACATATGTATTTTTTTATTCTTTCACTGAAAATTATTTCAACAATTTGATTTATATTAACATTATCTTCAGCGCTCACTTATTGAGCGCCCATTGCCGTGACTAAGTCTCATACATTCCCACTATGTATATCCACCACTCCCTTGCTCATCGTAAGAATATAAAACCATATTTTATAACAAAACAAGAATAAAACACCATTTAAATTAATAAATTAAAAATTAAAAACCAATAAATCGTCAAGTAGTCAATTTGACCCCAAAAGACCATGCGCCTTTCTCATAACGACATCCGCGCCTGAGTTATTTGGCTTCCATCGCAACATCTAACCGGCGGCAACAGAGAGAAGAAAGGAGTGTCCAGTGAATAAGCAGAACAGTAATCAAATAAAAGGTCGTCAAAGCAATCACGGTGATTTCTACCTGCCGGTCTGCCTTTCCCACCTCGGTAAACCGCCGCTATATATGGCGGTGGCCTATTGGGGATTGCTCAAAAAGACCCCTTTTACGCGCGACGATCTAAGTACAGCCTTTCACATTACGGTGCGACGAGCTGCTGATGTGATGACCTACATCTATAGTGAACGCCAAAATTGCATTACCAGTAGAAAATCACTGGTTAGCACTGGGAGCGGTCATTCTTGTCTCTACTTACAAATACTGGCAGTCATTGAACCTGCACCACTCCGTCAGGCATATCAGCCCCCTGAGCGCCGGAGAATCAGCGCCTATAACAAGGAGGGGCAGCAAGAGCTATGGCACTGGCTTCTGACGCGTCCTGTTAAAGGTGATACTGAATGATCCCATCGGCTACCACTATTAACGTCACAGTACATAATACTTGCCCGTTCACACTTGAGGTTCGCGCTAGTGGTAAGTTGTGTCGTCAACTCCCTCAGGGCGATAGCTTTTCGCTACAGATGCCGCAAGACCATATTTTTTGCTTACGCATAAATGGATTAGGAAAAAAATTAACCAACCACTGGCCAGTCACACTTCAACAAATACGTGATACCTGGCGATGTAAACTCACAACAGATCAAGCTGAGCCATCCTCTATAGCCGACAGTCTATTGCAATTATCACCGGAGGAGTGCGACAGACTCATCGGTGCGCTGGATAACGTCTGGCAAGATAGCGATATAGGCACCCGCTTCATCTTCGGTGCCGAGCTATGGGATATAACAGCAACAGACCGTAACTTTATTGTGCAGGCGCGACCCGATGTTTCGCACCGCTTACCGTTACCTCAGGCTGTAGACATCTGGCAACTCACCCTATTACCCGGAGTGCCCGCGCTTGGTATTGAGCCACAAGACGCTATATGGTACCCCAGGCAATCACGACAACAGGGTAAAATAGTACGCTTACATGCTGGGCAACGCGTACTCAGTGCCTTTCACCATGTTAAAGATACTGCCCTGAAACCCGGGACCAACAGTAACCAGCAATCTCCCTATTCGACTGAGGAGGCATTCAGCTTCTGGGTTATGGTTCCTGGCGGCATTGCCACTGCCAGTGGGCACCCAAGTTGGCGGCTCTGGAATACCTTTAGCCGCGGTTGGTTAGTCAGCAATGACCAACAACTCCAAATCATGCCGGACATCGGGCTTGAAGTGACTGGAGCGCACTGGGATTGTATTCGGTCAGAAAACGGTTTTATTCGACTCGTCAAAGCCGATGGTTCTGGCGCACTCACTCTACATGCAGATAGTGTCGGCCTGAGTAAAGGTGACGGTACCCTGTGGCGAGAAGAAACTTTCTATCCCTCATTCAACCTACTCTATACCGGTCAGCAATTTAACCTGATACAAGTTGCAAACGGGCGTTTTTTAATCGCAACTGATTATGGCGCGACCACCAGCCCCTACGCCACCAACAAACCTTTGCTGCCGTTACAGTGGCAGCCCATATCCAGAGATGTAGGCCAACTTAGCGTACAACACCCTATCTTAGGGACACGGTGGTTAGCCGCTGGCTCCCGTAGCTTAGTTAATAGCGCTGGGCGTGCAGTGACGTTGGAGAAAAAACCGACTTCAGGATCACTTTGGCAGTTTTGCTCAATCACAAAACAACAGGGTTTTTTATTACGCAATCGTCATGCTGGCGGACATCTGGCAGACATTGATGGGCAATTATCGGTAGTTTCTGGCATACCACAGGAAGCTTTTTGGTCCGGCATTACGCCCGAAATCATATCAGCAGGCCCTCTATGATGAACACTCCATATAGGGCATCGGTAGCTCCCCCCAAAATACATATTGGCAAAGAAAACACATGCAAACTGCATCGTATTGCAGTGATTGATAGCAATTATTTTCGTTCCAGAGGGCTATGCACTTTGTTGTCACAACTGTCTGAGCCATCAGAGGTGTTGTGCGAGGTAGCGTCAGTATCAGCTTTCCAGGCACTCTCCATTGCCTTACATATGCACATAAATATTTTAATTATTCATCCAAATAGCTTTGAAAAGCAGGATCTTAGCGGCGTTGCCTTCCTCACCCAATTTTTACGCACTTACCCACATTGCCGGGTATTTATGATGGCAGATATACCCTGTATTGCATTGTTGGCGATCTACCATGCCCTTGGCGTGACCACGATGCTATCAACCAGAGCCACTCTGGATGTATTGCAAACCAGCCTAAGGGCTGGGTTATTACAGACACACAAACCAACAACACAATTACCGAAACTCACGCCACGAGAATTAATGACGCTTCAGTATCTATTAGCAGGGATACCTGTTGACAAACTCGCTCGGAAGTTAGGGATTTCTCGTAAAACAATTTACACCCATCGCAGTAATGCGCTGCAAAAACTAGGTCTGCATCGGCCTCAGCATATGCTCGATCGTAATGCTCTGCTATTGAGAGAGTTTATTCATCAATTACTGTCGGGTGCTGACACGGCAGTTGTAAGCACTGGAACGATAAAACAATAAGAGTCACAGCCACAAATTTATATGCATTTTATGTAAAACACCCATTAAATCAGGACTATATATGAGTAATTCAACTAAACCATATCAGGTGAAAGTTATCACATGGGGTATCATCATCACCCATTTAGCCTTACCTTTAACCGCAGTGTTCACTCCGGCTAATGCAAATATGTTGCCCCACGCCAACCCACAAGGAGATGAACGCCTTGCGGCTCTTCCTACCACACCCTATGTACTGAAACCGGGTGAAACGGTGGATATGGTTGCCAAACAGCATAATTTGACTGTGGCTCAATTGAAAAAAATCAATCAGTTACGCACTTTCAGTCAGCCTTTTGCCAAGCTGCAAGCCGGAGATGAGCTAGAGGTACCACAAAGCCAGCCAATTATCGGGTTAACTCCTGATAATACCCCCCTGACCGAGACACAAACCGCTGAGCGTAATTTGGCTAAAGCGGCTGCGACAAGTGCTCAGGTAATAAACGGTGGCGATAAAGCAGCAGCCCGTCAATTACGTGGGTTAGCGGTTGGGAGTGCCAATCAGGCCGCCAATAGCTGGCTTAACAATTTCGGTACGGCCCGCCTACAGGCGAACATTGATGACAGTGGGGATCTGGACGGCAGCCAATTCGATATACTGATGCCTTTCTATGACACGCCATCACAAATGGTTTTCACGCAGTTTGGCATCCGGCGTATCGACAAACGAACCACCGCCAATTTGGGGATTGGTATCCGTCATTTTATTGATGACTGGATGGCCGGTTACAACCTATTCCTCGACCGGGATATCTCTCGTGAACATACCCGAATAGGTGCTGGGGCAGAATATGCTCGCGACTACCTGAAACTCGCAGCAAACGGCTACCTGCGTTTGAGTGATTGGCGCGATTCGCCAGATTTCAGCAGCTATAGCGAACGCCCGGCAACCGGATTTGATCTGCGGGCAGAAGCCTACTTACCCTCACTGCCACAGTTGGGAGGGAAGCTAATGTATGAACAATACTTTGGCAATGATGTTGGGTTGTTTGGCAAGGATAACCGCCAACAAAACCCGGCTGCCATCACCGCGGGCATCAACTATACCCCGATCCCACTGATCACAGTCGGCGTCGACCGCAAGCAGGGAAGCGCCGGTAACGGCGAAACGCTGTTCAACCTTGGCGTCAACTATGAGGTCGGCACCCCGTGGGCCAAACAGATAAGCCCGGATGCGGTTAATGCTCGCCGTACTCTGCAAGGTAGCCGCAACGATTTGGTAGAACGTAATAATCAAATTGTACTGGAATACCAAAAACAGGATGTTATCAATCTCTATGTATCCAACAGTGTCAGCGGACGTGCTGCTGAAACAAAACAACTTGTCGTGAGTGTGACCTCAAAATATGGTCTCAGGAACATTCAGTTTGACCAGGGCGCACTGGCCGCTGCCGGTGGGAAAATCATTCCTCAAGGCCCGAGTCAGTTTGCCTTACAACTGCCGCCTCAACCCTCGGGAGCCAATAACTGGACCATTAGTGCTATTGCCAGCGACGTCAAGGGCAACACCTCTAACCGCGCAGTGACTTTGGTGCAATTGCAAGAAACCCCAGCGGGCATCAGTAGCACAATGTCACCACCAACCAGCACCAAACCGGCTGATGGCATTAGTACCGTTCTGTTGACACTGGTATTAAAAGATGCTGACGGTAAGCCATTGGCCGGCCAGGCGAATAATATCACTGTGAAGAAAAATACCTTGGGTGGCTCAGGTACCGAACCCACACTGAGTCCTTGGAGTGAAACCAGTGCAGGAGAATACCAAATAACCGTGACTGCTGGCTCCAACCCAGGTGTATTCAAGTTAACGCCCGAGCTTCAAGGGACACAGCTAGCATCAGCGACCATCACCTATACTGATCCAACCTCCACAAAACCCTCGGTGTCTAACCTGACTCTGTCGGGCAAGTTGGAGGAAGATAGCAAGCTTTCGGCCACTTATACCTTTACCCAACCGGCTGGCGGGCCTGCCGCAACGGATGCCTCAACCTACCAATGGGGTGAAAAAGGCGCAACCGCAGCCAATGTTGCTAACGGCTCAACCGTGACAACTTCTGGGCAAGTACCGGAATACCAATTAAAATCGACTGATGTCGGTAAAGTGATGGAAATTTCGGTACAGGCGAAAAATAGCCTTGCGGTGACCGGCAATACGCTCACGGTGGATTCGGCCTCGGCAGACACCAATACCAATAAAACCACCGGCGGCGAGCAGGGTAAAGTCACCGGGTCAACGGCGGTGACAACACTTGATATATCCCCATTCACTGATAAGGTAAAAGTTGGCGAGACGATTAATTTCACCGTCACCGCACTCAACAAAAATAACTTGCCGGTTTCTGGTGCCACAATAAAGGTACAGGCAGTATCGGCCAGTTCGCGCAGCGGTCAGGCTGAAACAGCCACGCTACAGGTGAATGGTAAACCCTTGACCGACGATGTCACTGCGGCTCCTGATGGTACAGCACAGATTACTCTGACGGATCCAAACGGTAAGGGGCTGAAAACAGCGCTAACCATCAGCGCAGGTAGCGCCAGTAAAAATAGCAATGCTACTTTTACTGTAATCACCAGCCCGGATAGTACTTTAGCCAAGTACTGGGGACATATGGATGAGACAATAACGGCAGCGGGTGTGACCTTTAAACGGCCATTATTGGCAGCGGAGATAACAGGAAGCCAGGTAGAAGATATTAATAATGAGGAATGGGCAGTTGTTAAATTCGATACTGCAACTGGTATGTGTACTCTACCTACAAGGGATCAATTACTTAGCTTAGCTGACACAGATATGACCAATAAACATGGATGGCCAACTGAGCCTATTGAGCTTATTTATTATTGGTCAAGTACCATCTTTGATAATAACAAAACTTATGGCATCGAGCTAAGTAGTGCGAAAGTCGGCATACTATTCAACAGTGGACATCAATTCGTAAGTTGCCTCTGATTTTTCCACACTGAATCAAGGCTGCCAAGAAAGGCAGCCTTGATTTACTCTATTTAAATTTGTCAGGAAGGATACATAATCCAGAGCTAGGAGAAGTCACATCACAATTTGTGAGTAGCGCAGCTGAGCCAAAAGGTATCCCTCCAGCGATAACCTCATAACTTACATGTGCCACCCCCTCACAAAGATTGTAAATATAGCGTGGTGGTACAAGAAACTCAAATTCAGGATTATCTATATTATTTTGGGTTATTGTAAGTGGATCAGAGTCATAGGAGGCTTCCGGTTTCGCCGGCCCATTCGGATCTCCGTATCCCTCTGTTCCCCGGAATTTCAACTGAATAATTTGGCCGATAGCAATATTTTCATACCTGTTCACAGAAAAGATACAACCTTTAAAAGTAGACACTGAACTGACATTTATTGCGTTCCTATCATTCTTATTCGCCCAATGTGGCGCATGCAATCCATCTTTACCACCTGGATTACTATTATTAGAAGTTATAAATACATCAGTTTTTGGTGAGAAAGACGCTGTAGTATTTCCATCAACCAATGGACGTCTAATAGTATATTGTGCGGTCATATCACCTTCACCGGCATCCTTGATATTTTGAACCGTCAATACCTCTATTACATCAGCAGCAGGTACAGCAGCTAAAGCAGGGTAAGTAATAGTTGTCTTTCCAAGCATCACGGAGATAACATCCCCAACCACAAGATAGGTACTGTCTGCAACTGTCTTGAAAGGTATTTTTATTTCTGCATTTTTTAGAACTGCGGGGCCAGTTATTTTATTAAGCTCACCATCTCCGCTGGTGATAATTAATGTTTTCAAATTCCCGTTTTCTTTTGCAGGTTGGTCAGGATTAGGGCCACCAGGAATCGTTAAATTAACCGGTACAGTTAACGCCGATGAGGTTTCATTGAGAAGCGAACTATCTCCACTACTTACTATGTAATAAATAACAACAGATTTTAGATCAAATGGCTTAATTTGACTATAAAATGCCTCAGCTGAGTAAATTGGGTCTTTAGTCAGATCCACTAGTCCAGGGGAAGTACTTATTAATTTTCCATCACTAGCTAAGTCATCGGCCGGTTTAAAAAAGACATTAATGACATCACCTAGTGCAGGATTAGCATAGATAGGTATATCTATATGCAGAGGGTGTATAAACTCATCCGTAATAAGATTCTTCTTGATTTCAGGTAACACCGGAAGCTGTAAACCAGTTGGACGTTCCCCAAAGACCAATTGAAGTATAGTCGGTTCAGACATAGCACTAACGAAGCCTGCCGGATTGGTTATGGTATAAGCAAAATAACGAGGACCATTCACGCCATTTTCGAAGGAACTGCTATCAAATGTAAGAGCTTTATTCTGACCGCTCTCATTAGCTCCAATTGTTACGAGAACGGGTTGAGCACTAAGAGTAGCAATCGAGTCACCTACAAATAGTTTTATGGTATCACCATCACGCTGCTTAAAATAAGATACTAATGTAGCAGGTAGTGTTTTTTTATTGGGGTCCTGTGGATCCACGACAAGATTTGATTCGGTTATTCCATCATCATGGTATTTTACAGCAAATTTCAATGGGGGAAGTTCAGCACCTCCCGATGGACTCTTCAATAAATTGAAGGATACCGGTATACCTTGCTCATTATTTCCGTCAACGGGCATCAAAAAAAGAATAATAAAGTGCCGTTCCTCAGTGAGGAGTGTTTTATCTAAGACCAAAGAAAATCCGTTTGCTATTTCATCGGCAGTCCATACAGGCAACACATTGCCTTTCGCTAAAAGATAAGTCGCTGGATTTTCAGGCTTTGGTCCGTCACTATCGTCTAATGTCACATAAACCCGAGGATAGTTCCTGGCGGTTGGTAACTTATCCCCGTGTGTTTTTAAAGCCGCCCACGAATCGACATTCACGATAACACCATTAGCTATAGCATCTCTGGATACATATCCATTTGGTAAGATGCCGTCTATCGTATATGTAAGGTCTGTAGCTGGATCAAAAGCATCAATAAGCGGATGTATAATGTCATTACCTGCAGTAACTTTAGATTTTTTCTTCATGATTTATAGCTCCAACAAAGAATATATTTATTATATAGCTACAGCTGGCCACATAATGTGTAACTGAGGTTAGATTACTTCAATCTCAATAACAGTTATCCTATTAAAATAACTGCCCGTCTAATGAATTAGTATCATCAGATGATAACCTTTGGTCATAGCAATAAATTTGATAATGAGTATTTTTATTAGATAAATAATTAGCAGACAGATGCGACTTGACTTCCCAAGAAAATATCAATCACACTGCGAGTAATTTCATTGGTAAAATTAGGTTCCCAAACCAATCCTATATCTATGCTCATATCGGTTTCTTTTATATCCATAAGCTCAAGATATTTATGACTTACATCTGAAATAACACTTTTCGGCACGAATGAAAAGGCATCTTTCCTGATAACCAACTCAAGTACGGTCATGATATTATTGGTTGTCACTACCGGTTTCATTGTCAATCTATCATATACTGCATATATGTTTATATTGCCATTAATGGCGTAACTCTCTAACTCTTGCGTCTCCCGCCACCCCAACTTATTAATCCCCCCCAGAGAAAGACCCGTTGTTCTATCTATATTTTTTCTCTCGACAATCACTAACGAATCACTGAATAGTCGGCGGGAAGATAATTCTTTGGGGATGGGGTAAGGCATAATGGCTAAATTTAATAAACCTTGAGTCAGTTGGTAAGCTAATTCATTAGGTAACATGCCATTCAATAACACTAAAGGAACATCAGGGAAAAGATCGGTGAATTGTTTAAATACATAGTTATGATGCGAATCAAAAGAAAAAGCTCCAATCTTAAATTCATTATATTTAACGACTGATAGCTCAGCAGTATTTCTTCTGAATTTATTCACATGATTCATCAATATTTTTGCTTCAGCGTAAACACTCTGACCAATAGAGGTTAAATGTGTACCATCAGGCCCCCGGTAAAAAAGAATACAATTGAGCCTCTCCTCTAACGAGTTTATTTGTTTAGTCAACGCCGGTTGAGTAACACAAAGCTTATCTGCTGCCTTATGATAATTCAACGTTTCCGCCAGCACGATAAAGGCATTCAATTTTCGAATGTCCATTGTATCCCTCTTTACTAGCAAGGTAGATAAATAGACTAAAGAAATATTAGTCCGGTATATAGGATAAAATATAGTTACGTTCACACTCTAAAATTCACCAGTAGTATTTTAGTGCATTTTATCTTAGTGAAAGTCACCATAACAACCATAGGACAATTCTTACATAAATGTAAACAAAGACCGCCTAAATAGACGATCTTCTAGTATTTATCATAGGTTTTTTTATCATTGAAGTCCTAAAGCGGGATTTAAATCACACTTTAAATCATATGATTAATGAATAAATAACAACAAATGTAACATAAATTTTCCTGCAAAAATGAAGGATTGGCAAGGCAGTGTTGTAGGAAAGAGCTTATCGAAAGTGGAAGTTTGGAAAAATTAACCTGTGATATCAATATGAAACAGGAGAGTCATCAATACAACTGACTCTCCTGAATTATTTTAGCAAATAATGTATCAAGCCTTGTTAAAGTGGTGTCATCTCATAGGATAGTTGTCCAGAGATATATGGTTGTACTGTACTGCTATCCCCCCCACCGGTTGGATCACCCCAAGTGACAACACGGTTATCCTTGGTTAATGCCAGAAATGCTGTCGAGGTTGCATATAACGCCTGTACATTGGTTAATGATGATTGAAGCATCGATGTATCTCCACCATAAGCACTATTCCCCCATGCAACAACCTCACCATTCGCCCGTAGTACCGCAGCCGCAGATCCAGTGGTGCATATTTGGACGACATCATCCAGCCTAGCGACTTCTGTCACGATGCCGTTTATAATTGATGTATCATTCCCCCAACACACTACCGTGCCGTTATTTCGTAGCGCAATATACGTATTGGCTGTGCTAACGACGTCGACAATATCAGTGAACCCGGCCATACTATCCGGAATACTCCCGCCATACCCCCCCCATGCAACCAGTGTCCCATCACTGCATTTGGCGACATAGGAATTATTGGTAGAAGCCATCAGCTCCACAATATCAGTTCTGACCGCAATCATCGTGGGCACCACCGGTAAACCCCAACCAACAACCGTTTTATTTGTTCTCAGCGCGACATAGCCGCCTTGCGTCGACTGAATATCAACAATATCAGTTAGCTGCTTAATATCACTGGGTAAGGCTAATCCTCCCCATGACACAATTGATCCATCGGTACACAATGCGACAAATCCCATTTCTCCGCCAAAAACTTTTTTGATATTCGTCTGAAGAGCAATATCAGCTGGCACTACCCCCCCTTTGGAAACAGCTCCGCCCCACGCAACAACCTTACCACTAGAGCGTAAAGCAGCAAAGGCGTAGCCTGCAGCCGCAATTTGCTCAATGTCATTCATTGCCGCAATCTCAGGGGGTACAATCCCATATGTATCTTCCCCCCATGAGACAGCCCGCTTATTAGACCGTAGCGCCACAAAAGCAGTTTGGCTGGCAGCAATGTAAACGATATCATCAAGCGTCAAGAACGTTGCGGGTACATCGCCACCCAAGATGGAACTTCCCCAAGCAGTAATATGACCATTGTTGCTCCGTACCGCAAAAGCCGGGTCGACCATAACCCCATTGCCCGCCACATTGCAGGCGGAGAGTGTGACGCTATCATCCGCCGTTCTTACCCGTAACACTCGTTCTGGTGAAACATCGCGAAAACGGCGCCCTGATACCCAGGCAGTATCCCCGGCGTATTGCCATTCGGCACCATCAAGAGGTTTATTAGTATCAGAGGACAACGCGGTAATATATTTGGAGTTGATATTACCAAAACCATAGGAGTTACCAGGTGTGAACCTGGCGCCCATCACCTTAAGTTTTCCTGAAACAGGGACACTAACAACGTTATAGCTGTTTTTCGGTGAGAAGAACTGCATCCCGCCATTAGCGCGCTTAATGCTATAATCCACACTAATCAGTTCACCCTTACTGGCGGCGACATATTCATAAGGTATGGTTAATGTCAGCGACAATCCAGACTCAAGATTAGTGACTGGATGTATACTCTTGTACGTGTTAGTGGGATTGCTGCCTGTCCAGCTAAGCGCAATTTCATCTGATTCTTTTAATTTGGCCCCAGCGGGTATCGTGACGGTTGCACCACTGGCCGGAACCTGTCTCAGAGTAATAGTATTTCCCACTGCTTGATCAACTGTGGGTGCAGGTAAATCTTCGGTTATGTTAAAAATTAAATTATTAGAGGAAAAAATATCCTCGGCGTTATCTTCGACCACATAATTTACTGTGACCCAACTGCCGATATTCTCTTGCACAATATTTCTCGGAATTGTCGCGAAATTATCCGCATACACACCATTCACGGCTTTGGGTACATTGATTTCCGGTGGTGTATAAGTGGTTTTCCCTACCCAGCTGCATAATATTTCATCACCGCGCGCCTTGTTGGGATAATTCCCAATACGAATATGCACCTCTCCGTTAGCATCAGCATCCATCGGGTTCAGTATTCCTGCATTAACCATTTCAACAAGAGTCGGCGCTGGCAAATTGTTATTTAGTGGCGATAACATTAATTCTAAAGGAAAAGATGATGAGATATCGTCACTCGTTTTACCTGTTACCGTATAGGTAATAACCAAACTGCCCCCTGCCATCATGATTATCTTATCTTGGGCAATGGCTATAGTGAGTACTTTGCCTACTTCAAGTGCCGTAACCGGATGAGGCAGATTGAACAGATCAAAATATTCGCCCTCAGATGTAGTGCCACTCACATATAGTGTCACTAGATCTTCGGCCACCAGATTGACATTTCTATCCAGTTGCACCAGGAAGTTATCTGTTGCCGGTATGCTGTTTAGGTCGAGTATCCTAGACTTAGCTTGTGGCGCAATAGGTGCGGCAAGTGTCGCAGAGTTACCATTGATGGTCAGATTGATTTTTTGGGATTTTTTACCATTCACTTCATAATAAACGGTGACTGTTTCCCCACCCATATTACGAATTTGTGAGAAAGGAATAATGAAAACATAGCCATACTTGTGTTCAGAACCGGCAAGAGTATGCACCATATTATCGGGCAATAATTGTGCCCCGCTCCATTTTAAAGTGACTATATCTCCTAATTTTATCCCGAGATAAACAGGGATAATTATATGAACATCTTTTTGCTTCAATTTATCAATAGTAATAACACTATCGACAGCCTCTTGAGCGTATGGAGCGGTAAAAATACTCTCTTCGATATCAATGGAAACCATGGTGGAAAGCGACCATAAAGACCAGTTATTTACAGTATCTCTTATTTCGTATCTTATTATTGCATCGCTATAATCCCCCGCCTTTTTAATGGTATCCTCAGTCACAGGAATGACGACAGAATTATTTAAATCAGACGCTTTTATCACATATTTAGAATCTTGCACTCCGGCCCAGCTTAATGTTACTTTATCGCCTACAGTCATATTCTTGTAAGCTTTAATAGTAGCGAAAATATTACCAACATTACCCTTATCCACCTCTTTCTGATTAACATCTGGGGCAAATAATGATTCATTTACATTAGGCGTCGCAGGATCAGTATCAAACCCTCCGGGCACTGTTGTTTTTACCAAAAATTCAACAGACAGTGATTTTTCAACATTACCACCTAAAGCGGTGGCAAGAGTATAAAATACCGTTGTATTCCCATCAACAATATCAAGCTGCGCAGTATCAACCAATATATCTTTGTAAGCGACCATCTTATCATCAGCACTGATTACATTGGGAGTAAAGGTAATCTCTTGAGCATTATCTTCATCCCCCGCCTTACTCCAAAATAAAGAGATTACGGACCCCTGTGTCACTGCAGGAGTAAGGATTATTCTAACCGTGAGATTATTGGTTGGATCAGAAAGAGTTGCCTTGTTTAGACCGGCAAAATTTTTCGCATCTACCATAACAGGTGCTGGCAGTGCTTCACCAGCTCTATTTTCAAAAAATGTTCTTAGCTTATTTTTCATTTTAATCTCCGACGATCTTGGCCATTGTGGTATTACAACATACATTTTAGTTTGCAAAAAAAATAATCATCAAATGATATTAAGTTATCAACTGATAATGAAAAATCACTAAATAATAATAGAAGACAGATTATCTAAATAACTCCAACACATAGCCTTAGTATAGAGTTTTCATTACTCTATATTGACTATTTCTCATAAAATAAATAAAGCCGACAGAATAGAAACCCTTTAGTTAAATAACCAATAAGGTAAGGTTATTGATTGATAACTTTATTTTATTAGACAGCTATTAATTAATGAATCTAATATAATTAAAATATCCGCACAGAAGGTATGACGAGACACCCTAGATGCAACAGATTCTTGATTGAGCCAGTAGTTATCTTATTTTATGCCTTTGTCAACATAGGTGATGGTGGTTACTGGTACAATCAGTGCCTTATCGCCATCTCGTTAAGTAATGATAAGAACAGTAAAATTGATAAATATCAATAAAGTTATTGTTTATAAAATGAAG
>NZ_CABHXX010000051.1 GCF_902170565.1 Yersinia thracica
ATATTGTAGAGATTGATGAGCATCTTCCATCAATGAAAATTGATATTAAAGTTAGTATCAAAAAATTCAGTTATTCACTGAATTTAAATACACAGGTATGGATTGAATGCGAGATGTTTAGTAAATTTATAGAAGCTATGAGTAATAGTGAAATTGCTATATTTAATGATATGAATAGACTTTTTGATTTAACAATAGACACGATAAAGGGTCGATTACACTGGTCTTGCGCTAAAGAAGATCTAAATGGTTGTATGACAATAGCCAAAGGGGAAGAAATTCTTACAACCGAGTCTAGAGATGCGATATACAATACGTTTAATGATCACCCTCGATGGTGGTAGTTGATTAAGCCACAAAATATCTCAGCTATTGAGCTGGGATATTCATTTTAACTGTCCGATCTTATTGAGCCATTACAGTTGGTAGTACGCAACAAATATTAATTTCTACTCCGTAGAAGCTTCCCTGCATTGAAGTTACTTCTAAGGAACCGTTAAAGTGACTAAGTTAGCAGAGATAAAATCTATTTTAATAAATATGGCGTTAATACTAAAAATTACGGCATGAATTATTGTATTTAGACCTTATTGTAGCTAGAGCATTATATTGATTATGATTATGATTATAATCAAGCGGTCTATAAAATTTTTTCTCTATATAGTGGGATGGGGTCTCTGAATGATTTTGTTTTATATAAAAATGGTCAAATACTTCAAGATGAGAATGGCACTTTTGACGAGTTAAGAGATTATTTCCATGAACTATGTACTTCCCATTAAATATAATGCCTCGGTTTTTACAATGCCAGGGTATTATCTTTATAGTCAGAGGTTAATCTCCCCCAAACCCCCTCGTTCAGTGGTGACGACCACCTGTTGACCGGTATTAAATCCCAGTGCTTAGCACCACCCCCTGAATGACCACTACCGGAGCAGGCTAACAATCATCGCCATCATTCTGTGATATCAGCTTGCTAAGCCGCGATGACAGTACCTATCAGGCGAGCAAAATCGCGGCTGGTCAAAATGCCAAACTGACCAGCACCCACGGCAAAGTGATTTTCGAAGCGGTCAAAAACACTACATTTGAGCAAAAAACCAG
>NZ_CABHXX010000052.1 GCF_902170565.1 Yersinia thracica
GGCAAACCGGGCGCTGCCTTTTGCTACCGCGCCTACACCGGCAACATAACCGCCATATTCAACCAGCAGTTTACCCGCTTCTCGCCCAGAGTCATAGGCTCCTCCCGTGCCCGCCCGCTGATAATGAGCCTCCATTCTGTCAATCCGTGCCAGCCAGTCTTGTTTGACACTTTGCGCCACAGTGCCTATCGCATCATCATTGTTAATCAGCTCTCTGAGCGCCATAAATGTCTGTTTTGGCTCTTTTAATACCCCCAGTAATTCAATACTACTGTCATACAATCCTTCCGGTACACCGGCCACAATACCCGCCGCAAATGCGCCATCCTGGCTGCCGCTAGTCATTCCCCAGCCGATGAAAAGGCTGCCTTTCTCCGCCAGCGTCCTCGCGGCGTTCATTTCAGCTTCCATCAACTTTTGTTGATGATGGCTAAGATAGTTATAACGGAATGTGGTTTCAGCAGCATTAGCGCC
>NZ_CABHXX010000053.1 GCF_902170565.1 Yersinia thracica
CCAAGCAATTTCTGTGCAAATTCCTTACCGTATTCTGCTTCATAAAGACGAGACGCCAAGCTGCGGATCTCGTGAAAACTGGGAGGGGATATTTCATAAATCAGATCGGTAGCCTTCAATGCTTTAACAAAGGCTTTGGTGAGCGAGTCCGCGTTTAAAGCTCCGGGTTCTCGGCCTGAACTTTTATTGGATGAGCTGATGAGATATTCACTTTTACTATTATTCAGGCACTTCTCTATAATTTCCCCAACCGTGGTATTCATTATTTCCAGCCGTAATGATAGCGATATCGCTATCTGCATCTTGGTTTTACTCTGGACTATCCAAAGTTTGCCGTCATGAACATCGCTTCTTTTTAATTGCCGTACATCATCACGGCGTTGTCCGGTAATCAGCGCTAACACCAGGCTGAGTTGAACCCAGTTTTGCTGTTGGCTGGCAGCCTCATAAACCTTGCAAAAGGCAGCATAGTCGAGCCGTTCCCGCTTAACTTTTGGTGACGGCGTGCGTGTTGCTTCCACTGGATTGCTGCTAATTAAACCATCAGCTATTGCTTCGCGAAAAACATCAGACAAAACAGAACGTAGATTTACCGCCATCGAACTTTTACCATTATCGACATAGGCATTAATAAAATCAGCAATATGCTTGGTGGTCACAGTCTCGATCGGCCTCTCTCCAAATTCTTGCTTAATATATCCGATTTGCAGGACTCTCATTTTCATAGTGTTCTCAGCCAGTTCGCGACGCTTTAATAGTTCTGAATAGCGCTTTAGCCAACTCGCTACGGTATTAACTTCAGCTTTAGCCGCAGGAGTTGGGGCAGGGGCTTGTAATCGTTCAAGCAGGGCAACTGGCTGAAAATTGGATTCAATATAATTATTGGCCTGAATAGCCTGAGATATAGCATCCCTACGGGCGATTTGTCCCAGAGGGATCTCTTTTCCAGTAAGTGGATTTCGCCAGTAATAAGATTTGTAATATCTCCGATATGTCAGATTTTTGGGTAAGTTGGCGTCATATCGTTTTGGTGTTAAATATTGTGCAAAAGTAGACCAAGGGATCGGGGAGTTATGGTGTAAAAGTGCACCACCCTGATTATTGGTAAACTCTCCGTTTTTACGGAGATTTCCTTGGATGCTGTGCAT
>NZ_CABHXX010000054.1 GCF_902170565.1 Yersinia thracica
ATTTTTATTAAATTTTCAATTAATAATGAATTTTTCAGGTTTTGGTCTATATTGGTTAGAGATGGTTTTTTTATAGCAAAATATTGATTTATAGACATCTCTGCTACAAAAAAATAGGCCGAAATTTGGTGTTAAATACAGGGATTTAGTAGCTATGACATTAGCTATAGAACGCAAACGATTAATCGATTTCCCTCTATATTTCTTACTGTGGATAAAGGCAGTTATTTTTTTCTATTTTAGTAAAAAATTATTAATGAACACTCTTTTACTATTGATTGAGATAACTAAAAGCGGTAAAAAATACCTACCCAAACAAATCATCACACAAATAAATTTGACGGGATAACCTGACTAAACACAGTTGTGATTCTCAACTGTGCCGCTGCGGTTATTGATCGTCTTCAGTTGGTTGTTTTTCTCACTTTCACTTTTTTAACACGATACAGGAGGGCTTATGCAGCTCACCCCAAGAGAAGTTGAAAAGCTCATGATCTACACGCTGTCTGATGTGGCGTTCAAACGCAAAGCGCGTGGCTTGAAACTCAATTATCCGGAGGCCGTTTCTATTATCACAGTGACTGCAATGGAAGGGGCCAGAGATGGCAAATCTGTAGAAGATGTGATGAAAGAAGCCAGTAAAGTTCTCACAAAAGATGATGTGATGGACGGAGTGGCTGATTTGATTCCAAATGTTCAGGTTGAAGCAATTTTCACCGACGGTAGCCGTTTGGTCACGGTGCACGACCCCATTAAATGAATGACGGCAGCATGCGAGTAAAACCTGAACTGAACATTGCAGAGGATTAAAGCATGAGCACAAAAGCGAATACCACAAAGGCAAGTACCGCAAAGACAACGAGCACAAAGACGAATAGAGGAACGAAATCAAGTACCGCTTATTCAGAACAAAATACCCCGCTCGGTGGCTGCATTTTAGCTGATACGCCGATCACCTTTAATGAGAACAAGCCCGTTACTAACGTGAAGGTCCGTAATACTGGTGATCGGCCAATCCAAATTGGT
This sequence comes from Yersinia thracica, assembly GCF_902170565.1. Classification (GTDB taxonomy): domain Bacteria; phylum Pseudomonadota; class Gammaproteobacteria; order Enterobacterales; family Enterobacteriaceae; genus Yersinia; species Yersinia thracica. The sequence continues at coordinate 1,027 of NZ_CABHXX010000054.1, forward strand.
TCACATTTCCACTTCTTTGAAGTTAACCGCGCTCTGGAGTTTGACCGTGCTGCGGCTTACGGAAAAAGACTGAATATCTCTTCAACAACGGCAATCCGTTTTGAACCCGGTGATGAAACCGAAGTTCCGCTGATCCCTTTCGGTGGCAAGCAAACACTGTATGGCTTTAACAACCTGGTGGATGGTTGGACCGGTGAGGGCGTGGTGCCTAATAGCGAACGCCCGGATAAGCTCGAAGCTATCCGCCGCGCGGCTGAACGTGGTTTTAAATCGTCTAAATGACACTTTATTTCACTAAAAATCATCGAAATTCGCATACGTGTAATTAGCTATACAGCTATATATCGATACAACTATTTAGCTATATAACTATTTAGCTATATAACTATTTAGCTATATAACTACACGCACCGGAAAAAGGAGCGACAGATGCCTCAAATTTCTCGGCAAGAATACGCGGGTCTATTCGGCCCAACGACGGGCGATAAAATCCGTTTGGGTGATACCAATCTGTTTATCGAAATCGAAAAAGACCTGCGTGGATATGGTGAAGAGTCAGTTTACGGCGGGGGGAAGTCATTACGTGATGGGATGGGTGCCAATAACCATCTGACCCGCGATAATGGCGTACTGGATTTAGTGATAACCAACGTCACCATTGTTGATGCCCGTTTAGGGGTTATCAAAGCTGACGTCGGCATCCGTGATGGCAAAATTGCCGGTATCGGTAAAAGCGGTAACCCTGGCGTGATGGATGGTGTAACACCTGGTATGGTGGTGGGCGTTAGCACCGATGCTATTTCTGGTGAGCATTTGATTCTGACCGCCGCCGGTATTGATACTCATATTCACTTAATCTCTCCACAACAGGCTTACCATGCGCTATCTAATGGCGTGGCGACGTTCTTCGGCGGCGGGATTGGCCCAACCGATGGAACCAATGGGACGACGGTAACTCCTGGCCCGTGGAATATTCGCCAGATGCTGCGCTCAATTGAGGGCCTGCCTGTCAACGTGGGTATCTTGGGTAAAGGTAACTCTTACGGCCGTGGCCCATTACTGGAACAGGCGATCGCCGGTGTTGTCGGCTATAAAGTCCATGAAGACTGGGGTGCGACTGCCAATGCCCTGCGCCATTCATTGCGGATGGCGGATGAAATGGATATTCAGGTTTCGGTGCATACCGATAGTCTGAATGAATGTGGTTATGTGGAAGATACCATTGATGCATTCGAAGGCCGCACAATTCACACCTTCCATACCGAGGGTGCGGGTGGGGGCCATGCGCCGGATATTATTCGTGTCGCCAGCCAACCTAACGTACTGCCAAGTTCGACCAACCCAACCCTGCCATACGGTGTTAACAGTCAAGCTGAACTGTTCGACATGATAATGGTGTGTCACAACCTCAACCCGAATGTGCCCGCGGACGTCTCTTTTGCCGAAAGCCGTGTGCGCCCGGAAACTATCGCAGCAGAAAACGTCCTGCACGATATGGGGGTTATCTCCATGTTCTCCAGTGACTCACAAGCCATGGGGCGTGTTGGGGAAAACTGGTTGCGTGTCATGCAAACCGCTAACGCGATGAAAGCATCACGCGGCAAATTGCCAGAAGATGCACCGGGCAACGATAACTTCCGCGTCCTGCGTTATGTGGCAAAAATCACTATTAACCCAGCGATTGCGCAAGGTGTTAGCCATGTCATCGGCTCCGTTGAAGTGGGCAAAATGGCCGATCTGGTGCTGTGGGATCCGCGTTTCTTCGGCGCTAAACCTAAAATGGTTATCAAAGGTGGCATGATCAACTGGGCGGCGATGGGTGATCCGAACGCCTCATTACCGACGCCACAACCGGTGTTCTACCGCCCAATGTTTGGTGCCATGGGTAAAACCATGCAAGACACCTGCGTCACTTTCGTTTCTCAAGCGGCACTGGATGACGGTGTGAAAGAGAAAGCTGGGCTGGATCGTCAGGTTATGGCGGTTAAGAACTGTCGAACCATCTCTAAGCATGACTTAGTGCGTAATGACCAAACACCAAATATTGAAGTGGACCCTGAAACCTTTGCGGTGAAAGTCGATGGTGTACATGCCACCTGTGAGCCTATTGATACAGCGGCAATGAACCAACGTTACTTCTTTGGTTAATAAAGGCTTAGGCTGATGAATAAGTCTGGATGGCAGTCAATCCAGTTTGTTTAAGTGTTCAGCTTGCCCAAAGTCAGTGTCATCTGGCCCAAGGATGGGCCGCGAAAATTGCTGGGATGAATGGCACAGAAACGGATTTTATGACTTTGGGCAACTGGCTTTTGCCAAAAAGACAGGCAAGGAGTCAATAACATGATTTTGATAGAGCACATTCTTGGCAATGTGAAAAAAGATCCGATTTGGCAAGAGAAGCTCAAAGACGCCACTTTTGATCTCTTGGTTTTGGACCAGCGGGAAGCGCAAAAAAGCCGCTGCCGTAAACTCAGCACTCAGGGACTAGATCTCGGTATTTCGCTCGATCGACACGTCGTCCTTGCTGATGGCGATGTGTTGGCATGGGATGAAAAAAACCGTGTTGCCGTAGTGGTGCAAATCAATTTGCGCGATGTCATGGTGATTGATCTGAGTGAACTGAAAAGTCGTTCACCGGATGAATTGATTAAAACCTGCTTTGAGCTGGGGCATGCACTGGGTAACCAGCACTGGAAAGCGGTTACGAAAAATAATGAGGTTTATGTGCCTCTGACGGTAGCCACCACCATGATGGATTCAGTGATGAGAACCCATGGCTTCCAGCATTTACCTTTCCGTTTTGTTAAGGGAGCAGAAATTCTGCCGCTGCTCAGTAATTCTGAAGCGCGCCTGCTATTTGGCGGGGCTGAAGATAGCGATACTCATGTTCATGTCGCCAGTCCTTTGGATGAACCCCATGGTTCCGGCTTACATATTCACGCGATTCATTCCCACGGCGATGAGCATTCGCATGACCATGACCACGACCACGAGCACAGTCATAGCCACGGCGATCATGACCACGACCATAAACACTGATTCACGCAGGGAGGCACCGCAATGAATGCATCAGATCTCATTCGTATCATGCAATTTGGTGATTCCGTTCTGCCGGTCGGGGCCTTTACGTTTTCCAATGGTGTGGAATCTGCCATTCAAACAGGCGTCGTGCGAGACGTGCCGACGTTAAAAGGCTTTGTTTTGACGGCGCTTAAGCAGGCTGCTAGCTGTGATGGGATGGGGGTTGTTGCTGCCCACCGGGCAGTGATGGCCGACTCTCGTGACGACATTATCCGTGCTGATTGGGCCGTGAATAACCGTAAATTAAATGAAGAAAGCCGCTTGATGGCAACCCGTATGGGGAAAAAACTGGCGGAGATGTCAATCCACGTGGTGGAGCATCCGCTGATCAGCTGGTGGCTGGAGCAGATAAAAAGTGGCAATACCGCAGGGACTTATCCGGTCACTCAGGCGGTAGTCATGGCAGCACAGGGGATAGGGCAGCGCGAAGTGGTGGTGATGCACCAATATGGCGTGGCGATGACGATATTAAGTGCGGCCATGCGGTTGATGCGCGTCACCCATTTCGACACCCAACATATCTTGTTTGAATTGAACCACGACATCGAGAAGTTCTGTGATATTGCCGAAATTGGCGATATTAACCAAATGTCTTCTTATGTCCCTATTGTGGATGTTCTGGCGGCGGTACACGTGAAAGCGCACGTCCGCCTGTTTAGTAACTGATCGGCCATTCAGTGACCGATAGAAATGAATTCTGAGTGCTGGGTTTTTCTGCTGACCGAGTACAAAGCCAAAAACAGATTAAATTGAGAGGATGACCCCGTGAATAGCCATTCAACCGATAAACGCAAAAAGATTACCCGCATTGGTATTGGTGGCCCGGTAGGTTCAGGTAAAACCGCCATTATCGAAGTGATTACCCCGATTCTGATCAAACGGGGCATTAAGCCACTGATCATTACCAATGACATTGTCACCACCGAGGATGCCAAACAGGTGAAACGCACCTTGAAAGGCATTCTGGATGAAGAGAAGATCCTTGGCGTCGAAACCGGAGCTTGCCCACATACTGCGGTGCGAGAAGACCCAAGCATGAATATTGCTGCGGTGGAGGAGATGGAAGAGCGCTTTCCTGACAGCGATTTGATTATGATTGAAAGTGGCGGTGACAACCTGACGCTGACCTTCAGCCCAGCACTGGCAGACTTCTATATCTATGTTATTGATGTGGCGGAAGGGGAAAAAATTCCGCGTAAAAATGGCCCGGGCTTGGTTCAGGCGGACATTCTGGTTATCAACAAAATTGACCTCGCCCCTTATGTCGGTGCCAGCCTGGATGTGATGGAAAGTGATACCAAAGTGGTTCGCGGCGAGCGCCCTTATATTCTGACCAACTGCAAAACCGGGCAAGGCATTGAAGAACTGGTGGATATGATTATGCGCGACTTCTTGTTTACTCACGTACCACCGCAAGGAGAGCATGCATGACATCGCAGAGCCAGAATATCGTGGAAACTCCTTCACGGGTTCGCGCTCACGCATTAGGTGTTAACGCGCCGGAATTAGCGGAATATCAAGATGAACCGGCGCAAATGCGTAGCGGGGCCGTAGGGAAAAGTGGCTATCTCAAGCTGAGATTTGCCAAACGTGAGCATCGCAGTATTTTGGCAGAAATGGAGCGGCGGGTGCCGTCGATGGTGCAAAAAGCGCTGTATTGGGATGAAGAAATGCCAGAATTGCCGTGTGTCACTATGATTTCGACCTCAGGGTGCATTTTACAAGGTGACCGGCTGGCCACTGATGTGATCGTGGAGGCCGGGGCTTGTGCTCATGTCACCACACAGTCGGCGACCAAAGTCCACATGATGAATGCGAACTATGCATCGCAGATACAAAATTTTACTGTAGAAGAAGGCGGCTATCTGGAATTTATGCCGGACCCGCTTATTCCACACCGTAATTCGCGCTTTATTACTGACACCACCATTAATATTCATCCTACGGCGACCGCGATTTATTCGGAAGTGCTGATGTCTGGGCGTAAATATCACCATGCAGATGAACGCTTTGGTTTTGATGTTTATTCATCCCGAGTGGCGGCACACGTTTTTTTGGGTAAAGAACTGCCAGCGGGTAAAGAGCTATTTGTAGAAAAATATGTGCTGGAACCTAAGTCAGAAAGCTTGGATGCCATCGGAGTTATGCAATCCTTTGATGCGTTTGGCAATGTGATTTTATTAACGCCCAAAGAGCATCACGACCGAATTCTGGCGCGGGTACCGGCCCGTTTTGATATGAAAGGCGGCATTGCCAGTGGGGCGACGCGTCTGCCGAATGATTGCGGTCTGGTATTTAAAGCGCTGGGTATCGACAGTGCTGGTGTTAAAAATGAAATCCGTGAGTTCTGGAAAATAGCTCGAGAGGAAATTCTCGGTATTACATTGCCGGAAAAATTCTTATGGCGCTAAGAGTTTAGGCCGAGTCATCGGCCTCATGCATTTACAGCTTCAAGTCAGAAGGGTAAAAATAATGAATACAAAAACAGGTCACCAATCCGGTTGGGCACAACTGAGTGCTTCGAATGTTTTCATTGAATTTATCGATACAACGTTACGCGGCTGTGCTCAAGTCATGTTCCAGAATAACCCACTCACTGGGCTATTCTTCTTTATTGCCATATTTATCGGAGCCTATGGTGAAGGAAACCCGGCTGTAGCCTATGGCTGTGTATTGGGTACTGTGGTTGCCACACTCACGGGGTTAACCATGCGTGACCGTAAATCGTGGCGCTCAGGATTATACGGCTATAACGGGTGTTTGGTCGGGGCGGCACTGCCGACATTCTTGGTCGTCACACCGGTTGTCTGGGCCTGTATTGTTTTGGGCAGTATTGTGTCGGTCATTGTCATGGTTTGTATCGCCGATATTTTAAAAACCTGGAAAGTTGCAGCATTAACCGCACCTTTTGTTCTGACCACTTGGATGATATTGCTGTCCAGCTACGCTTTTTCTGGTCTGCAAAGTAGTGGATTACCGGCACCAGCACTGCCGCATCACTTAATTTTAGAGGCCAGCGCAGCGGCGGGTGGCAATATTTTCGTCAGCATGTTTAATGGTATTTCGCAGGTATTTCTATTCAGTAGTTTAATCGGCGGTATTCTTTTTATCATTGGGCTGGCGGTAGAATCACTGTGGGCGGCAGTTTTTGCCCTTGGGGGTTCGCTATTGGCACTTTTTACCGCCATATTCTTGGGGGCAAATCCCAGCAGTATTGATATCGGACTTTATGCATTCAGTGCCGTACTGACAGCAATTGCCTTAGGTTCGACATTTAATAAACCCAGTTGGCGTGTTTTGGTTTATACCATCGTCGGCGTTATTTTTACCGTTATCGTACAGGGCGCGCTAAATATCTTCCTGGCCCCGGTGGGTATTCCGACGTTGACCATGCCTTTTGTTCTCGCTTCATGGTTATTCCTGGTCCCTAATAAAGAAGTGATGCCAGCACATAGACAATAGTGATTTTATTCTGGAGTACTAACATGACGACTGGGATAGAGAAACGGAGTGCTTTTGGCAATCAGCAAACTAAACGCCGCGCCATTTATTTATTAATTGGCTTACTGGTTATTAATGGGCTGGCGTGGGTTTGGGCTTTTACTGAATTTAATGATAATGCGGTGTTGATGGGGATGGCATTTCTCGCCTATAGCTTTGGTTTGCGTCATGCTGTCGATGCTGATCATATTGCTGCTATTGATAACGTAACCCGTAAACTGATGCAACAGGGGAAGACTCCGATTGCGGTGGGAACATTTTTCTCCCTCGGTCATTCGACCATTGTTATATTAGCATCACTGGCCATCGCCGCGACCGCGATGGCATTTAAAAACAATATGGCGTGGTTCCACGAAACCGGTGGCTTAATTGGTACACTAGTTTCTTCTCTGTTTTTATTGTTATTTGGTTTCCTTAATTTAACCATTCTGATTTCAGTCTATAAAAAGTTTAAACAGGTCAAAGCAGGGCATGTTTATAAAGACGAAGAACTTGATCTACTGGTGACCAATAATGGGGGATTCCTGGCCAGAGTATTCAAACGTGTATTTAACATGGTGAATAAAAGTTGGCATATGTACCCCGTTGGTTTTTTATTTGGTTTGGGGTTTGATACCGCCACTGAAATTGGGGTTTTAGGGATTTCAGCCGCCAGTGCAACTCATGGTATGAATTTATGGTCAATTATGGTTTTCCCTATTTTATTTGCTTCTGGGATGGCCTTGATCGATTCACTCGATAATTTTGTCATGATTGGTGCTTATGGTTGGGCTTTCTCTAAACCAGTGCGGAAATTGTATTACAACATTACCATCACGGCAGCTTCAGTGATCATCGCATTCTTCATTGGCGGGATTGAAGCATTAGGACTTATTTCAGACAAACTTAATTTAACTGGTGGTATATGGACACCAATAAATAATATCAGTGAAAACTTAGGCGAGATAGGTTACTGGATTATTGGCATGTTTATACTGTGTTGGGTAATTTCAGCAGTTAATTACTACATTCGCGGTTATGATAAATTAAGTATTACTCGGTAGTTATAATTTAATAAAAAGGCGCTTATTAAGCGCCTTTTTTATAAGAATGATAGTTACAGATTACATGTGTTTTTTAGCAAAACCTAAAATATCCTGTTTAATTTCAGAGAGTTTACTTTCAGGTGCTTTCTTACAAAATTCGACTACTTTCGGTGTCACGATAGTGTCAGTCTCATGCAAATCAACATAATCACCTTTCTTATATTGAGTATCATCATTTAATACCCAATAAACCACAGGAGTAAATGACTTAGGATTCAGATCCAGGAATTCTTTGCAGGTCATATCACTCGGGGTAGTCGCTGTTGCGCTAGTGGTTGCTGCAAAGCTGGTGGCGGCAGCGGAAAGTAATAAACCAGTCAATGCAATATTACGAAGTGATTTGTAGGACATGCTTATTTCCTTATTTATCTGTTAAATATGATTAAATATTTAAGACACTTAAATTAAGGGTGATAGATATCACTCAAGTCTACGAACTTCGGTATATCTGATATGCCGAGGAACCCTCATATTATTAACCAAAATAGGATTAATGCCAACTGTGAGTTTATTATTTTACTCATGATTTAGTATGAATAACTTTACAAAATGTAAAATGAACTGTGTGATAAAACCATCTATGATGATGACCGAATAATCATTTGATTTTAGTCAAAAATAATCATATTTGACCATGATTTTTATCGTTTTATATCTATACTTGGTTTACCTATAACAATTTTAGTCACTTTATTGATGAAAATATTACAGGAAATTAAGACTAAGGTATCGATACCACTTTTGTTGGCCATTTTGGTGGCCATTAATGGGTATCTGGTGTTAAGCCCCGTGCTTTTCCGGGCGTTCTCTCATTCAACAGAGGCGATAAACAATTTTAGTACTTGGCAGGAGGCGTTAAGTTTTCTTGAGTTATTTGAAATTCCGAGATTTATGATCGGTCTGCTATTGATATTGATGTCATTTTCCGTCGCGATGAAAATCCGTACGGCATGGTTTCTTACGGTATTATTGTTGTTTACGATTGTTGCTATCAATATCTTTATTCTGAAAGATCAGAGTAAATTGACGACTTATTCCCTTATTGTTGTTGTCGCTTTACTATTTTATTGGCGTGAGTTTGATCATTACAGTCTCGGAAGTGCAACATTCTTTGCGATCGCGAGTATTTGTTCATTAATCGTCTATAGCATGTTGGGCACACTATACATGGGCGATGAGTTCGCACCGGCAGTGACCGATTTACCCACTGCGTTCTATTTCGCGATTGTTTGTATGTCAACAGTGGGCTTCGGGGATATTATTCCGCATACCACTGTAGCGAGAATGTTCACACTCACGGTGATTATTGCTGGTATTACTGTCTTTGCGGCTTCGATTGCTTCGATTGCCGGCCCGATAATCAGTAATAATATTAAACGCATAGTTAAAGGTAGGATTTATCACGTGGAACGTAAAAATCATTTTATTATTGTCGGTTCCAATTCTTTGGCACTCAATGTCTATAATGGGCTGCGTGACCGGGGTGATGATGTCACTGTTGTTTGCCCGGTTGGTAGCCAACACAGTTTCCCTCCACATGCGGATGTTATCGAGGGAGATCCCTCTTCGGTAGAAACATTAAAACTGGCGGGGGCCGCTAAGGCAAAATATATTATTGCATTGTGCAACAATGATGCCGACAACACCTTTACTATTCTCGCTGCAAAAGAAATTGCTGGTGAGGGGACGAAAACATTGGCGTTAGTCAATGAAACACAGAATATGAAGAAAGTGAAACGGGTTAATCCTGATATGGTGTTCTCACTGCCATTATTAGGCAGTGAACTGCTGGTCAGAACCTTAAATGGCGATACAATCAATAACTCTCTTATTACCGAAATGTTCTTTGGTAATTGCCAGAAATTAGATTAAATCTATTGGGTTATCAGATGTATAAAAACACCCTCATCATGAGGGTGTTTTTATGCCTAGGGGATATTATTCCTGCATTCTCTTATTCAGCGGCAGCTTGTGGATCTTTAGGCTTATCTTTAGGGCCGACCATTAAACCCAATTCGACAGCAATAAAGCCGACAATCAAACTGGCAACTAAATAACAGATTGAAACTAAAATACCACTCGGGGTTTTCATCATTTCGACAGCACCAAAGACGAAACTGGAAAATGTCGACAGGCCGCCCATGATACCGGTACCCACCATCAAGTGTACATATTGGTTAATTTTACCGTTTTTAAATAAGGAGGTCGCTAACCCTAATAAAAATGCGGCGATGATATTGGTGACAAAGATATCCATCGGGAAGCCATCTGTCAGCCGTGGTACGGACAGCATGATAAATTCACGACACATGGCACCAAAAGCACCACCAACAAAAACTAAAATAATAAGATTCGGCATAATCATCCTCTCCGATTAATAAATTAGTCCTCTGATCAATAAGCCAGCCATGCACCCAATGCGGCCGCAGCTAAACCGACTAATACAGAAATAATCAGATATCCAGCAGCAATGGCTCTGCCCCGGGTTGTCGACAGTTTTGCCGCATCTAATTGCATGCTACTAAAGGTGGTATAGCCGCCTAAAATACCGGTTAACACAGCCGCATTAATTAAATCGCCATAGCGATCGCGCCAGTCGACACCAAAAAGAATGCTTAGATAGCCAATCACAAATGCACCCGAAATATTAATTAGAAAAGTGCCGAGGGGAAAATTTCCTTTGTATATCTTGCCAACACCTAGCCCTATCCACCATCGCAATAGTGAGCCAATCCCTCCACCTAGTCCGACCCACATTACATCGATTGCAGTCATAAAAAAACTCCATAGTTATTCACTAGAGTGGTAATAATTGTAGTATAAATAGACTACTGGGAGTATTCGGATATATGAATTATAGGGTAAGAATTTATGCAGGCAGAGGGGGTTTACTTGCAGTGACGAGGGATAGCGTTAAAATAGGAATGCTGTTTCAAAAAATACAATAAACAGAGATGGAAGCCATCATGCCTTACAACGCAGATCCCTCCCGATACGACCAAATGCAATATCGCTTTTGTGGCAAGCCTCATCGGATCGTTAATCAGCCACGATAAATGTTGTCAGTGATAATACGAAAGCCGGAAGATTTTCCGGCTTTTTTTGCGTGAATTTGTTACTCATAAACTAGTTGTTAGCCGAAAGGCCCACTTTTAGCAATTTACCATCACTCTCATCCGTCAAGAGATAAACATAGCCGTCAGGCCCCACGCGCACATCGCGGATACGTTCGCCGCGATCTCCCAGTAAACGCTCTTCAGCAATCACTTTATCGCCATCCAGTTGCAAGCGAATTAACTCTTTCTGTGCCAATGCGCCGATAAACAGCGAATGTTGCCAGGCCGGGAAACGAGCGGCATTATAAAATGCCATCCCACTGATCCCCGGAGACTTTTCCCAATAATAGGCGGGCTGCTCAGTCCCCTCTATGTGGGTACCTTTGGCTTCTGGGATGGGCAAACCTGAATAATTCATTCCGTGCGTTGCTAATGGCCAACCATAGTTTTTCCCAGCCATAGGAATATTGATTTCATCGCCACCTTTAGGGCCATGCTCATTCTCCCACATCACGCCGGTCCAGGGATTCAGGGCTAACCCCTGTGGATTACGATGACCATAAGACCAGATTTCTGGTCTTGCCGGTGACTGATTGGTGAGGGGATTATCTTTCGGCACCTTACCGTCGAGGGTCAGGCGGACTATTTTGCCTTGGTGTAAGCCCAAGTCTTGTGCTGTTAGACGCTGATTGTTTTCACCTAAGGTAATGAAAAGATGGCCTTGTTCATCAAAAGCCAGTTTGCCGCCAAAATGATTGCCGGTTGATAATTTTGGCTGTTGGCGGAAAAAGACAGTGAAGTTTTCAATGGCGGTTCCTTGCGGATTAAGGCGACCATAGCCCACCGCAGTTCCCGCTTTTCCGTCCTTTCCTTCTTCAGAAAAACTGAGGTAAATGCGGCGATCTTGGGCAAATGTCGGTGATAACGCCACCTCCAGTAAGCCACCTTGTCCCTTGGCATACACCGCAGGCACCCCCTTTAATGGCTCTGACAGGTTTTTTTCTGGTTGCCATAATCTTAATTGCCCGGAACGTTCAGTGATTAAAATGCCCCCGTCATCCGGCAAAAAGGCCAGTGACCAGGGGTTCCCCAGCTCATTTTGCAATTCAGTCACTGTCACTGTGGGCGCTGGTGCAGTGAGGGCCGGTAGCGAGATAAAGACACTCAATAAGAGTGATTTGAATAATTGTAAACACAGCTGAGAGGTCGGTGTTTTATTTTCCAAGATCATTACTCACTCCATAAATAGGCAAGCACCTGTTAACTTTAGAGTATTAACCAGAAATCGGCTATTTTCTACCCTAAAAGGATGTGCGTTGGATCGAATGAGTAAGGAAATAGTGGTAATGAACTTCGCTTCACAAATAAAGCTATCGCGCTGGACCTAGGGAAAAAATGAGAAAGTTTGGATGAAACGATTATCAAACTAATAAGGTTCCCTAATTTAACCTTTTATTGGTTTCAATAGATTTTGCCGCTATTCCTTGGTGTTCCGAAATCCACCAATAAAAACTAACCATATGAAATACAAATGAATTAAACTTAATTCGCCGAGCAAAAAAATAATCATTTTGCGATAACCATCACATTGTAATAACTAAGAAATGTGAAGGCTATCAATGTGAAAAGTCAATTAGAGACGATTATTGTTGTGCTCGAATTACTGGATTGTCTGTCAACTCAGTATACTGACGACAACCAGAAACAATGGAGCTGGGCAAGGGGCGCGATAAAGTTCAGATAAAGGGAATTCACCATTGCACTGGCATATGAATAACTTGTGTCTTTTGAACCTCAAAAGGTGTTGGGTATGGAAAAGAAAAAAATTTATCTGTTTTGCTCTGCTGGTATGTCTACCTCGCTACTGGTTTCCAAAATGAAAGTGCAAGCAGAGAAGTATGAAGTGCCAGTGACTATTAATGCTTACCCGGAAGCACTGGCTGCGCAGCATGGTAGAGAAGCGGATGTAATCCTATTAGGGCCGCAAATTGCTTATATGTTGCCAGAAATCACCAAAATGTTCCCTAAAAAACCTGTTGAAGTGATCGATTCTGTCTTATACGGCAAAGTTGATGGTTTAGGGGTATTAAAAGCTGCTGTTGCCGCAATAAAAAAAGCAAAACAATAAGGGGAGCACTGTGAGCGCATTTATTAATTCTCTGGAAAGGGCCATATTGCCCTTCGCCATTAAAATTGGCAAACAGCAACATATTAACGCCATCAAAAATGGGTTTATCCGGCTGATGCCGTTAACCCTGACGGGTGCCATGTTTGTTCTTATTAATAACGTTTTCTTAAGTTTTGGCGAAGGGTCGTTCTTCTTCTCGATGGGTATTCGTCTGGATGTAGATACCATCACCACTCTCAATGGTTTTAAAGCGATCGGCGGCAACGTTTATAATGGTACCCTCGGGATTATGTCGTTAATGACGCCATTCTTTATCAGTATGGCCCTGGCTGAAGAGAAAAGAGTCGATCCTCTGGCTTCGGCATTGCTGGCGATTGCTGCCTTTATGACCGTAACCCCATACAGTGTTGGTGATGCCTATGCGGTGGGTGCTAATTGGTTGGGTGGCGCGAATATCATTTCCGGTATTATTATCGGCTTGGTGGTAGCAGAAGTCTTCGCCTTTATCGTGCGCCGTAACTGGGTTATCCGCTTACCTGATAGTGTGCCGACATCAGTTTCCCGCTCTTTCTCTGCATTGATTCCTGGTTTTATTATTCTGTCCATTATGGGCGTGATTGCTTATGCCCTTGGATTGCATGGTACCAACTTCCACCAGATCATTATGGACACCATCTCAGCTCCGTTGTCTAAAATGGGCAGTGTTGTAGGTTGGGTGTATGTGATGTGTTCCTCACTGCTGTGGTTCTTCGGGATACACGGCGCGATGGCATTATCGGCACTGGAAAGTGGCATCATGATGCCGTTTGCATTGGAAAACGTAGCCACCTATACCCAATATGGCTCGGTGGCGGCGGCAGTGGCTGCTGGCAAAGAATTCCATATGTGGGCCAAACCTTTTGTTGACTCCTATATATTCCTCGGCGGAACAGGGGCAACACTTGGGCTGGTTATTGCTATCTTTATTGGTTCCCGCCGTGAAGATTATCGCCAAGTGGCAAAACTGGGTGCACCGGCAAGTATTTTCCAGATTAACGAACCGATTCTGTTTGGCTTACCGGTTATTATGAACCCGCTGTTCTTCATTCCATTTATTCTGGTTCAGCCAGTATTAGCCATTATTACTTCCATTGCCTATTACACCGGTTTAATTCCGCCAATTACCAATATTGCGCCGTGGACCATGCCGGTCGGGTTGGGAGCTTTCTTTAACACCAACGGCAGTATTGCTGCGATGTTATTAAGTTTGTTCAACCTTGGCATAGCAACACTGATTTATCTACCGTTTGTGATTATTGCCAATAAAGCACAAACCGAGATAGATCGTGAAGTTCAAAGCGAAGAAGAAATCGCTGACAGCTTGAAATTCTAATTGTAAAACCCATTTAGCGTATAAGGTTGGAGGCTGGAATGAAATATCAATTTCCCGAGGACTTTTGGTGGGGTAGTGCCACTTCTGCAACCCAATCTGAAGGGGCGTCATTGCAGGATGGCAAGAGCCAAAATATCTTTGATTATTGGTATGACATGGCACCAGAACGTTTTCATGACCAAATTGGCCCGGAAAACACCTCCACCTTTTACGATAATTATCGGCAGGATATCTTGCTGTTAAAAGCATTGGGACATAACACTTTCAGGACATCGATTTCATGGTCGAGACTGATCCCAAATGGTGACGGCGAGGTTAATCCCAAAGCCGTCGCTTTTTATAACGCCGTGATTGATTCTTTACTGGCGAACGGTATTACGCCGTTTATCAACCTCTACCATTTTGATATGCCACTGTGCATGCAAGAGAAAGGGGGCTGGGAAAGCCGCGCAGTGGTGGATGGCTATGCGCGCTATGCCAAAATCTGTTTTACCTTATTTGGTGACCGAGTAAAACATTGGTTTACCTTTAACGAACCGGTAGTGCCGGTTGAAGCGGGCTATCTGAACGACTTACATTATCCTTGTGTGGTAGATTTTGGCCGCGCGGTAACTGTGGCCTACCATAGTGTTCTGGCTCACGCCAAAGCGGTTGAAAAATATAGGGAACTTAAACAGGGTGGTGATATTGGTATCATTTTGAACCTCACCCCGACCTATCCTCGCTCCGACAGTGCACCAGACCAGATTGCCGCCAACCGTGCTGATTTACTGCTTAACCGTAGCTTCCTCGATCCCGTCACTAAAGGTGTTTACCCTGACGAACTGATTGCGTTGCTGCGCGAGCACGACTTATTACCGCAGATTGAATCTGATGATTGCCAGCTTATTGCTAAGGGTGTCATTGATTTATTAGGCGTTAACTATTACCAGCCAAGACGGGTCAAAGCGAAAGATATCCCAACGCCTCAGGGGCAGGTGAAAACGCCGGAAGACTTGTTTAGTTTTTATGAGATGCCGGGGCGGAAAATTAACCCGCATCGTGGTTGGGAAATTTATGAAAAAGGGCTGTATGACATTCTGACAGACCTGAAACAACATTATGGCAATATCCCTTGCTATATATCTGAGAATGGCATGGGTGTTGAGGGCGAAGAGCAATTTATTACCCCATCCGGCCAGGTTGATGATGAATATCGTATTGAGTTTATTCGCGAGCATCTAAAATGGTTGCATCAAGCATTACAAGAGGGCAGTAACTGCAAAGGCTATCATCTGTGGACTTTTATTGATTGCTGGTCTTGGCTTAATGCTTATAAAAATCGTTACGGATTAGTGCGATTGAATATCGCAGATCAGTCGCGAGTCATAAAGAAGAGTGGTTATTGGTTTGCGAATGTTGCGAGGCAAAACGGCTTTAATTAACAGCTTTAATTTACGGAGTAGCAACAGTATGTTTGATTTAGATAAAATCGTTGATGATGTTCAACCGACTGATGAACTGGAAGATGTGGTCATGGGGTTGATTATCAACGCAGGGCAAGCCCGGAGTTTGGCCTATAAAGCATTGAAGCATGCTAAAACAGGTGATTTTGCTCAAGCGGAAGAGTTAATGGCACAATCACGCATGGCGCTGAACGAAGCACATTTGGTACAGACCCAGCTTATTGAAGCCGATCAAGGTGAGGGGAAAACCCGAGTCACGCTAGTATTGGTGCATGCTCAGGACCATTTAATGAACGCGATGTTAGCCCGTGAGTTAATTGCAGAGTTGATCGAATTACATCAAAAGGTAAGCTGATCCGCGTAAATATTTGTCCGTTTTTTCAAATAAGAGAGTGAAGGTAAATAAGATGGAAGTCAGATTAGTACGTGAAAAAGACTTTTTTAACGGAAAAGAGTTCCATCTGTTTATTTATAACAAAACGGAGAGTGCGACAGGCCTACATCAGCATGATTATTATGAGTACACCCTGATATTAACCGGCATGTGTTATCAGGACATTAATGGTAAACGCGTCTTTTTAGAGCGTGGCGATTTTGTTTTTATCCCCATGGGCTCCCATCATCAAAGTTTCTATGACTTTGGCGCGACGCGAATTCTAAATGTTGGGATCAGAAAATCTTTCTTTGAAGAACACTATTTTCATTTGCTCTCCAGACCTATTGTTGCTTCACAGGCTTATCGGCTAAAAGGTGATTTTCTTTCTTATATTGAATCAGCGATTTCTGCACCGCACTTTAGAGAAGACGAATTAACCGAGTTGGTTGAGCTGCTGACATTTTATGTTACTAATCGCATTAGCCATTATAAAGAGACTGAGGTCAATGACGATATTCCTCTGTGGCTAAAAACCAGTATCGATAAAATGCATGATAAATCGATGTTTGGTGAAAAAGCACTGGTGAATATGATTGAGCTTTCGGGCAAAACTCAAGAGTATCTGACTCGCGCGACCCGGCGTTATTACGAAAAAACACCGATGCAGATTATTAATGAAATCAGAGTTAACTTTGCCAAAACCCAGCTTGAAATGACGAACTACTTAGTCTCAGATATTGCCTTTGAAGCAGGCTACAGCGATACCACGTTATTTATTAAAAACTTCAAAAAACTCACCTCTTTTACGCCAGGGAACTACCGCAAAAAATTCAACTGCGTCAGAGATGGGTTATCCGATTAGTTTCCGGCCAGATATCTGTTGTTGAAATGGCCTTACAAGGTGCTCTCAATGGAAAAGTTACTTATTGTTAATGCTGATGATTTTGGTCTATGCAAAGGCCAAAGCTATGGGATCATTGAAGCATTTCGGCATGGTATTGTCTCATCAACCACCGCAATGATGAATTGTGCAGATATCTATCATGCAGCAAAACTGAGCAAGCAAGATCCTGCATTGCCCGTGGGCATGCATTTTGTGCTGACTTATGGTCGGCCCTTAACGGCTATGCCATCCTTGGTTGATGACAAAGGCGAGTTGGGCAAATGGTTGTGGGCGCGGGCCGAGGCGGGCGAGTTGAATCTGGAAGAAATCGCCCAAGAACTGGCAGCTCAGTTTGATAAGTTTGTCACTGTGTTTGGCCGTCCTCCCACTCATATTGACAGTCATCACCATGTCCATATGTTGCCGCAGATTTATCCGTTGATTGAATCTTTTGCTCACGAAAAATCACTGCCATTACGAATTGATCGCCAAGAGGCGCAACAGCAGAACATTGTGCTTAACAACCCCCGCAGCACAGAGTGGTTTGATGCCGGTTTTTATGGCGAGAATTTGACGGAACAGTCATTTCTGCAATTGCTAGACTATGCAGACCAAAATACGATTAACTCTGTTGAAGTAATGTGCCACCCAGCATTTATCGACAAAATCCTGATGACCAGTGGCTATTGTTATCCACGGCTGACCGAGTTGGATATTCTGACTTCATCAGCTTTAAAACAAACTATTGCCGATCGCGGTTATCGTTTGGGAGCGTATCTGGATTGTTAAACATCATAAATTAGCCGCGCTGAGCATCTTTTCAAGGCCTCTAAGCGCCGAGGCTGATCATAGTGCGTTTACTACTGTTAGGAAGCTGATAGCGGAAACGCCAAATTTTCTTGCCAGTGGTTTTGACTAACAAAAATAAGCCATCACCATCATGGAGAGTTAGGTCTTTGTTGATGGCTTTTGCTTTTTGTACTTCGGTGTGGGTGAGGGGGCGTGTAGTCCGCGCCATGCAAGGTTCTTCTCTGTAATTGGTATACGTTTATTGGTATACATCTTACCGTATACCAATTCGTATACCAATAGACGCCGGTTTCAGGCGGATCTTCTCGGACATCTACAGACACAAAAAAGCCCGCAAACCTAGGTGGGATGCGGGCTTTTCGTACTTCTCCGGACTTATCTGGTAATACCCGGATCATTATTTGGTGGGCTGGGGTCCCTGTAATTAAGTGTATAATAAATTGATTTTTATAATTATTTTGTTTTTATATTTAATTGAGGGTTCAATGAAGGGACCAAAGAAACAACATGAGTAAAGTTGTGTAGTCTTTCAGCGTTAAAATCATCGATAACGCTAATGCTGAGGAGTTGAACTCACGACAAGCATCAAAATCTATTAGGGTCAGAAATAGCATATTTAACGCTCAGTGGTAAATCTTACACCTACCCAAACATTTTTTAGCCTGAAGCAAGATGAATAACAGATGATAGTTCAGAATTTAAACTCAAATAAATTAACTGCATGATAAATAACAAAATATTAAATAACTTCAAATAGAGTGAAAAAATAGCACTTTTTGCAAAAATGCTTCAAAGCCTACGGCAACTGGCTTTCGTTACTCCCATCTCTAATCTGCCTAAAAATCCCTCACATCTTGATCAATTCGTGCTTTTTGAGAGTTGATCGTCATAAGCGATCTGAAGATACTACCTCCATCAAAACAACAATGGAGAAATGTATGACAGAAAGAAAAAGATTTATCCGTTTACCTGAAGTGCTGAAAAGAACGGGTCTTTGCAAAGCTTGGATCTATAAACTTATTAGTCAAGATCGTTTCCCTGAACCTATAAAGCTTGGTGAGCGTGCAATAGCATTTGTCGAGAGTGAAATAGATGAATGGATTGATCAGATGATTGAGTTATCCCGAAATAAATCGGCCTGATATTTCAATATCGTAAAATAAAAATATCGTTATAAAAATACAGATGAAAACTGTATGGAATTCTTTTAACTAAAATAAGGTGATAAATATGAAGATTAAAACTTTTGAAAATACAGCAACAGAGTTTTTTTATGTGTTATCAATGAAGATTTATGTAGAGGCGGTCAGTGATACAGAAGAAAGTTATAGTGTGTTTTGTGATCGAGCAATGAATATTCCATTTATGGATGCATTCTTTTCAGAAATAATAAGTCTCATAGAGAAAAACTTTAATCACTATGTCAAACGTTATGGCGCAGATGAAAAACTAGCAGATGTTGATTTCAAAGCAGTGAAAAGAGCACTGTTTGAAACTCACACAGAGGCATTGGAAATAAACGAGTACTGATTTTCAATAGGAATATTTATTCTATATTTTCG
>NZ_CABHXX010000055.1 GCF_902170565.1 Yersinia thracica
GTATATATCATCAGCTTATTCAATGATGCTATTTTCAGCTAATAATACTTTGTTATTTAACGGTTTATCACGCACTCAGGAAAATTAAGTTTTATTGGGACGGTATTGAGTCATTAATTAAGAACATAGAGAAATCAATGAGCTGTTATTAGCAAAAAGTGAATTAATGGGCTCCGTTAATAGCTTGAATAACAGATTAACAATGTTTAACTATCAGAATACTGACAACAATTAGTTCTTACAACCATCTATTCTTACAACCATCCATTCTTACAACCATCAGTTCTGATAACAGCCAGCTCTGATAATTACCAGCGCTGGCTGTTATTACACAGTAAATGCGGACTAACGGATCTTTTAAGCGGGCATTACAGGCTAGAAATAATTGCTTATGAAATAAGCGGTTCCAATTGCGCCATAATGCTTTCAGCCGTAATGGTATCCATACTTTTTTGCTCGGAGATTACCGCAATCTGGTTTTTGCCATAGCCACCAATCAAACCAGGGTCAGTTGGGCCGAACAAGGTAATGTTGGGGCGATCCAGTGCGGCGGTCAGGTGGCTGAGACCGGTATCAACGGAAACCACGGCTTTTGCACCCGCCAGCACCTCGGCCACTTGCTGGAGACTGAGTTTAGGTAAGACCTCAACATGAGAAAAATGCTCCGCTAACCGCAAAGCACGTTGATACTCATGTTCCGCCCCCCAGGGTAATTTTATTTTTAAACCCGTCGGAGCAACCAGCTCAATCAGTTTTAGCCAATGACTCTCAGGCCAGTGTTTGCTGTCGCGGGTGGTTGCATGCAGGAAAACCAGATATTGGCCAGCATTAGCAGGTAAGTGGCTTAAAAAACGCGATGCGATAGCATAATCGCCATAACTTTCGGGCTTATCGTAGCCGAGACTCTTCGCAAACAATTGGCGGATGCGTTCGACAGCATGTTGTTTGATATCAATCTGATGGCGGCAGTTGTAAAACCAGCTGGCAAAGGGTTCGCGGGCGCTTTTGCTGTCTGGGCCATGTTTTATCCCTTTAGCGATGCGGGTAATCAATGCGGCACTTTTAATTAGCCCCTGAGCATCGATCACCAGGTCATAGCTGCGTTGTTGTACCTCGCGTTTAAAATCACAGCGCTCTTGCCGGGTATCACTGCCGAACCAATTTTTTCGCCAACGGCGGATGGCAACCGGAATAACTTTATCCACCGCCGGGTGCCAGCTGGGGATTTGGCTGAAACCTTCTTCTACCACCCAATCAAAGCGAATGCCGGGAATGGCATTCATGGCATCAGTCAGCGCGGGTAATGTATGTAAAACATCGCCCATTGAAGAGGTTTTAACGATCAATACATGCATTAATCGGCCTCTTTCGCTGAACAGGTTGGTGCCGAAAGCTGCTTCTCAAGGGCAGCCATCACTTGTTCAGGTTGGATATCAATCAAACTCTGATGATAACCCTGCGCACTGTCGCCTTTACGCACTTTGTGATAGCCGGTAATCAGGCGAATAACTGTGGCTTTGTCAGACAGTGGCGGAGTGAAGTCCGGGCTGCTTGGGCCATATAAAGCGACTAACGGCTTATTTAACGCGGCAGCAACATGCATCAAACCGGAGTCATTACTGACCACGGCATTACAGGCGGCAATCATGACCACGGCTTGATCCAGCGATGTCTGGCCGGCAAAATTGAGGCAATATTCGCGGGCGCTTTCATCCAGCGCCTGGCGGATTTCTTCGCCAGCTTCATTATCTTTGGCTGATCCCAACAAGATGACTTGATAGCCCGCATCAATCAGTTTCTGGGCCAGCGCGGCATAGTGGTAGTGTGGCCAGCGTTTTGCCGGGCCAAACTCAGCGCCAGGGCAGAAACCAATAATTGGGCGGTTATCCGTTAGGTTGAATGCTGCCGTAATCTCGGCAATTTCTTCATCCTGAACCTGTAATTGAGGCCGTAGCAAAGGCTGTGGTAAATCATTTGCTGAGCGAATACGCTCTTTATCGTAGGCCAATGCAACATAGCGCTGAACCATCATCGGGAAAGCGTGTTTATCCAGAATGCGCATATCATTGAGTAAGAAATAGCGCATTTCGCCACGCCAGCCAGTTCGCTGTTTAATCCCTGAAAAATAAGGTATTAGGGCAGATTTAAATGAGTTTGGTAACACATAAGCGCGATCATAGCCTGTTTCACGCAAGGCCAGACCTAAGCGGCGGCGCTCCTCAAAAGCAAAAACCCCATGGCCTAATGGCATCGGGACGGCATGGCGAACTTCTGGCATTCTCGCCAAAAGCGGACGGCACCATGCGGGCGCCATCACATCAATTTCTGCTGCCGGATATTCGGCCTTCAGGGTGCGGTAAAGACTTTGCGACATCATCATATCGCCAACCCAAGAAGGGCCGATGACCAGTATTTTCATACCGTTTATCAATTCCTTGCAGCAAGTTATTTAGACTGAGCGATTGAGCCAGGCCAGGTATTCTTTGACGCCTTCGGCGACAGTTTTGAACGGCTTGTCATAACCGGCAGCGCGCAAATTAGTTAAATCAGCTTGCGTGTATGCCTGATAGCGGCCTTTCAGTTTTTCTGGGAATTCAATGTATTCCACAGGCCCGCTTTGATGAAAATCCACCACCGCATCGGCAACCGCCTGGAAAGATTCTGCACGGCCTGTACCGCAGTTGAAAATGCCGGATACGCCGTTTTGCCAGAACCACAGGTTAACGTCAGCAACATCGCCGACATAAATAAAGTCGCGTTTGAAGTTTTCACTGCCGGAGAACAATTTAGGGTTTTCGCCCGCTTTGATCTGGTTATTCAGATGGAAAGCCACACTCGCCATGCCGCCTTTATGGCCTTCACGTGGGCCATAAACATTGAAATAACGGAACCCGCAAATCTGTGAATCAGCTTCTGGTAAAATTTCGCGCACATACTGATCGAACAAGAATTTGGAGTAGCCATAAACATTAAGTGGCTGTTCATACTGACGATCTTCAATGAAGTTATCAGTACGCCCGCCGTAGGTGGCAGCGGAAGAGGCATACAGGAACGGAATACTGCGATCCAGACAGAAGTGCAGGATATCTTTAGAATACTGATAGTTGTTATCCATCATGTACTTGCCATCCCACTCGGTGGTGGAAGAACAGGCACCCTCGTGGAAGATCGCGTCGATATCACCCATATCATCACCGGCAACAATGCTGGCAACAAAATCTTCTTTATCCATGTAATCGGCGATATCCAGATCAACCAGATTGACGAATTTAGTGCCGTCTTTCAGATTGTCCACAACCAAAATATCTTTATAGCCGATATTATTCAGTGCCTTAACGATGTTGCTGCCAATGAAACCGGCGCCGCCAGTGACGATAATCATCAGGTTCACCCTTGTTAATCTTCTTGGTCGGGCACAATGCCCCACACTCTATTTGCCGTTATCATAACATTTCATAGGATAGCGCACAGCCGGAAGGGGCTAATCTCTCTGTTTCTATGCGGCTTTAGGAATGTTCCCCGTGATATGTGCTGCATTTTTTATAATATAAGACAAGGTTTCTCGTCAGTTCATCCATCAGGCAGTAAAATGTAGGGTGAAAATGCTTATTCTGGAGATAACCGCATGTCCTTGCCTTGTAATAGAAACGCCTTTTATCAGCAATTAGAACAACAAATCAAAACAACCCGCGCTGAAGGGCTGTATAAAAATGAGCGGATAATTACTTCCGCGCAGCAAGCTGATATTGCTGTGGCGGATGGCCGCCATGTGATTAATTTCTGCGCCAACAACTATTTAGGGCTGGCAAACCACCCCCGGCTGATCGCGGCGGCTAAAAAAGGCATGGATACTCATGGCTTTGGTATGGCCTCGGTGCGGTTTATTTGCGGCACTCAAGATGCCCATAAAGAGCTGGAACAGAAGCTGGCCAGTTTCCTCGGTATGGAAGATGCCATTCTTTATTCCTCCTGTTTCGATGCCAACGGCGGTTTGTTTGAAACTCTGTTGGGGCCAGAGGATGCCATTATTTCCGATGCGCTGAATCACGCTTCAATTATTGATGGAGTGCGGTTATGTAAAGCTAAGCGCTACCGCTATGCCAATAATGATATGAGCGAATTGAAAGCCCAGCTAGAACAAGCCAAAGCAGACGGCGCGCGCCATATTATGATCGCCACCGACGGCGTATTTTCTATGGATGGCGTTATTGCCAACTTGAAAGGCGTTTGTGATTTGGCAGATGAATATCAGGCGCTAGTGATGGTCGACGACTCCCATGCAGTGGGCTTTGTGGGTGAAAATGGTCGCGGTACTCATGAATACTGCGAAGTAATGGATCGCGTTGATATTATCACCGGCACATTAGGCAAGGCGCTGGGTGGGGCATCGGGCGGTTATACCGCAGGGCGTAAAGAAGTGGTTGAGTGGTTGCGCCAGCGCTCACGGCCTTATTTGTTCTCAAATTCATTAGCTCCAGCAATAGTCGCGGCTTCTATTGAAGTGTTATCGCTATTGGAAGACGGCGCTGAGCTACGTGATCGCCTATGGGCCAATGCCCGTTTATTCCGCGAGAAAATGAGTGCCGCCGGTTTCACCTTGGCCGGTGCCGATCACGCCATCATTCCGGTGATGCTGGGCGACGCGACACTCGCGCAAGAATTTGCCAATGCATTGCTGAAAGAGGGGATTTACGTCACTGGTTTCTTCTATCCGGTGGTGCCGAAAGGTCAGGCGCGCATCCGCACTCAGATGTCGGCAGATCATACGCCAGAGCAGGTTGAGCGGGCTGTTGAAGCCTTCATCCGTATTGGCAAACAGCTTAACGTTATTGCGTAAGGGATTTTGATGAAAGTATTGTCTATGAAAGCATTATCCAAACTAAAAGCAGAAGAAGGTATTTGGATGACTGATGTGCCTACGCCTGCGCTGGGCCACAATGACATCATGATCAAAATTCGCAAAACTGCTATTTGCGGCACTGATGTGCATATCTATAACTGGGATGAATGGTCACAAAAAACTATTCCTGTCCCTATGGTCGTTGGTCACGAATATGTTGGTGAAGTGGTGGCAATCGGTCAGGAAGTTAAAGGCTTTAATATAGGTGACCGGGTGTCTGGCGAGGGGCATATTACCTGCGGGCATTGCCGTAATTGCCGGGGCGGGCGCACCCACCTTTGTCGCAATACCCAGGGTGTCGGCGTAAACCGCCCGGGTTCTTTTGCCGAATATCTGGTGATTCCGGCCTTTAATGCTTTCAAAATCCCCGACAATATTTCTGATGAACTCGCGGCTATTTTTGACCCGTTCGGTAATGCTGTGCATACCGCGTTATCCTTTGATTTAGTTGGGGAAGATGTGCTGGTTTCCGGCGCTGGCCCGATTGGTATCATGGCTGCTGCGGTCTGTAAACATGTCGGCGCTCGCCATGTTGTTATCACTGACGTGAATGAATACCGTCTGGATCTGGCGCGTAAAATGGGAGTAACCCGCGCAGTTAATGTCAGTAAAGAAAATCTGAATGATGTGATGGCTGAGCTGGGTATGACTGAAGGGTTTGACGTCGGTCTGGAAATGTCCGGTGCGCCGCCAGCCTTCCGTACCTTGCTTAACTCAATGAATCACGGTGGCCGTATTGCGATGCTGGGGATACCGCCATCGGATATGTCTATCGACTGGAATCAGGTGATTTTCAAAGGGCTGTTTATCAAAGGGATTTATGGCCGTGAGATGTTCGAAACTTGGTACAAAATGGCGGCATTGATTCAATCTGGTTTGGATTTGACCCCGATTATCACCCATCGTTTCTCCATCGATGAGTTCCAGCAAGGGTTTGATGCTATGCGCTCGGGGAAATCAGGTAAGGTGATATTAAACTGGGATTAAAAATACCCTTCGTCCTTGAAGTTGCTGGGGTGTTGGCTGCACACACTCACCCGAATCACTTACTTGTGTAAGCTCATCGGGATGAGTTTGCTGGCCGCCTACCTGCAACTCCAATGACTTTGGGTATTGCCTTTTCTCCCTTGAAGTTGCAAGGATGAAAGCGGGGCAGTCAGGTGATGACTGCCCCATTTTTACGGATTTTTAGCTTTAGATTCATCGACTGCCGGTTTATCAACCGGAGTCACGGGCGCGACTGGCGGGAAATATTGCTGCCAATGCTTCTTAACAAATGTCACTGCCGGGCTTTGCATCAGGCTCTCACCTAAGACAATAAACATCTCATCGGCGTAGATTTTCTCCGGGACATAACTGGCTTTCGCGTTGCATTGCTTGATAGCTTTCAGGCGCTCGCCTTTGGCCGGGTTACGCGGTTTTGATTTGCCCGGTGAGACAGTGCCGCTGCCGCTATTATTGCGTACTGGTTCATTCAGCAGCGCGCTGGGTCTGACCAAAACAATATCCGCAGGTAATTGAGGCAACATTTGTTGCAGCACTTTAATGGTGGCTGGATGTGGGTGCCCAATCGCAATGGCCGAACCATTACGGCGGGCTAATGCTACTGCGCGGTTAAATTGTTGGCGGATCGCGGCTTCATTTTGTGAATCATCCAAAAAAACTTTGCGCTTAATCACTTTGACGCCAGTACCTTCGGCCGCTTTACTGGCCTGGCTGTTGCCAATAGTCACGCTATCAAGGAAATAGAGCTGATAGTGCTCCAATGCCTGCATCACTTTTTGCATGCCCGGCAAGCTGGAAGTCATCGCGCTGCCCATATGATTATTCATACCGGTGGCGTAAGGAACATTACCCACCGCCTGACGAATGATGCGTTGGACTTCTTCACTGCTCATTGATGGCTGTAATGTATCGCGCTCCAGCGGTTGCTTGCTCAGCGGGGCCATCGGCAGGTGAATTAGAATTTCGCGTCCTTGATTATGGGCTTTGATGGCCATCTCTTTGGCATAGGGGGCATTAGGTAAAATCGCCACTGAGATCGGCAGCGGCATCTGTAACACCTTGTTTTCGTTCTGAGGGCGATAACCAAAGTCATCAATAACGATTGAAAGTTTGCCCGCCTGCGCGGCGTTAGCAATGAGTAGAGTGCTTACTATGATAAACCGACGTGTATTGAAATAGCGCAATAGGTGTTCCCTAATGTTGTTCTCTATCTTCCTAACCAAGGTTGTGGGTTAACCGCTTGCCCTTGACGGCGGATTTCGAAATAGAGTGATGGTTCACCCTGACCGCCACTGGTGCCGACGAGCGCAATTGGCTGGCCAGCTTTTACCTGAGCGCCGACATTGACCAGCGCGCTTTGGTTGTAGCCATATAAACTCATATCCCCTTTGCCGTGCTCAACGACGACCACCAGTCCATAGCCCTGCAACCAGTCCGCCAGTAGTACCCGGCCATCCGCAATCGCTTTGACCTCGCTGCCTTCTGGCGCAGAAATAACCATGCCTTTCCAACGGAGTTCACCTTGCAAGGCCTCGCCAAAGCGGTGAGTCACATTCCCCCTAACGGGCCACATAGCTTGGCCGCCCGGACGACCCAGACCGCCAGTTCGCGCCATTAATGAGCGCTCACTTTCACTTGGTTTATAGCTGGAACCGGTTTTCTTGGCTTGCTGTTCTTTGACTTTGACTTGTTCGCGTACGCGGGCCGCTTCTTTAGCCTCCCGCTCTGCACGGGTTTTGGCTTCGCGTTCGGCTTTGGCGATTTGGTCGCGCAAACGTGATTCATTCAGTTTTAGCTCCGCCAGACCCTGCTGATCTTTCTCCAGCGAGGCTTCCAACGAAGTCAGGGTTTTCTTGCGGGCAGTCCGCGCTTCTTCCAGCTTTTGCTGCTGAGTTTTCTGCTCATCCAATAAAGCTTTTTGCTGGTTTTTCTTTTGTTCCAGCACTTTTTTCTCAGCAGACAGGTTAGTGCGGGTTTGTTCCAGTGCTTCAATGGATTTCTGGCGGGCTTCATTGAGATAACTGAAATACGCCAAAATACGCTCACTGCGCTGGCTCTCTTCACCACTTAAAATAAGCTGTAAGCCACTGTGCTGACCTTGTTTAAAGGCCGCATCAAGCTGTTTTGACAGGATATCTTGTTGCTGAGATTGTTGGCTTTGGAGTTTGCCAATCGAGGCGGTAAGGCTGGAAATTTCTTTGTCCAGCTCACTCAGGGTACCTTGGGTTTCACGTAGGCTGCGGCTAGCCTGAGCAATGGTATTTTCCTGTTGTTTCAACTGGTCTAGCAGGGAGCTGCGTTGCTGTTTTTGTTGCTGAACACTTTTTTCTTTCTCAGCGATATCTTGCTGAAGTGTTTTCAACTGACTTTTGTTTTCTGCTGTTTTTATAGTTGAAGGGGTAGTAGCAGGGGCATCAGCGGCATGGCTGGATAATGGAAACAGCAATACGCCAGCGCAAAAAACGCTGGCGTACAGTGCTGACCACGGGCGAGGCACCAACCTATTCGGCAATGCAGAGAAGCCCTCTGTATTGCCGTTGATGCTATCTTCCGTAACCATTGATATCGCGAATGACGCCTTTTCCTTCATAACGAAGGATTATTCCACGATGAACAGCGGCTTACCAGTCATCTCTTGCGGGATTTCCATTTCCATCAGTGACAGCATGGTCGGTGCGATGTCTGAAAGTTTGCCGCCGGAGACAGCTTTAACCTCTTTATTGCCGACATAAATCAGGGGAACAGGCAGGCTGGTATGGGCGGTGTGTGCCTGGCCAGTCGCCGGGTCACTCATCTGCTCAGCATTGCCGTGGTCGGCGGTGATAAGCAATTGCCCATCAACTGCTTTCACCGCAGCAACAACTTGTTCAATGCAATTATCCAGAGTTTCTACTGCTTTCACGGCGGCATCATAATCACCGGTATGGCCGACCATATCGCCATTCGGATAGTTACAAATGATCACATCATATTTGCCGCTGGCGATAGCGCCGACCAATTTTTCAGTCAGTTCTGCGGAACTCATTTCCGGTTGCAGGTCATAGGTTGCCACTTTCGGTGAGTTAATCAGAATGCGATCTTCACCTTTGAATGGTTCTTCCACGCCGCCGTTATAGAAGAAAGTCACATGAGCATATTTTTCAGTTTCAGAAATGCGCAGCTGTGTTTTGTCATGCTTCATCAGCCATTCACCGAAAGTATTGCTCAGTGATGCTGGCGGGTAAGCACAAGCCGCTTTAATATCAGCCGCATATTCCGTCAACATGATGAAATCGCCGAAGTTAACCACTTTATCGCGCTTGAAGCCGTCAAAGTCGGCATTCACAAAGGTGCGGGTGATTTGGCGAGCACGGTCTGCACGGAAATTCATGAAGATTAATGCATCACCATCATTCATGGCAGCATCAGCTTCGCCCGCGGCTTTAATCACGGTTGGTTTGACAAATTCGTCATTTTCATCACGGGCATAGGCAGCTTGCAGGCCAGCAACCGCGTTATCTGCGGTGAATTCGCCTTTTGCCTGAGTCAGTAAATCGTAGGCCAGTTGTACTCGATCCCAGCGATTATCACGGTCCATAGCATAATAGCGGCCAATAATAGACGCGATACGGCCTTTGCCCAGCTCGGCAAACTTTTCAGTGAATCGTTTCAGTGAAGATTCAGCACTGCGCGGCGGGGTGTCGCGGCCATCGAGGAATGCATGCAGATAAATGGCAGTCGCCCCGCGTTTAGCCGCCAGCTCAACCATCGCCAGAATGTGGTCTTCGTGGCTGTGAACACCACCGGCAGACAACAGGCCCATGATATGCACCGCTTTGCCCGCTTTAACTGCGTTATCAATAGCTGCGGTCAGGGTTGGGTTTGTGAAAAAGTCACCCTCTTTGATTTCTTTGTCGAGGCGGGTTAAATCCTGATAAACAATACGGCCAGCCCCCAGATTGACGTGACCGACTTCAGAGTTGCCCATTTGCCCATCGGGCAAACCAACATCCAGACCTGAAGCGGCAATCAATGTATGAGGCTGTTGTTGCCATAAACGGTCCATAACCGGCGTATTGGCATTCAGAATGGCATTATCTTGCTGTTCTTCGCGGTAGCCATAGCCATCCAGAATAGTCAGAACCAGCGGTTTTTTAGTGCTCGACATTGCAGAACCTCTTTCTTATTAGAAAGGCGGTAATTTACTACAGAACCGGTTAAAAATAGCCCAAAGAGATCAACATTGGTGTGGGGTTTTGCGTAAAAATCATCAAAGAGACGACAAAACTTCCAGAGATTGTTCGCAGTTTCTGCAATGGCGCTTGCATATTGGCTGTATTTGCCGCAACGCGCAGGTATACTCTGTGACCTTGAATATTATCCCCTAACTAACGGGAGTTTTTACCCCCATGTTGCAAGAAATTATGCAATTCATTAGCCAGCATCCAGTTTTGAGTTTGGCTTGGGTGGCGTTGTTCGTCGCCGTAATTTTCACCACCTTTAAAAGTTCGCTGTCAAAAGTGAAAGAAATCACCCGTGGTGAAGCGACGCGTCTGATTAACAAAGAAGATGCGGTGGTGGTTGATATCCGCACACGTGATGATTACCGCAAGGGTCATATCGCCAGCTCTATTAATTTACTGCCAAGCGATATTAAAAACGGCAATCTGGCTGAATTGGAAAAGCACAAAGCACAGCCTATTATTGTAGTTTGTGCTACAGGGACGACCTCCCGTGCCTCCGCTGAGCTGCTGAATAAAGCCGGTTTTGAGCGAGTGTTGACCTTGAAAGACGGTATATCTGGCTGGAGTGGCGAGAATCTGCCACTGGCGCGCGGCAAGTAATTGTTATAAAAATCGCTATATCAATGAAATGTAAATTTGAGGTGTATCCATGGCGAAGATTGAGATTTATACCAAAGTAACCTGCCCGTACTGCCATCGTGCTAAAGCACTGTTGAACAGCAAAGGTGCTGCTTTTCATGAAATCGCAATTGATAATGACCCGGCCAAACGTGAAGAGATGATTGCTCGTAGCGGGCGGACGACGGTGCCTCAGGTATTTATTGATGGGCAGCATATCGGCGGCTGTGATGATTTACATGCCCTGGATGCGCGCGGTGGGCTTGACCCGCTGCTTTAACTCGCCAGTGGGCCCCATTACTGTAATGGAAAGAGCCTGCGGCGGAAGTGCTGTTTAATAAGGACGTCTAACTTTAGGGTATCTATACACATGTCAGAACAAAATAACACCGAGATGGCTTTCCAGATCCAACGTATCTACACCAAAGATATCTCCTTCGAAGCACCTAATGCTCCGCAGGTTTTCCAGCAGGATTGGCAGCCAGAAGTTAAACTTGATCTTGATACTGCTTCCAGTCAGCTGGCTGAAGATGTGTATGAAGTGGTACTGCGTGTGACTGTCACGGCTTCTTTGGGCGAAGAAACTGCATTCCTGTGTGAAGTACAGCAGGGCGGCATCTTCTCCATCGCTGGTATCGATGGCACCCAACTGGCGCATTGCTTAGGTGCATACTGCCCGAACATTTTGTTCCCGTATGCGCGTGAATGTATCACCAGCTTGGTATCTCGCGGTACTTTCCCACAGCTGAATTTGGCACCGGTTAACTTTGATGCCCTGTTCATGAACTATCTGCAACAGCAGGCTGAAGGTGAAGTTGAAGGTGCTGAACAACGTCAGGATGCCTGATGAACACCACCCATGCTTCAATGACTGTAATCGGTGCCGGATCTTACGGCACCGCATTAGCCATTACGCTAGCGCGTAATGGCCATCAAGTTGTGTTATGGGGCCACGACCCTAAGCATATTCAAACTCTGCAACAAGACCGTTGTAACCAAGCTTTCCTGCCTGATGTCCCTTTCCCCGACACTCTGTTACTGGAAACCGACTTGGCACGTGCGCTGGCCGCCAGCCGTGATGTGCTGGTGGTGGTGCCCAGTCATGTTTTTGGCGCGGTATTAAATCAGCTCAAACCACACTTACGCCCAGATGCGCGTATTGTTTGGGCGACTAAAGGGCTTGAGGCAGAAACAGGCCGCTTGCTGGCGGATGTGGCGCGGGAAGTGCTGGGCGAGAGTATTCCGCTCGCCGTGGTTTCCGGCCCGACTTTTGCTAAAGAGCTGGCTGCCGGTTTACCCACTGCGATTGCACTGGCATCGACCGACACACAATTTAGTGAAGACCTGCAACAGCTGTTGCACTGTGGCAAAAGTTTCCGCGTGTACAGCAATCCTGATTTTATCGGGGTGCAACTCGGTGGCGCAGTGAAAAACGTGATTGCGATTGGCGCTGGGATGTCCGATGGTATTGGTTTTGGTGCCAATGCGCGAACCGCATTGATAACCCGTGGCTTGGCGGAAATGACTCGTCTGGGCACGGCATTAGGCGCTGATCCCTCCACCTTTATGGGCATGGCGGGGTTAGGTGATTTGGTGCTAACCTGCACAGATAACCAATCTCGGAATCGCCGGTTTGGCATCATGCTTGGGCAGGGGTTAGGCGTACAAGAAGCACAGGATAAAATTGGTCAAGTGGTTGAAGGTTACCGCAATACCAAGGAAGTTCTGGCGCTGGCACAGCGCTACGGTGTTGAAATGCCAATTACTGAACAAATTTATCAGGTGCTGTACTGCCACAAGAATGCGCGTGAAGCGGCGCTGACCTTATTGGGTCGGACCAAAAAAGATGAAAAAAGCGGCATTTAGATTGTTCAGCGGTAATAAAATAATAAATATAGAGTGCCAATCCTTGGCGTTGCCACGTCAAGGAATTAGGGTGTCAGTGGCTTCGGTCGTTCCCCGAAGCTGCTTGTTTATGGGCAGGAGTATGCAATGTCGTCAGAAGAGTTAGAGCTGGTTTGGAGTAGCATTAAATCAGAAGCGAGAGCACTGGCCGAGTGTGAGCCCATGCTGGCAAGTTTTTTTCACGCGACTTTACTGAAGCATGAGAATTTAGGCAGTGCGCTGAGCTATATTCTGGCGAATAAACTAGCCAATCCCATCATGCCCGCGATTGCCATCCGTGAGGTGGTTGAAGATGCTTATCGAGTTGATGAACAGATGATTATCTCTGCTGCCCGCGATATTCTGGCGGTACGCTTGCGCGACCCCGCAGTGGATAAATACTCTACGCCGTTGCTGTATCTGAAAGGTTTTCATGCTTTACAAGCTTATCGTATTGGCCACTGGCTATGGGCGCAGGATCGTAAAGCACTGGCTATTTACCTGCAAAATCAAGTGTCTGTCGCTTTTGGTGTGGATATCCACCCAGCGGCAACCATTGGTTGCGGCATCATGCTGGACCACGCCACCGGCATTGTCATTGGTGAAACCGCTGTGGTTGAGAATGATGTTTCCATTCTGCAATCCGTCACTCTGGGCGGTACCGGGAAAACCAGTGGTGACCGTCATCCGAAGATTCGTGAAGGTGTAATGATTGGCGCGGGTGCAAAAATTCTGGGGAATATTGAAGTCGGACGTGGTGCCAAAATTGGTGCCGGGTCAGTGGTGTTGCAGGCCGTGCCTCCCCACACCACAGCCGCCGGTGTCCCCGCTCGCATTGTCGGCAAGCCAGAGAGTGATAAACCTTCATTGGATATGGATCAGCATTTCAATGGGGTGAGCCATGGGTTTGAGTACGGCGACGGCATCTAATCATCCCTTTCGTCCTTGACGGTGCAGCGGTGTTAGCCGCACTCACAAACCCGAATCACTGACTTATGTCAGCTCATCGGGATTTGCTCGCTTGCCGCCTTGCTGCGACGCCAATGCCTTTGGGGATCTATTCTATATAGGCAGACCCCAATCCCTGACTACCATCTTGCTACTCTTTCAGTAATGCACCCGGATAACCTAATTGCCGCCAGGCTTCATACACCACCACGGACACGGCATTGGACAGGTTCATGCTGCGGCTAGCGGCTAGCATTGGAATTCTGATTTTCTGTTGAGCAGGTAGTGCATCCAGAACCGTGGGCGGTAAGCCGCGAGTTTCCGGGCCAAACAGCAGATAATCATTTAGCTGATAATTGACGGCGCTGTGGGCTGGCGTCCCTTTGGTCGTCAGAGCAAATAAGCGGGCAGCATTTGCTCCGGCAGATGGGTCACCGGTAGATTGCGCGCCATCGAGCTTTTCGCTGTCGAGGAATGCTTGATAATCATGGTGATGCTTGATGTTAGCAAACTCATGGTAATCAAGACCCGCACGGCGTAAGCGTTTGTCATCCCAGGTGAAACCTAAAGGTTTTATCAGATGGAGCTGGCAACCTGTATTCGCACATAACCGGATAATATTGCCGGTATTCGGCGGGATTTCGGGTTCAAATAAAACAATATTAAGCATATGTCCCCCAATAATGAGGGGCGCAGGATATCAGAAACCCCCGCTCAGTGCAGCGGTTACCCATTTTTGTCGGCCATTCCATAGCTTTGTAAAATAAATAGGTTTGTAAAATAAACCGGGGCGATAAAATAAAAATTTGAAAGCAAGGAGCGGAGAGCGCCAAATGTGGTGATTTTATATGCTGACCGCCACAGTCAGTATTAATGGAGTATTCATCATGACATCAGTTCGGGGCGTAATAGACAGTTTGTCAGACCCACGCTGGGCCGCCATTATTAATCGCGATAAAACCGCCGATGGTCAGTTTGTTTATGCGGTGAAAACCACCGGTGTGTATTGCCGGCCCTCATGTTCTTCCCGCCAGGCGAAAGCAGAACACATTGAATTCTTTGCTGATAATGACGCCGCCGAACTCGCGGGTTATCGGCCTTGTAAACGCTGCCGACCCACTCAGTTATCTCAAGCGCAACTGCATGCAGAAAAAATTAGCCGGGCATGCCGTTTAATTGAACAAGCAGAAATACCGTTCAAACTCAGTGAGTTGGCGGCCGAGCTGAATCTCAGCACTTTTCATTTCCATCGATTATTTAAATCCATGACCGGGTTAACGCCCAAGGCGTATGCCACCGCGACCCGCAGTGCACGAGTCCGCACCCAATTGGCGGGCGAAGGCTCGGTGACTGACGCCATCTTTGATGCTGGATACAACTCCAATGGCCGTTTTTATGAACAATCCAATCAGTTATTGGGCATGACGCCGACCCGTTACCGCCAAGGTGGCCGCGATGTCACACTGCGGTTTGCGGTGGGGGAAAGTTCTCTCGGGGCTATCTTGATGGCGAAAAGTGAGCTGGGAATCTGCGCCATTTTGTTGGGTGACTCACCGGCCCTGCTGGTGCAGCAATTGCAGGATAAGTTTCCACAGGCGGAGTTAATTGGCGGGGATGCCGAGTTTGAACAATGGTTCGCGCTGGTGGTGGGCTTGGTTGAGGCCCCTAAGCTTGGGCTAGATTTGCCCTTGGATATCCGTGGCACGGCATTCCAGCAGCGGGTTTGGCAGGCGTTGCGGGAAATACCGGCAGGCGAGACCGCCAGTTATGCCGATATTGCCGCAAAAATCGGTTCGCCAAAAGCGGTACGCGCGGTGGCGGGTGCCTGTGCTGCCAATATGCTGGCGGTCGCCATTCCCTGCCATCGAGTCATTCGTCAGGATGGTGCATTGTCAGGCTATCGCTGGGGGATTGAGCGCAAAAAATATTTGTTGGAGAAAGAAAGCCAAAAATAGGCCGCCGATGGCCTGCTCAATCCAGTATAGGCTGCCCGATCATATTGGATCGGGCAGCCGGGTTTGTCACTTCATTAAGATTTAAGTGGATGCAGCGGCAACCAGATAATCAGGCGCAGACCCCCTAATGGGCTGTCTTCGGCCCGTACCCAACCGCGATGCTGATTAACCGCAGTTTCTACAATCGCCAGCCCCAAACCTGTCCCGCCGGATTCACGATCTCGCGCTTCATCTGTGCGGTAGAATGGCCGGAAGATTTGTTCACGGTCTTCCTCGCTGACACCGGGCCCATCATCATCGACAGTGATAGTTATTCCCTGATTATCCGAGCTGAACGCCACGGCAATGTGATGATGAGAATAACGCAGCGCATTACGCACGATATTCTCCAACGCACTGTCGAGGGCCGCCGGGTTGCCAAATAAGGTCCATGGCCCCGGAGGTGCGGTCACTTCCAGCGTTTTCCCCATCTGGTCAGCTTCGAACTGCGCATCTTCCAGCACTTCAGACCACAGTTCATTCGCTTTGATCGGCTCGCGGTGCAGCTCGTTTTTATGCTGACTGCGGGATAACACCAGCAAATCATTGATCATGCTATCTAATCGTTGCGCTTCCATTTCAATACGCTCCAGTTCTTTCCCCTCGCCATGGCGGCGGCGCATCAGCGCAGTGGCCAGTTGCAAGCGAGTCAGTGGCGTGCGTAGCTCATGGGAGATATCAGAAATCAGCCGTTGTTGGGCCACAACCATCCGGTCGAGCGCACTGATCATCTGGTTGAAACTGGCGCCGGTTGCCAAAAACTCTTGTGGGCCGGATTCCAACTCAGGGTGCTGTTTCAGGTTGCCTCGCGCTACGTCATCAGCGGCATTTTTCAACTTACGCGCCGGTTTCGCCAAACTCCATGCCAGCCATAACAGCAGTGGCGCACTGATCAACATAGTTGCAATTAAGAGCAGCAGCGGCCGGTCAAACATCAAATTGATAAAATCGGATTGCGGGCTACTCGCTGGGCGCAGCAGATAGAGCTGATAGTTATCTTCGCCATCACGGATGGAGAAGGGGCCGACCATCTCAACACGGCCATATTTTTTCTTTTTCGGCTGATCGGAGTTATCTGACTGGCCGATAAAATTACGCACCATTTGCATTTCGTGGCGCTGGGCACCAATAACGCGGCCCTCGGTGGTCACTAACACTAAATGCTGGCCGGGAGGTGCCCACTTTTCGATGGCGCGATAAAGCCTGCGCCACCACATGAGATCATTGGCCGGGTCACTGGCCAATTCGGCTTCAATATGTTGCTCCAGCATCGTTCCCTGACGCTGTTCGCTGTCGAGCAAGGTGGTCATTTGACGCGAGTCGAGTTTTGGTAACATCAGCACCAGCATCAATACCAGCGCCAAGGTAAACCAAAAAATCGCAAAAATTCGCGTCGTTAAACTGTTAATCATGTTTCAGAGACCATCAGATACCCGCGACCGCGCAGAGTTTTAAACCAAGGTAGCCCGTCTTTGCGATCTGGCAACTTGCGGCGTAGGTTTGAAATATGCATATCAATGGCACGGTCAAACGGTGTTAATCGTTTCCCCAACACTTCCTGGCTGAGATGCTCCCGCGAGACTACTTGGCCGAGGTGCTGAGCCAACAGGTAGAGTAAGGTAAATTCCGTGCCGGTTAATTCCAGCGACTGGCCCTCAAAGCTGGCTTCCTGACGGCCTGGGTTCAATTGCAGGCAATCAACATCCAGTATTGGCGCGCCCTGGTCGACATTTTGCTGCTGCTCACTCCAGTTAGATCGGCGTAAAATAGCTCGGATACGCGCTACCAGCTCACGGTCATTAAAGGGCTTCGCCAGATAATCGTCCGCACCCAGCTCCAGGCCGAGGACTCGATCCAGCTCACTACCCCGAGCCGTCAGCATAATCACCGGGGTTTGGTGGTGCTGGCGTAACTCTTTCAAGGTTTCGATACCGTTTTTGCGCGGCATCATAATATCCAATAATAACAAATCGATAGAACTGTCCAGCAGGTTTAATGCTTGTTCACCATCA
Source organism: Yersinia thracica (assembly GCF_902170565.1). Taxonomy (GTDB): domain Bacteria; phylum Pseudomonadota; class Gammaproteobacteria; order Enterobacterales; family Enterobacteriaceae; genus Yersinia; species Yersinia thracica. The sequence goes on from NZ_CABHXX010000055.1 coordinate 17,585, forward strand.
TAGGCAACGACAACATTAAAACCTTCCATTTCCAGTAATTCTTTCAACAGCGACGTCAGTTCACGGTCATCATCAACTAATAGGATTTTATGCATGATTGTTTCTCCTCTTGACGCAAAATACGTTATCAACTGCCGGTATTCCATGACTTTACTTAGCTTTACATGCCCTGACTCCAGTTTTACATCCACTGACGCTAGTTTGCAGCCGGGCCAGTAGACTGCTCCTTATTGAATCGCAGAGCAGTAAACCGCTTAGCAAACAGAACCCAGGAGTTAAATGATGCGCAAAGTAACTAAAGTAGCAACGTTAATCATGGCGTCAATGTTAGTTCTCGGCTCTCAAGCCGCCTTCGCCGCCGATAAGGCCGGGACCACTGATGGCTGGTGCCACGGTGACGGTGCGATGATGAACAAGAAAGATGGCCGTGGTCACCATAACATGTTTGATGGCGTCAATCTGACAGAACAGCAACGCCAGCAAATGCGTGACCTGATGCGCCAGTCTCGTCAAGACCAGCCGCGTGTCGATTTGGCTGAACGCGAAGCCATGCACAAGTTGGTCACCGCGGATAAATTCGACGAAGCTGCGGTAAGAGCGCAGGCCGAGAAAATGTCCAAAGACCAGATTGATCGTCAGGTCGAAATGGCCAAAGTGCGTAACCAAATGTTTAACTTGCTCACTCCAGAGCAAAAAGCTGCCTTGAACCAAAAGCACCAGCAGCGCATTGAAAAAATGCAGCAGGCGCCAGCAGCACAACCCTCTTCTGCCCAGAAGTAAGTAGTACCCTGTAATACCCTGTTTTCCTTGCTATAGACACCATCCCTGTCTTTCGCCCTCCATGATGGAGGGCTTTTTTTTGTCGCTTTTCCGTTATACTCATAACCCCTGAATATTATTCGGAATGAGTTATGGATCCGCAATATGCGCGCCTGGTGAAAGCTGCTGCGCTCAGCGCCACTGTGCTGGCATCAATCTTACTGATAATTAAAATTTTTGCCTGGTGGCATACTGGATCAGTGAGTTTGTTGGCTGCGTTAGTTGACTCACTGGTGGATCTAGCCGCCTCTTTAACCAATCTTTTTGTGGTGCGCTACTCGCTGCAACCGGCTGATAAAGAACATACTTTTGGCCATGGTAAAGCGGAATCGCTGGCTGCGCTGGCGCAAAGTATGTTTATTTCCGGCTCGGCGTTATTCCTGTTCCTGACGGGTTTTCAACATTTGGCATCACCAACACCGCTGCAAGATCCTGGTATAGGTATCTGGGTAACGTTAATTGCATTATTCAGTACAATGATATTAGTCACATTTCAGCGCTGGGTGGTACGAAAAACTCAGAGTCAGGCCATTCGTGCCGATATGTTGCACTATCAATCAGACGTCATGATGAATGGTGCTATTCTTATTGCATTAGCATTAAGTTGGTATGGTTTTCATCGTGCGGATGCATTGTTTGCATTGGGGATTGGAGTTTATATTCTCTATAGCGCACTGCGTATGGGTTATGAAGCGGTGCAAGCTTTGCTGGATCGCGCTTTGCCAGATGATGAGCGGCAGGAAATTATCAATATCGTGACGTCATGGCCGGGTGTGATTGGCGCTCATGACTTGCGGACTCGCCAGTCGGGGCCAACGCGTTTTATTCAACTCCATCTTGAAATGGAGGATATGCTGCCGTTGATGGAGGCGCATATTTTAGCTGATCAAGTGGAGCGGGCATTATTACACCGTTTTCCTGGCGCAGATGTCCTTATCCATCAAGATCCTACTGCGGTGGTACCCAAAGAACGCCATGCGCATTGGGAGTTATAATTTATTCATCCGTTATTGCTACATTAACGACAGGTAAACTGGGGTGACATAATGGTTCAGTCATGAAGAAAATACCGCCAAATGGCATGACTTGAATCAATTCAGCTTGGTGTTTTTGCTATAATATTCAATATTAAGCTCATCAAGCTGATTTTCTGTACTGTTCGCCTGTGCAAGACATAATCGGCAAATAAATAATTTTAAAAAATCGCATCTACAAGTTCAGAGGTAGTCATGGTCAAGAAAATCGGTGTATTAACAAGCGGCGGTGATGCGCCAGGTATGAATGCAGCCATTCGTGGGGTTGTTCGTGCAGCTTTGTCAGCAGGATTAGAAGTTTACGGTATTGAAGATGGCTACCTTGGCTTGTTTGAGAATCGCATGAGGAAGCTGGACCGCTATAGCGTGTCAGATATGATTAACCGTGGCGGTACTTTCTTGGGTTCAGCGCGTTTCCCTGAGTTTCGAGATCCGGAAAAACGTAAAGTTGCCCTACAGAATATGAAAGACCGTGGCATTGATGGCTTGGTGGTTATCGGTGGCGACGGTTCTTATGCCGGTGCAGACTTACTCACCAAAGAAGGTGGGATTCACTGTATCGGCTTGCCGGGCACTATTGATAACGATGTCGCCGGGACTGACTATACCATCGGTTTCTTCACCGCACTGGGCACCGTGGTGGAAGCTATTGACCGCTTGCGTGATACTTCTTCTTCTCATCAGCGTATTTCCATCGTTGAAGTGATGGGCCGTTATTGTGGCGATTTGACTCTGGCGGCGGCTATTGCCGGGGGCTGCGAGTTTATTGCTATCCCTGAAGTTGAATTCAAACGTGAAGATTTGGTTGCTGAAATCAAAGCGGGCATCGAGAAAGGCAAAAAGCACGCGATCGTGGCCATTACTGAAAAACTGGACAATATCGACGAGCTGGCTAAATACATTGAGACAGAAACCGGTCGCGAAACCCGTGGTACTGTCTTGGGCCACATCCAGCGCGGTGGAGCTCCGGTTCCTTATGACCGTATTTTAGCTTCTCGTATGGGCGCTTATGCTGTTGATCTGCTGTTGGAAAATCATGATTATTCGCGCGGCGGCTTTTGCGTTGGGGTACAAAACGAGAAGATGGTGCATGAATTAATCTCCGTTTGTATCGCGCCAGAAAATAAGAAAAGTAAATTTAAAGAAGATTGGTACGATACTGCGAAAAAACTGTTCTAAAACAGCCATTCGCTTGATCGCTAAACCCTCGCAATTGCGGGGGTTTTTTATTTCCAGTCACTCATATATTCCGTATTGATATAATCAAAACTTTTTTATTCTTTAATTGACCGGAAAGTTTCTGGCACGCTCAGTATCAAGCCAACTAATTAAGTTAATAACAACAAATCTGGGGAGCGGGTCAATGCGTAAATGGGGTGTAGGTCTTTCATTACTGCTGCTGGCATCAGGTGCCATGGCAAAAGATATTCAATTGCTGAATGTGTCATATGATCCGACACGTGAATTTTATCAAGATTATAACCAAGCATTTAGTAAATATTGGCAAGAGAAAACCGGTGACAAGGTGACTGTGCGCCAATCACATGGCGGTTCTGGTAAGCAGGCGACCTCGGTGATTAATGGTATTGAAGCAGATGTTGTGACTTTGGCTCTGGCTTATGACGTCGATGCTATTGCTGAGCGTGGTCGTATTGATAAAGACTGGATCAAGCGCCTACCTGATAACTCCGCGCCTTACACTTCAACTATTGTTTTCCTGGTGCGTAAAGGGAACCCAAAACAGATTCATGATTGGTCAGATTTAGTGAAGCCGGGCATCTCGGTCATTACGCCGAACCCGAAAACCTCCGGTGGTGCGCGTTGGAACTATCTGGCGGCATGGGGCTACGCGCTAGAGCACAACAATAATGACCAGGCCAAGGCGCAAGAATTTGTCAAACAGTTGTATAAAAATGTGGAAGTTTTGGATTCTGGTGCGCGTGGGGCGACGAATACCTTCGTCGAACGTGGGATTGGCGATGTATTGATTGCCTGGGAAAATGAAGCTCTGCTGGCGGTGAATGAAGTAGGTAAAGACCAGTTTGATATCATCACGCCGAGTGTTTCTATTTTGGCTGAGCCGACTGTCTCGGTGGTGGATAAAGTGGTCGATAAGCGCGGTACCCGTGAAGTGGCTGATGCTTACTTAAAATACCTGTATTCACCGGAAGGCCAGACTATTGCCGCCAAGAATTACTATCGTCCACGTGATCCGGCTGTCGCCGCTAAGTTTGCTAATGAGTTCCCGAAACTGAAGTTGTTTACCATTGATGACGTTTTCGGTGGCTGGACTAAAGCCCAGCAGGTGCATTTTGCGACCGGCGGCGTATTCGACGAAATCAGTAAGCGATAAAATAAGTAAACAATGAAATAAGAAAAAATAACATAATGATTTGATAGCAGTAGTTGACTCAGTGCTCGTAAGTTAATGCTTACGGGCGCTTTGTTTTATTAGCCATTTTAACCCTCTGATTATTTTTATAATTCTTCTCTTTCTTACAGATAAAAACTCCCCGATTCGCCAGGCGGTGCTGAATAGTTTATTAAATTACTCAGACTAATAAAACTGCATGAATTAGGGGGAGAATAAAATGAATATAAATGGGGCCAGCAATACTGGTTGGAGCTCAGATGGCACTCAAGACTTGCAGCCAGAACCCCGGCCATTGAAGAACGTCAGCACTTCATCGGCACATTCAATCGATGAAGATTTTAATTGTTTTGAGGAGGGCTGTTTAGAGAGTACACCGACCTATACAGCTCCCATAATAGAAAACAGAAAAGACCCCGAGGGTATAAAGCCGGATGACTATCGTGCAGGTAAAGATGCATATCTGGGCGCGGTTTTATTAAAAGAAATCAATCGTGATGGGAAAGCACCTTTATGGCTACGGCCATTGGCTGCTTTGCTTTCGTTCTTTGGTATCCAAGGTTTCGGCCAAACTAATTGTGTGTCTTGTGCCACTGCTGTGGTTGATACATTGACCGATAATTCTCTATACCGAGCTTTACCTGAATTGAGGGGGGCGCGAGTCGCAGGGAATATGTTAACACTGCTTCAGTCAGGGTTATCCGCTCAGGTGTTTGCTGATCATTTAAGTGGTTATAAAAAGGATAATGAGTTATTTGCTGTTATTGCTATTAATCGTCCAGCCTTACGGAGTTGGTTACCCGGTGCGATAGATGGGCATGCCTGTAATCTGATTAAATTTAAAGATAGCAATATTATTCATTTGTTTGATGCCCAAAAGATGAAGCATTTTAGCTGTGAGCTGAGTGAAATTGCAGGAAGTCACGCTGAGATTTTGGATTTCCTTGGTTCCATTGAAGAGAATGGGATTAATCTGTGGGAAGACAGAGCAAGGAACAGCTAGTAAAAAAGCCGGAGCATCATCTGCCCCAGCTTAATCAGCCGCTTATACCTAAATTAGGCTTTTTTAGCTTTTGCAGCAGCTTTCACGATAACGGCGAATGCATCCGCTTTCAGTGATGCACCGCCAACCAGCGCGCCATCGATGTCTGGCTGGGTGAACAATTCTGCTGCATTTTTATCATTCACGGAACCGCCGTACTGAATGATAACTTGTGCGGCAACCGCGGCATCAAGCTTGGCAATATGGTCACGGATAAATTTGTGAACCGCTTGCGCCTGTGCTGGAGTTGCTGATTTGCCGGTGCCGATAGCCCAGATTGGCTCATAAGCAATAACCGCGCCTTCGAATGCTTTCACACCCAAGGTATTCAGCACGGCGTCCAGTTGTTTGGCGCAAACAGCTTCAGTTTGACCCGCTTCGTTTTCTGCTTCAGTTTCGCCGATGCACAATACGGGGATCAGGCCGATTTCTTTCAGTACGCCAAATTTCTTCGCAATGAATTCATCACTTTCGTTGTGATAAGTACGGCGCTCAGAGTGACCGATAATGATGTATTGAGCACCAACATCTTTCAGCATTTCAGCAGAAGTTTCGCCGGTAAATGCGCCGGATAGATTCACATCAACGTTTTGTGCGCCCAGCGCGATGCGGCTACCTGACAGCTCATGCTTAGCTTGATTCAGATAGATAGCCGGTGGGGCAATAGCCACGCCACAGCCGTCAACAGTGCTCAATTCTTTACGCAGGCCAGCGATAAGCTCGTTAACCATGTGAGTGCTACCGTTCAGCTTCCAGTTACCCATAACTAATGGATGACGCATGTTTCTTCCTCCAACAAGGGGACGCGAGGGTCAATAATAATGACTGCCCGACAGGCAGTTTACCTGTCCAACAGTATAGAGATGATTAGCGGTAATGGCTTTGCTTTTCGTCATTAATTGCGGCGAGATTATGCTTCAGATAGTGATAGCTTAATCGGTTCAACAGCGAAGGTAAGCCCTTTTTCGCCATTATCTGCCACAACATAGCGAATTGCGCCGACAGGATGGACGAAGAAAGGTGAACCTTTGCCTTTCATCAGCAATTGTTGCACGTTGCTGATACTTTGTTCGAGTGTGAGTGTGGGTTCAAACTGGCGCATCAGGGCCGCCATGTAATTAACCGCTATCAGCCGGGCCGCTTTTTCCTCGCTTCCTTTGATTGGCAAATAGGTAATTTGTAAGGTTTTAATTTTCCCCGTTCCTTTCTCCAATGCGGTTGAAGCATAGAGATTTTCGTTAATCTTACTGGCAGCACGGGTCAGCGGCGGCACATCATCTTTTACTATGATGGCGTGAAACTCACTGATAGGCAGCGTCGGGTTGGCGTGATTATAACTTTCACGGAATTTAACCAGCGTTAAATCAAAGGTTGGCGCGCCGGAAAGCAGATAAGGAGCTGTTGGCTGAGTGTCTTCTGCCGGCTGTTCATCGCCAGCTTCGGGATCGGCATGAGCGCGGCTAACCGCTGCTATTAGCAGCAGTATTGTCAGCATTGCGGTTATTTCTTTTCTCATGACTTACGCCGTTGTTTGCAGTTTGTGTAGGGGATTAAAGCGGTAATTGGGGGTGATTGTCAAAATTCACTGCAAAGAGTATAGGTTAGTTACGGCGTTGAGTTACTCTATTGTCCATACCAACTTTACGTTATACCCGTCATACTTCAAGCTGCATGTGCGTTGGCTACGCTCAATAACCCGAATCACTTACTTATGTAAGCTCATCGGGATTATCTCTCTTACCGCCTTCCTGCAACTCGGATTATTTTGGGTATATATCAGTTAAATGGATCAGGTCATTGATGACAATACAGCAATGGTGTTTCTCGTTAAAAGGCCGTATCGGGCGGCGTGATTTTTGGATTTGGATTGGGCTGTGGTTACTGGCAATGCTGGTTATCTTTACGTTGGCCGGGCAGAATTGGCTCACCACTCAGACCGCTGCTTTTGCTATTGTTTTTCTACTGTGGCCCACGGCAACAGTGGTCGTCAAACGGCTACATGACCGCAATAAAGCCGGTTGGTGGGCGCTATTGGTGGTGTTGGCCTGGATGTTAATGGCGGGTAACTGGCAGATGCTAGCGCCCATCTGGCAATGGGGTGTTGGGCGGTTTATTCCCACACTAATTATTGTCATGATGTTTATTGATTGTGGCGCATTTCTCGGGACCGAGGGTGACAATCGTTTTGGCCCAGAAGCGTTACCGGTGAAGTTTCTGGCTGAAAAAACACCGCAGTAAATAGGGTTTGATAAGGTAAAAAGGGCCAGATGGCCCTTTACCAATACTGTTTATTACTAATACTGTTTATTACCAATACTGCTCGCTGGTCATATGCCCCGGTTTACGGCGTAAATGTTTACGCATTTCCCGCTGTTCTTTCAACAATTGCTGGGTGTCTCGCACCATTTGCGGGTTACCGCACAGCATGACATGGCTGTCTTGAGCATCAATTTTCAAGCCGACAGCGGCTTCCAGTGCACCATTTTCAATCAGTGCCGGAACCCTGCCCGTCAATGACCCCGGTGACTCTTCACGGCTGACAACGGTCTGAATTCGCAGTTTGCCGTTATAGCGTTGCTCAAGCTGCTGCATCAATGGCAGATAGCTGAGGTCGCGGGCAAAGCGCGCAGCATGAACCAGCACCAGATTTTTAAAGCGCTCTAAATCGCGCCCTTCCTGCAAAATAGACAGATACGGGCCAATAGCGGTGCCTGTTGCCAGCATCCATAGCGTGTCGCAATCCGGAATTTCTTCCAGCACAAAGAAGCCCGCCGCTTGCTTGGTCACCATCACTTCGCCACCCACTGTCAGTTGGTCAAGTCGCGGGCTGAGTTTCCCCTCGGGCACGGTGACCAGATAGAACTCCAGATTATCGTCACTTGGTGCATTGACGTAGGAATAGGCCCGCTGTACCCGCTCGCCGTTGATATCTAATGCCAGCTTGGCAAATTGACCGGCGGTAAAGGGATCAATTGGCGCATTGACCCGAATGCTGAACAGCGAGTCAGTCCAGTGTTCAATGTGAGTAATTTTGCCACTAACCCATTCAGCCATAATTCTGATTCCCTTTTTCAAATACTTATCGAAAGTAGTACCTAAAGCGCTGCCGGTATTTTAGGGGATATTAGTAGAAAATATTATCGATTAAATGTTATCTCCTTACGCCATGAGTGCCACTGTAGTGTTCGGGGGCCGGAAACGAATATATGGACAGTTAACTTTACGCCAGTGGTGTTTTTATCTGCCAGCCGACCTTTTAGCAATATGTCGTGCTGGCTCGCTAAAAAATCTGAATTTGTTAGCTTATGCGCCAAGTGAGTTGTGTCACAAAAATAGTGGGGTGCTCGCAAAATATGGCTTTTTACGGCCAGATGGGTGCGGCACGAGGTCCGGCTAACAATTTGTTAATAGCTAAGATAATGAGAAAAATAGAGAATTTCCACCTGCTGGTGATGTTGATTCTGTTGGTGGCTGTCGGTCAGATGGCGCAAACCATTTACGTCCCTGTTATTGCGGATATCGCCCGCGACTTTTCAGTGCGCACTGGCACGGTGCAGCGCGTCATGGCGGCCTATCTGTTGACTTATGGCTTCTCGCAACTGATTTATGGCCCACTGTCTGACCGGGTTGGGCGTCGGCCGGTCATTCTGGTGGGTATGATGATATTCATGTTGGGCGCATTGGGGGCCTGGCTGGCAAATAGTTTGCCCATGCTGGTCGCAGCCAGTGCTTTGCAGGGCATGGGCACTGGGGTTGCGGGAGTGATGGCGCGAACTATGCCGCGAGATTTATATGGCGGCACGGCGCTACGCTACGCCAACAGTATGTTGAACATGGGGATTTTGGTCAGCCCGCTCTTGGCCCCGATTATTGGTGGGGTGTTGGCCAGTCTGTTTGGCTGGCGTGCAAGCTACGCATTTCTGCTTTTTTTATGTGGTGGGGTGGCATTTTGCATGTTTCGCTGGTTACCGGAAACTCGGCCACAACAAACTGAAAAACGACGAATGCTGGCCAGTTTCCGCTTATTGTTCTCTGACCGCGCTTTTAGCTGTTATCTGGTGATGTTGATTGGTGCATTAGCGGGTATTGCGGTATTTGAAGCCAGTGCGGGCGTGTTGATGGGCGGCGTGCTGGGGCTAAGCGGGGTGACGGTCAGTATTTTATTTATCCTGCCGATTCCGGCGGCGTTTTTTGGCGCGTGGTACGCCGGTCGCGACAGTAAAACTTTCCATAACCTGATGTGGCACTCGGTGATCAGCTGTCTGCTGGCGGGTTTGATGATGTGGATACCCGGTTGGTTTGGCATTATGAATATTTGGACGCTGGTGATACCGGCTGCGCTATTCTTCTTTGGGGCTGGGATGCTGTTCCCGCTGGCCACCACCGGGGCAATGGAGCCTTTCCCTTATCTGGCCGGTGCTGCGGGGGCTTTGATTGGAGGGTTGCAGAATGTCGGGTCAGGTCTGGCGACGTGGTTGTCAGCCATGCTGCCACAAACTGGGCAATTCAGCTTAGGGCTGTTGATGTTTGCTATGGCGGTATTGATTTTGCTGTGCTGGTGGCCATTATCTCACCGGATGCAGCCGCAAGAACACCGTGTTTAAGTCGCTAATAGTATTGTGAGCGAAAGGGTTATCGCACCCAGGGGCACTTCGGTCGCTTACGCGACTACGACCCCAACGGCACGTTTCCCCTTCGTTTGATTTTATCAGCCGCCTATGTTTTATGCTTTGCTAAAGAGCTAGTTAGCCGAGTTACAGTAAGAACTCATGCAATGCCGGATCTTTGCGGTCAAGGAAATGAGTCGAGCGGATACGGCGAATAGTGCGGGATTTACCGCGAATCAGCAGTGTCTCGGTGGTCGCCATGTTTCCTTTGCGATAAATGCCTTCCAGCAGGTCACCTTTGGTAATCCCAGTGGCAGAGAAAATCACATTATCATTGCGAGCCATATCCCCCAATAACAGCACGTTACCGGCTTCGATACCCATTGATTTGCAGCGTACCAGCTCTTGTTCGCCAATGCGGCGGTTGTCTTCATTATCGCCTTTGACTTGATGGCGCGCTAATAAACGGCCTTGCATATCGCCGTCCAATGCACGGATTACCGCAGCAGAAATCACCCCTTCAGGTGCTCCGCCGATGCAGTACATCACATCCACTTCACTTTCTGGCATGCAGGTTAAAATAGAGGCCGCGACATCGCCATCGGGAATAGCAAACACTTTGACACCAAGTTGCTGCATTTCGGCGATGATGCCGTCATGACGCGGTTTGGCTAGCGTGATAACAGTTAAGTCAGTCAGTGGTTTATTCAACTTGATGGCAACATTGCGCAAGTTGAGTTCTAGCGGCAGGTTCAGGTCGATTACTCCTTTAGCGCCAGGGCCAACCACCAGTTTTTCCATATACATATCAGGTGCATGTAAAAATGTGCCTTTATCTCCCACCGCCAGCACGGCCAGCGCATTGGCCTGACCCATGGCAGTCATGCGGGTACCTTCAATAGGGTCAACGGCGATATCAACGGCATCGCCTTGGCCAGTACCGACGTGCTCACCAATAAACAGCATCGGGGCTTCATCGATTTCACCTTCGCCGATAACAATTTGCCCATCAATATTGACCTGATTGAGCATAATACGCATGGCTTGAACAGCAGCGCCGTCGGCAGCATTTTTATCGCCCCGACCCAGCCACTTATAGCCCGCCAGCGCAGCAGCTTCGGTGACACGAGAAAACTCGATGGCTAGTTCACGTTTCATGGTTAGACCTGTTAATTGAGGTGGTAATAGAAGAAGAATGTAAGCTGGAATTCTACCATCTTTGTGACGTGAAGCCGTAGGGTGTCTTTGGGGGTGATGAGATTTTTCACAATAAAAAACGCGCTATCGGGGGGGATGGCGCGTTATAGAGAGCTTAAAACAGACTCGATTTTACCGGCGGGCCGTTATTCTTCGTGATCTTCCCAAGCTTGAGCTCGGGCCACTGCTTTCTTCCAGCCTTTATAGCGGAAGTCACGCTCGGTGGTTTCGATCCCTGGACGGAATTCGCGCTCAATGGTGGCTTTGCTCTTCACTTCGTCCAAATCATTCCAGAAGCCCGTCGCCAGACCCGCGAGGAATGCGGCACCCAGCGCCGTGCTTTCACGCACTGCCGGGCGCTCAACACGCGTGCCCAGAATGTCGGCTTGGAATTGCATCAGGAAGTTGTTCGCAACCGCGCCGCCATCAACACGCAGTGACTTCAGGCGTTCACCTGAATCCGCTTGCATCGCATCCAGTACATCACGAGTTTGATAAGCAATAGACTCGAGGGTGGCGCGGATAATGTGGTTGCTGTTAACACCACGGGTCAGGCCGAAAATCGCGCCACGGGCATACGGGTCCCAATAAGGAGCACCTAACCCAGTGAAAGCAGGCACCACATACACGCCGTTGCTGTCTTTCACTTTGGTGGCAAAATACTCGGAGTCGGTGGCATCACTGATCAGTTTCAGCTCATCACGCAGCCATTGGATGGATGCGCCGCCAATAAATACCGCGCCTTCCAGCGCATAGTTGACTTCGCCGCGTGGGCCGCAGGCAATGGTGGTGAGTAGGCCATGATTGGATTGAACCGCTTCTGTACCGGTGTTCATCAGCAGGAAGCAGCCTGTTCCGTAAGTATTTTTTGCCATGCCCGGTTGTACACAAAGCTGGCCGAACAGCGCGGCTTGTTGGTCACCGGCGATACCGGCGATAGGAATACGCGTTCCGCCTTTACCCCCAATGTTGGTCTGGCCGTAAATTTCTGAGGATGGGCGAACTTCTGGCAGCATGGATCGCGGGATATTCAGCGCTTTCAGCATGCGCTCGTCCCACTCTTTGGTGCGAATATTAAACATCATGGTCCGTGATGCGTTGGTGTAATCCGTTACGTGTACGCGGCCTTGCGTCATGTTCCACACCAGCCAGGTGTCTACGGTACCAAACAGCAACTCGCCGCGCTCAGCGCGGTCACGAGCGCCTTCTACGTTATCAAGGATCCACTTCACTTTGGTGCCGGAGAAGTAAGGGTCAACCACTAGCCCGGTGTTGTGGCGGATGTACTCTTCCAGACCTTCTTTTTTCAGTTTCTCGCAGATTTCAGCGGTACGGCGGCACTGCCAAACAATAGCGTTATACACCGGCTTACCGGTCGCTTTGTCCCAAACGATGGTGGTTTCACGTTGGTTGGTAATACCGATACCGGCAATTTCGTCAGAACTGATGCCGGCTTTGGCCAGCACTTCGACCAATGTGGAGCTTTGCGTAGCCCAGATTTCCATGGGGTCATGCTCAACCCAACCCGCTTTCGGGTAAATTTGGGTGAATTCACGCTGGGAAACACTCACGATATTGGCATCGTGGTCCAGCACCACTGCTCTGGAGCTGGTGGTTCCTTGATCAAGCGCGACAATGTATTTCTTTTGAGTAGTATTTTCAGTTGTCATAGTTAGCCTACTTTTTAAGTGACAGTATCTAATATTTACGCTTTGCGTTCTGTGGTCGTAACCGTGGTTTCTTCATCTTCAATGGCGCACACATCGCATGGCAAATGGCGGCCAATCAGAGCACGATAACCGAATGCACCTACCAATGCGCCGACAATTGGCCCGAAGATAGGGACTAAGAAGTAAGGAATATCACGCCCGCCAGTGAAGGCGATTTCACCCCAACCTGCAAAATAAGCAAATAGTTTTGGACCAAAGTCACGCGCCGGGTTTAAGGCGAACCCGGTCAGTGGCCCCATTGAGCCGCCGATAACGGCAATCAAAATACCAATCAGCAGGGGTGCCAGTGGGCCGCGTGGAATACCGTTACCGTCGTCAGTCAGTGCCAAGATAAGACACATCAAAATAGCGGTAATGACCGTTTCAACCAAGAATGCCTGGAAAACAGAAATATGTGGATTTGGATAAGTAGAGAAAATACCGGCCAGATTCAGACTTTCAACACTGCCGCGTGCTATCTGATGAGTCTGTTCAAAATCGATGAACAGGTTGTAGTAGAGGCCGAACACTAAGGCCGCAGCACAAAATGCACCGGCAATCTGTGCCAAAATGTAGGGAATAACTTTACTGCGATCAAAGCAGGCAAATAGCCATAAGGCAATAGTCACTGCTGGATTAAGGTGAGCACCTGAAATTGCTGCTGTGAGATAAATGGCCATGGCAACCCCCAGGCCCCAAATGATACTAATTTCCCACTGCCCAAAACTGGCACCTGCCAATTTTAATGCAGCGACACAGCCCACACCAAAAAAGATAAGTAGAGCAGTACCGAGAAACTCCGCGATACATTGGCCCTTCAAGGTCGAACTAGCGGTTTGGCTCATAGTAGATGTCCTAGAGACAGAGATTTATAGGGTATTTCTTATTTTTGCCCTCCGGAGTGCGGAGGGAGTGATGTAAATTTATCGTTAACGAGCACAAACGAGAAATAGCGAAATCAAAATGTGTGTGGTGCGTCATAAAAATGAGCGATTTCGCGTTATTCGCGGATGTTAAGGGACTTTGAAAGTGTGATCAGACCAGTGCTTTCTCTCCCAGTTGTTAAAGCTGTGTATCACTTAGCTGGATGGGCGGTAAGTGTTTTTCGGCTTTCACTGATAGTTACTGACACGAAATTGCTACAGAGTGTGGTTTGTACCGGTATGGCGCTAGACAGGGGGAGACTGGCTACATACAATCGCTCTACAAGGGCATCGCCTTATAAGACTATCGTTTTTATCATATTGCGTCGCCTGTGCGATGGGACGCCTAAAACATAGCGCTTGTTACACTAGTTTGTTGGATATATAGCGCGATAAGTATTCACAGCAGTTTCATTCGCCGATAGTTACTGCGGTTTGCGTGGCAACTGAAGTTAGAAATGATGACTGCGACCAAAGGATGTACGCCTTGCGACTCATAAGGGGACCGAAGAATGTCATTTGAAGTATTTGAGAAATTGGAAGTTAAAGTTCAGCAGGCGATTGATACCATCACTCTGTTACAGATGGAAATTGAAGAGCTGAAAGAGAAAAATAACACCTTGTCCCAAGAAGTTCAGGAAGCGGCAGGTGGCCGTGAAGCGCTAGTGCGCGAAAATGAGCAATTGAAACAAGAACAGCATGTTTGGCAGGATCGTCTGCGTGCTCTGTTGGGAAAGATGGAAGAAGTCTGAGTGCCAGTTGGCTTAAAGCATCATCAATATATTGCTGAAAGCCGCTAGTTACGCAGCTTGTTCGAGTACGAAAGGCAAAAAGGGCGATATTGATATCGCCCTTTCTATACCCGTCTTCCTGCAACTCGAATTATTTAGGGTATAGTTGATAAACCAGAGAGATATTATTCAATATCCAAAGGTTCTTCTGACAAGATGATCCCGGTGTTGTCTGCGTACAAGTGGTCACCGGAGAAGAATGTCACCCCGCCAAAGTTAACGCGGATATCACTCTCACCAATACCCTCATCTGCGGCACCGACCGGAATAGCGGCCATCGCCTGGATACCAATATCCAATTCGGCCAGTTCATCAACCTGACGGACAGCACCGTAAACAACAATGCCTTCCCACTCGTTTTTTAACGCCAAATCAGCGAGTTCAGCATTGATTAATGCACGGCGCACTGAGCCACCGCCATCGACGACTAAAACACGGCCAAGACCATTTTCTTCGAGCAGGTCAAACAACAAGCCGTTATCTTCGAAACATTTTACAGTAGTAATCTTGCCACCAAATGAAGTGCGCCCGCCAAAATTGGAGAACAGGGGTTCTACCACATTGACC
Organism: Yersinia thracica; assembly: GCF_902170565.1. GTDB lineage: Bacteria > Pseudomonadota > Gammaproteobacteria > Enterobacterales > Enterobacteriaceae > Yersinia > Yersinia thracica. The sequence continues at coordinate 32,645 of NZ_CABHXX010000055.1, forward strand.
TCTTCATGATAGATGTCACAGAGTTCGGAAGTATCATATTTCATAGGATTAACGTCTGGTTGCGGCTGGGATGTTAAGTATATCTCTTTCTGGCCGCTGTTGGCAAAATCATCAATTGTTAAATTTCTCCGGACCGGTTTATCGGCTGTTGCCCGGAGAAAGAAACCGGCGGGGTTAACTGAGCACCAGGCCGATAGCAAACAGAATATTGGTCAATAACGCGGCTTTGACCATGTGCTCGAGCATGGGGCGCATCCCCGCGGCGGTGGGTTCACGCAGCACAAATAGTGCGTGCTTGACCAGCAAGGGAACTGCCAGAATAAAGAGCCAACCTGCCCAATTATGCAGATACAGAATATTGAATAATGCCAGACAGAAGATAGCTGCCGTGATCAGCAGGGCATGATAATAACGAGCAACCACCGGGCCTAAACGCACTGCCAGTGTGTTCTTGCCATTGGCTTTGTCATTTTCGATATCACGCAAATTATTAATATTTAAAACGGCCGTCGCCAGTAAACCACAGGCGGTGGCGGGTAGCATGACGATACTGTCAAAGTGCCCAGCTTGAAGATAGTAAGTCCCTGCGACGCTCAGCCAGCCGAAGAAAACCAATACTGAAATATCACCTAACCCCATATAACCATAGGGTTTACTACCCACGGTGTAGGTAATTGCGGCTACAATGGCCATCAGCCCAAGCAGTAAAAAGCCTAAAATGTCGCTGGGTTTTTCGCAGGCCACGGCAATAAGCGCGATACCTGAAATGACGGTCATGCTAACAGTGATGATAAGCGCGACTTTCATTTGCTGGCGCGTAATCATCCCTTTTTGCATACCGCGCAATGGCCCGATACGTTCTTCGGTATCACTGCCCTTGATAGCATCGCCATAATCATTGGCGAGATTGGACAAAATTTGCAGCAGGCCAGCGGTTAATAAGGCGAGCAAGGCGACAGCGGGTTTAAAACTATCGAGCCAGACAGCCAGTGCTGAACCGGTAACGATAGAGGCAAAGGCCAGTGGCAGCGTTCTTGGCCGCAGGCTTTCCAGCCAAGCCTGGGTCTGGCTGGTATTAGTTGATAGGCTCATTTTCTGCTTCATTTTATAGGAGTCTGGTCCGCCCATATCGGCGAGTTAATAAAATAAGAGTGGGAGGCATCGCCTCCCACTCAATATTAATTTGGCGAACCATTTTATCCAGCAAAGGCTTATAAAGCGAATTATAGGATAAAACGACTCAAATCTTCATCGGCTACCAGCTCATCCAGATGTTTACCCACATATGCCGCGTCAATAGTGATGGACTGACCATTACTTTCGCTTGCGTCATAAGAGATATCTTCCATCAGACGTTCCAACACGGTATGCAAGCGACGTGCGCCAATATTCTCGGTGCGCTCATTAACCTGCCATGCCGCTTCCGCGATTTTGCGAATACCTTCACGGGTAAACTCAACCGTCACCCCTTCAGTTGCCATCAGCGCTTTGTACTGTTCAGTCAACGAAGCACTCGGCTCAGTCAAGATGCGTTCAAAATCATCGGTGGTCAGCGCCTGCAATTCTACACGGATTGGCAAGCGACCTTGCAATTCCGGGATAAGATCTGATGGGCTGGAGACTTGGAATGCGCCGGAGGCAATAAACAGGATATGGTCTGTTTTCACCATGCCGTGTTTGGTTGATACGGTGCAGCCCTCAACCAATGGCAGCAAGTCACGTTGTACCCCTTCACGGGACACATCCGGGCCTGAAGTCTGGCCGCGTTTACAGATTTTATCGATTTCGTCGATAAACACGATACCGTGTTGCTCAACCGCATCAATCGCCTGCTGCTTCAGCTCTTCTGGATTGACTAACTTCGCGCCTTCTTCCTCAATCAGCAGTTTAAATGCTTCTTTGATTTTGATTTTGCGCGGTTTTTGTTTCTGGCCAGCAATGTTCTGGAACATCGATTGCAGCTGGTTAGTCATCTCTTCCATGCCCGGAGGGGCCATGATTTCAACACCGACCGGTGATGCCGCCAGATCAATTTCAATCTCTTTGTCATCAAGCTGACCTTCGCGCAGTTTTTTGCGGAAAGCCTGGCGAGTCGCGGATGGCTCTTGAGTTTCATCCGGTTGGCCCCAGTTATTCTTGGCCGGTGGGATCAGCACATCCAGAATACGTTCTTCGGCCAATTCTTCCGCCCGATAACGCATTTTCTCAATGGATTGATGACGAACCATTTTCACCGCTGCATCGGTCAGATCGCGGATAATAGAATCAACTTCTTTACCTACATAGCCCACTTCGGTGAACTTGGTGGCTTCTACTTTGATAAACGGCGCATTGGCCAGTTTTGCCAGACGGCGGGCAATTTCAGTTTTACCCACGCCGGTCGGGCCGATCATCAGAATATTTTTAGGAGTAACTTCGTGGCGCAGCTCTTCGTTAAGCTGCATCCGACGCCAGCGGTTACGCAGGGCAATGGCCACTGCACGTTTAGCTTTATCCTGGCCGATAATATAGCTATCAAGTTCGCTGACAATCTCGCGTGGGGTCATTTCAGACATGTCACTCTATCCTTACGCTTTATGTGTTGATAACGTTTCGTACGTTAATTCTTCAATGGTTTGGAAGCGGTTGGTGTAGATACAGATATCCCCCGCAATGCTCAGTGATTTTTCCACGATATCCCGCGCACCCAATTCAGTATTTTCTAGCAGCGCGCGCGCGGCAGACTGGGCATAAGGCCCACCGGAACCGATAGCAATCAGGTCATCTTCAGGCTGAACCACATCACCATTACCGGTGATGATGAGTGATGCGGTTTCATCAGCAACAGCCAAGAGTGCTTCGAGTTTGCGTAACATGCGGTCAGTGCGCCAATCTTTGGCTAATTCAACCGCCGCTTTAGTCAGGTGTCCCTGGTGCATCTCCAGTTTGCGTTCAAATAGCTCAAATAGTGTAAAGGCATCGGCAGTACCGCCAGCAAACCCAGCAATGACTTTATTGTTATAAAGGCGGCGTACTTTCTTGGCGTTGCCTTTCATTACGGTATTGCCCAGAGTGACCTGGCCATCACCACCGATAACTACATGACCATTACGGCGTACACTTACAATTGTTGTCACGAGCGGACCCTCGTTGCGGACTGAATGAGTCCCCGTATTGCCTTTCAGCAAAACAATACGGGGTATATTGAGATTATAAATGGGGGAGGATTACTACTTTTCAACCCCCAACCGCGAGGGGGATGCATCCTGATTGGCCCGCACCTTTCAAACGCTGTAAAGCTTTATCCGCCGCAGCTTTGGTGCTGTAAGGGCCGAGTACCACGCGATTCCAGCCACCGCCTGCGGTAATGCGGCTTTCGATACCTTCGAATGCCAATTGGGCGCGAATAGATTCCGCCTGTTCTGCGGCTTTAAATGAACCACATTGCACCATCCAGCGTTGCGCTTTTTCTTTCTCTTTTTCCGGTTTCGGCGGTGTCACCGCTGGCGCGACTGGAGTAACCGGTTGCTGAGTGCGCGGTGGTGTCGTGACCTGCGGCGGCACTTGTGTCTGTGGTGCTGGCACTGGCGCAACCGTCTGACGCGGCGGCGTTAATGGTTGCTGCTGCATATTGGTGACCGGGGGTTTGATGGTCACCGCAGAGCGTGGCACCTGCATCCCTTCGTTATACGGCACCTCTGAAAGCTGGGTTGGCTGCTGGCGCATATCCGCCTGCATCTGCTCAAGCAATTGGCGCTGCTCATTGGTCAGTTGCGTTTTAGAATTGACTTCGCCACCGGCAGAGGGCTCTGTCGGTGTCGGGACGCCAATCTGACGGTTTTCCAACTCTTTAATATAACGCCAGCGTTCTTCGGGTTTCGGCGGCAAGCCATTGCCGGTGCGCGGATCATGGCTGGGCAGTAACGGAAGCTCGCCCGGCTTATTGTGGGTGATGAAATAAAGGCCACCAACAAATACCACTAATAGCGCGACGGCCAGTGCCATCACGGTTTTGGATACTGCTGGAGCACTGCGTTTTTTCCGGCTGGTGCTTTTGCGCCGCGCTCCTGAGCGCCCTCGGCTTACATAATCTCTTTGTGCCACTATCGTTTCGCTGCGTCGTGATGATGGAATAAGCCCGTCATGTTACTGAACCCCTGAATATTTGCCTAGCGTTTAGGCGCAGCAGTACTTTCCCTGACAATTAATTCGGTATTTAACAAGCGGGAGCCACTCTGTACTGGATGCCCTTGTAACTGTTCGAGTAATAGTAACATGGCTTGCCGACCAATTTCATAACGTGGTTGTGCCACGGTGGTCAAAGGGGGATCGCAATACTGTGACAGTTTCAAGTCGTCGAAGCCGACGACAGAGACATCCTGCGGGATGCGCAGGCCCATTTTCTTCGCCTGCCACATCGCGCCTATCGCCATGACATCATTGTGACAGAATATTGCGGTCGGGGGTTCCGGCAGCTCCATCAGCTTGATAAAGGTGTCAGCGCCCGCTTCATAGCTAAAATCGCCGCGTATAATATAGTTGCTGTCGACCTCAATACCATTACGACGTAGCGCCTGGATATAGCCCTGTAGCCGATATTGGCATAGCGGAAAGTTTTCAGGCCCTGCCACACAGGCAATACGTTTGTGACCCAATCTAATCAGATATTCTACCGCTTCATAGGCCGCGGTAAGGTTATCAATATGGACGGTGGGCAGTTCTAACTCGGGTGCAAACTCATTTGCCATCACCATCGGCGGTAAATTACGTTGTTCTTCCTTGCTGGCATCGAAAGGTAGATTGGAGCCTAGCAACAACATGCCATCAATCTGCTTGGTGATAATCAGGTTAACGAAGCTACGCTCTTGCTGGGGTTGTTGTGCGCAATCACCAATTAATATCAGATAACCTTGTTGGGCAGCGGCATGTTCAATGCCTTGGATGATGTCAGCAAAAAAGGGGTCGCTGATATCCGGCACAATAACCAGAATAGTGCGCGATTCGTTACGTTTGATATTGCGAGATAAAGCATGGGGAGAATAACCGACAGCCAGAACAGCTTGCTCCACTTTTTGCCGAGTCATTGTTGAAACCTTTTCCGGATTCATCAATGCGCGCGATACCGTCGCAGTTGAAACACCGGCCATTTCGGCCACATCCTTCATGGTGGCCATCGTGAATTCTTTCTTATGTTCCAACGCCTTTCTCCTTGCTCTGACTCCGAGTCAGCACTAATGCTTAATGCAGGCTTTCCGTCATTCTATACAGATCGTTGGGGCAATTTGTTACCTAATTTGCATAAAAAGTGTGACATAAGTAGGTTTTTTCGAACTGACTCGCAGAAAGTGGGGTAATCGATTGCTTTATGATGCGATTTTACGCCCAAAATCATTGGCATTACCGCTAACATCACGGTGATATCGGTCGATTAGCTGTCTATTGGGTCAACATCTAATGTCCACTTCACTTTCCGTGCTTGCGGCAACGTATTGATAAGTGGCTGAGAGGTTTTAATCAGCCGTTGCAGGAATTGCCGTGAGGGGTGCTGCAACAGTAATTGCCAGCGGAAGCGCCCGCCGCGCTTAGCCTGCAACGCCGGAACCGGCCCCATAATCCATAATGCCTCGTCTTTCAGCGGGCTGGCTTCCAACAAATTGCGCAATTGCTGCAAAAATAGCGCAGATTGCTGGTTATCGTGGTCTTCACTGCGCACGATGATATGGCTGGTATAGGGCGGTAAAAATACGCTTTTTCGCTCCGCCAATGCTTGTTTGGCAAAGGCATCGTAGCCTTGTTGTAGCAGAATTTGCAGCAGCGGATGCTCAGGGTGGTGCGTTTGTAAAATGACTTCGCCTTGTTTACCCGCCCGCCCTGCGCGGCCTGATACTTGAGTGTAAAGCTGCGCAAAGCGCTCCGCCGAACGGAAATCTGCCGAGAACAACGCGCCATCGACATCCAGCAATGCCACCAAAGTGACATCCGGGAAGTGGTGGCCTTTTGCCAACATTTGGGTACCAATCAATATCCGCGCCCCCCCTTGATGCACATCAGCCAGGTGTTGCTCCAGCGAGCCTTTTCGGCTGGTAGTATCGCGGTCAATGCGGGTGATTGGGGTGTCTGGGAATAAAGGCGCTAATTCGTTTTCCAACTGTTCGGTACCGACACCCACGGAGACCATATGGGTCGAGCCGCATTTCGGACATTGTTGCGGCACTGGGCGTTGGCTGTCGCAGTGGTGGCAGCGCAATTGGCGGTGATTCTGATGCAGGGTGTAATAGTGGTCACAGCGCTGGCATTCCGCAATCCAACCACATTCATGGCACAGCAAAGCGGGGGCATAACCGCGGCGGTTGAGAAACAAAATCACTTGGTTGTCGGCTTGCAAATGGGCTTTCATGCGTTTTAGCAGCGGCTGAGAAAGGCCAACTTTTAATGGCAGCCCCTTGAGATCCAGTAAGTGCTGCACCGCTGGCTTGGCATTACCCGCCCGTTTTGACAGGGTTAGCTGGCGATATTTACCCATTTGAACATTATGTAAAGTTTCCAGCGCGGGAGTGGCTGTCCCCATCACAATAGGAATGCCTTCTTCACGGGCGCGGAACACTGCTAAATCGCGGGCGTGGTAGCGCCAGCCTTCCTGCTGTTTATAGGAACTGTCATGCTCTTCATCAATAATGATGACCCCCAGACGGGAGAATGGGGTGAACAGCGCAGAGCGAGTCCCAATCACAATCGCGGCTTCGCCGTTACGCGCCCGTAGCCAGACGGATAAGCGCTCGCTGTCGTTTAAAGCGGAATGGAGCACCTCAACCGGTGCATTAAAACGCTCGCGAAAACGGGCAATGGTCTGCGGAGTTAGGCCAATTTCAGGGACTAAAACCAGCGCCTGGTGGCCCTGCGCCAGAATATTTTCCAGCACACTGAGATAAACCTCGGTTTTACCGGAGCCGGTCACCCCAGCCAGCAGCCAGGCGGCAAACTGGGTATCTTCACTGCGAATTGCCCCGACGGCAGTGGCTTGCTCGGTATTGAGCCGCAGACGTTCGCCCAGCACCGAAAACCCATTGCGCCAGTCCGTGGTCGCCACTTCTTGCGCTCGCAGATCAATCAACCCTTTGCTACGCAAGGTTTGCAACGCGCTTTCAGTTAATGCCATTTCATTCACTTGATGGCGATAAACCGGCTTTTGTAATAATGCAGCAAGGGCCTGTTGTTGCTTCGGAGCACGTTTTAAGCTCTCCGGCGGTGTGGCGCGACCAAGTTCTGTGGCAAACCATTGCCATAAAGGAGCGGATTTCGCGGGCTTTCCCTGGCGCAATAAAATGGGCAAAGCATGAAACAGTACTTCGCCTATCGGATAATGATAATACTCCGTTGCCCAGCACAGAATGCGCCACAAGCTGGGTGGGAATAAGCTGTCACTGTCCAAAACCGCATCAATGGCTTTGAGTTGTTCAAGGGGGAATGCGCTGGTATCACTGATACCCACCACGATCCCAATGGCATTACGTTTGCCAAATGGCACACTGACGCGGGCCCCAACTACCGGGCAGGCCATAGCGCTGTCGAGGCGGTAATCAAAGGTGCGAGTTAGCGGTACGGGTAAGGCCACTTGAACAACGGACATGTGTTTTTATCCTAATATACCCGTCATACTTCAAGCCGCATGTGCGTTGGCCGTGCTCAATCACCTCAGTCACTGACTTATGTAAGCTCCTGAGGATTTACTCGCTTGCCGCCTTCCCGCAACTCGAATTATTTAGGGTATAAATAAAATGGTCTAAATAAAGATTGAACAGTTTACACTGCGTGCCCCACAATGTGCGGATTCGATTGCGCGGCTTGGTCAAATTCTGTATTATTTGCCGCCTTTGATATAATTCGATATCAAATTCTGTTAACAACCGTTGTTTGTTTTATCGGCGATTATTCGTTAGCAATCAACTGTTCGTTAGCAATCAACTATTCGTTAACGATAAATTGTTATTTATCAATCGTGTGGTGTCTGGCGGAGTAGGGCTGGATAGCGACGCGGCCTAAATATAGAGGTTTTTCCATGAAAAAAGGTATCCACCCTAAATACGATTTAGTTACTGCTTCTTGCTCTTGCGGTAACGTTATCAAGATCAACTCAACTGTTGGTCATGACCTGAATCTGGACGTGTGCGGCGAATGCCACCCGTTCTACACTGGCAAGCAGCGTGATGTTGCGACCGGTGGCCGTGTTGACCGCTTTAACAAGCGTTTCAGCGTGCCGGGTGCTGCTAAAGCGTAATTGCCCGTCAGACGAAAAAGGCGCCTTAGGCGCCTTTTTTCATTTCTACCGCCTGGCTCACATTGACCAATAAACTGAGCTGCCGCCGGAAATCAATATTCCCAAGTATCGGGATCAACACCCAACTCACGCATTAAAATCTTCGCGGCTTCCGGGATTTCATCACTGCGCTCTTTACGCAGATCTTCGTCATTCGGCAGCGGCTGACCGGTAAATGCATGCAAAAAAGCCTCACACAACAATTCACTGTTGGTGGCGTGGCGCAGGTTGTTCACCTGACGGCGGGTCCGTTCATCGGTGAGGATTTTTAACACCTTCAGCGGAATGGATACCGTAATTTTTTTGACCTGTTCGCTTTTCTTACCGTGTTCAGCGTAAGGGCTGACATACTCGCCGTTCCACTCAGCCATGGGACACCTTAAATTTGTCGGAAAAATACTAAATTCTGAAAACCGGCCAATTATGCCCGATCTTCACTGTTCTCACTAAATAAATGTCGATTTTACTAGACTAATGTCACTGAAATAACCTTTTTTGCTATTTATTGATAGCTATTACCTTTCTCTATCATCTTTGCGGTTAAACAAAGCACCACTGAAATCTGACTGACATCATGAGGATATCTAAAACCTCTATAATTTTAGCGGTTATTATCCCATTGCTCAATCTATACGCAAAGAAGTTTAGATGTCCAGATGTATTGACGTCCGTAATTTGTGAGTCTACTCTGACGTAACATTTTCTCGATATCCGGCTGGTGGAAATCCATATGACGCGTAAACAGGCAACAATAGCAGTCCGTAGCGGATTGAACGATGACGAGCAATACGGCTGCGTTGTCCCCCCGATTCACCTCTCCAGTACCTATAATTTTATCGATTTTAATCAGCCACGCGCCCATGACTATTCACGTCGCGGCAACCCGACGCGTGATGTCGTGCAGCGCGCATTAGCTGAGCTGGAAGGGGGCGCTGGCGCGGTAATGACCAGCAGCGGGATGTCGGCGATTCATTTGGTTTGCACCACTTTTCTTAAACCGGGCGATTTACTGGTAGCCCCCCACGACTGTTACGGCGGCAGCTACCGCCTATTCGATAGTTTAAGCAAGCGCGGTGCATATCGGGTTCTGTTTGTTGACCAAGGCGATGAAGTGGCGCTGAGTCAGGCACTGGCGGAAAAACCCAAGCTGGTGTTGATTGAAACCCCGAGTAACCCGCTGTTACGGGTGGTGGATATTGCCGCTATCTGTAAAGCCGCTCATGCCGTCGGCGCATTAACGGTTTGCGATAACACCTTCCTTAGCCCAGCATTACAGCAGCCGCTGGCTTTAGGCGCGGATCTGGTGGTTCATTCCTGTACCAAATATCTGAATGGCCATTCAGATGTGGTCGCTGGCGCGGTGATTGCCAAAGATCCTGAACTTGCTGTCGAGTTGGCATGGTGGGCGAACAATATTGGTGTGACTGGCGCGGCATTCGACAGTTACTTGTTATTACGCGGGTTACGCACGTTATCACCACGTATGGCTCAACAACAGCGCAACGCGGATGAAATTGTTCGCTATTTACAGCAGCAGCCTTTAGTGAAAAAGCTGTATCATCCTTCTCTGCCACAACATCCCGGCCACGAAATTGCTCGCCGTCAGCAGTCTGGTTTTGGTGCGATGCTCAGTTTTGAGCTGAATGGTGATGAACAGGTACTGCGCCGTTTCCTCTCTGCCCTTGAATTATTTACCTTGGCAGAATCTTTGGGGGGCGTTGAAAGCCTGATTTCCCACGCCGCGACCATGACTCATGCCGGTATGGCGCCAGAAGCGCGCACTGCCGCAGGTATTACTGATAGTTTATTGCGAATTTCCGTGGGTATCGAAGACAGCGAAGATTTGATTGCCGATTTGGACAATGCTTTCCAGTTGGCGAGAGACTGAGGTAAGTATGAATGCAACAGCGGTAGCAGCGGCGGTGACGGGTCGTCAACTGCATAAATTTGGTGGTAGTAGCCTTGCGGATGTGAAGTGTTATCTGCGGGTGGCTAATATTATGGCCAACTACAGCCATCCCGGCGATCTCATGGTGGTATCTGCGGCAGGTAGCACCACTAACCAACTGATTAGTTGGCTGAAACTCAGCCAAAGTGATCGTCTTTCTGCCCATCAGGTGCAGCAGAATTTGCGTCGTTACCAACATGACCTGATTAGCGGTTTATTATCGCCAGAAATGGCTGAACCGCTGATTAGTGAGTTTATCCATGATTTGGAACGCCTGGCGGGCCTGTTAGATAACAAAGTCGACGATGCAATTTATGCTGAAGTGGTCGGCCATGGTGAGATTTGGTCTGCTCGCTTGATGTCTGCGGTATTGAACAAACTCGATATGGCAGCGACCTGGCTTGATGCTCGCAGCTTCTTACGTGCTGAACGTGCGGCGCAGCCACAAATCGACGAAGGCCGTTCTTATCCGTTGTTGCAACAATTGATGGCGCAGTATCCCCACCAACGTCTGGTGGTCACTGGGTTTATCTCGCGTAATAACACCGGCGAAACCGTGTTGTTGGGGCGTAACGGCAGTGACTACTCGGCCACTCAGGTCGGGGCGTTGGCGGGAGTCGAACGCGTTACTATTTGGAGTGACGTGGCGGGGGTATACAGTGCAGACCCGCGCAAAGTGAAAGATGCTTGTTTGCTGCCCTTATTGCGCTTGGATGAAGCCAGTGAGCTGGCCCGTTTGGCGGCTCCAGTGTTGCATACCCGCACACTGCAGCCGGTTTCGGGCAGTGATATCGATTTGCAGTTGCGCTGTAGCTATCAGCCAGAACAAGGTTCAACCCGCATTGAGCGGGTACTGGCTTCAGGTTCGGGTGCCAAAATTGTCACCAGCCACGATGATGTTTGCCTGATCGAATTGCAGATTGCCAGTCATCATGATTTCTCGCTGGCACAGAAAGAAATTGATTTACTGCTCAAACGCGCGCAAATCAAGCCGCTGGCGACCGGTATTCACCCTGACCGTAATTTATTGCAACTTTGCTATACCTCAGAAGTGGTCGATAGCGCGCTAAGAGTGTTGGAAGATGCCGCGCTGCCGGGGAAATTATCTCTGCGTGAGGGGCTGGCATTGGTGGCCTTGGTGGGGGCGGGGGTCAGTAAGAACCCACTGCACAGCCATCGTTTCTACCAACAACTGAAAGACCAGCCGGTCGAGTTTATCTGGCAAGCTGAAGATGGTATCAGCATGGTCGCCGTGCTGCGTCTTGGGCCGACTGAGCACTTAATTCAAGGTTTGCACCAATCATTATTCCGCGCCGAAAAACGCATTGGCTTGATGCTGTTCGGTAAAGGCAATATTGGCGCGCGTTGGTTGGAGCTTTTCGCCCGGGAGCAAAAAAATATCTCGGCGCGCAGTGGTTTTGAATTCGTGCTGGCCGGTGTTGTGGATAGCCGCCGCAGTCTGTTGAGTTATGATGGATTGGATGCCAGCCGGACGTTAGCATTTTATGATGATGAGGCCAAAGAACAGGATGAAGAGTCACTGTTCTTGTGGATGCGCGCGCATCCGTTTGATGATTTGGTGGTGTTGGATGTGACCGCCAGCGAATCACTGGCCGAGCAATATTTGGACTTTGCCAGCTACGGTTTCCACGTTATCAGCGCCAATAAATTAGCCGGAGCCTCCAGCAGTAATAACTACCGCCAAATCCGCGATGCTTTCTCCAAAACAGGCCGCCATTGGCTGTATAACGCCACGGTGGGGGCCGGTTTGCCGGTGAACCACACGGTGCGCGACCTGCGTGATAGCGGCGACAGTATTCTGGCGATCAGCGGTATTTTCTCCGGCACCCTATCTTGGTTATTCCTGCAATTTGATGGCACGGTGCCTTTTACCGAGCTAGTGGATCAAGCCTGGCAACAGGGCCTAACGGAACCTGACCCGCGCGTGGATCTCTCCGGGCAAGATGTGATGCGCAAGCTGGTGATTTTAGCCCGTGAAGCCGGTTACGACATTGAACCAAATCAGGTGCGGGTAGAATCGCTAGTACCTGCCGGTGCTGATGTGGGTTCCGTGGATCAATTCTTTGAAAATGGCGAGGCATTGAATCAGCAAATGATTCAGCGCTTAGAAGCCGCGAACGAAATGGGTCTGGTGTTACGTTACGTTGCCCGCTTTGATGCTAATGGTAAGGCGCGGGTGGGCGTTGAAGCAGTACGTGCTGACCATCCATTGGCTTCTTTATTGCCGTGCGATAACGTTTTTGCCATTGAAAGCCGTTGGTATCGCGACAACCCGTTGGTCATCCGTGGCCCTGGCGCTGGGCGTGATGTTACTGCTGGCGCTATTCAATCTGATTTAAATCGCCTTTCTCAACTGCTGTAAACTGTCTTTATTCGCCTCCTCTGCCCGCGGCAGGGGAGGTGAAATCGCCATATTTCCTCCAACATGAATTTTCCGCACATTGTGTGTGAATATTAATCATCGCTCTAAACTTATTTAAAAGTTGACTCTTTAGCCAACTTCGGTCATTTTCTATTTAGACGTCTAAACGTATAGACGCTTATAAAAAATGACAGATAACATAAGTCATCAAAATGATGACAACAGGCAATGGGGTAACAGGGTATGAGTTTTTTCCACGCAAACCAGCGGGAAGCGCTGAATCAAAGTTTGGCAGAGCTGCAAGGCCAAATTAATGTTTCTTTTGAATTTTTCCCGCCGCGTACCAGCGAGATGGAAGACACCCTGTGGAGCTCTATTGACCGTCTCAGCACTCTGAAACCGAAGTTTGTCTCAGTGACTTATGGTGCAAACTCTGGTGAGCGAGACCGTACCCACAGCATCATCAAGGGGATTAAAGAGCGCACTGGCCTTGAAGCCGCGCCGCATCTGACCTGCATTGATGCTTCTCCGACTCAGCTACGTGAGATTGCCACGGATTATTGGAATAGTGGCATTCGCCATATTGTCGCCCTACGGGGTGATTTACCGCCGGACAGTGGCAAGCCAGAAATGTATGCCTCTGATTTGGTTGGCTTACTGAAAGACGTGGGTGATTTTGATATTTCGGTTGCCGCCTATCCAGAAGTGCATCCAGAAGCCAAAAGTGCGCAGGCTGATTTGATTAACCTGAAGCGCAAGATTGATGCTGGCGCTAACCGTGCCATTACGCAGTTCTTTTTTGATGTAGAAAGTTACCTGCGTTTTCGCGACCGCTGTGTGGCAACCGGTATTGACGTTGAAATCGTGCCGGGTATCTTGCCGGTGTCTAACTTTAAACAGCTTCAGCGCTTTGCCACCATGACCAATGTGCGGGTGCCTAATTGGATGACCCGGATTTTTGAAGGGCTGGATAACGACCCTGAGACGCGCAAAATGGTCGGGGCATCAGTGGCGATGGATATGGTGAAGATTCTCAGCCGCGAAGGGGTGAAGGATTTCCATTTCTATACCCTGAATCGGGCAGAATTGAGTTATGCGATTTGCCATACCCTTGGGGTGAGGCCGTAGTTTTTGAAAGGGGCGGTGGTCCCTTTAATCCCCATTGGCTTTGATTAGTCATTCAGTTTGATCTGATTTCGGTTGATATTCGCAGAGTGAATAGTTCGGTTGTTAAAGCACCTAGTTAGCTTAGCCACCGACGAACCAACCGCCAAAGGGTGCGGGCGCGCACCCTTGTGGAATCCCGCGCTTCGCACGTATCGCCTGCCCACTGCGTGGGTTCCCTTACTCATCGTTTCGGCTGACGGAACGGGCCGATTCACTCCTGTTCAAGCGGCCCTCGCTCGGCGTCCATACCTCGCGTCCTACCTCCACTCTTCACTCGGCGGCTCAAATGTGCTTTTTAAGATCAAAACCTAAAAACAGGGTTTTGAATGGGCTTTTGACCTTGAGCGCAATCAGGAATATTGCCGACAAGGATGGAGGGTAGAGTGAGCGGCCATGGACGGCCGCGAAAAGCGCGCTTGAGCAGGAGCAAATCGCGCTGGCTCGTCAGCCCGAAAGACGTAGGAGGTTTACCCGCAGGGCAATATTTCGCGCAAGCCGCAGGTGCAGGAGGGCCGGCTAGCCCTCCTGCTCGGTTGAGGCTACTGGGATTAAGTGGTCACTGAAATTCTAACAACCGAAATAATGGTCCGGTGCTCTATCAACCAAAAAAAGATAATCAGGGGAATCTCTTCCCCCAAAATCAATGACTAACCGGTATTGCGCATCCCTGCCGCCACACCTGCAATCGTCACCATCAATGCTTGCTCAACGCGGGCATCTGGGTGTTCTTGCTGGCGCGAGCGGTGCAGTAGCTCGGCTTGCAACACGTTTAATGGGTCGGTGTAGACATTACGTAGCGCAATAGACTCCGCAATCCACGGTAAATCCGCCATCAAATGGTCATCATTGGCAATGGCCAGCACCACTTTAATATCGGCTTCCAGTTGGTCGCGTAATTGCTGACCTAACGGCCACAGCGATTTATCCACCAGACGTTGGTCATAATATTCTGCCAGCCACAAATCTGCTTTGGCGAACACCATTTCCAGCATACCAATCCGGGTTGAGAAGAATGGCCAATCACGGCACATAGTGGCTAAATCTTCCCGTTTCCCGGCGTCGATCGCTTTCTGCAAACCGGCACCGGCACCCAGCCAGGCGGGTAACATCAGGCGGTTTTGCGTCCAGGCGAAAATCCAGGGAATAGCCCGCAGGCTTTCTACTCCGCCGTTCGGACGGCGCTTGGCTGGGCGTGAACCCAATGGTAATTTGCCTAATTCCAGTTCTGGCGTCGCGGCACGGAAGTAAGGCACAAACTCAGGATTTTCACGCACATAGCCACGATACATATCGCAGGAAGCATCAGACAGGATATCCATCACCTCCACCCACTCTTTTTTCGGCTCCGGCGGCGGCAACAAATTAGCTTCCAGAATCGCACCGGCATAAAGCGCTAAGCTGCTGATAGTGACTTCCGGTAAACCAAACTTAAAGCGAATCATCTCGCCTTGTTCAGTGACACGTAAGCCGCCTTTCAGGCTGCCCGGAGGCTGAGAAAGCAGTGCAGCATGCGCCGGTGCGCCACCACGGCCGATAGAACCGCCACGGCCATGGAACAGTGTCAGAGAGATGCCGGCTTTCTCGCAGGTTTTGATGAGAGCATCCTGCGCGCGATATTGCGCCCAAGACGCCGCCATCACACCGGCATCTTTCGCTGAGTCCGAATAGCCAATCATCACCATTTGCTTGCCTTGGATCAGGCCGCGATACCAGTCGATATTCAGTAACTGGGTCATCACGTCGTCAGCATTGTTCAAGTCATCGAGAGTTTCGAACAATGGCGCGACTGGCAGAGTGAACGGGCAACCGGCTTCTTTCAGCAGTAAATGCACCGCGAGCACGTCCGATGGCACTTTGGCCATGGAAATTACGTAAGCAGCAATTGAACCTTGCGGTGCTTCGGCAATGACCCGGCAGGTTTCCAGCACTTCTTGGGTATCGGCACTCGGTTCCCATTTCAGTGGAACCAATGGGCGCTTGGAGTTCAGCTCGCGGATCAGGAAGGCTTGTTTGTCCGCCTCAGACCAGCTTTCATAATCGCCCAGACCTAAATAGCGGGTCAGTTCAGCAATAGCGTCGGTATGGCGGGTACTTTCCTGACGCACATCAATACGCACCAGTGGCACACCAAAACAGCGCACGCGGCGCAGAGTATCCAGTAATTGGCCGTTGGCGATGATTTCCATACCACAGGTTTTTAGGGATTGATAACAGGCGTATAGCGGGTCCCACAGTTGGTCATTACTGACCAAGAGATCCGTTGGCGGCAAGACACGTTCGCCTTTCAGGCGGTCTTCCAGATAGGCTTGGGTGTTGGTCAACTGAGTGCGTACGCGCTTCATCAGCTCACGATAAGGTTCGAGCACCTCTTCGCCACCGGCCAATTCGCGCAGTTCTGGCGTACATTCCGACATTGAAAGTTCTGATACCAAAACCTGAATATCCCGCAGGAACAAATCGGTGGCTTTCCAGCGGCTTAGTAGCAGCACATGGCGGGTAATTTCGGCCGTGACATTCGGGTTACCGTCGCGGTCGCCGCCCATCCATGAAGTGAAGCGGATTGGCACGGCTTCTACCGGCAAGCGGTAATCGAGAGAGTTTTGCAGCTGCTCGTTAAACTCACGCAGGAAAGCGGGTACCCCTTCCCATAAGCTGTTTTCGACCACAGCAAAGCCCCATTTGGCTTCATCAATCGGGGATGGGCGAATTTTACGAATTTCGTCGGTATGCCATGATTGTGCAACCAACTGCCGCAAACGACGCATGATCTTGTTGCGTTCGTAATCGGCTAAATCATTATGATCCAACTGGCTCAGGCAGGTATTCACTTCGACCAGTTTATGAATCAGGGTTCGGCGGGTAATTTCGGTTGGGTGAGCCGTCAACACCAGCTCAATAGACAACTCATCAACCGCGCTGCGCATGTCTTGCTCACTCAGCTTTTTGTCTTTCAAGCGGGTGAATAGCTGGGCCAGGGCTTCCGGGTTACTTGCGGCTTCACCATGTGGCGAAATGCTGTGATATTGCTCCGCCGTATTCGTCAAATTGAGGAATTGGCTAAAAGCACGGGCTACCGGCAGCAGCTCGTCGTTGGACAGATTTTGCAGTGTCGTCAGCAATTCCTGACGGCTTGCTTCATTACCAGCACGCGAAGATTTAGATAATTTACGGATGGTTTCTACCCGATCAAGAATGTGCTCGCCAAGCGCTTCCTTGATGGTATCCCCGAGTAGTTTGCCGAGCATACTGACGTTACTTCGCATTGCGGAATATTGTTCGTTCATATGATCTCTTTTAGTACCCTTCGCAACTTGCTGGATATGTAAATTAGTTTCACCCAAAAGGCAGAGATGGACAAATCCACTCGCCACGTTCAATTCCATACCCCAATTGACACTATTTTTAGCAAAAAAACATCATTTTTAGGGATATTGCTGAAATTTAATTACTAGGGCCACGTTATCAGTTTAGCTAATCAGCAATATTGATCCGCCTACCCCATAGGGGTTATTTCTGTTGGCAGAAATGGTTAACTAACTGACCAATCAGCTCGCGGGTTGGCTCAATAAAGGCCATATCAATAAATTCATCCGGCTGATGAGCCTGATTGATAGAACCTGGCCCCAACACCAATGTCGGGCAAATTTGCTGAATAAATGGCGCTTCGGTGCAGTAGTTCACCACCGCCGTGCGCTCACCCAACAATTTCTCGATAACCCCGACCATATGATGGTCGGTCGGACACTCATAGCCCGGAATCGGCGGATGCAGTTCATCAATACTCAAGCGGCCCGGCCAGCGCGCACTGACGGGGGCCAGTGCTTCAGTCATCAACTCATCCAGATCACTTAATGTCAGCCCTGGCAGCGGGCGGATATCCATATGTAATTCACAGCAAGCACAGATACGGTTTGCAGCATCACCCCCATTAATATGACCGAAATTCATAGTCGGGTAGGGGATAGCAAATGCTGGGTTGTTATAGCGCTCTTGCAGCGTGGTGCGCAGCTTCATAAGCTCAGTAATGGATTCATGCATCAAATCAATAGCATTCACACCGCGGGCCGGATCACTGGAATGGCCGGACTGACCGGTAATGCGGATAGCATTGGAAATATGCCCTTTGTGCGCCCGCACGGGTTGCAGCGAGGTTGGCTCACCAATAATGGCAAAGTCAGGGCGCAGCTGGGTGGAGGCAGCAAAATAGCGCGCGCCCGCCATGGTGGTCTCTTCATCGGCAGTCGCCAAAATATACAGCGGCTTGCTCAATGTACTGGCATCGATATCGCGCACTGCATCAAGAATAAAGGCAAAGAAGCCTTTCATGTCGGCAGTACCCAAACCATACAATTTATTGTCATGCTCGGTCAGAGTGAATGGGTCACGGGTCCAGCGCCCTTCATCATAAGGAACGGTGTCGGTATGACCCGCCAATAACAGCCCGCCGCTACCCTCTCCACTGCTTTTTTCACCAATGGAGGCAAGCAGGTTAAATTTGTGGCGTGTGTCAGGCACTGGCTGGATTTCGACGCGAAAACCCAAATCTGCAAACCATCCGGCCAACAAGTTGATTAACGCCTCATTGCTTTGATCAAGGGCGCTATCGGTTGCGCTGATCGATGGCGTTGCGATTAACGCCCGATACAGCTCAATAAATGGAGGTAATTTCATCTTCACTGTTGACAGCCTTTGGTTAGGATAGTATCAATATTCATGCATTAATTATGAATAAAAATACATTAAGCTTGAGCGTAAGGGAACCTAAAAACACCCTTAAATTGACGAAAAAGTCAATACTCAATCACGTGGGGGAACAGTAAGACCTTGCTGATAACCCAAATGCCGGTTTTGACTACTTATGTTGTTATACCCATATCCATAATGAGGTATATACCTAGGTAAGAATACTCAGAAGGTGAACTAAACCCATGTTGAATACGCTGATTGTTGGTGCCAGTGGCTATGCCGGAGCAGAACTTACGGCTTACCTGAATCGTCACCCACATATGAACATAACCGGTTTAACGGTTTCAGCGCAAAGTGCAGATGCAGGGAAATTACTTTCTGATCTGCATCCGCAGCTAAAAGGCATTATTGATCTTCCGCTACAACCCTTGGTGGATGTGGCTCTGGCGGCAAAAGGTGTTGATGTTGTCTTCCTCGCCACCGCCCATGAAGTCAGCCATGATTTAGCGCCACAATTCCTGGCGGCGGGTTGTGTCGTATTCGATCTCTCCGGTGCATTCAGGGTTCAGGATACGGAATTTTACAGTCAATATTACGGTTTTGAGCATCAACATGCCGATTGGCTGGACAAAGCGGTCTATGGATTAGCCGAATGGCAGGCCGAAAAAATTAAACAGGCCCAATTGATTGCGGTACCTGGCTGCTATCCTACCGCATCCCAACTGGCGCTTAAGCCGTTGGTTGATGGCGATTTACTCAATGAGGCGCAGTGGCCAGTCATTAACGCCGTCAGCGGTGTCAGTGGCGCGGGACGTAAAGCCAGTATTGGCAATAGTTTCTGTGAAGTGAGTTTGCAGCCGTATGGTTTGTTTAATCATCGCCATCAGCCAGAAATTGTCGCCCACCTTGGCACGCCGGTCATTTTTATCCCGCATTTGGGGAATTTCGCCCGCGGTATTTTGGCAACCATTACCTGTCGTCTGAAAGCGGGTGTGACGGCACAAGATATCGCCGAGGCATACCACAATGCTTACCAAGATAAACCCTTGGTTCGGCTTTATAAGCAAGGCGTGCCAGCACTGAAAGCAGTGGTCGGTTTACCTTTCTGTGATATCGGTTTCTCTGTGCAGGGCGAGCATTTAATTATTGTCGCGACAGAAGATAACCTGCTGAAAGGAGCGGCGGCGCAGGCCGTGCAATGCATGAATATACGTTTTGGTTTTGTGGAAACCCAATCCCTGTTGTAGGTCACTGGAGGGGGTGTAACCGAGTCGAAACTGACATTTTTATCCAATTATATTGAGGCGAAACATGATGAACCCGTTGGTCATTAAATTAGGTGGCGTGTTGCTGGACAGCGAAGAAGCGCTGGGACGCCTGTTTACTGCATTGGTGACCTATCGCGAGAAGCATGAGCGCCCGCTGGTGATTATGCACGGCGGTGGCTGTCTGGTTGATGATTTAATGAAAAAACTCGCGTTGCCGGTGGTGAAGAAAAATGGCCTGCGGGTGACTCCAGCTGATCAAATTGACATTATTACCGGTGCATTAGCCGGTACTGCCAACAAAACATTGCTGGCTTGGGCGGTGAAGCATGACATCAATGCTGTTGGCTTATGCTTGGGTGATGGCAATACCGTGTCGGTCACACCGCTGGAGGCGGAACTCGGCCATGTGGGCAAAGCCGAAGCTGGCTCACCGGCTTTAGTGCAAACCTTACTGGCCGCGAATTACATGCCAATCATCAGCTCTATTGGTATTACCGCTGATGGCAAATTGATGAATGTCAATGCCGATCAAGCTGCAACAGCCTTGGCCGCGACACTGGGAGCCGATTTGATTTTGCTGTCAGATGTCAGTGGGATTTTAGATGGCAAAGGCCAGCGTATTGCTGAAATGACGGCACAAAAAGCCGAGCAATTGATTGCTCAGGGCATCATTACTGATGGTATGGTTGTCAAAGTGAATGCGGCGCTGGATGCGGCTCGCTCATTGGGCCGTCCAGTGGATATCGCCAGTTGGCGTCATGCAGACCAGTTACCGGCGCTGTTTAACGGTGTGCCAATTGGCACGCGTATTCTGGCCTAAATACCCTTCTTATTTGAAGTTGCAGCGGTGTTAGCGGCTCTTACTCACCCGAATCACTGACTTGAGTCAGCTCAACGGGATTTGTGCGTTTGCTGCCACTCCAACTACTTTGGGTATATTATGCGTTTTTATTCAGATATTAGGGAAGCAAGATTATGGCATTGTGGGGCGGGCGATTCAGTCAGGCGGCAGATCAGCGTTTTAAGCAATTTAACGATTCCCTGCGGTTTGATTACCGGCTGGCAGAGCAGGATATTATCGGTTCTGTTGCCTGGTCGAAAGCACTGGTCACGGTGGGCGTGTTAACGGCGGCTGAACAGCAACAACTTGAGCAGGCACTTTCTGTTTTATTAGAGGAAGTACAGGCCAATCCACAGGCCATTTTAGCCAGTGATGCTGAAGATATTCACAGCTGGGTAGAAACCAAGCTGATTGATAAAGTGGGTGATTTAGGTAAGAAACTGCACACCGGGCGCAGCCGTAACGACCAAGTGGCGACTGACCTGAAATTGTGGTGCAAATTCCAGATAACCGAATTAAAAACTGCTGTGCAGCAGTTGCAGCAAGCGCTGGTTATTACTGCTGAAGCCAATCAGGATGCAGTGATGCCGGGTTATACCCATTTACAGCGTGCTCAACCTGTCACCTTCGCCCACTGGTGCCTGGCTTATGCTGAAATGTTAGCCCGCGATGAAAGCCGGCTGCAAGATACCCTAAAACGCCTTGATGTCAGCCCGTTAGGCAGTGGCGCATTGGCGGGTACCGCTTATGCTATCGATCGCGAACAATTGGCGGGCTGGTTAGGCTTTGCCTCGGCGACTCGCAATAGTTTGGACAGTGTTTCTGACCGTGACCATGTGTTGGAATTACTGTCTGACGCCAGCATCGGTATGGTGCATTTGTCGCGTTTTGCTGAGGATTTGATCTTCTTCAACAGCGGCGAAGCAGCTTTTGTCGATTTATCTGACCGCGTAACCTCAGGTTCCTCTCTGATGCCGCAAAAGAAAAACCCCGATGCGCTGGAATTAATCCGTGGGAAATGTGGCCGGGTACAAGGCGCATTGACAGGGATGATGATGACGCTGAAAGGCTTGCCTCTGGCTTATAACAAAGACATGCAGGAAGACAAAGAAGGGCTGTTTGATGCCCTCGATACCTGGCTCGACTGCTTGCATATGGCGGCGCTGGTGTTGGATGGCATTCAGGTAAAACGCCCGCGCTGTAAAGAAGCTGCTGAGCAAGGTTATGCCAATGCCACTGAATTAGCGGATTATCTGGTCGCCAAAGGTGTGCCTTTCCGTGAAGCTCACCATATTGTCGGTGAGGCTGTGGTTGAAGCTATTCGTCAGGGGAAAGCATTAGAGGCTTTATCGCTGAGCGATTTGCAAAAATTCAGTGCGGTCATTGGTGATGATGTTTATCCAATTTTGTCATTGCAATCTTGTTTAGATAAGCGGGTTGCTAAAGGCGGTGTTTCACCGCAGCAAGTGGCTTCAGCCATTGCAGAGGCTAAAGCGCGGCTGTTTTAGTTCGCCAAGTATTAATATTAGAAATGGGCCACTTTTATAGTGGCCCATTTTGCATTATAGAAACTTAAATATATCTCTTCTTATTACAGTAATGATTATTTCGTTATTCTTTATTCTGCCAATAACCTTAATTTTTAACTTGATGTTGCATTATTTTTAATGTGCCGTTGAGTTCATACTCACAAATGGGTATGATAATCATTATCAAATCGTGGCGTTGTGGTAAAACCTCGACTAGTATTAAAAAATATTAAAGGAATTTAATGTGGAAACATAAACGGAAATATTAACTTGATATATTATCCTGTTCACTAAAGAATAA
>NZ_CABHXX010000056.1 GCF_902170565.1 Yersinia thracica
ACTGATGTCAGCTCCATCGGGATGCTCTCGTTTGCCGCCTTCCTGCATCTTGAAATCTATTGGGGATATGTTTGTTGCCATCTTTCAAGTTGCAGGTGTGTTGACCGACATCCTGCAACTTGAAAACAATCAAGGATCAGTGCCAGTTAGGATCTTGCTCTAATTGTTTTTTCAGCAAAGTCTGAACACTCTCACTCGGGCGGCCAAGCCATTGATAAGTGGCGAACTTGCTCGGAGTATTGATCGCTTCTGGCTTATCCTCTACCGACACTCGCATCCCCCATGCCTGCCAAACTTGTTTTTTATCCTTGCTAAAAGCCACCCACATAAAGTTATAACTACAATCATGAGGTTTACAAATTCGCCCCACTTTATACTGCTGCCCCTCCCAATTTATCACCTCATACGGCGCGGATGTCCCTACCCCTTTACGCGCCCATGCAGGCAAATTTTTCTGACTCTTCACCATTTTTTGCCAGCTATTTTTATACACCGGTTGTTGTAGAAGATCAGCGGTAGTGGGAAGGGGCTTAGCGGGTGCGACCTGAACAGGCGCTGAGTCTGATGGAGCCGAAGCAACATTCATCGCTGGCTGCGCGAAAGCCCAGAAACTGGCACTGAGTATCGCCGCAGCAACAAGACAATGGAGGGTTTTATAACCTTTCATTATCGAAATCCTTATTATCTGATTAATCTATACCCTAAATATATTGAACAGGCCTCAATGCAATAAATTGGCATGCGTGATAGTAGTTTGCATATCTATGACCCTTAACGGTAGGAAAAGTTGATCCATAGCACGAATTTTCATCCTAATTCTCGTTATACCACAATCTGTATGACAGCTTGAGGTAAGCTATAAACCAGTAAATGATGAGTTGATAATCACCCGCGAAAAAGGCCCTGCTATGTTGACCCTTGAGTTACCCGAAGCCCCTGAGAAGCTGTATTACTCTGCTGGGGATGCCCATCCGCTAGATAAGCTTGAGAGTGATAAAATCGTCCAAATGGTGATCGATCTGGATGTTGCCAACTCTGACAGTGAGCACTATGTTACCGGCTGGATGGGGCTAAATAGCGTGGTGGTGATACGGAATTATCAAAATAAGCGCGGCACCGCCAATGGCTTTGTGCTGAACAAGGGGGATAGCTATCGGCTGAGTATTCAGTCGATTGAGTTTCGTATCCCCAAGATGGTGTTGTGGATGAGTTTTCGCCGCAAGCCCCGCACTATGGAGTTAATCACTTACGAAACTTTAGGCGAGCAACCCAGTGGCATGCAGCAATATCGTAATATTCTTGAAGAGGAATTACGCCAGCAACTGGATGACGATTGGCGTGAACTGAACGATTATCTGGGCGCGGCTTGTTGGCAAATCGAAAATAATGTTCCTTTGTGGCAGCAAGCGCATCGAGAAATAACCTTGGCTGCCGTCAACCAGCTCGCGGCAGCCCCCATTTTTCGCACCAAACATTTGCAAGCTGATGGCCATTATGCCGGTTTCTGGGCCGGAGAATACTTTTTCGCCGTCAGACAACCTACGGCTGATAACCCCTTGCCAGCAATACAAATTTCCTGGTGGGAAGATGAAAAAAACATCGGCAGTTATCAGTTCGACCTGATCAAAGATGAAGCTGGCGAGCCGAAGTTGCTACTCTGTATTCGCCCACGCAAAGGGGCTGAAAGTTACCTACTTAATCGTTTTGATGCTCACCATTTGCAGCGCGCCATCGCGATGTTTACGATGACACAGCGCTATTTACTGGCGTAGGAATGCAGCCAGGCAGCCAGTGAACACATCCCGATGAGCTGACTTATATTTTAAGGTCAAGACCAGTCAGTGATTCGGGTAAGTGAGAGCAGCCAACACACCTGCAACTTGAAAGATGACAACAAACATATCCCCAATAGATTTCAAGATG
>NZ_CABHXX010000057.1 GCF_902170565.1 Yersinia thracica
GCGGGAATAGCTCAGTTGGTAGAGCACGACCTTGCCAAGGTCGGGGTCGCGAGTTCGAGTCTCGTTTCCCGCTCCAAAATGTTTCATTCAATTTTGTCTTAATTATCCATAGCCCAATCATACGCTGCACCTCACCTCACCTCACCTCACTTCACATACATTGTATTAACTTCTTCAACAGAGTTATCCACAGATTCTGCTGTTTTTATATTCAGTTCATAAATTAACCACTTTAATTCCCTGCTTTATAACCATCTGATTTATTTGCATATATTTTTATGTGAAAACGTTATGTCGATCACTTGTGCTTTTTTTTGCACTTGATTGCCAAGGTGTTTTTATTTTTATACACAGGAAAAGTCTGGGTTTATTCATAATAAAAATAGTTGAAAAAAACTCTGCTTAATATTATGGCAATATTAGGCAAAAGCGGCATCAGGCATCTCGTGGCAGGCCTTTTTCAATCGCTCTCACCAGCCGTTTTTTCTGCGGCGATTGAACATCCCCAATCAGTGTAGACCGTCTTTTTAATTGTTGTGAAATTGCCCACTCAATATGTTCATCTAACATCGGATCAATGCCGCGGCGCGCTTCCAGTGCCAAAACAATATTATCGAGATAGGGCGCATTACCCAATGCTACCGAGATATTACGCAACCAGCGCAGGTGACCAATTCGCCGAATAGCAGAGCCTTCGGTTATCCGTAAAAACTTCTCTTCATTCCAGCTAAATAAATCCAGCAACTGTGGGGTGTGCAGCACTGCGCGAGGGCTGAAATCTTCTTCGTCAGTTAATTGGGAAAAGCGGTTCCACGGGCAGATAAGTTGGCAATCATCACAACCATAAATACGATTGCCCATCAGGGGACGAAACTCTTCCGGTATTGCGCCCTCCAACTCAATAGTCAGATAGGAAATGCAACGGCGGGCATCAACCGTATAGGGCGCGACGATAGCGCCGGTCGGGCAGGTGGTCATGCAAGCAACACAACGCCCGCATTGTTCTTCTTGGGGTTTATCGACCGGCAGCGGCAGATCAATGAGCAACTCACCCAAGAAGAACCAGGAACCGGCCTCACGATTTAAAATCAGTGAGTGCTTACCAACCCAGCCAATCCCGGCTTTAGCCGCCAGTGAACGCTCCATTATCGGGGCGGAATCGACAAACGGGCGGAAATTGATTTCCTGACCCGCAGGCTGCCCTGATTGGGTTTGCTGTTCGAGGCAATAACTTTGGATCTGGTCACCCAATTTCTTCAGACGTTGGCGTAATAATTTATGATAGTCGCGACCTAATGCATAACGGCTGACATAGCCGAGCTCTGAATTTTTTAATGTGCTGGCAAATGCGGCTTTGGCGGGCAGATAATTCATCCGTACGCTAATCACCCGCAAAGTGCCGGGTAATAATTCATGGGGCCGCGCGCGCAGCATACCGTGGCGGGCCATCCAGGCCATTTCGCCATGATATTGTTTATCAAGCCAAGCCTGTAACCGCGGTTCTTCCGCTGACAAATCTGTATCGCAGATACCGACTTGCTGGAAACCTAGCGATTGCCCCCATTGCTTGATATGTTGGGCTAATTGATTCAGATCGAGGGGGTGTGCCATGACGGACCATAGTAAGAAACAAATCGGTATCAGTTTACCACACTCTGTTTTTTCTGCGGACTGGGTGCGCCAGAATGAGGCGATTGCCGCAGCACACTTCTCTCTGAGCTTATTTGACCTGATGGTGAGAGCAGGAAATGCCGCATTTGAACTGGCGCGAAAACAATACCCCGCCGCGCGCCACTGGATGATTTTATGCGGTCACGGTAATAATGGTGGCGATGGCTACATTGTTGCCAGCCGGGCATTGGCCGCGGGTCTGAATGTTACACTGATTGCTTGCCCCGGCAATCGGCCCCTGCCCGCAGAAGCCCATCAGGCGCAATCTCAATGGCTGGCAGCGGGCGGCATGATTAATCAACCTGATATCTTATGGCCACAACATATCGATTTAATTATTGATGGTTTGCTCGGTATTGGCCTGCGCGCCGCGCCGCAAGGCGTTTATGCTACGCTGATTGACACAGCAAACCGCCACCGTGCAGCAAAAGTCGCCTTGGATATCCCGTCTGGGCTGAGCGCTGATAGCGGCGCGGCTCCTGGCTCAGTCATTCGCGCGGATCACACTTTAACTTTTGTCACCCTAAAGCCTGGTTTACTCACTGGGCAAGCCCGTGATTGGGTGGGGCATTTACACTGCAATGATTTAGGATTGACACCATGGCTGGCTGCTCAACCGGTCCAAATTGAGCGCCTGACCGCCGGTAATTTGCCGCAATGGCTGAAACCGCGTCGCCCTTGCGCCCATAAAGGTGAGCATGGGCGGTTATTGCTGGTGGGAGGCGATAAAGGGTTTGGCGGCGCGATTCGCATGGCGGGAGAAGCTGCGCTGCGTAGCGGCGCTGGGCTGGTGCGAGTACTCACTCACATTGAGCATGTGGCCCCGATTTTAGCTGCTCGTCCAGAGCTAATGGTGCAGGAGTTAACCGCTGAAACCTTGGCGCAAAGTATGAGTTGGGCTGATGTATTGGTGGTCGGGCCGGGGTTAGGGCAATCTGATTGGGGTCGAAATGCTCTGAATTTATTGCAACAAAGTGATAAACCAGCATTATGGGATGCTGATGCACTCAACTTGCTGGCATTAAATCCGCTGAAGCGTCAGAATCGGGTATTAACTCCTCATCCTGGCGAAGCTGCCCGCCTGCTCGGTTGTCGCGTTGCTGATATTGAGAGTGACCGCTTACTTTCTGCCCGTAACATCGTTAAACAATATGGTGGTGTGGTGGTCTTGAAAGGGGCTGGTACTCTTATTGCCAGTGAACAGGGCGAGATGGCGATTGCTGATGTCGGCAATGCGGGTATGGCCTCCGGCGGTATGGGGGATATTCTGTCCGGCATTATTGGGAGTTTGATAGCACAAAAGCTGGTGCTGTATGATGCCGCCTGTGCAGGTTGTGTTGTGCATGGCGTTGCCGCAGACAAACTGGCTGAAGTTCAAGGCACCCGGGGTTTACTGGCTACAGATTTGCTGTCAGTTATTCCGAAGTACGTTAATCCTGAGTTAGCAAAATAGATATCACAGAATGAAAGAACTCGTTTTACCTCTGCCTGATGAGGCAGCGACCGTTGCATTGGGGGGCACTTTGGCTCATGCCTTCGAGGGTGCCAGCGTTATTTATCTGTTCGGTGACTTAGGTGCCGGAAAAACAACTTTTAGCCGCGGTTTTCTTCAGGCCCTTGGCCATTCAGGGCATGTTAAAAGCCCGACTTATACCTTGGTTGAACCTTATGCGCTAGCCCCAAGGCCGGTTTACCATTTTGACCTGTACCGTCTGGCTGACCCCGAGGAGCTGGAGTTTATGGGCATTCGTGATTACTTTGATAAGCAGGCAATTTGTTTGGTGGAATGGCCACAACAAGGGGCTGGGTTCTTACCTCAAGCGGATGTCGAGCTGCATTTGGCTTATCAGGACGAGGGGCGCGAAGCCCACCTGGTGGCCCTTTCTGATGCCGGTGCGGATGTATTGCGCCGTTTAGCTGCTGTGCAAGGATAATTTGATAATGATGCATAGCTTTACGCGACTAATAAATAGCATTATGCGATTTAATTGCTTAACGCGACCAGGTTGTTGGACGAGAAAGACTTTCTGGCAACCATCATTGGCTGCCGTCATGCTGATTATGGCGAGTTTATTGGCTCTGCCTTCCGCATTTGCCGCCAAACTTACCGACATTAAGGTCAACAATGGCCCGACTGAAAGCAAAGTGACACTCAGTTTTGATGGTCAGCCGGTGTATGCTTTCTTTTCTTTAAATTCACCTGAGCGGGTGGTGCTTGATGTCCGTCAAAGCGGCAATCTTTCCGGATTACCCCTGGAATTCAGTGGGCAGAATCTGCTGAAAAGAATTCGCTCCAGTACCCCGAAAGATGAACAAAGCACCCGTTTGGTGCTGGAACTGACACAAAAAGTCAAAACTCGCGCGGTGACTCAGCAGTCGGGCAACAATTACACCGTGGTGATCACCATGACTGCGGCGGCGAGTGCGCCGGTGCGGCAAACGCAGCCCACATTAAGCCAAAATAATGCGCCGCTGAACCAAACCAATACGCCGAGCCCCAACGCCGGGCGGTTAACTGCACCGGCGACGAATGCGAATGCGGAATCACGGATCACCAGCGCTAATACCACGTCAGTAGCTAAAAATCCGTTTAACAACAAGCCGACTGTGGTGGTGAGCAGCGAGAACATCACGACGAACACTGCCCGGCCAATCAAAACCGCCCGCCAGACCAACACCGCCAGTGCGGCGAACAGCTCCCGTGTGGTGGTGGCGATTGATGCCGGTCACGGTGGTCAGGACCCCGGCGCTATTGGGCAAAATGGCTTGCAAGAGAAGAATGTCACTATCGCCATCGCCCGTCGGCTTGAAGCACTGCTTAACAGTGACCCGATGTTTAAACCGGTGTTGACCCGCAATGGCGATTATTTCATTTCGGTAATGGGCCGCTCTGATGTGGCGCGTAAGCAGGGCGCTAACGTGCTGGTCTCCGTCCATGCTGATGCGGCACCTAACCGCAGCGCAACCGGGGCGTCGGTGTGGGTATTGTCGAATCGCCGCGCCAACAGTGAAATGGGTAATTGGCTGGAGCAGCATGAGAAACAATCCGAACTGCTTGGTGGGGCCGGTGATGTGTTGGCCAACACCGCCTCTGACCCTTATTTAAGTCAGGCAGTGCTGGATTTACAATTCGGTCACTCACAGCGGGTAGGTTATGACGTCGCCACTAAGGTACTGAATGAGTTGCAAAGAGTGGGCGATATTCATAAACGTCGGCCGGAACACGCCAGTCTTGGGGTGTTACGTTCACCGGATATTCCGTCATTGTTAGTGGAAACCGGCTTTATCAGTAATAGTACGGAGGAGCGGCTGCTTGGCAGTAGCGCGTATCAGGAGAAAATTGCTCAAGCCATTTATAAAGGTTTGCGCAGTTATTTCCTCGCGCATCCGCTACAAGCCGACCCAAAGGTCGAAAACCGCCCGCTAATTGAAACAGCGGCGGTTGACTCTTCTTCACAGCGCTCAAGCGTTAGCCAGCCAGATCCGGTGGTCAGCAACATAGCAAATAGCCGCGGGTCATCTGCCGCCAAGCCGGTTGCGGCAGGTGCCGTTACGAAAAATAGAAGCCAGATTCATAAAGTCCAACGCGGTGAAACTTTATCCGGCATTGCCAGTCAATATGGCGTCAGCATGGCGGTGTTGCGGCAAAACAATACACTGAAAAATGATGTGGTCTGGGTGGGGCAGCGCTTGAAAGTCCCCGCCTCGGGCACCGCTGCGGCAGCCGCGCCAAAAGCAGTGGCGAAAGCCAAGCCGAGCAAAAGCCAGCAGGTTAAGCATCAGCCGGTTAAACATGAGGTAAAACGCGGCGATACGCTGTCGGCTATTGCGGCCCGATATGGTGTGTCGATGAGTGAGATTGAGCGGGCGAATAAGATAAAATCAGGCAATGTCCAACTGGGGCAAACCCTCACTATTCCACAGTCGTAAGCGAAAGGAACTGCTATGCCAATTCAGATTCTACCACCACAGCTTGCTAACCAAATTGCCGCCGGTGAAGTGGTAGAGCGGCCTGCGTCGGTGGTGAAAGAGTTGGTGGAAAATAGTTTGGATGCGGGTGCGACACGGATTGATATTGATATCGAACGTGGTGGCGCAAAACTGATTCGCATCCGTGATAATGGCTGCGGCATTGGTAAAGACGATTTGGCATTGGCATTAGCGCGCCATGCCACCAGTAAGATAAGCTCGCTGGAAGATTTGGAAGCCATCCTCAGTATGGGGTTTCGTGGCGAAGCATTAGCCAGTATCAGTTCAGTCTCGCGTCTGATGCTGACATCGCGCACAGCTGAACAAAATGAAGCCTGGCAGGCGTATGCTGAAGGCCGCGATATGGCGGTGACCATCAAACCTGCGGCTCATCCGGTCGGCAGCACCCTTGAAGTGCTGGATTTGTTTTATAATACGCCGGCCCGCCGCAAATTTATGCGCACCGAAAAAACCGAGTTTGGCCATATTGATGAAGTGGTGCGGCGCATTGCGCTGGCGCGCTTTGATGTGGCGATTAATCTCAGCCATAACGGTAAGTTAATGCGCCAGTATCGCGCCGCGCCTGACCCTTCCCAACATGAGCGCCGTCTGGCGAGTATCTGTGGCCCGGCATTTTTGCAGCATGCGCTGGCGATTTCCTGGCAGCACGGTGATTTGACGATTCGCGGTTGGGTAGCAGATCCGGCCGCCAGCCGCACACTGAGTGAAATGCAATATTGCTACGTCAATAACCGCATGATGCGCGACCGGCTGATTAACCACGCGATCCGCCAGGCTTATCAAGATTTGCTGAAAGACGACCAGCAACCCGCCTATGTATTGTATCTGGATATTGACCCACATCAGGTGGATGTCAATGTGCATCCAGCGAAACACGAAGTGCGTTTCCATCAAGCACGGCTGGTGCATGATTTTATTTATCAAGCGGTTACCACGGTTTTACAGCAAGCCGCAACCCCGGTTCTGAACATCAATGAAGAGGGTGAAGAAATCGACGCCCCGCGCTGGCAACCAGAAAATCGCGTGGCGGCAGGGGGGAATAAATATGCTCAACCGGAGCCGGCGAAAACTGCGCCAGTAACACGAGTTTCTTCTCCGGAGCGGGCCGCCACGACTGCGCGGCCAGTAGCTCGTGAACCCGCCCCGACTTATAACGCCGGCCAACCCTATCAAAAGCAACAAGGTGAATTATATCGCCAACTGGTACAGCCAGCCGTAGTGAATAAACCGGCTGTAGTGAGCCAACCTCCGGCCGCGCCTGCGCCAGTACCGCGTCAGAGACTTAATGACGAGCCACTGCACGGCGATAATTACAGTTTTGGCCGGGTACTCACCGTGTTTCCGCCTTGCTATGCTCTTATTGAATATAAACAGGGCGTGGCATTACTGGAATTAACCGTTGCTGAGCGTTGGTTAAAGCAAGCTCAGTTGAATCCGCCCGCAGAAGGGTTGCGCCCTCAGCCGCTATTAATCCCCTTAAAACTGACATTGGATAAAAATGAAGCGGCCGCGTGCCAGCGCCATCAGAAATTGTTAGTGACCATGGGAATAGAATTGGCCGTGGAACACGAAAAGGCGACTTTACGCGCAGTATCTTTACCATTACGCCAACAAAATTTACAAAAACTGATACCGGAACTGTTAGGCTATCTGTCGCAGCATGAAGAGATATCGCCAGATGCTCTCGCCACATGGATTTCTCGCCATCTTGGCAGTGAACATGAGGTATGGAATGTGTCTCAAGCGATACAGTTATTGGCAGATGTTGAACGTCTTTGTCCACAGCTGGTAAAATCACCGCCAGCTGGGCTATTACAACCTATTGATATAAAGGCTGCACTGGCAACCCTGAAACATGAATGATATTGAAAATCTAGACCGGCCACCGGCAATCTTTATTATGGGGCCAACTGCCTCGGGTAAAACGGCGCTCTCCATTGCGCTGAGACAGCGGCTACCTGTGGAGCTAATCAGTGTCGATTCTGCTCTGATTTATCGCGGTATGGATATCGGCACCGCGAAACCCAGCGCAGAAGAGTTGGCATTAGCACCACATCGGCTGATTGATATCCGCGATCCCGCGCAAGCATACTCCGCCGCTGATTTCCGTAAAGATGCATTAAAAGAAATGGCCGAGATTACCGCCGCTGGGCGTATTCCGCTGCTGGTGGGCGGCACTATGTTGTACTTTAAAGCGCTGTTGGATGGATTATCGCCATTGCCGAGTGCAGACCCGCAAGTGCGCCAGCGTATTGAACAGCAGGCAGCGGAACTGGGCTGGGAAGTATTACATCAACAATTGGCTGAAATCGATCCCGTCGCTGCGGCGCGAATTCATCCTAATGATCCCCAACGGCTCTCCAGAGCACTGGAAGTTTTTTTTATTTCAGGTAAAACTCTAACAGAACTGACTAAAATTTCGGGTGAAACCTTACCTTATCGGGTTCACCAATTTGCGATTGCGCCTGTTAGCCGGGAACTGTTGCACCAGCGGATTGAATTACGTTTTCGTCAGATGCTGGATGCAGGGTTTGAAACCGAGGCTAGGGCGCTTTTTGACCGCGGTGATTTGCATACGGATATGCCAGCCATTCGTTGTGTAGGATACCGGCAGATGTGGTCTTATCTGTCCGGTGAGATTGATTACGACGATATGGTTTACCGCGGAATCTGTGCGACACGTCAACTGGCAAAGCGCCAAATGACCTGGTTGCGGGGCTGGGGTTCAGTCCAGTGGCTTGACAGCGATAAGCCGGGAGAGGCTTTAGACTCTGTAATACAGGTTGTTAGTGCATAGGTTGAATGATTGTGTACAATTGATTAGTACTCAACGCGCGGATTTTTTTACGTAGTTTATTTTCGAGCCAATAGGTTCTTAGTTAATAACAACAAGCAAATAAGGAAAATACAGAATGGCTAAGGGGCAATCTTTGCAAGATCCGTTCCTGAACGCATTGCGTCGTGAACGGGTTCCGGTTTCTATTTATTTAGTGAATGGCATTAAACTGCAGGGCCAAGTTGAGTCTTTTGATCAGTTTGTCATTCTGTTAAAAAATACAGTCAGCCAGATGGTTTATAAACACGCCATCTCTACTGTTGTGCCTTCTCGCCCGGTTTCGCATCACAGCAATAACCCGAGTGGTAGCACTAATAATTATCATGGTAGTAATCCATCTGCGCCGCAACAGCCGCAGCAGGATAGCGATGACGCTGAATAAAGCGCATTGCTGGTCAACCATGACGGGGAACATAAGCAACGGATTCGGGTTTATGTTCTCCGCACTAGCGGTTTTGATCCGTTTGAGAGGTTGCACGTTTGTTTGACCGTTATGAAGGCGGTGAGCAGGCCGTACTGGTTCATATCTATTTCTCGCAAGACAAAAACTCAGAGGATCTGCGTGAGTTCGAAGCGCTGGTATCTTCTGCGGGCGTAGAAGCTTTGCAAATTGTGACGGGTAGTCGCAAAGCTCCGCATCCTAAGTTTTTTGTGGGCGAGGGAAAGGCAGTAGAAATTGCTGACGCAGTGAAAGCCAGTGGTGCGTCTGTTGTCTTGTTTGATCATGCCCTTTCCGCAGCGCAGGAGCGAAATCTTGAGCGTTTGTGTGAGTGTCGGGTTATTGATCGTACTGGGCTGATTTTAGATATTTTTGCCCAACGGGCCCGTACCCATGAAGGTAAATTGCAGGTCGAATTAGCGCAATTGCGTCATATTGCGACCCGCTTGGTACGTGGTTGGACGCATCTTGAGCGTCAAAAGGGGGGCATCGGCCTAAGAGGGCCTGGTGAAACCCAGTTGGAGACCGACCGCCGTTTGCTACGTGACCGCATCAGCTTGATTTTGAGCCGTTTGGAGCGAGTTGCAAAGCAGCGTGAGCAGGGGCGGCGCGCACGCACCCGTGCTGATATTCCGACAGTCTCTTTGGTGGGATATACCAACGCCGGTAAATCTAGCCTGTTTAACAAAATTACGGCAGCTGATGTTTACGCGGCTGACCAACTATTTGCTACGCTGGATCCAACTTTACGCCGTATTACTGTGGCTGATGTGGGCGATACAGTGTTGGCGGATACGGTAGGCTTTATCCGGCATTTGCCGCACGATCTGGTTGCTGCTTTTAAAGCGACATTACAAGAAACGCGGCAAGCCTCATTACTGCTACACATTATTGACGCAGCTGATCCTCGGGTGGCCGAGAATATGGCCGCAGTCGATTCTGTATTGGCAGAAATCGAGGCGGATGAAATCCCTACATTATTAGTAATGAATAAAATTGATTTGTTGGATGATTTCGTCCCGCGAATTGATCGCAACGAAGACAATCTGCCAGTCAGAGTTTGGCTTTCGGCCCAAACTGGCGCAGGTATCCCGTTGCTCTTTCAAGCGTTAACGGAGCGTCTTTCAGGTGAGATCGCACACTTTGAATTGCGTTTGCCGCCTCAGGCAGGCCGTTTACGCAGCCGTTTTTACCAGCTTCAGGCAATTGAAAAAGAGTGGATAGACGAGGACGGGAACGTCGGTATGGTGGTAAGAATGCCTATCGTTGATTGGCGTCGTCTCTGTAAGCAAGAGCAAGATTTGGTCAGTTATATTACTAATGAGCCAGTACGGCTTATTAATTGATTATCTGATTGATTTTGCGAGATTAAGAGCCAGCTTCTTTGGCGTGTGCTCTTGGCCTGAAGAAAACCAATCATAGAAGAATGGAGCTAAAACATGGCGTGGAATCAGCCCGGTAATAACGGACAGGACCGCGATCCGTGGGGGAGCAGCAATAATAATGGCGGCAACTCTGGCGGAAATAACAATAACAATAATAATAAAGGTGGCCGTGACCAAGGGCCGCCCGATCTGGATGATATCTTCCGGAAACTGAGCAAAAAGCTAAGTAGCCTCACAGGCAAAGGTGGCGGCAACGGCAATGGCAATAATGGCGCGACACAAGGCCCTGCTTTCAGTGGGCGTATTGTGGGTATCGCTGTGGTTGCGGTTGTGGTTATCTGGGCGGCAAGTGGTTTCTATACAATTAAAGAAGCCGAGCGTGGTGTTGTGACTCGCTTGGGTAAATTAAGCCACATTGTACAGCCTGGTTTGAACTGGAAACCGACCTTTATTGATGAAGTGACTCCGGTTAACGTCGAATCTGTACGTGAATTGGCGGCTTCAGGTGTCATGTTGACCTCTGATGAAAACGTCGTTCGCATCGAAATGAACGTTCAGTACCGCGTAACTGACCCGGCCGCTTATCTGTTTAGCGTGACAAACCCGGATGACAGCTTGCGTCAGGCCACTGACAGCGCAGTGCGTGGTGTTATTGGTAAATACACCATGGACAAAATCCTCACCGAAGGCCGTACCATCGTGCGTAGCGATACTCAGCGTGTACTGGAAGAAACTATTCGTCCATACAAAATGGGTATCACTCTGCTGGACGTTAACTTCCAGGCAGCGCGTCCGCCGGAAGAAGTTAAAGCGGCGTTTGATGATGCGATTGCTGCCCGTGAAAACGAACAACAATATATTCGTGAAGCAGAAGCTTACACCAACGAAGTTCAGCCTCGTGCTAATGGTCAGGCGCAGCGTCTGTTAGAAGATGCTCGTGCATATGCCGCACGTAAAGTATTGGAAGCGCAAGGTGAAGTTGCTGGTTTTGCTAAGTTGTTGCCTGAGTATAAGGCTGCACCGGAAATTACCCGTGAGCGTCTGTATATCGAAACCATGGAGAAAGTCCTCGGTCATACTCGCAAAGTACTGGCGAATGACAAAGGTAATAGTCTGATGGTGCTGCCGTTGGATCAACTGCTGCGTGGACAAGGTGCTACAGAGAAAACGGATGGCAACAAAGACACCAGTCTGATTCGTTTGAATCCGCCTTCCTCTGCTAATAGCAGCCAACAATCTGGTGCAAGTAACTCGAATACCAGTTCAACCAGTGGCTCTATCATGGATCAGCGCCGGGCGAATGCTCAGCGTGATACTTCCACTCGCGTAGGGAGAGAATAACCAATGCGTAAGTCTATTTTACTTATCGTCGTTGTGGTGTTAGTCGCACTCTACGCTTCGCTGTTTGTGGTACAAGAAGGTCAACGCGGTATTGTACTGCGCTTTGGCAAGGTATTACGTGATAGTGATAACAAGCCGCTGGTGTACGCGCCGGGCCTGCACTTCAAAATACCCTTTATCGAAACAGTGAAGACGTTGGATGCCCGTATTCAAACCATGGACAACCAGGCCGACCGTTTCGTGACCAACGAGAAAAAAGACCTGATTGTTGACTCATACCTGAAATGGCGTATCAGCGATTTCAGCCGTTATTATCTGGCCACCGGTGGTGGAGATGTATCTCAGGCTGAAGTGCTGTTGAAACGTAAATTCAGTGACCGTTTGCGTTCTGAAATTGGTCGCCTGAATGTGCGCGACATCGTAACAGATTCACGCGGCCGTCTGACTTCAGATGTGCGTGATGCGCTGAATACCGGTAGTGTGGGCGATGAAGCCATTACCACTGAAGCGGATGATGCTATTGCCTCTGCGGCAGCGCGTGTTGAACAGGAAACCCGTGGCAAACAGCCAGCGGTTAACCCGAACAGCATGGCGGCTCTGGGGATTGAAGTGGTTGACGTGCGTATCAAGCAAATCAACTTACCGGCAGAAGTCTCTGACGCTATCTTCCAGCGTATGCGTGCTGAACGTGAAGCGGTAGCCCGTCGTCACCGTTCGCAAGGTCAGGAAGAAGCCGAGAAGTTGCGTGCAACAGCTGACTATGAAGTGACGCGTACTCTGGCAGAAGCAGAGCGTCAGGCGCGTATTACGCGTGGTGGCGGTGATGCAGAAGCGGCTCGTCTATTTGCTGACGCATTCAGTAAAGATCCAGACTTCTATGCTTTCATTCGTAGCTTGCGCGCGTATGAAAATAGCTTCAGCAGCGGCAACGATGTGATGGTGCTTAGCCCTGAAAGTGATTTCTTCCGCTACATGAAATCGCCGGATAACTCTAGCAAACGTCCATAACGACTGCCGTGACAGCCCGTTTTTGGCAGTAACAGTAAGGCCCGTTAACGCGGGCCTTTTCTATTTTAGGCCGCCTTTTCCATTTGATTGAGACAGAAAATGAATTCAACCATCTTGTTAGCATTGGGTTTGGTTTTGGTGCTGGAAGGGCTTGGCCCGATGCTTTACCCCAAAGCCTGGCGCAAAATGATTCAGGCAATGACCGAATTACCTGATGCCACTTTACGTCGTTTTGGCGGAGGATTAGTGGTTGCCGGCATCGTGATCTACTACATGTTGCGTAGCCGCATGGGTGGCTAAATGTAAGCACAAAAATTGTTCAGTTATGTGTTAAAAAGTACTGAAAGCAGCCGAATGAGATGTTAGAATCCTTTTTTAAGCAACCTGGTGATTTTTGAGATGGGTAAGAACGTCGTCGTACTGGGCACCCAATGGGGTGACGAAGGTAAGGGCAAGGTCGTTGACCTGCTGACTGAACGGGCTAAATATGTTGTGCGCTATCAAGGTGGTCACAACGCTGGCCATACTTTGGTTATTAACGGTGAGAAAACCGTTCTTCATTTAATTCCCTCAGGTATTCTGCGTGAAAACGTAATCAGCATCATCGGCAACGGTGTTGTACTGGCACCTGACGCTTTAATGAAAGAGATGACAGAACTTGAAGCGCGCGGTGTGCCTGTACGTGAGCGACTGTTACTCTCCGAAGCATGTCCATTAATCCTGCCTTATCATGTGGCTCTGGATAATGCGCGTGAAAAAGCACGTGGTGCAAAAGCTATCGGTACTACCGGCCGTGGTATCGGGCCTGCCTATGAAGATAAAGTAGCTCGCCGCGGTCTGCGTGTAGGCGATTTATTCAACAAAGAAACTTTCGCGATCAAACTGAAAGAAATGGTGGATTACCACAACTTCCAGTTGGTGCATTACTACAAAGAAGAAGCGGTTGACTACCAGAAAGTGCTGGATGACGTATTGGCTATCGCCGATATTCTGACCGCAATGGTCGTTGATGTTTCTGAATTGCTGGACAGCGCCCGCAAACGTGGCGATTTCATGATGTTTGAAGGCGCACAAGGCACCTTGCTGGACATCGACCACGGTACTTATCCGTATGTGACTTCATCTAACACCACCGCAGGTGGCGTAGCGACAGGTTCTGGCCTGGGTCCACGTTATGTTGATTATGTACTGGGTATCGTTAAAGCTTATTCCACTCGTGTCGGTGCAGGTCCATTCCCGACTGAACTGAATGACGAGACCGGCGAATTCCTGCGCAAGCAAGGCAACGAATATGGCGCGACCACAGGCCGTAGCCGTCGTACCGGCTGGTTGGATATCGTTGCTGTGCGCCGTGCGGTGCAGATCAACTCCTTGTCTGGCTTCTGCATGACTAAACTGGACGTGCTGGATGGCCTGAAAGAAGTTAAGCTTTGTGTTGGCTACCGCATGCCAGATGGTCGCGAAGTGACTACCACTCCGCTGGCTGCTGAAGGTTGGGAAGGTATTGAGCCAATCTACGAAACCATGCCGGGCTGGTCAGACGTTACTTTTGGCGTGAAAGAACACAGCAAGTTGCCACAGGCAGCCCTGAACTACATCAAACGTGTAGAAGAGCTGACAGGTGTTCCGGTTGATATTATTTCTACCGGCCCAGATCGTGAAGAAACCATGATCCTGCGCGACCCATTTGATGCATGATTAATTAGCTGATAGCTAAATAATCAGAATTCAGATTCTAATAAACCGGGCTTACGTCCGGTTTATTGTTTATACCTTTCTTACTTGATGTTGCCGTGTTGTGAGTTGCAAAACTAAGATCTTTGGGTATAACTGTGTGCAGAAGTGACCTCGGATAAGCCGTTTTACATCAAAAGACTCGCCCTCCACCTAAAAGATTAGCCGCAAGCTTTATGGCTGGTTTATCATTCAAACTATAAGTTTCTAAATAGCACTTAGAATCGCACTTATAATCTATCCAAAACGTGTCATCTTAGATGGGTTTAAGCCGAGTAAACTGATACTCAGGGGTATACGTGCAGTTAACAAGTTTTACCGATTATGGTTTGCGGGCGCTGACTTATATGGCCTCGCTACCTGAAGGCCAAATGACCAGCATTTCTCAGGTAACTGAGGTCTATGGCGTGTCTCGCAATCATATGGTTAAAATAATCAATCAGTTGAGCCGTGTCGGGCTAGTCACTGCAGTGCGGGGGAAAAACGGCGGCATACGGTTAGGTAAACCGGCTGACCAGATTAGAATTGGCGACGTTGTGCGCCAGTTAGAACCACTTTCTTTGGTGAATTGCAGTAGTGATTTTTGCCACATAACACCCGCTTGCCGTCTGAAACAAGTGCTTAATCAGGCGGTACAGAGTTTCCTTAATGAGCTGGATAACTATACTTTGGCTGACATGGTCAAAGATAACTCCCCGCTCTACAAGCTATTACTTGTTGAGTAGTTATTTATAATAGAACGAGTATAGCTGCTGACAACGGAGGAACCGCAATGTCACAAGATCCATTCTTGGAACGAGAAGCAGAGAAATATGAGTCACCGATCCCTAGCCGGGAATTCATTTTGGCTCATCTCGCGAAGCGCGAAACACCTGCCAGCCGTGAAGAGCTGGCCAATGAACTTAATTTATCGGGTGAAGAACAGCTAGAGGCGCTGCGCCGCCGCCTGCGCGCCATGGAGCGTGATGGGCAATTGATCTTCACCCGCCGTCAGTGCTATGCCTTGCCAGAGCGTCTGGACTTATTGCGCGGGACTGTTATTGGCCACCGTGATGGTTTCGGCTTTTTACGGGTTGAAGGCAGTAAAGACGATCTGTATCTCTCCGCAGAACAGATGAAAACCGCGATTCATGGTGATGTGGTCTTGGCCCAGCCAGTTGGCGCTGACCGCAAAGGCCGCCGTGAAGCACGTATCGTGCGCGTATTAGTCCCGAAAACCAGCCAGATTGTCGGCCGTTACTTTACTGATGCCGGTACCGGTTTTGTGGTGCCAGATGACGGCCGCTTGAGTTTTGACATTCTGATCCCACCTGATGCTATCTGCGGTGCGCGGATGGGCTATATGGTGGTGGTTGAGTTAACCCAGCGCCCGACTCGCCGTTCTAAAGCGGTGGGTAAGATTGTCGAAGTGCTCGGCGAGAACATGGGCACCAGCATGGCGGTAGATATCGCGCTGCGCACCCATGAGATCCCGCATACCTGGCCGCCACAAGTTGAAAAGCAAGTGGCTGATCTGAAAGAGCAAGTACCGGAAGAAGCGAAAAAAGGGCGGGTGGATTTACGCAACTTACCTTTGGTCACTATTGATGGTGAAGATGCCCGCGACTTCGATGATGCGGTGTATTGTGAGAAAAAACGCGGTGGTGGCTGGCGCTTGTGGGTGGCGATTGCTGATGTCAGCTATTATGTGCGCCCGCGCACTGCGCTGGATGATGAAGCTCGCAGCCGTGGTAACTCGGTTTACTTCCCGTCGCAAGTTGTTCCGATGCTGCCGGAAGTGCTGTCCAACGGCCTTTGCTCCCTGAATCCGCAGGTAGACCGCCTGTGTATGGTGTGTGAGATGACCATCTCCGCACAGGGTAAGTTATCGTCGTATAAGTTTTATGAAGCAGTGATGAGCTCCCACGCACGTCTGACCTACACCAAAGTGTGGCGGATTATTGATGGTGAAGAGTCGCTGCGTGAGCAATATAAGCCGCTGGTACCGCATTTATTAGAGCTGCACACCATGTACAAGGCGCTGGATCAGGCCCGTGCCGAGCGCGGCGGTATTGCCTTTGAAACTGAAGAAGCCAAGTTTATCTTCAATGCCGAACGGCGCATTGAGCGTATTGAATCGACCGTGCGTAATGACGCGCATAAGTTGATTGAAGAGTGCATGATTTTGGCGAACATTGCTGCGGCGCGTTTTGTGGAAAAACACAACGAACCGGCGCTGTTCCGTGTGCATGACCGCCCAAGTGATGACCATATCTCCGCCCTGCGCAGTGTGCTGGGTGAGCTGGGCCTGACCCTCGGCGGCGGTTTGAAACCAGAGCCGAAAGATTATGCGGTGCTGATGGATGAAGTTGCAGATCGCCCGGATCATGAAATGCTGCAAACCATGTTGCTACGCTCGATGAAACAGGCGATTTACGATCCGGAAAACCGGGGTCACTTTGGCTTGGCATTAGCGTCTTATGGGCATTTTACCTCGCCAATTCGCCGTTATCCCGATTTAGCCATGCATCGGGCTATCAAGTATCAGCTTGCCAAAGAGCATGGCAATGTGAAAGAGCGCTGGACACCCACCGGTGGCTGGCACAGTGAATACGACGAGATGCTGCAATTGGGCGAACATTGCTCAATGACCGAACGCCGTGCTGATGAAGCTACCCGTAACGTAGCTGACTGGCTGAAGTGTGACTTTATGCAGGATCAGGTCGGTAAAGTCTTTACCGGGATTATTGCCAGCGTCACCGGCTTTGGTTTCTTCGTGCGCCTTGATGACTTGTTTATTGATGGTCTGGTGCATGTTTCCAGCCTGGATAATGATTACTACCGCTACGACAACATCGGCCAGCGCTTGATCGGCGAGTCCTCCGGTGTGACCTACCGGCTGGGCGATACCGTGGAGATCCGGGTTGAAGCTGTCCATATGGATGAGCGCAAAATTGATTTTGCACTGGTCTCCAGCACCCGTAAACCGCGTGGTGAAGGCAAAACGGCGCGTGATAAAGCCAAAAAAGCCGATGGACAGCGCTCGCTGCGCGATACCTCCACGGGTCGTGGTGGACGCGGTGCTTCATCTGGAGCACCGCGCCGTGATGGCGCGCCAGCAGGAAGTGGGCAGAAACGCCCTCGTCGTGCTAAAAAACCGGCAAACTTTGAGCCGGATAGTGC
Organism: Yersinia thracica; assembly: GCF_902170565.1. Taxonomy (GTDB): domain Bacteria; phylum Pseudomonadota; class Gammaproteobacteria; order Enterobacterales; family Enterobacteriaceae; genus Yersinia; species Yersinia thracica. The sequence goes on from NZ_CABHXX010000057.1 coordinate 17,567, forward strand.
TTTCCGTCCGGTAGATGCAGCCGCTAAGTTAGATGAAAAAGCGCTGGCTGAGAAAAAGGCTAAAGCGAAAGCGAAAAGAGCATCCGCCAAGACTAAGAAAATTGCCGCAGCCACCAAGGCCAAGCGTGCAAAGAAAAAAACCAGCAGCGACCAATAATGGCCTGTTGATTGTCGGGCGGCCCTGGTCGCCCGCATTCATTTATATTTAATCATTTATAAAAGAGCATCATGAGCGAAATTATTTACGGCATTCACTCCGTCAAAGCCTTGTTAGACAATGATCCACAACGGTTTTTGGAAGTCTTTATTCTGAAAGGTCGTGACGATCGTCGCTTACAGCCCTTGATTGCTGAACTGGAAGCTGCCGGTTTGGTCATTCAGGTTGCCAGCCGCCAGTGGTTGGATTCACAAGTTGAGGGCGGTGTCCATCAAGGTATCGTGGCGCGAGTCCGTGAAGGGCGTCAATATCAGGAAAATGATTTGCCAGCATTACTGGAAAGTGTAGAAACGCCTTTCCTGTTGGTGCTGGATGGCGTCACTGACCCCCATAATCTGGGCGCGTGTTTGCGCAGTGCGGATGCTGCGGGAGTACACGCGGTTATCGTGCCGCGGGATCGCTCGGCGCAGCTTAATGCCATTGCCAAGAAAGTCGCCAGTGGTGCTGCTGAAAACGTGCCATTGATTAAAGTGACGAATTTGGCGCGCACACTGCGGGTTTTACAAGAGCACAATGTCTGGATTGTCGGCACCGCCGGTGAAGCTGACCACACTTTATATCAGAGCAAAATGACCGGCCCGATGGCGCTGGTGATGGGGGCCGAAGGTGAGGGTATGCGCCGCTTGACCCGCGAACACTGCGACGAGCTGATCAGCATCCCGATGGCGGGGAGTGTTTCTTCACTCAACGTATCGGTTGCTACAGGGGTGTGTTTGTTTGAAGCGGTACGTCAGCGAGCACTGAAAGCTTAATATTCATTTCATCCCTGCATGTCAAAAAGGCCAACATTTTCGGATGTTGGCTTTTTGTTTTTCAGATAGGGGAATTTTTCACCATTATCAGTCATATAGAGTAGATTAATCTCTGTTTGTGATAAGCCCGCCAGCAAAAAGCTTCGTCTGCACCATACTTAACCCTGATTTATGAATGACAGTTTCATAATGAATATGGGAATGGAGGAAGGTATGGAGTGGCAGACTCACTTGGTTTTCAATCAGCCAGAGCCATTGTCGAACAGTAATTTATTTCTGTCTGATATGGCCCTGCGGGAAGCGGTGCTGCGGGAACATGCGGACTGGGATGGAGAAGATCTCTCTCGGATTGGACTGCAACTGGGTTCGCAGGAATCACTTGAACTAGGGCGGCTGGCCAATGCCAATCCGCCAGAATTATTGCGCTACGATGCCGCTGGGCAGCGCTTGGGTCAGGTGCGATTTCATCCGGCCTGGTATGTGTTAATGCAAGAGTTGGTCAGCCACCGGGTGCATAATTTGCCGTGGCAAGAAGATGCCCGCAGAGGTTCTTTTGTCGCCCGTGCGGCGCGCTTTATCCTGCATGCTCAGGTGGAGGCAGGGACGTTATGCCCGATAACCATGACATTTGGCGCGATCCCGCTGCTGCAACAAACACTTCCGCCACTATTCCAAAATTGGCTACCGCCATTGCTTTCAGACCGCTATGACTCACATCAAACCGTCGGTAGCCAAAAGCGGGGTTTATTGATTGGCATGGGCATGACGGAAAAACAGGGCGGCTCTGATGTATTAAGTAACTCTACCAGAGCCGAGCCGCTGGCAGTGCGTGGCCATGGAGAAGCTTATCGGCTGGTCGGGCACAAATGGTTTTTCTCGGTGCCACAAAGTGACGCGCATCTGGTGCTGGCACAAGCTGAGGGCGGTTTATCTTGCTTCTTCCTGCCGAAAATATTGCCGGACGGCACTTACAACGCCATCCGCTTAGAGCGCTTGAAAGAGAAACTCGGCAACCGCTCTAATGCCAGCAGCGAGGTCGAATTTGATCACGCCACCGCCTGGTTATTGGGGGAGGAGGGCGACGGCATTCGCCAAATTCTAAAAATGGGCGGATATACTCGTTTTGATTGCGCGCTCGGTAGCCATGGTCTGATGAGGCGCGCTTTTTCCGTCGCGTTATACCATGCCTGGCAGCGGCAAGCTTTTGGTAAGGCATTGGTTGAGCAACCTTTGATGCGACAAGTCTTAAGCCGCATGGCATTGCGTTTAGAGGGCCACACCGCGCTATTGATGCGCTTAGCCAGCGCATGGGAAAAAACCGGCGAAATTCATGAGCAGATATTCAGCCGATTGCTGACACCGGCGGCAAAATACCGCGTCTGTGGGCTGGGTAGCGGGTTTGTTGCGGAGGCGATGGAGGTGCTCGGTGGGATTGGCTATTGCGAGCAAAGTGAGTTGCCGCGGATTTATCGGGAAATGCCGGTCAACAGTATTTGGGAAGGCTCCGGCAATATTATGTGTCTTGATGTGCTGCGCACTTTCCGCAAGCTCCCCTCTGCGATAGACATGCTTCAGCAAGAGTTTTATCCAGTGCGAGGGCAAAATCGGTTATTTGATCGGGCATGGCGGCAATTACAGCAGCGGCTAAAAAATCCTAAGGAAGAACAAGGGCGGGCGATAACCCAGCAACTGTTTGATTTGTGCTGCGCATCGCAATTACTGCGGTTTGCTTCACCGCCGTTAGCCGATGCCTGGTGCCGCATGACACTCGACCACCGGGATCAATATATCTTGCCGGAAGCGGTTTGTGCGCGGTTGTTGAGCCGCGCCACCGGGATTGCGGGATGACAAAGCAACAATTTACTTATACAAATAATTTACTTATACAACAGGGCATTGGCATACCAAATACCCGGATAAACACTGTCGGACATCATGATAATTAAATAATAGGGTGCGCCGCGGGCTGTCGCCCTACGTTTAATTTCAGCTTCAATATCCATCGGGCTGCCAAATACTTGAGCAGAAACGGTGCCCACTTTTTGTAAATTAAGGCTCTGTGCGCGGGTAATTTCCTGAGCATAGGGCTGAGCCACTGGCGGCGGGGCAGGGGTGACGTGAAAAGCACTGCAAGCCGAAAGCCCCAGAGTGATCAGTAAGAACACCATTGTGCGTTTTATCTTCATTTTTGCCTCTTTGTCAGCAGGGCAGTCACCGCCTCGCCCATTATTTCTCAAGTGTAACGCTCAAGCTCAAAGATGAGGGAATATCTTGGAAGAAATTAGTTTAAGACTTTATACCCGCCATACTTCAAACTGCATTAAGTTTTTAAGTCTATAAATCGGTTTTTCGTATTGATGCTGTGCTTGATAAATAAAGGATTCTCGCCATGATTGAGATGTCGCAGGAAAACATTAATGGGATTGAGGTCATCCATGCGGCCCCTGCGGGTAAGCGCCAGCAGCCGCTACCGACCATTTTCTTTTATCACGGCTACACCTCGTCAAAAGAGGTTTATTCCTATTTTGCTTATGCTTTCGCCCAAGCGGGTTTTCGCACTATCGTGCCGGATGCGGACATGCATGGCGCGCGTTTTGAGGGTAATGAAACTCGGCGACTCTCTCATTTTTGGGAGATCCTGAAAGCGAATATTGATGAGCTGCCCGCAATTAAACAACATTATCAACAGGCGGGATTGATTGAGGGAGAGCGGATTGGTATTGCGGGGGCATCAATGGGCGGGATGACGGCGTTGGGCGCGTTTGCCCGCTATCCGTGGGTCAGTGTCGCCGCCGATTTTATGGGGTCGGGTTATTTTACATCGCTGGCGCACACTCTGTACCCTCCCTTGGAGGGCGGGCGCGAGGTCAGCGCGGCAGAGTTTGAGCGCCGTCTGGCACCTCTGACAGATTATGAGCTTACCCATCAGTTAGAAAAAATTGCTGATCGGCCATTATTGGTTTGGCACGGTGAAGCGGATGACGTGGTGCCGGCGGCAGAGAGTGCGCGGTTGGTTCAAGCTCTGCAAATCAGTGGGCGCGATAAGCACCTAACCTATCTCACAGAAGCGGGGATTGGGCATAAAATAACCCCAACCGCCCTGGCTGCGGGGACGCTTTTCTTTAGTCAAAATCTATAAAAAGCTTCAGTCAATATCTATAAAAACCCCCCGACAAGCGGGGGGAATGAGTCTGTGGGCAATCTTTTTCTTTCTCGGTGTTTCCAGGCATTTCTCTGGTGTTGTATTTATCTATCGCTTGAATCTTAGCGATAGAGAACGGCATTAACGTGTATGGAACTGTTATCGCCGGGTTCATGCATAGCAATTATCTGATAAGAACTGGCTCCGCGTTCATCGGCTAATTGACTGATTTGCGCCGTGGCATCATCAGGAGAAACCACATTGTGGCCCAGTGACAGTGCGCCGATACTGACGCGCTGTTGCTGCATAGCTTGTTGGGCGGTTATTTCTGTGGCAGCGAAAGCGCTGGTTGATAATACCAAGCCGAGTACGGCTGCGATGGTGAGTGTATGTTTCATAGGTGACTCCAAAATCTTATACCCGTCATACTTCAAGCCGCAGACGCGTTGGCTGCGCTCACGCATCCCAGTCACTGACTTATGTCAGCTCCTGGGGATTTGCTCAGTTGCCGCCTTCCTGCAACTCGAATTATTTAGGGTATGTTTATTTACTTTGAATAACTTTTCTTTGCGCGGTACCGCTTTAAATGCGGTGGATGTAAATAATTCTAGTCGCTTTTGTTAATTTAAAAATACGCGATAATTGATTCACTTGGTCAAAAAAAATGAATGATATATGCAGAACTAATGATTTTATTGAAATATTTAGCTGACTAATGGATTAACATCCATAGGTTCTGTCATGAACAAAAAGTGCGGTTTTAGCAGAGTAATGGTTAGAACAAGAATAAATCCCCGCCAGTCCTTGAGTTTCAAACCGCCCGCAAGTATAGTTACGCGTCATTTTTCAGCCGCACACAAACACGTTCCTTGCCTCCATGGGCCGCGGTTGACCCTATCAGGAGGCTGAATAATCCGTAAGGAGCAATAATCGATGCGTCATTACGAAATCGTTTTTATGGTCCATCCTGACCAAAGCGAACAGGTTCCGGGCATGATCGAGCGCTATAGTGCAACAATCACTAATGCTGCTGGCACGATCCACCGTCTGGAAGACTGGGGCCGCCGTCAACTGGCTTACCCGATCAATAAACTGCACAAAGCTCACTACGTTCTGCTGAACGTAGAAGCCCCGCAGGAAGCGATCGATGAGCTGGAAACAAACTTCCGCTTCAACGACGCCGTTATCCGTAGCATGGTTATGCGCGTTAAACACGCGGTAACTGAAGCATCACCAATGGTTAAAGCGAAAGACGAACGCCGTGAGCGTCACGACTTCGCGTCAGAAGCCAATGATGATTCTGAAGCTGGGGATTCTGAAGAGTAATTGCCGTGGTGACCACTAATCGTCTGGTACTCTCTGGCACTGTGTGCAAGACACCGGTTCGAAAAGTCAGTCCTTCTGGCATTCCGCATTGTCAATTTGTGCTTGAGCACCGATCAACACAGCAGGAAGCCGGATTCAGCCGACAAACATGGTGCAGAATGCCTGTTATTGTCAGCGGACAAAAGTCACAAGCATTAACTCACAGCATAACGGTCGGCAGTCAGTTAACCGTTGAAGGCTTCATTAGCTGCCATCAAGGTCGCAATGGGCTGAACAAATTGGTTCTGCATGCCGAGCAGATTGAATTTATAGATTCTGGAGACTAGCCAAATGGCACGTTATTTCCGTCGTCGCAAGTTCTGCCGTTTTACCGCGGAAGGCGTTGTAGAGATTGATTATAAAGATATCGCTACGCTGAAAAATTATGTCACTGAAAGTGGCAAAATTGTCCCGAGCCGTATTACCGGTACTCGCGCAAAATACCAGCGTCAGCTCGCCCGTTGTATCAAGCGCGCACGCTACCTGTCTTTGTTGCCGTACACTGATCGTCATCAGTAATCGGCCACTGTCCATTAACGACTTTGAGAGGATAAGGTAATGCAAGTTATTCTGCTTGATAAAGTAGCAAACCTGGGCAGCCTGGGTGACCAAGTGAATGTTAAAGCGGGCTACGCTCGTAACTTCCTGGTTCCACAAGGTAAAGCTGTTCCGGCAACTAAGAAAAACGTAGAGTTCTTTGAAGCACGCCGTGCAGAATTGGAAGCCAAATTGGCTGGCGTTCTGGCTGCTGCTGAAGCTCGCGCTGCTAAAATTAACGAACTGGTTAGCGTTACTATCGCTTCTAAATCTGGCGATGAAGGCAAACTGTTCGGCTCTATCGGTACTCGCGACATCGCAGACGCTGTAACTGCGGCTGGCGTTGAAGTGGCCAAGAGCGAAGTTCGTTTGCCGAATGGCGTTCTGCGTACCACTGGTGAGCATGAAGTTCACTTCCAGGTACACAGCGACGTATTCGCTAAACTGAACGTGATTGTGGTTGCAGAAGCGTAAGTTACGCTACTGTTAACCTGCTAAAACGCCAGCCTCGTGCTGGCGTTTTGCTTTCTGGCGGTGTTTTGTTTTCCGGTAAAGAGAAAATAGCCGTCAGGATGCCGATTCCGATGGCAAAATATCAAACTGACATTCCTCAGCCGCCACTTCCGAACAGTGGTAAATTTCAAGAAAAGCCGTCTGCTGATACTGCCAATGAGGTTTACCACTGATGGATGCCGGCCAGGTTTTATTCCCGTAATACATATCTAACTGCCAACCCTCGGCCTGCAAGTTATAAGTACATTTTTGAAACTTCCCCTGATGGACGCTATTACCCTCCTCGTTTTCACTGTCGATAATTAACAGTGCCTCACTGAAATCTTTAATCGCGGTTTTGTTCTGCGGTATAGATCCTTGCAAGGAGCCTATCCATTTCTCATCACCGCCGGTTTCGGCGGAATAAAATAACCCTATTTGTTGGATTGTATTAATCGCTGGACAGTGCTGAGCCACTGCGCTTAATGGGGCGCAAAGTAGCCATAAAACAGGTGATTTATATTTCATAATCGCTCCCTTATGAGTATTTTCTGGTGTTATGGATGGTGTGAACCATCCAGAAACAACCTACTTCGGGAGCGGCGGGATAACACTATCAAAGAAAATAAGGCGGTAAACAGAAGTGATTAGGGGCGGCTGGGATTAACGTTCGCGACGATAACTGCCATCGTTTTGCCGGGTAAACAGCGCTTCCGGACTATTGGCGGATTCAATGGCCAGAGCCGCGACCACGCCTTCTGCATCCAGCATGATTTTAACTTCTTGCCCGGCTTTGAGGTTACTGAGTGGTTTATCATTCCCTTCAACTTGCGCCATCGCAAAAACTTCATTCACGGGCAAATTATTATCGCGAAACAGCTGCGCCAGTGTTTTCCCTGATTGAATTTGATAACTCTGCCAGTTCCCTTGTAACGGGGGTATCTGTGGAGACGCCACCGTTGGAGGTGGCGGAGCATCAAGATTACCTTGTAATTGGGCCTGTAGCGGCACGTCAGTGGACGGCGTACTCACCGGGAAGGTGTTATTGGTATTATCACGGGAAACCGGCCACAGCAGTGCCAGCAGTAATACCGTGGTCGCAATAATGACCCAACGGCGGTGAAAGAGAGGCAAAGGCTCCATCCACTCAAAACTGTCCGGTAAATGCCAGATTTTCAGTAACAGCCCTTTAATCCCTTTTTCCTGTGCAGCTGTTGCGACAGTTTCCGGGGACACATTATTTTCAGCCGAGGCGATATCCTCAGCAGGAGAAATGTGTTCAGACGCACTGACTTCTGACATCAGATTTTGATCATCAGCATTTTTAGTCTCCGGCAATACCCTCTGCCGGAAACTCAGCCAGGTGCGCAGCAATGGCTGATAAACTCGAGTGCTTTTCCTTCTCCTGGGCGCGATTCTGCCCATGGTGACCTCTCTTCAACAACATAAAATAACAAAAGGGCAATTTACCCATAGGCTTCTAAGTATAACCTTTCTTGCTTGAAGCATGACGAGTATAAACGGGGATGTTCCCCATTAGCCTGCTACCATTGTTTCTTTTTCTACGATAAAAGTCATCATTCACGAAGCAAGATTTTACCGCGCTCCCCTGCTGCTGTTATGCTGGCGGCTTCGACATGATTAGCGACTAAAGGAAAATCCATGACAACCCCTTCTTTTGATAGCGTTGAAGCGCAAGCGAGCTACGGAATTGGTTTACAAATCGGGCAGCAATTGCAAGAGTCCGGGCTGGAAGGTTTATTGCCAGAGGCATTGTTGGCAGGTTTGCGTGACGCGATGGAAGGGAATACACCGACTGTCCCTGTTGATGTAATACATCGCGCATTGCAAGAAGTGCATGAAAAAGCTGATAAAGTTCGCGTTGAACGCCAACAGGCTTTGGTAGAAGAAGGGAAAACATTCCTGGAAGAAAATGCCAAGCGTGATGATGTCACCACCACCGAGTCCGGCTTACAATTCTCTGTATTACAGGCGGGTGATGGCCCAATTCCATCTCGCCAAGACCGCGTGCGCGTGCACTATACTGGCCGCCTGGTTGACGGCACGGTATTTGATAGCTCAGTTGAGCGCGGCCAACCAGCAGAGTTCCCAGTCAGCGGCGTTATTCCCGGCTGGATTGAAGCTTTGTCCATGATGCCAGTTGGGTCTAAGTGGAAGCTGTATATCCCGCATAACCTGGCTTATGGCGAGCGTGGTGCTGGTGCGACTATCCCACCATTCAGCGCATTGATGTTTGAAGTGGAACTGCTGGAAATTCTGTAATTTCGGTAAAGAATGGCATGAGAAAGGGCGACATTATGTCGCCCTTTTTGCGTTTATTGACCAGTTCAATAATCTACAGTGAGGTTATTCGCCATCCAGTGCGCGGGGAAACAGCAAATTATTTTCCAGATGAATATGTTCCATCAGGTCAGTTATGAATTCATTGATACCGGTATAAAGCGCCCGCCAAGTGTTACAGGCACCTTCCGGTGGCGTCATATTTTGTGTCAGTTGTTTAACCACTTCCAACTGTTGCCCTACCGCATCATGCTCAGCTTCCATCACCAATATGGGCCCACCCGCCTGTGACCCCATGCCGCGTTTGATCATCGGGAACAGAATTTGCTCCTCTTTGTACATATGCTGGGTAAGCTCTTCTAAAATAGCCATAAGTTCGGTCGCCAGCCCTCGAGGGCATGCTGGTTTTTCGCCATGAACGCGCTCAACCTTTTCAGCCATTAGAATCAATTCTGGCAGTTGCTCGCGATGGCGGTTGTGATAGCGGCTGATAATAAAATCAATGATGTTCGCCAGTGGTTGTTGTTGCCAATCTTCAGATGATTGCGGCTCGGTTTGTAAGGCGCTCAACTGCGCCTCTAGCGTGTCAATATCCAGATTTAGCTTAGTGGCTGCTCGTAACAGTGTTTGCTTGCCACCACAGCAGAAATCCAACTGATTTTGACGAAATAATTTTGTTGCCCGTGGAATGGCGATAGCCAAAGCACCCAGAGACTGATTGCGGTAATCCATGATGACACCTCATTGAGTAATTAAATATCTATAAGATGCATAATAAATGCATGTTATTAATCGCGATATAGCTCTAAAGAGGTAGTAGGAGTAACAACAGCGCTCCGTAAAGCGCTGTTGTTAGCGGTTATTTCTTATGTAAATCAATTTGATACACTTCAAAACCAATCTCGTCAGTCCCCATTGCTTTCATTGGGTATTGTGCTTTTTGCTTAATAAATTCAGCGGCTTTGGCACTTGGCGAGGTTTCAAAGCGGATATCCAGCGGATGCTGACTCTCAAGAGTCGCCAGACGCCAATTGTTATCTGCTTGCGGGGTCACTTGCCCCTGTTTTTTGGTTTCCGCACTGATATACGCTGACAGAACCGCGCGGTTTTCATCCGGTGAGGCGAATGCAATATGGCTATCACCGGTACCGGCAAACTTACCGCTATAGGCGCGGTAATTGTTGGTCGCAATCAGGAATGTCGCTTTTGGATCAATAGGTTTTCCGTTGAAAGTCAGATTTTTGATGCGCTCAGCTTTGTCATTAATCAGCGCACACTCGCCGTCATAGCGAGCAGGTTGGCTGACATCAATTTCATAATTAACGCCGTCGATAACATCGAAATTATAAGTGCGGAAACCATCCCAATTAATCAGCGACTGCGGCTTGCTGCTGTTGACATCAATTTGATTAAATTGCGCGGCAGAGCACTCCAGCCACTGCTTGACGTCCGCACCACTGGCTTTGACCACCACTAAAGTGTTCGGGTAAAGGTACAAATCAGCGGCATTGCGGAAGGTCAGCTCGCCTTTTTCCACTTCGACAAAACTGGCTGGGTCATTCTTACGGCCACCGGCTTTAAAGGGCGCGGCGGCAGAAAGCACCGGTAAATCAGCTAAATCAGGATCGCCCTGAATAAAGTGTTCGGTATAGGCGCGCTGGGCATTATTGACAATTTGTATGGTCGGATCGTCTTGGATCAGTGACAAATAGCTGTACATATTATCCGAGGCTGTGCCAATCGGCTGGCTGACAAAATCGCGGGTACCTTGGTGATCGGCAGCTAACACCTTGACCAATTTGGTATTTTCGGCGGCTAATGATTTTTGTGTGGTTTTATCAAAGATAGGGCGAGCTTCGGCTTTAGCTTGAGTCACCCGCCAGGAACCTTGGTCATTATTCAACACAAAATCAACCACGCCAAGATGGTCACCCCACTGGCCGGGCATCACTGCCGGAATACCGTTGAGTGTCCCCTGCGCGATATCCGCTCCTTTGATAGCGGCAAAATCTTTGCTTGGGAACACAGCATGGGCATGACCAAACATAATGGCATCAATTCCCGGAACCTGGCTGAGGTAATAAACCGAGTTTTCCGCCATGGTTTTATAGGGGTCACTGGAGAGGCCGGAGTGGGGGATGGCGACCACTAAATCGGCACCTTGCTGGCGCATTTCCGGCACCCACTTTTTGGCCGTTTCGGTGATGTCATCGACGGTGACTTTGCCGGTGAGATTGGCTTTATCCCATATCATGACTTGCGGCGGCACAAAGCCAATATAGCCGATACGCAGATTATGGTTTTTTCCATCGCGATCTTTGACCGGAGTGTCGACAATTAAATAGGGCTGAAACAGCGGCTTACCGGTTTTGACATCAATAACGTTGGCATTCACATAGGGGAATTTGGCCCCCGCCAGTGATTTTTTCAGGTAATCCAGACCATAATTAAATTCATGGTTGCCGATGTTACCCACGGCATAGTCCAGTGTATTCATCGCCTTATAAACAGGGTGAATCTCACCGGCTTTTAGCCCTTTGGCGGCCATATAATCGCCCAGCGGGCTACCTTGAATGAGATCGCCATTATCCACCAGCACACTGTTAGTGGCTTGTTGGCGAGCGGCTTCAATAAGGCTCGCGGTGCGAACCAGACCAAACTTCTCAGTAGGTTTATCTTTGTAGTAATCGAAATCCATCATATTGCTGTGCAGATCGGTGGTTTCCAGCACTCGCAGATCAACAGTAGCGGCTTGCGCGGTTGAGGTTGCGACAGCAATCAGGCTGGCAAGGAGGGATAACGTCAGCGGGCGCTTAAACATGGCTTTCTCCATTGTGTCTTTTCCATTAACAAAACAATTCGACCTGTATCGCAAAAGAATATGTAAATTTAATAGGTCGTCATAGCAAAGTGTGAAGTTTGGCAGAAAATGGTTGCGGATAACGCCGAGATGCTCACAGTTGCAGCAGGTTAATTCCCCTGATTTCATTGGGCCTTATCCCACAAAGGTGGCTATTTGGCTGGAAAATTATTAGTCTGCCAAAGGGATGTTCGGCTTTGTAATGATTAATTTTTATTTTAGTTTTACGTTCTAAAATGAATATAGAGTGAGTGAGACCTGACAGGAACCCTTATTGATTTAAGCATCACTATCAATATTCGACATACTCATAATACCAAGGGGTGGATGATGTTAGAGCAAATTTGCCAACTGGCCCGCGAAGCAGGCGTGGCGATTATGGCGGTCTATCAGGGCGAGAAGCCCCTTGATGTGGCCCATAAAAAGGATGATTCGCCGGTCACGGCGGCGGATCTAGCGGCTCACCAGATTATCAAAGCTGGGTTAGCAGCATTGACCCCCGATATCCCGCTGTTATCGGAAGAAGATCCTCCTACTTGGGCGGTGCGGCAGCACTGGCAGCGCTATTGGCTGGTTGATCCACTGGATGGTACCAAGGAATTCCTAAACCGTAATGGCGAGTTTACTGTCAATATCGCCCTGATTGACCAAGGGGTGCCGGTGTTGGGGGTGGTTTACACCCCGGTGACCGAGGTGATGTACAGCGCGGAAAACGGTCAGGCGTGGAAAGAAGAGTGTGGTCGGCGCATGCAGATTGAGGTGCGTGATGCCGTCCCGCCGCTGGTGGTGGTCAGCCGCTCCCACAGTGATGCTGAACTGGAAGATTATTTGGCGCAATTGGGCGAGCATCAGACGGTAGCAGTTGGCTCATCACTCAAGTTTTGTTTGGTCGCCGAAGGAAAAGCACAGTTATACCCCCGCTTTGGGCCAACGAATATATGGGATACGGCGGCCGGGCATGCTGTTGCTATGGCGGCTGGGGCGCAGGTTCACGATTGGCAGGGTAAACCACTGTCTTACACCCCCCGTGAATCTTTCCTGAACCCCGGCTTTCGGGTGTCTATATTCTAATTCTATTGTTTCACGAGCTGGTGCAGTTGGTCGATGACCTGCTGCACTTCTGCGGGGGTCAGCGCGCCGTCTTTGAAAAATTTAACATTTCCTTGCTGATCCAGAACCACAATAGCCGAGCCTTTCTCCGCTAAACCCCAAGCCTTTTTGACATTCCCGGTGCTGTCTACCACAAACTGCGACCAAGGGAATTCCCGCTTATTGGTTTCAATGCTATTACGCACAAACACCGCGGTGCCGAAGATAGCGTCATCGGTATTGACGATTGTCGTCGTTTGGTAATGTTGGTGTGGCAGATTAGCGTGCTTGATAGCTTCCACTAGCGGTGCATTCAGTTCTTTTGCTGCTGTGCGGCCCGCAATATGCTGGACAACTCGCACTTTTCCCGGCAATTGTGCGCTATTCCAGTTTTTGTAGCTAAACTGATCACTAGCCTTATCGTAATTTAATTCGCCTTTATCACTGACACCTACCGGCGGCACTCGCTGGTCAACTTGAATGGTGAGAGCGCTGGCCATTAATGGGGTGAAAAGCAGCGATAGTATAAGCAGGCTATTTTTTATCATGGGATGTCCTTTTGGATCTTATGGCTATTATGAGTCATGTCGGTACTTATTCCTGTAAACAGGCAAGTTTCCCAATAATAGGTGCAGATCAGAGGTCTGTCCTGTTTGTCTAAAAGAATTATTTCTGACAGTAACTAGATGGTTATTCTGTTACAAACTCTCATTTTCTCTCAATAATACTGTAATATTGTGTAAATGCAGCATCAATGACTGGTTTTGTAGGAACTTAACCCCATACTCTAGGTCTATTACTCTGCAATTATCTTACGCCACCTGCTCACTTGGTCGCTAAGGTGCCAAAGGGTGCGTATCAGTGCTAAGGGAGGAAAGTAAAACAATGAGGATCTTCCAACGTTACAACCCGGCAAAAATCGCGATGTATGTCAAAACACTGTTTCGCGGCCGGTTGTATATCAAGGATATGGGGGCTTTTGAGTTTGATAAGGGCAAAATTTTAATCCCGAAAGTTAGGGATAAGCGCCACTTTGAGGTGATGTCGGAAGTTAACCGGCAAGTGATGCGGCTACAAACAGAAGTCTAGCGACATCTCCGAACAGAATTAATCGCGGCCCCTAATTAGGGGCCGCTAATGTTTTCAGCAATCACGATTTCGGTTAGCTGGCCGGCTATGCATCACTGCTTTCATGCGGCGCTTTCGGCAATATTGGGGTCGGCTGGTCACTGAATCTGGTCACCAATAACTGATCGATTTTGTAGCTATCAATGTCCACCACTTCAAACTTGTAACCGGCATACTTGACGAAATCGGTGCGCTTGGGAATTTTGCGCAGCATATACATCATAAAGCCGCCGATGGTTTCATAATTGCCGGATTGCGGGAATTCATCAATATGCAGAACGCGCATGACATCTTCAATTGGGGTGCCGCCCTCAATCAGCCACGAGTTTTCATCACGGGCCACAATCTGTTCTTCTTGCCCTTGGCCGACTAAATCGCCCATCAGCGTGGTCATCACGTCATTCAGGGTAATTATCCCCACGACCAAAGCGTATTCGTTAAGAATAACTGCGAAGTCTTCACCCGCCGTTTTAAAGCTTTCCAGGGCTTCAGAGAGGGTCAGAGTGTCCGGCACGATCAACGCCGAGCGGATTTGCACTCCACTGCTGAGCACCAAACTTTGGTTGCCCAACACCCGGTTCAGCAAGTCTTTGGAGTCAACATAACCCACCACTTGATCAATATGACCATCACAGACCAAAAATTTTGAATGCGGATGGGTCGAAATCTTTTCTTTGATGCTGTCTTCACTTTCCCGTAGATCAAAATAAATCACACTTTCGCGGGATGTCATGGAAGAGGGGACGGTGCGAGATTCCAGCTCAAAGACGTTTTCAATCAGTTCGTGCTCTTGTTTGCGTAATACCCCCGCCAATGCACCTGCCTCTACCACGGCGTAGATATCATCTGATGTGATGTCGTCATTGCGAACCATTGGCAGTTTGAATAGGCGGAAGATCAGATTCGCCATCCCATTGAAGAACCAAACTAATGGGCGACAAATCATTATGCAGAAGCGCATCGGGTTGACGATACGAACGGCAACCGCTTCAGGTGAAATCATACCGATGCGCTTCGGGGTTAAATCTGCAAACAAGATAAATAAGCTGGTTACCAGCGCAAACGAGCAAATGAAGCTGACTTGATCAGCAAGCTCCGGCGACATAATGCGTTCGAATATCACTTTGAAAGAAGGGGAGAATGCGGCATCACCGACAATACCGCCGAGGATAGCAACGGCATTCAGCCCAATCTGTACCACGGTGAAGAAAATCCCCGGAGTTTCTTGTAATTTAAGTACCCGTAAGGCGTTGATATCGCCTTCATCCGCCAGAAGTTTTAATTTAATTTTTCGCGATGCTGCCAGTGAAATCTCGGATAACGAGAAAAAGGCACTCACTGCGATTAAAAATAGAATCAGTAAAATACTGTTTAACATAATCTGTCCGTGTCGTACCGACGATAGCGCCGGCGCTCGTAAGGAAGGGCCATACTGTTTTATTGGGTTAACTCAATGAGTTCAATGTTGAATTCAAGATGACGGCAGAAAGCCGCTATCGGGCTGAGTAAACAGCCCGAAGTAGTATAGCAGTAGCGGCGAGAGCGCCGCCAGCCTTACAAATTAGGTGGCATACAAACGCCAATGCCGCCCAGGCCGCAATATCCCTGCGGGTTTTTGTATAAATACTGCTGATGGTCATCTTCAGCATAGTAAAACGGCAGGGCGACAGTGATGTCACTGGTAATCATCCGGCGGTCACCGGCTTTTTCCATGGCTTGCTGGAACAGTGCTTTGCTCTCTTGCGCTTGCGCTTCCTGCTCGGGTGTCAGCACGTAAATGGCTGAACGATATTGAGTTCCGACATCTCCCCCCTGGCGCATGCCTTGAGCGGGATCGTGATTTTCCCAGAAAATCTGTAATAGTTGTTTATAGCTAATCATGGCGGGGTCAAAAACCACGCGCACCACTTCGGCATGGGCGGTGCGCCCGCTGCACACTTCATGATAGGTTGGATTTGGGGTATATCCACCACTGTAGCCCGCGGCGGTACTATAAACGCCCGGTTGCTGCCAAAATAGGCGCTCGACACCCCAGAAACAGCCCATGGCGAAGATAGCAACTTCCCTATTTTCAGGTACATGCGTCATGGAATGCCCATTAACCACATGGAGAGTTGCTACTGGCATCGGTGTCAGTCGCCCCGGTAAAGCATTCGCCACATCAATGACGGTAGTTTTATCAAAATTTTGCACCACAATAGACTCCGATGTTTACAGTTAATCCTAAGTTTACAGTAAATAACTAACAAGATGTTTACAGTGAATGGTTATAGATAGTTGTATCTGATTGCGAGTTTGCACACAATAAGACCCATTCCACGTTAATGTAGCGGCTTAAGGTGGAGTTTTAGGGGTAATAGGCTTAGATCGGTCTTTGTACGCGGGATAATATACTCGTCATACTTCAAGCTGCATGTGCGTTGGCTACGTTCAATCACCCGAATCACTTACAAAACAGTAAGCTCATCGGGTTTCTCTCGCTTGCCGCCTTCCTGCAACTCGAATTATTTAGAGTATAGTGTGTTTGATTGGACTTTTTTTTCACACATGCCCGTAAGATCGTTTTTTTATAGGACAGTACAATTCACCAGGAGCGCGCGTGCCACGATACCCTATTCTATGTTTTTTGTGTGTATTGCTCGCCACACCCATTGCCTATGCGGCCAATGTTCGGTTGCAGGTAGAGGGCCTTAGCGGGGATTTAGAGAGAAACGTCAGGGCGCGTTTATCAACAATTGGCACTGATGAAATCACGGCTGATGGGCGCTTTCGCTCGCGGGTGGATGAAGCCATTCGCCAGGGGCTACGGGCTTTGGGTTATTACGACCCCACCATCACTTTTGATTTACAGGAGCGCCCAGCGCCCGCGCGCTCAGTTTTAGTCGCCAAAGTGGTTCCCGGAGAGCCAGTCTTAATTGCTGGTGTGGATATTGTGCTGCAAGGCGGGGCGAAAACAGATCCCGCTTATCAGGCACTGGTGCGCCGCGATACGCCCAAAATTGGCTCGGTGCTTAATCATGGCGATTTTGATAATTTCAAAAGTTCATTGACCGGCCTGGCATTACGCCGGGGTTATTTCGATGCCAATATGATCAAAAGCCAGTTAGGTGTTGCCGCAGAACTGCGCCAAGCTTTCTGGGATATTGATTTCGACAGCGGCGAGCGCTATCGCTTCGGTAAAGTTATCTTCCAGGGCGCGCAAATCCGTGAGGATTTTTTGCAAAATTTAGTGCCATTTCATGAGGGGCAATTGTACTCCGCCGATGATCTGGCTGAACTGAACCGCCGTCTTTCTGCGACTAACTGGTTTAACTCGGTGGTCGTCTCACCCGATTTCCGCGATGCGAAAAAAACCAGAATCCTGCCGCTCGATGCAGTGGTGACGCCACGAACAGAAAATACAGTGGAACTGGGGGGCGGCTATGCTACCGATGTCGGCCCGCGTTTGACCGCCAGTTGGCGTAAACCTTGGGTGAACTCCTACGGCCACAGTCTCACCACCAGCACCAGCCTCTCGGCACCTGAGCAGACGCTGGATTTCAGCTATCGCATTCCGCTGTTAAAAAACCCGCTTGAACAATATTACCTGTTGCAGGGCGGGTTTAAACGCACGGATCTGAATGACACCAAATCAGATACCACCACCCTTAACGTCGCCCGTTTCTGGGATTTATCCAGCGGTTGGCAGCGGGCAATCAACCTGCGCTGGAGTCTGGATCACTTTACTCAGGGCAGCGTGACGGACACCACCATGCTGCTGTATCCAGGGGTGAGTATTAACCGCACCCGCCAGCGCGGTGGGGCAATGCCGGTCTGGGGTGATAGCCAGCGCTATTCCATTGATTGGTCTGATACCACTTGGGGGTCCGATGTTGATTTCGGCATCTTCCAGGCGCAAAACGTGTGGATACGCACCTTGGGTGAGAAAAACCGTTTTGTCGCGCGCGGCAATTTGGGCTGGATTGAAACCAATAACTTTGACCGCGTGCCGCCGTCACTGCGCTTCTTCGCCGGTGGGGACCGCAGCATTCGCGGTTATAAATTTCGTGATGTTTCTCCGCGCGACAGTGAAGGTAAGTTAACCGGTGCCTCTAAATTAGCCACCGGCTCCCTCGAATATCAATATAACGTCACTGGCCGATGGTGGGGCGCGGTATTCGTCGATACCGGTGAAGCGGTAAATGATATTCGCAAGAGTGATTTAAAAACCGGTGCCGGGGTCGGGGTGCGTTGGGCTTCCCCGGTTGGCCCGATTAAGCTGGATATCGCGAAACCTATTGGTGACAACGAAGCACGTGGCGTGCAATTTTATATCGGTTTGGGGCCTGAACTATGACTCACATAAAAGAACCGACGCAAATAGAGGAACAGATGCCGGTAAAAAAACCGATGCCGGTAAAGAAACTAAGGTGGGTAAAGAGACTCAGTATTGCGTTTCTGCTCATTATCCTGCTGTTGGTCGGAACTCTGGCGGGCTTACTCGGCACCACCAGCGGTTTGCATTTTTTGATCAACAGTGCCGCGCGTTGGGTGCCTGGCCTGGATATAGCCAGTGTCAGCGGGGGCTGGCGTGACATGACACTCAAAGGTATTCAGTACCAAATGCCGGGTGTCAGTGTCAAAGCCGGGCAGTTTCATCTGTCTTTACAGCTTTCATGCTTGAAACGCAGTGAACTGTGCGTCAACGCGCTGACCGCCCAAGATGTGGATGTGGTGGTGGATACCAAAGCCATGGAGCCTGCGGCAGAAACCCCGGCCAGCACTGAGCCGATGGGCGAACTGAGCACCCCGTATCCCATTACTTTACGTTTGCTGTCGCTGAATAATGTCAAAGTGACTATTGATGACACCGCGATTTCACTGGATGAATTCCGCACAGGCGCTCATTGGCAGCAGCGGGCGTTAGACTTGATGCCGACTAAAATCAGTGGGTTATTGATAGCATTGCCGAAAACCGTGCCCGCTATCGTCCCTGATGCCGCTAAACCTGCGGTTGAAACCGCCATCGCCGTCAAAGAAGCAGTTGAGCAACAGGCCGCAGCTCCCGCACCACCTGAAACCCCGCTGGGGGAAACCTTAAAAGAACTGTTTGCCAAGCCGTTATTGCCCGATTTGCCGGACTTCCGGCTGCCACTGGATTTACAGATTAAAGAAATTTCAGGGCAACAACTCCGGCTGACCGGTGATACCGATGTGCTTATCAGCAGTGTTTTACTGCAAGCCAGTACCCAAGAAAACCGCATCACACTGAATACGCTCGATATAAAATCGCCGCAGGGGACATTGTCCGCCCAGGGTGAGGCAACACTGGCGGATAAGTGGCCGCTGAGTATCACCATCAATAGTGGGTTGAACATTGAGCCACTGAAAGGCGAGAAAGTGAAGCTGACTGTGGGCGGCGCACTACGTGAGCAGCTCAAGGTCGCGCTTAATTTGTCTGGCCCGGTCAGTGCGCAACTGGAGGCTGAAACCGCGTTGTCACAGGCGGGTTTGCCAATGGCACTCACTCTGCAAAGCAAACAATTGCATTGGCCACTGAGCGGCGAACCTCAGTTTCAACTCGATAATCTTAGAATGCGCTTCAATGGGGCGGCGACAGATTATGCGCTCTCCATTCGCTCGGATGTTAAAGGAACCGACTTGCCGCCCGCGATTTTCACTTTGGATGGCAAAGGGAATGTCGAGCAATTCAATCTGACGCGCCTACGTCTGGCGGCGCTGCAAGGTAATACTGACCTGACCGGGGTGGTGGATTGGAGTAAAGCAATCAGCTGGAACTCGGTATTAACCCTATCGGGCATTAATACCGCCAAACAGTGGCCGGAATGGCCAGCAAAACTGGATGGCAAGATTGTGACTCGCGGCAGTCTCCACGGCGGTAGCTGGCAATTACAGGTGCCGGAGCTAACACTGGACGGCAATGTAAAACAAAATCGCGTCACTGCGCGCGGTTCATTGACCGGCAATGCAGCGGGTCAGTGGCATATTCCGGGCATCAATCTGGCATTAGGGCGCAATAAGCTGGATGTCAAAGGCGACCTGAATGATAACTGGCTGCTTGATGCCAATGTCGATGCGCCGCAACTGGACGGCGCGTTGCCGGGGTTGGGCGGTGTCGTCAAAGGGACACTGAAATTACGCGGGAACCTAAAAGCGCCACAGTTATTGGCGGATCTCACCGCGAATCGTCTGCAATGGCAAGAATTGACCATTAACCGGGTCAAAATTGATGGCGATGTTCGCTCGACAGATCAAATTCAGGGCCAGTTGGCCATCAGAGTCGAGCAGCTCAAGCAAGCTGACTTGCTGGTCAGCCTCCTGACATTGGATGCCCGTGGCAGTGAAAAACAGCATCAGTTACGCCTCAACATGCAGGGCGAGCCGGTTTCCGGCCAGTTGGCGTTAGAGGGAAGCTTCGACCGGCAGCAAGAGCGCTGGCGCGGAACGCTGAATAACACGCGCTTTGATACGCCGGTTGGTGAATGGCGCTTAAGCCGTGCCATTGCATTGGATTACCAAAATACCCTCGAGCGGGTCACCATCGGGCCACATTGTTGGCTTAACCCGAATGCCGAGCTTTGTGTGCCGCGCGCGATTGAAGCCGGCCCGAGTGGGCAGGCGGCGGTGATACTGAATCGCTTTGATTTAGCGATGATAAAACCTTTTCTTGGCCCAGATACCACCATGAGTGGCGTGTTCAGCGGGCGGGCTGATGTGAGTTGGAAGGCCGGTGGCAGCTTGCCGGATGTGCGGGTGTCACTCAGTGGTAATGGCGTCAAAGTCCAGCAAATGGTGCAGGGCAACCCGCTGCCGATTGCCTTTGAAACCCTGAATCTGAATGGTGGCATAGCGAATGGGCAGGTTCGGGCCGACTGGTTGATTAAGTTGGTGAATAATGGTCAATTCTCCGGGCAGGTGCAGGTGGCTGACCCGGAAGGGCGGCGTAATTTATCCGGTAACATTGCCATCAGTAATTTCTCGCTAGCAATGATTAACCCGATTCTGAGTGACGGTGAAAAAGCCGCTGGGACATTAAACGCCAACCTCCGTTTGGGCGGCAATGCGAAAAGCCCATTAGTCTTTGGGCGGTTAGCGCTGGATAATGTGGATGTCGATGGTAGCTGGATGCCATTTGATATCACCGAAGGGCGTCTGGCGATGAATTTCGACGGGATGACCTCGACACTGGAGGGGCTGATTCGCACCTCTCAGGGGCAGCTTAATCTCTCCGGCGATGCTGACTGGCGTGATATTAATGCCTGGCGGGCCAGAATTGCGGCGAAAGGCAATAAGTTGCGAGTGACTGTCCCGCCGATGGTGCGGATTGATGTTTCGCCGGACATTGTTTTTGAAGCCACGCCGCAACTGTTTACCCTTAATGGCTCGGTCGATATCCCGTGGGCGCGCATTACCGTGCAAGAAGTGCCAGAAAGCGCGGTCGGCGTCTCGCCTGATGAAGTGATGCTCAATAATGATTTGAAGCCCATTTCACCGCGTTCAGCCAGCATCCCGATTAACAGTAATCTGGTGATTCGGGTGGGTAATGATGTTCGCCTGAATGCATTTGGCCTGAAAGCGCGCTTACAAGGCAATTTGAAAATGGTGCAGGATCAGCGCGGGTTAGGGCTGAATGGGCAGATTAATATCCCATCCGGCAGCTTCCGCGCTTATGGTCAGGACTTGATTGTTAACAAAGGAATATTGCTGTTCTCCGGGCCACCGGATCAGCCGTTACTCAATATTGAGGCCATCCGCAACCCTGATGCGACCGCCAATGGCGTGACGGCGGGCGTGCGGGTGACCGGCATGGCGGACTCACCACGGCTGGAAATATTCTCAGACCCGGCGATGTCGCAGCAAGAAGCATTATCCTATCTGTTACGTGGGCAGGGCTTGGGCAATTCCGGGGCTGACAGCGGCATGATGACCTCAATGCTGGTCGGTATGGGCGTGGCGCAAAGTGGTAAGCTGGTGGGTAAAATCGGCGAGGCATTTGGTGTCAGTAATTTGGCGCTGGATACTCAAGGAGTTGGCGATAGCTCACAAGTGGTGGTGAGTGGCTATGTCACCAAAGACCTACAAATCAAATACGGTGTCGGTATATTTGATTCGCTGGCTACGTTAACATTACGTTATCGGTTGATGCCAAGGTTGTATCTGGAAGCGGTGTCTGGTATTGATCAGGCATTAGATGTGCTTTATCAGTTTGAGTTCTAACAATGCGAATTATTGTCTACGGTAGTTTACGGCGCAAGCAAGGTAATAGTCACTGGATGACGGACGCCCAGTTGTTGGGCGAACATGACCTTGAAGGCTTTGATATGTACAATTTAGGTCACTATCCGGCAGTTGTTCCCGGAGACGGCACTGTGCATTGTGAAGTTTATCGGATTAACTCGTCTATTATGAATGAGTTAGATGAACTAAAAAGTAATACCAAGGATTATCGCCGTGAGTTGATCCAAACGCCATACGGCAGTGCCTGGATATATCTTTATCGTTTACCGATTGAAGGGTTACCGCGCATTTATAGTGGTGATTGGCTCAAGCGCAATGAAGAAAATGAAAAGCCACAAACTTAGACATCTACATAAAGAAAAATAAAAACACCGCGCAATGGCGGTGTTTTTGCTGTTCATTCAAAAAGCACTTCTTCAGGAAGTGCTTTTTGTTATGTTATTTTTTCAATATAAAACAGAGAGTTACTTCTTCGCGCGCTCGAAAGAAGACAAGATCTCAGCTTTAGCTGCGGCGGCATCTTCCCAACCGTCAACTTTCACCCACTTGCCAGTTTCCAGATCTTTGTAATGCTCAAAGAAATGTTTGATCTGAGCTTTCAGCAGCTCTGGCAGATCCTGCACGTCTTTAACGTGGTCATATTCTTTGGTCAGTTTGCTGTGCGGAACCGCAACCAGTTTGGCATCTTCGCCAGCTTCGTCAGTCATCTTCAACACGCCAACTGGGCGGCAACGAATAACTGCACCTGGCTGCAACGGATACGGCGTTGGCACCAGCACATCAACCGGGTCCCCATCTAATGACAAGGTGTTGTTGATGTAACCGTAGTTGCACGGATAAAACATGGCAGTAGACATGAAGCGGTCTACAAACAGAGAGCCAGTCTCTTTATCGATTTCATATTTGATCGGATCTGCATTGGCAGGGATTTCGATCACAACATAGATATCTTCTGGCAGGTCTTTACCTGCAGGTACGTCGTTCAAGCTCATGTCGGTTTCCTTTTATCAAACCAGAAATGGAGTGCTGGCTATTATAGCCAAGTCTTATCTGAATTCCTGTCCTTTTCATTGCTTGATGGCGGTGAGATTGCCTGAATCAGGGCTATTTCATTGAGATAAAATCCCGTCATTAGCTAAATGTATCTATTTTAAGCTGTTTTCCCGGTGATAGTTCAAGACGACTCTGTGACAGCCGATAACTTAATCAAGCAATAAGACCGCCCGCTGTACTGCTAACACTTTGTAATCTTAACCATTTGCACACAACCGGAAAAAACCGATGTTAAAAAAGATTACCATTAAAAATGGGCTTATTGCTCAATTAAGCCTTATGTCATTGATTTTATTAGTTGTTAGTATCATTGGCGTAAATTCAATTCAAGAAAGCTCACGTGCATTACAAGTTATCAATCAAATCCAGGGAGAGGAACTGGGGTCGTTATCGAATAGCTTCAATGCCACATTAAGCGCCAGAACTGAAGCCGCGCTGGCAATCCATCAGTTAGAAATTGGGCTGATTGATGAATCATTAGAAACAGCAAGGCAGGCCGAAGAGTCATTGGCATTGTCACAAAAAGAGATGGCCCATTTTATTCGCGCGGTATCTGAGCGGGGAGACGGACAGACACTGGCGACTAATATCCAAAAAAGCTATAAAGATTATGTGGATAAGGGTGTGACTCCCATGCTGGTTGCTATTAAAGCGGGCTATGCGGATGAGTATTATGAGGTGCTGGAAAAGAGCATTACTGCTATCAGTAAAGCTTTTAATAATGATGTCGTGGCTTTTCGCAGTTATGCGCAGAATGCTGGCCATCTACAAATTGATAAAGCCAATAGTGCCGCCAATATCAAACTGACGATCATTGTGGTTGCGGGGATAATTACCTTAACTTCTGCGGTGTTGGCTTGGTTTGCGCTTAAATACATTATCTTGCGGCCATTGGAGCAATCAATTCATCAGTTGGAATATATAGCCGCTGGTGATTTAACCCGCAGTATTAACAGTGAAGGCAACACGGAATTGGCTCGGCTAGCAAGAGCACTGGAAACCATGCAGCAATCTCTGGTGGTGTCGGTCAGTCATGTTCGTGATGTTGGTGGGCAAATTGGGGTGGGTTCGCGGGAGTTAGCCGCAGGTAACACCCATTTAGCTGAACGAACGGAAGAATCGGCATCTTCATTAGAACAGACTGCGGCCAGTATGGAGCAGTTGACCTCGACAGTGAAAATGAATGCTGAAAACTCAGATCAGGCTAATCGCCTGGCGATGAGTGTGTCGGACATCGCCAATAAAGGCAGCAAAGTTGTCAGCCATGTGGTTGATAAAATGCAGGCAATTACCACCAGTTCGCGCCGCATCTCCGATATTATTGCAGTCATTGACGGCATTGCGTTTCAGACTAACATTCTGGCGCTTAACGCCGCAGTTGAAGCAGCCAGAGCCGGTGAGCAGGGCCGTGGTTTTGCGGTGGTCGCGGGTGAAGTTCGTAACCTGGCACAGCGCAGCGCGCAATCAGCAAAAGAAATTAAAAATTTGATTATGGAGTCGCAAAGTCGTGTGCGGGAAGGTGCGGATATGGCTGAATCCGCAGGGAAAACTATGCATGAGATTGCTGATGAAGTCAGTCGCGTGACTGCATTGATGCGCGAGATATCAGCAGCTTCTTATGAGCAAAGTAGCGGTATTGAACAAGTGAATGTGGCAATTGCTCAAATGGATCAGGTTGCGCAGCAGAACGCGACACTGGTCGAACAGGCCGCTGCGGCGACGCGTTCATTGGAGGAGCAAGCTGATGCATTGTCAGCCAGTATGGCGGTATTTAAATTACAGGGTGATGAGCTGGCGATTGTGGCATAAAAAACAGCGGCTTAGTGGCCGCTGTTCTCGGATACAAAACGTCAATATCAAGCCACTCAATAGGTGGCTTTTATGATATTACTGAGCTTCTTCATCCGGGAATTTGGCGATAAAGCCTTCGGCATCTTCCACCATGGATTTAGTCCCGACGAAGAAAGGTGCGCGCTGATGCAGTTTCTCCGGCACGATATCCAGAATGCGGTTAACCCCATCAGTGGCTTTCCCGCCAGCTTGTTCTGCCAGGAACGCCATTGGATTGCATTCGTACAGCAAACGCAGTTTCCCTTGCGGATGGCTGGCGGTACTTGGATAAATATAAATCCCGCCTTTCAATAGGTTACGATGGAAGTCAGCCACCAATGAGCCAATATAGCGCGAGGTATAAGGGCGGTGAGTGGCTTCATCCTGCTCCTGGCAATACTTAATGTATTTCTTCACACCCAGAGGGAATTTAATGTAGTTCCCTTCGTTGATGGAATACATGCAACCGGTTGCGGGATAACGCACTTTTTCGCCGGATAAACAGAAAACACCCAGTGACGGATCATAAGTGAAAGTATGGACGCCATAACCCGTGGTATACACCAACATGGTTGAAGAACCGTACACCACGTAACCTGCGGCAACTTGTTTGGTGCCAGGTTGCAGGAAGTCAGCTTCAGTAATCGGTGTACCAAATGGGGTGATGCGACGATAGATGGAGAAAATAGTACCGACGGACACATTCACGTCAATATTTGAAGAACCATCCAGTGGGTCCATCAGAACCACATATTTGGCATTTTCTGCGCGGCCACCATCAAAGATAACAATGTCATCTTCTTCTTCGGAAGCGATACCGGCCACTTCGCCACGCGCTTTTAGGGCTGCTTTCAATTTTTCATTGGCAAACAAGTCCAGTTTCATCTGGTCTTCGCCCTGAATATTTGAAACACCGCTCGCACCTAAAATATCAACCAGACCTGCTTTGTTGATGTCGCGATGAATGATTTTTGCGCCGAGTTTGATTGCTGAAAGTAATGCAGTTAATTCGCCGGTGGCGTGAGAGAAATCTAGCTGCTTCTCAACGATGAATTCGCCTAACGTTTTCATGACACAATCCCTGAATCTACGGTTAAATATCGATTTATTAACGAACAACTCACTTAATGGCAGCAGTGTAGCCCAAAGGTGAGAATGATTCATAGGCAATTCCATTTCTTCTCTTTGATTCTGAGCGGTAGAATGGTGACAAACTCGAAGCTTATTAATACGGAAAATTTATGCGCATTCACATATTAGGTATCTGCGGCACTTTTATGGGCGGCCTGGCTATGCTTGCTCGCTCATTAGGTCATGAAGTGACGGGATCGGATGCTAACGTGTATCCACCGATGAGCACATTGCTGGAGAATCAAGGGATCAACTTGATCCAGGGATATTCTCCGGCTCAACTGGATCCCGCTCCAGATCTCGTCATCATCGGCAATGCCATGACTCGCGGAAATCCCTGTGTTGAAGCGGTATTGGAACGCGGCATTCCTTATACTTCTGGCCCACAATGGCTGCATGATCATGTGTTGCCAGAGCGCTGGGTATTGGCCATCGCCGGTACCCACGGTAAAACCACCACTGCCGGGATGGTGACCTGGATACTGGAAGCTTGCGGCTATGAGCCCGGTTTTGTCATTGGTGGCGTGCCGGGTAATTTCGATGTCTCCGCCCGTTTAGGTCATAGCCCATTCTTTGTTATTGAAGCGGATGAATATGATTGCGCCTTCTTTGATAAACGCTCTAAATTTGTTCACTACAGCCCAAGAACTTTGGTCATGAATAACCTCGAGTTCGATCATGCTGATATCTTTGATGATCTTAAGGCGATCCAGAAGCAATTCCATCATTTGGTGCGCTTAGTTCCAGGAACAGGCAAAATTATCGTGCCGGATAATGACAATCATTTGAAACAAGTGATGACAATGGGCTGCTGGAGTGAACAAGAACTGGTGGGCGAAACGGGCAGTTGGTTTGCCCGTAAAGTTGCGGTAGATGCCAGTGTCTATGAAGTGTTCCTCGACAATGAGTTAGTGGGCGAGGTCAGCTGGTCATTGGTGGGCGAGCATAATATGCATAATGGTTTGATGGCCATTGCCGCCGCCCGTCATGTCGGCGTGTTACCGGCAGATGCTTGTCGGGCACTGGGTGATTTTATTAATGCGCGTCGCCGGTTGGAATTACGCGGTGAAGCTCATGGTGTTACGGTTTACGATGATTTTGCTCATCACCCCACGGCAATTCTCGCAACACTGGCGGCCCTGCGCAGCAAAGTGGGCGGAACCGCACGCATTCTGGCTGTACTAGAACCGCGTTCTAACACCATGAAGTTAGGTATGTGTAAAAATGAACTCGCGCCGTCATTGGGCCGTGCTGATGAAGTATTCCTGTTCCAGCCGCAGCATATTCCTTGGCAAGTCGTCGAAGTTGCCGAAGCCTGTATTCAGCCAGCGCATTGGAGTGCTGATATTGATACGTTAGTTGATATGGTTATCAAAACAGCGCAACCAGGGGATCACATTCTGGTGATGAGTAATGGCGGTTTTGGCGGGATTCACGACAAGTTATTGAATGAATTGAGTAAAAAAGAAGAGCACGAAGCGCAATCTCAGGAATAAGTCGGATAAAAAAATCCCCCGCATAGCGGGGGTAAAAGGGTTCGTCGGATAGACGACGAGGGATTATTCTGTTGCAGTGCTGATTTAATTCGCCAACTTGTTTCAATCGATACTCTATTCAATATGCTGGAAATGAATGTTTCAATAGATTGAATAAACCATCATGCTGGAAAGTATGCCCCTACGAGCGGGGCATTTACTTTCATGCTTAGCGCATAATCTTATTTGTAAATCTTAGCTGTTGCGTGCCAATTATTTTCTTCACGAGCTTCAATCACTTTGTAAGCTTTAGCGCCCATGGCATCGGCTTTCTCAGACAGCGCCTGACGAATATCAGAAGGTGCGCCATTCAGGCCACTGACGGTAATAGTGCCCATCGGCTGTAAGTTCGTGGCTTGGTTTTCGCTGATTGAATCAGCTGCAAAAACACCAAATGACAGTGCAGATAGAATGCTCATGGTCGCGATAGTAGTTTTAACTTTCATATTATTGCCTCTATTTATTCTTTTATCACTTCACAGGAAGTGTGATTTACGTCACGAAAATGAGTATACATCTAGTAACTGAGAATATTAATAGTCCGCTAATAATATTTAGCGTCACTTTACCCTTGGTTATTACTTTTTAAGAACTAAAAGGAATAAAAAATGATTAAAAAACAGCAAGTTTGTTAAAAAAGATATTGATTTCAATGAAATGAGTGTTTTTGACTAAAAGTGCGAAAGAGTCTGGTGGGTTTGACCATTGATAAGAGGAAAACAGAATTATTTTGTGGCGCAGAGAGAAGTAGGGAGTCGGATACCCTGGTTAAGAGTTAAAGGGGCAGATGATAAAGAGAATAGAGGAACAGGCTCAAAAACATAATGCGGCGCATCACGCCGCACCAGATAAAGTGCCGAGTTAAAGCTCTTGCTCGAACAAGCGGAGGATAGCCTCATGTAACTGTTCGACAGTGAAACCTCTGGCCGGCGTGGTGAAGATGGTGTCGTCACCGGCAATGCTACCTAAAATACCTTCCGCTTTACCTAATGAGTCCAGCATGCGGGCAATCAATTGGGCTGCTCCTGGGCTGGTATTAATCACGACTACCGAATCGTTATAATCGACATCTAATACCAAGTTCTTTAGCGGGCTGCTGGTGGTCGGAACCCCTAATTCAGCCGGTAAACAATAAACCATTTCCATTTTTGCATTACGCGTTCTGACCGCACCAAATTTGGTCAACATACGCGAAACTTTGGACTGGTTAATATTTTCGAAACCTTCTTCCTGCAAGGCTAAAACGATTTCACCTTGAGAACTGAATTTCTCTTCTTTCAATAACGCTTTAAACGCCTTGATAAGATCTTCTTGTTTGGCGGGGTTACGCATAGTTTATGCCCTGAACAGTCAATCGTGAATAGGATTATTATGCATATAAATGAATTTTTATGCAACATGACTATGGAGTATTGGCGATAAAAGCCCTGATATCAAGGTGCGCTGGAATGTTAACATCATCTTACTGTTACAATTATGCTAAATATGCTTTTATTAACATTTGGTTTGAGTAGCTAAAATGTTATTAAAATGATGTTGTTTTGATGTGAAAAAAGGGTGTAATGTAACCGCCGATTAACCTGTCATGAATACTGCGAGGAATTTTAGAATAATGTGCGCTATATCATTAATGAATAAGCGATTTACTCTAAAATATACAAACCTTATGCGCCTTTTTGATGCGTGATATCTCAATCTGACTGTTAATAGATTGTGTTTAAAATCGCAATAAATTAAGGTTCGTAACTAGATGAATTCACGGCAAATTTAAATTAAATATAATAAGGAGTATAGGATGAAAGTTGCAGTTCTCGGTGCCGCTGGTGGTATCGGCCAGGCCCTCGCTCTTCTACTCAAGACCCAGCTTCCTTCAGGTTCAGACCTCTCATTATATGATATCGCGCCAGTGACTCCTGGTGTTGCGGTTGATCTGAGCCATATCCCGACTGCTGTTAATATTAAAGGCTTCAGCGGTGAAGATGCTACCCCAGCCCTGGAAGGGGCAGATATTGTTCTGATCTCTGCGGGTGTAGCACGTAAACCTGGTATGGATCGTTCAGATCTGTTCAATGTTAACGCCGGTATCGTACGTAATCTGGTTGAGCAAATCGCGCGTACTTGCCCGAAAGCATTAATCGGTATCATTACTAACCCAGTGAATACCACGGTGGCTATCGCAGCTGAAGTGCTGAAAAAAGCCGGTGTTTACGACAAAAACAAATTATTCGGTATTACTACGCTGGATGCCATCCGCTCAAACACCTTTGTGGCTGAACTGAAAGGCAAACAACCTCAGGATATCGAAGTGCCAGTTATTGGTGGCCACTCAGGTGTGACCATCCTGCCATTACTTTCACAAATTCCAGGTATCAGCTTCACAGAACAAGAAGTTATTGATCTGACAAAGCGTATCCAGAATGCAGGTACTGAAGTGGTTGAAGCAAAAGCCGGTGGCGGGTCAGCGACTCTGTCTATGGGGCAAGCTGCTGCACGCTTTGGTCTTTCTTTGGTTCGCGCTCTGCAAGGCGAAAGCAATGTTGTGGAATGTTCTTACGTTGAAGGCGATGGCAAATATGCCCGCTTCTTCGCTCAGCCAATTCTATTGGGCAAAAACGGCGTAGCAGAACGTAAAGATATCGGCAAACTGAGTGCTTTTGAACAACAAGCGCTGGAAAGCATGCTAGATGTCCTGCACAAAGATATTGAGTTAGGCGAGCAGTTCGTCAAATAACTCGGTGTAGCAGGGGCTAAAGTCGCCCCTGAAATGACACCATCAACCGCCGAAGCAGTTTATCGGCGGTTTAATGAGATGGTCACCCCCACCCTGTGAGCGGTAAGCTGACAGGGTTTTCTTTTGGAGGGATCATCATGCAAAACGTTACGCTCATCGGTATCGATCTTGGTAAGAATTCATTCCATATTCCTTGCCAGGAAAAACACGGCAACCCATTATTACGCAAGAAGTTTTCCCGTACTCAACTCACCCAGTCACTGCCAGCCTGCTGGCGACCAAATTGGGGGACGGTAAAAACTATGCCAGCAGCCGGGATTTTGCGGCATC
>NZ_CABHXX010000058.1 GCF_902170565.1 Yersinia thracica
GCACCCAATACGGCGTGCGCCATGGCATTGGCCGCCTGATTATCGCCGGTGCTTTTCTTAATCACTTCAGCCAGATACGGCGCGGAGGCACCTGCCAGCGCTTGTGCCATATTCCCGCCCGCCAGACCCTGGATAGCGGCGGTGGCGGCCTGAATCCCCTGTTGCAGTGCGCTGCCAGTGCCGTAAGGGGCCATGGCGGTATTGCGTATCTGGTTGGTCAGTTGTTCTTCCGTCGGCGTCAGGTTACCTTTTTGGGCCAACGCCTCTTTCGCCGCCTGAATAGC
>NZ_CABHXX010000059.1 GCF_902170565.1 Yersinia thracica
CAGAAGTGAAACGCCGTAGCGCCGATGGTAGTGTGGGGTCTCCCCATGCGAGAGTAGGACACTGCCAGGCATCAAATTTAGCGTGCTGATATGGCTCAGTTGGTAGAGCGCACCCTTGGTAAGGGTGAGGTCCCCAGTTCGACTCTGGGTATCAGCACCAATTACATGGGTTAAAGTTCGGTAGTTGTAGAAAAGAATTTACCTGGCGGCAATAGCGCGGTGGTCCCACCTGACCCCATGCCGAACTCAGAAGTGAAACGCCGTAGCGCCGATGGTAGTGTGGGGTCTCCCCATGCGAGAGTAGGACACTGCCAGGTATCAAATCAAGTAAAGACCCCATGCCAAAAGCGTGGGGTTTTTGCTTTTCTGCTATCCAGTTAATATCTATATTTCTATCTTTTGACTGAGAGTCAGTAGCTTATACTCGGCAGTGTTTTATCATCTTAATATCAGTTACTTTCCTATAATTCATTAAAAATCATATTGATAGTTATTGCCGATCCTTTCGTTGATACAGAGGTTTTTTGCGTTTCTGTCATATATAAAATGAGTATTGGTTGTTTGCTACACTCTATATGTTGAAATTTCAGCAATGAAACATTTTCAGGTTGTCGCAGATTGCTCGACTTTTTATCAATAAACCGCTATCTTCAGGCATCTGGAAGTCTAAACGTATAAACGGATATTGAGGATATAGGCATGCCAATTCGGGTTCCTGATGAATTACCCGCAGTGAGTTTCTTACGCAATGAGAATGTTTTTGTCATGACCTCATCGCGCGCAAAAACTCAGGAAATTCGTCCCCTGAAGGTATTGGTGTTGAATCTAATGCCTAAAAAAATTGAGACGGAAAATCAATTCCTGCGTTTGCTCTCTAACTCGCCATTGCAGGTCGATATTCAATTGCTGCGTATTGATAGCCGTGAGTCAAAAAACACGCCAGCCGAGCATCTAAACAACTTCTATTGCGACTTTGAAGACATTCAAGAGCAAAATTTTGATGGGTTGATTGTGACCGGGGCTCCATTGGGGTTGGTCGATTTCTGTGATGTTGCTTATTGGCCGCAAATTGAGCGTATTATTGCGTGGGCAAAAGATCATGTGACCTCGACTTTATTTGTGTGTTGGGCGGTACAGGCGGCGTTAAATATCTTATATGGTATCCCTAAAATGACTCGTGAGACCAAGCTCTCAGGCATTTACCAACATCAAACAGATAAACCCCAGGCGCTACTTACACGCGGCTTTGACGAGACATTCCTGGCCCCTCATTCCCGTTATGCAGATTTCCCCGTTGAGGTGCTCCAGCAATACACTGATTTAGATATTCTGGTCTCATCAGAAGAAGCGGGTGCCTATCTA
This sequence comes from Yersinia thracica, assembly GCF_902170565.1. Classification (GTDB taxonomy): domain Bacteria; phylum Pseudomonadota; class Gammaproteobacteria; order Enterobacterales; family Enterobacteriaceae; genus Yersinia; species Yersinia thracica. Next base: position 1,363 of record NZ_CABHXX010000059.1, read on the forward strand.
TTTGCCAGCAAAGATAAGCGGGTTGCTTTCGTAACCGGCCATCCTGAGTATGATGTCGATACCTTGGCAGGTGAATATCAACGTGATCTGGCCGCGGGCCTTAATCCTCAAGTTCCCTTCAATTATTTCCCCAATGACGATGCTTCATTATCCCCAAAAGCATCTTGGCGTAGCCACGGGCACCTGTTGTTTGCTAACTGGTTGAACTACTACGTTTACCAAATCACACCATTTGATTTGCGTCATATGAATCCTACTCTCGACTAATTTTTCCCTTCTCTAAATGTAAATAAAGGCGGCTGAATCGAGGCCGCCTTTGTATTTATTGTTTTAATAAACGCCATTAACCCCATCTAAACTGGTCTGATCTCTTTGTGAAACAATAGGTTACCGTGTAATAAATGCAGGAATGGAATCTAGTTCCTATCTATATAGAATTTATCATAATGTTAACTGCATGATAATTAAAGATTAAAAAAATATTTTAAATAAAAATGGAAATCGTTTTTGATTTTCACAATTAATTGATTATTCTTAGTCCTGTCGGGATGAAAAGTAACCATAAAATCTAGCCTTCAATTTCCGGTTGGAATGCATCATCCGATACAAATCCAAGAATGACGCTGTATTAGCGTTGATGTGAAAGTTGTGAGATTGGGAAGGGGAAGGGAAATGACACAACAGTTAGTCGGCACGGAGTTAGTTTTCACACAGCATTTTAATGCGGCGGAACGTCAGGTTTTGCCGGATGAAGCTATCGAATTCTTAACAGAATTGGTGGTGAAATTCGCTCAGCCACGTAATGAACTCCTTGCAGTACGGGCATCCTGGCAGAAAGGTATTGATCAAGGCAAGTTACCAGACTTCATTTCGGAAACTAATTCCATTCGTGATAATGACTGGAAAATTCAAGGAATTCCTACCGACCTACGTGATCGTCGCGTTGAGATTACCGGGCCAGTTGAGCGCAAAATGGTGATTAATGCCCTCAATGCCAATGTGAAAGTTTTTATGGCCGATTTTGAAGATTCACTGGCACCAAGCTGGGACAAAGTGATTGATGGCCAAATTAACTTACACGATGCGGTCAAGGGGACGATTTCCTATGCAAATGAATCCGGTAAAATTTATCAGCTCAAACCCAACCCAGCGGTATTGATTGCGCGAGTTCGCGGCCTGCATTTGCCAGAAAAACATGTGAAATATCAGGGTGAAGATATTCCTGGCGGCCTGTTCGATTTCGCGTTGTATTTCTACCATAACTATAAGCAACTCCTTGCCAATGGCAGCGGACCTTACTTTTATTTACCGAAAATGCAGTCCTATCAAGAAGCTGCGTGGTGGAGTGATGTTTTCACCTTTACCGAGCAGCGTTTCGACTTACCGCAAGGCACCATTAAAGCCACGGTATTAATTGAGACATTACCTGCCGTGTTTCAGATGGATGAGATCCTCTACCACCTGCGCCATCACATTGTTGGCCTCAATTGTGGCCGCTGGGACTATATCTTCAGCTATATCAAAACACTGAAAAACCACGGCGACCGTGTGTTGCCAGATCGCCAATCAGTCACCATGACTCAGCCTTTCCTCAGCGCGTATTCCCGTTTACTGATCAAAACCTGTCATAAGCGCGGAGCTTTAGCGATGGGCGGCATGGCAGCATTTATTCCGAATAAAGACCCAGTAAAGAATGCGTTAGTGTTGAATAAAGTGCGTGCTGACAAAGAGTTAGAAGCCAGCAATGGTCATGACGGTACTTGGGTAGCGCACCCAGGTTTGGCTGATACCGTGATGGAAGTTTTCAACAAAGTATTAGGGTCACGGCCAAATCAATTAGAGGTTAATCGCGAGCAGGATAAACCGATCACCGCCGCTGAGTTGCTGGAGCCTTGTAGTGGTGAACGCACGGAAGAAGGGATGCGCGCCAATATCCGGGTGGCGGTGCAATACATTGAAGCATGGATATCGGGCAATGGTTGTGTGCCGATTTATGGCCTAATGGAAGATGCCGCAACGGCTGAGATTTCCCGTACTTCTATCTGGCAATGGATACATCACCAGAAAAGCCTGAGTAATGGTCAGACGGTGACGAAAGAGCTGTTCCGAAACATGTTGAGTGAAGAAATGCAGGTAGTGAAGCTTGAACTTGGCGCAGAGCGCTTTGATGGCGGGCGGTTTGAAGAAGCTGCGCGTCTGATGGAGCGAATTACAACACAAGACGAGCTGATCGACTTCCTGACCCTGCCTGGCTACGCGCTGTTGGCATAACCCTACAAAATTGAATAATAAGGAATATCGCTATGACTACCTCTCGTGCTCAACAAATTCAGCAATTGGAACAGGAATGGAAATCACCGCGCTGGCAGGGCATTATTCGCCCATATAGTGCCGAAGAGGTGATTAAATTACGCGGTTCAGTTAATCCCGAGTGCACATTGGCGCAGCACGGTGCGAAAAGATTGTGGGAATTGTTGCACGGTAAATCGCGTAAAGATTATATCAACTGTTTGGGCGCGTTGACCGGGGGTCAGGCGTTGCAGCAAGCGAAAGCCGGGGTCGAGGCTATTTATCTGTCGGGCTGGCAAGTTGCGGCTGATGCTAACACGGCATCAAGCATGTATCCGGACCAATCACTGTACCCGGTGGACTCAGTGCCGGCGGTAGTTAAACGTATCAATAACAGCTTCCGCCGCGCAGATCAGATTCAGTGGTCGAATAATATTGAGCCGGGCAGCAAAGGTTATACCGACTATTTCCTGCCGATTGTGGCTGATGCTGAGGCCGGTTTTGGCGGTGTGTTGAATGCGTTTGAACTGATGAAAGCCATGATTGAGGCGGGTGCCGCTGGCGTGCATTTCGAAGACCAACTGGCGGCGGTGAAGAAATGTGGTCATATGGGGGGGAAAGTTTTAGTGCCGACACAAGAAGCAATTCAAAAGTTGGTCGCCGCCCGTCTGGCCGCTGACGTGCTGGGAGTGCCAACTCTGCTTATTGCCCGTACTGATGCCGATGCCGCTGATTTGCTGACCTCTGATTGTGACCCGCATGATAGCGAGTTCATTAGCGGCGATCGCACCGCTGAGGGCTTCTTCCGCACCCATGCCGGTATTGAACAAGCCATCAGCCGCGGTCTGGCCTATGCCCCTTATGCCGATTTGGTATGGTGTGAAACTTCAACACCCGATTTGGCGCTGGCTAAACGTTTCGCTGATGCGATTCATGCACAATTCCCCGGTAAATTATTAGCTTACAACTGTTCGCCGTCATTTAACTGGAAAAAGAATCTGACTGACCAGCAGATTGCCAGCTTCCAAAATGACCTGTCTGCCATGGGTTACAAATACCAATTTATTACCCTCGCGGGCATCCACAGTATGTGGTTCAACATGTTCGACCTGGCCCATGCTTATGCGCAGGGCGAGGGCATGAAGCATTATGTTGAGAAAGTTCAGCAGCCAGAATTCGCAGCTGTCGAGCGCGGCTATACGTTTGCATCTCATCAGCAAGAAGTGGGCACCGGCTACTTTGATAAAGTCACCAATATCATTCAGGGCGGCGAATCTTCCGTGACGGCATTAACCGGCTCGACGGAAGAACAGCAATTTTAATTCGCTGTTTGAATAAAAGTGTTTTTTATCATGAGCCTGCATATGCAGGCTCTGTTCCGTAGGGCTGGGGGGTTATCATGGCGGTAAAACTGGAACACTTAATCGCTCAGACAATTTTGCAGGGGTTCGATGCGCAATATGGCCGCTTTCTGGAGGTCACCGCTGGCGCTCAGCATCGTTTTGAACAAGCAGAGTGGCATGCCGTACAGCAGGCGATGAAGAAGCGTATTCACCTCTATGACCACCATGTCGGTCTGGTGGTCGAGCAATTAAAACATATTACTGACCAGCGCTGCTTTGATGTGGATTTTCTGACTCGAGTCAAAGAGATTTACACTGAGTTGCTGCCGGATTATCCGCGCTTCGAAATCGCCGAAAGTTTTTTTAATTCAGTCTATTGCCGGTTGTTTAAACACCGAGATTTAACACCAGATAAATTGTTTGTGTTCAGCTCACAACCGGAGCAGCGCTTTCGTGAAATTCCCCGCCCATTAGCGCGTGATTTTGCCCCTCAGGGCAATCTAAGCGGCATGTTGCAGATGATGCTCAATGATTTGCCACTGCGCTTGCCTTGGGAAGATCTGCCGCGCGATATTGGCTATATTGTGGCGGCGCTGCGGAAAAACTTTACCGATGAGCAACTCGCGTGTGCCCGCTTTCAAATTGCCAATGAACTGTTTTATCGCAATAAAGCCGCCTGGTTGGTGGGGAAACTGCGGTTAGCGGATGAAATCTACCCATTCCTGTTGCCTATCCATCACAATGAATCCGGCGCGCTATTTATTGATACCTGCCTAACCAGCAAGGCCGAGGCCAGTATCGTGTTCGGCTTCGCCCGCTCTTATTTTATGGTGTATGCGCCATTGCCCGCGGCGATGGTGGAATGGTTGCGGGAAATATTACCGGGTAAATCGACCGCCGAATTGTATATGGCGATTGGCTGTCAAAAGCATGGTAAAACAGAAAGTTACCGTGAATATCTCACCTTTGTTCATCAATCTGACGAGCAATTTATTATCGCCCCAGGGGTCAAAGGCATGGTGATGTTGGTGTTTACCTTGCCGTCATTTGATCGGGTGTTTAAGGTCATTAAAGATGAGTTTGCGCCGCAAAAAGAAGTCAGTCAGGCGCGAGTTTTAGAATGCTATCAATTGGTTAAAGAGCATGACCGGGTAGGGCGCATGGCGGATACCCAAGAGTACGAGAATTTCGTGATTGATAAGCACCGCATCAGCGCTGAATTATTGGCAGAATTACAGCGAGAAGTACCTGAAAAATTAGAAAATTTAGGAGATCAAATCATTATTAAGCATCTGTATATGGAGCGGCGTATGACGCCATTGAATCTCTATATGGAGCAGGCAAATGATCAGCAATTGAAAGATGCCATAGAAGAATACGGCAATGCTATCAAGCAACTGGCGGCGGCGAATATTTTTCCCGGCGACATGCTGTTTAAGAACTTCGGCGTAACCCGGCATGGGCGCGTAGTGTTCTACGATTATGATGAGATTTGCTATATGACGGAGGTGAATTTCCGCGATATTCCGCCACCGCGCTATCCGGAAGATGAGATGGCCAGCGAGCCGTGGTATAGCGTGTCACCCAATGATGTCTTCCCAGAAGAATTTCGCCATTTCTTGTGCAGTGACCGGAAAGTGCGGCACTTTTTTGAGGAAACGCACAGCGATTTGTTCCACGCCAGCTATTGGCGAGGGTTGCAGCAGCGTATTAAAGACGGGCATGTGGAGGATGTTTTTGCCTATCGACGCAAACAACGATTCTCCCAGCGGGTGATATCTTAACGGCGACTGCGCGTTGTCATTTTAGGATTGGGCAGTGCTCAAAATCCTCACGTACTTCGTGTACGCTCCGGTTTTTCCGCGCTGGTCGTAGCGGCTTATGCCGCCGGAGTGCCCCTGGGCGCGGTAAACCCTTCGATCATTATGCTTAATCTACGGTGTCTTTACGATCTGCTTGTTCTCACCGAACGACAAAGTTTTAACTAATTAACCTCGATTCCCGCCGCCGTAGGATTGGGTTATCTCTTTAGCAGCATGAATGACCAGCGCGCCAAGTTCTGTGACGCGATCGTCGGTAATGCGCGATACTGGGCCGGAGATGGAAATTGCGGCAAAGGCTTCGTGGTGTTCGTCGAACAGGCAGGCGGCGATACAGCGCAGGCCAAGTGCATGTTCTTCATCGTCAAATGAATAACCCTGCTTGCGGATCAGGGCCAGATTCTCTTTCAGACTGGCTGGGCTGGTGCGGGTGTGTTGAGTATAGGCATGCAGCCCTTTTTTATGTAAAAGCTGCACCAGTTGCTCATCTGGTAGTGTGGAGAGAAAAGCTTTACCCGCCCCAGAAGCATGCATCGGCAGCTTACCGCCAATCGGCGCTGACATACGCATCAGTGCAGTACATTGCACTTGGTCGATAATAATGGCTTGATAGTCACTGTGATCCAGTACCGCCAAATTCACGGTTTCACCGGATTCATCCATTAAACGGCGCAGCATCGGGTGAACCATCGCCAGCAAATTGCGGCTTTGCAAAAAGCTGCTGCCAACAATAAAGGCATGTGCGCCCATGGTCCAAAGGCCCAAATCACCCACTTGACGGACAAAACCTTGCTGTTGCATGGTGGTTAACAGGCGATGAGTGGTTGAGTTGGGTAAACCTGCCTGTTGGGCTAAATCTGTTAGCGCGACACTTCCTTGCGATTCGGAAATATATTCCAGTAATTTAAGTCCTCGAGTCAATGATTGAACCTGACCTGTCGCCGCAGGGGTAGTTTGCGCGGCTGCCTTGGGTTTCTTTCCCCGCTTGATCGGAATCGGTAGCGCCATAAATCAGTCTCTCATCTATTATTATGGAATTCATTTTCGTTTTTCAATTATGCATGCAAACAGTAAAAAATGCTCATCCGATGAGTGTGGTTTTCTACCTGAAAAAGTCTCAACTGTGGCTGGACTCATTACATTGATAACTTGTGCTAGGATGACAGATGAATTTTTCAGCATGTCTGATACAAATAAACAACCAAAATACGTCAGATAATGGCAAGGCAACAGGGTAAAGAGGCGACAGTGGTGGATACAGTTACGAATAATAAGGTTAAGGAATTACACCAGCAATTAGCACAGCGGATTTTAGTGCTGGATGGTGGTATGGGGACCATGATCCAGAGTTATCGGCTGGAAGAGGAGGATTACCGGGGCGCGCGTTTTGCTGATTGGCCCAGTGATCTGAAAGGAAACAATGACTTATTGGTGCTTTCCAAGCCCGAAGTCATAATTGCTATTCACAATGCCTATCTTGAAGCCGGCGCTGATATTCTCGAAACTAATACCTTTAACTCCACCACCATCGCCATGGCGGATTATCAGATGGAGTCACTGTCAGCTGAAATTAACTATGAAGCTGCGCGTCTGGCCCGAATCTGCGCGGATGAATGGACTGCCCGCACACCCGAAAAACCACGTTATGTCGCCGGGGTGCTAGGGCCGACCAACCGCACCGCCTCTATCTCGCCTAAAGTGAATGACCCTGCATTCCGTAATGTCAGTTTTGATCAGTTGGTTGCAGCTTATCGCGAGTCAACCCGCGCCCTGATTGAGGGCGGTGCTGACCTGATTATGATTGAAACGGTCTTCGATACCCTGAATGCCAAAGCGGCCACTTTTGCGGTTGAATCTGAATTTGAAGCTATGGGTGTGCTGTTGCCGGTGATGATTTCCGGCACCATTACCGATGCTTCGGGCCGTACTTTATCCGGTCAAACCACTGAAGCTTTTTATAATTCTCTGCGCCACGTGAAGCCGCTTTCTTTTGGCCTAAACTGTGCTTTGGGGCCAGATGAGTTACGTCAATATGTCGCGGAGTTATCGCGTATCTCTGAATATTATGTCAGTGCGCACCCGAATGCGGGTTTGCCAAATGCCTTTGGTGAATATGATCTGGAAGCCAAAGAGATGGCCGAGCAGATTGGCGAGTGGGCGCGGGCAGGATTTTTGAATATTGTCGGCGGATGCTGTGGGACGACACCGCGACATATCGCCGCGATGGTCAAAGCTGTCGCTGGCGTTGCACCGCGGCAGTTGCCGGATATCCCGGTCGCGTGCCGTTTAGCGGGGCTGGAACCGCTGACGATTGATGCTAACTCGCTGTTTGTTAACGTCGGCGAGCGGACTAACGTTACTGGCTCGGCCCGCTTCAAGCGGTTGATAAAAGAAGAAAAATATGATGAAGCACTGGATGTCGCCCGTCAGCAGGTTGACAGTGGCGCACAAATCATCGACATCAACATGGATGAGGGCATGCTGGATGCCGAAGCCGCTATGGTGCGCTTCCTTAATCTGATTGCGGGTGAACCTGATATTGCTCGGGTGCCGATTATGATTGACTCCTCAAAGTGGGATGTCATCGAAAAAGGTCTGAAATGTATTCAGGGCAAAGGGATTGTTAACTCTATTTCAATGAAAGAGGGTGTTGAAGCCTTTATCCATCACGCCAAATTAGTGCGCCGCTATGGTGCAGCGATGGTGGTGATGGCGTTCGATGAAACCGGGCAGGCAGATACCCGTGCACGTAAAATCGAAATTTGTCGCCGAGCTTATAAAATTCTGACTGAAACTGTCGGTTTCCCGCCGGAAGATATTATTTTCGACCCAAATATTTTTGCGGTCGCTACCGGGATTGAAGAACATAACAACTATGCGGTCGACTTTATTGAAGCTTGTGCCGATATCAAAGCCGAACTGCCGCACGCCATGATTTCAGGCGGTGTTTCCAACGTTTCTTTCTCTTTCCGCGGCAATGATCCGGTGCGTGAAGCTATTCACGCGGTATTCCTTTATTACGCCATTCGTAATGGCATGGATATGGGTATCGTCAATGCCGGGCAGTTAGCTCTCTATGACGACCTGTCGGATGAGCTGCGTGATGCGGTTGAGGATGTCATTCTCAATCGTCGCAGCGACAGCACTGAGCGCTTGTTGGATTTGGCGGAAAAATACCGCAGCAGTAAAAGTGGTGAAGTCGCCATTCAGCAAGCCGAGTGGCGCGGTTGGGCGGTGGGGAAACGGCTGGAATATTCACTGGTTAAAGGGATTACTGAATTTATCGAGTTGGATACGGAAGAAGCCCGCCAGCAGGCTGACCGGCCAATTGAGGTTATTGAAGGGCCGCTGATGGCGGGGATGAATGTGGTGGGCGACTTGTTCGGCGAGGGGAAAATGTTCTTGCCGCAGGTGGTTAAATCCGCGCGAGTGATGAAACAAGCGGTCGCCTATCTCGAGCCTTATATTGAAGCCAGCAAACAGAAAGGCACCACCAACGGCAAGATCCTGTTGGCGACGGTCAAAGGCGATGTGCATGACATCGGCAAAAACATTGTTGGCGTGGTATTGCAGTGTAATAACTATGAAATCATTGACTTAGGCGTGATGGTGCCGACTGAAAAAATTCTGCGTACCGCGCGGGAAGAAAAGGTCGATATTATTGGTTTGTCTGGTCTGATTACGCCGTCATTGGATGAGATGGTTAACGTCGCCAAAGAGATGGAGCGCCAGGGCTTTACTTTGCCGTTACTGATTGGGGGCGCGACCACCTCTAAAGCGCATACCGCGGTTAAAATCGAGCAAAATTACAGCGGCTCCACCACCTATGTTTCTAACGCCTCCCGCAGTGTCGGGGTGGTTTCAGCGCTGCTATCTGATACGCAACGCGATGATTTTGTAGCAAAAACCCGCAAAGAATATGAAACTGTGCGTATTCAGCATGCGCGTAAGAAACCGCGGACACCACCGGTCAGCTTGCAGACCGCACGCGCGAATCAAACTGTCATTAATTGGGCGAATTATACTCCGCCAGTGGCACACAAATTGGGGGTTCAGGCGGTGGAAGCCAGCGTTGAAACCCTGCGCAATTATATCGACTGGACGCCATTCTTTATGACCTGGGCGCTGGCGGGTAAGTATCCGCGCATTCTGGAAGATGAAGTGGTTGGGGAAGAAGCTAAGCGCTTGTTCGCGGATGCCAATGAGATGTTGGATAAGTTGTCAGCCGAAGATTTGCTGCATCCCAAAGGGGTCGTCGGCCTGTTCCCCGCCAACAGTGTTGGCGATGATATCGAAATTTACGCTGATGAGCGGCGTGATGAGGTGCTGGTGGTCAGCCACCATTTACGTCAACAAACCGAGAAAACCGACTTCCCGAACTATTGTCTGGCGGATTACATTGCACCTAAATCCAGTGGTAAAGCGGATTATTACGGCGCTTTTGCGGTCACCGGTGGGCTGGAAGAGGATGCGCTGGCCGAGGCTTATGATGCTCAGCATGATGATTACAACAAAATCATGATTAAGGCGCTGTCTGACCGGCTGGCCGAGGCTTTTGCAGAATATCTGCATGAGCGGGTGCGTAAGGTGTATTGGGGCTTTGCACCCAATGAAAATCTGAGTAATGAAGAGTTAGTGCGGGAAAATTATCAAGGAATTCGTCCGGCACCGGGATATCCGGCCTGCCCGGAACATACAGAAAAAGGCCAAATCTGGCAGCTATTGGATGTAGAAACTCACACCGGGATGAAACTGACCGAATCTTACGCCATGTGGCCGGGAGCATCAGTGTCAGGTTGGTATTTCAGTCATCCGGACAGCAAATATTTTGCTGTTGCGCAGATTCAGCGGGATCAGGTTGAAGATTACGCTGCCCGTAAGGGAATGCCAGTTGCTGAAGTTGAGCGCTGGTTAGCGCCTAATTTGGGCTACGATGCCGACTGATACCTAACTTAATGATTCGGAAAAATAAAAAGGAGGTTGCCATTGTGGCAATCTCCTTTTTTATTAAACTGATAAATTATCGTGACTGATTTACCTGAGTGATTACGCGAGAGTTAGTCTCGTGTAATTCCAGCTACGGCATCTTTCTGTTCTGCTCCACCATGAGCGCCAATAAGGGGTGTTTTCCCCTTTTTGATATCTTTGAGTCCGGCACCAATGCTACCGACTACAGATGAAGCCGCATGTACTCTGGCTCCGCCTTCGATATGTTTGCCCTTGATATCTTGCATTTCAATGCCATTAGTTTGTAGAGCGACATCTTGGGCTTGGTTGGATAGCTTGCCGCCAATTAGCTCTGTTTTGCCGCTAACATTCAGATTTACGCTGTTTTTACCACTGATGGCAGACTGCTGTTCGACAGCTTTATTGTTGACGACGTTAACATCAATCTCCGCACTGCCCTTGATGTGGTTAGGTTTCTCATCCAGGACTTTACTTTTGGTTTTGTTACCAACCAACTTAGCGCCTTTTTGCCACCATTTATCTTTTTTTTCTTCTTCATTCTTTGATTCGGTCAATGTCAGTTTATTGCCCTCTTTGGTGTAACTCAGAGTGGAAACATTGTCCTCTTTCTTGGCGGTAAATCGGTCTGAGATTTTGTCATATTGGTTTTTGATTTTGTCGAACAGTTTGGTGGAGTGTGTGTCTAGCTCTTCCTTGATTTTATTGGAACCAACCGGGCTGTAATTTGCTATTTGACTGTTCAGACTATCTCGAGTTCCTTTACTGACACCTGCGGTCAGGCTAGTGCTCACCTCGTGTAATTCATCTTCCCGGCTTTCAACTTTCAGGTTGCCACCAATAGTGCCATTAATATTATCGGCTTGGATGATTGCACCCGCCAGAGTGGTGTCTTTCGCACTGGTGAGAATGACATCGGTGCTATTTAGCTGGGTATTTTGCTGTGTTACCGAGTTTAGGTTGTTTACCTCAACATCCAGTTTGGCCTCGAACCCATTACTTTTCTCGCTGCTTTGTTGAGCAACCACCCCTTTATCATCTTTTTTAAAGCTACTACTTTGGTTGGCCTTAGCCTCGATCCCAAAGTTCCAGTTATTTTTATGCTCTTTGTCTTGCACAGATTCCAGTTCGATACCGCCATTTTTTGCATCCAAAATGGTTTTTTCGCTGGAGATGTTGGCATTTTGCATATGGATGGCTTGCTTATCATCGCTGCCTGCTTTCACCGTCAATGTCCCATTGCTGTTAATCACACTGCCCTGATGCAGAGTAGCAGATTCGTCGGTGTGCGCCACTTTAACGCCAGCTCCGGCTTTGATCCCTTTGCTGTTTTTATCAGTGCCTTTGCTGTTACTGATACCGGCATTGGCGCTGGCAGACCAGGTCATATCCTGTGTTTTCCCTTGAGATTCTGCGGCTTGCATATCGACTTTGCCGCCAGCTGCCAGCAGAATATCACCCGTAGCTTTTTCTTTGCTGCCGAACGATGTGCCGGTCAGTGTCAGATCTTTTCCTGCATTCAGCTCAATCCCCTGTTGGCCCTGAAGATTGCTGACTTGAGCAATCGACGTGTTGCTTTCGCCTTTACTGTGCCCGCCACCTAAGCCAGCGCCAAACTCTTTACTTTTAGCATTGGTGCCGAGATTCAGTTTGGCATTAGCATCAAGGTTATTATGGTTTTCGCTGGTCAGATTGGTTGCTTGATCAAAACGAATATCTCCGCCCGCATTGACCGAAATTTTGCCATCCCCTGCATTCATATTGGTGCCTTGATAAATAGCATCTTCTTTAACATTGATATTGATGCCATTTGCTGCGTTCATGCTACCAACTTGCGCGATTTCACCTTTAACTTGCTGAGTATGATTTTTCCCCTCGCCTTTGCCATCAACGGTAATGTCTTTGCCGGTAGTGGTATAAATGCGGATATCTCCCCCGCCAGAGACTTCTTTAGTGTGCTGTTCAACATTATTCACCGCGGCTTCAGAGGTGTGGCTGGTGGCATTCAGAGTGATGCTACCTTTATCTGCCTCATATTTTGTTCCCTGATCTTTGACTTCACCGCTGGCATTAATATTGATATTGCCGCCTTTTATTGATGTTTCGGTAGCTTGGCTGCTATTGAGGCTGGTTTCTTTGGTACCTCCTGTAGCATGGAGGTCGAGCCCGATGTTAGGCGCGCCTATCTCGTGTGCGGCATCAAGCATGCCAACCAGGTCAAGATCATGGGTTTTATCGAGCACGTCTTCAATCGGGCGGGTGACCTCGCTATAGTCAATATTGGCCCCATAACCGACATCAACTGTCGTGGTATTGGTGAGGGTTTTTTCGCTGTTTTCAGCGGCGAGATTATTCACATTGTTGGCGTCAACGTTATATGAACCCTCGACCTGATGGCTGCTTCCTTGGTTAGTGACATCTTTGGTAGCATTGATATTCAGATCACCGACGACCTGTGAACCAGAGACCACAGCGGTTGATTTATCTATGGTAACTTGCGTGTCTTCATAACTGACATTGGCCCCGCTGCCGGCTTTATCCATCCCGCCGTCGTAATGAACATCAACCCCGACAGTCTCTTTTTCTTTATTGCTGGTGAGGGTATCTTGTGCCGCCACAAATGAGACATTTTCACCTTTAATATCGGCATCACCTTGGGTGGCAGTCAGGTTTGAGCCGGTAAATGTGACGTCTTTCTCAGCATCCAGTTTAATTGTGCCACCTTCAAGGGTCGCGCCATGGTGCTTAATGCTCTCTGTTTTTTCACTTTCACGGGTATGTTCCAGTTTCAGCCCAGCCTGATATTGATCATTACCGTCATCACTGGTAAAACCACCAATAGTTAATTTGGTTTTTTGTTCATCAATTTTTTGTTGTTCGACGGCAGCTTGAACATTAATATCCCCCAGTGTTTCAATGCCCAATTCACCGGCGCTTTTTACCAAACTGCCAATGACATCGACATTATCTTTGCTGATGATTTTAAGATTAGCGTCTGAAACTAATTCACTGCCGGTAATTTTTTCATCACTATTATTGGCTTTGTGTGAGCTGCCGGTAATATTAAAGGCGACCCCGGTGCGCTCATCAATTTTAGTGATAGTAATACTGACGGCATTGTCGATTTTAATACCGCCCTCGGCCGATTGAACATAACCATCTTTAGCGGCTTTGACTTTACTGCCGGTAATGGAAACACCTTTATTACCAACAACCAGAATATTGCCATCAGCAGTTATTTCTGAGCTGTGGCTGGTTTCCGCATTCTTCTTGTTATTATTATGGTCGATGCCCCCCAGACCTAAGTTTTGTTCATTCCTGCCCTTAGTCGTTTTCTGATTTTTGGTCTTTTGTACATCAATCTTAACTTCATTGGCATTGATTAATAAATCACCGCCAGCAGAAGCCTGAACTCCGTTGGCGCTAATGTCCCCTTCTGCGGCCAAGCCCATATTTCCACCCGCTTGTAATGTGGTTTTATTCAGTGCTTGCGTGGTCGTATTGTTATCCCAAGTTACATCTTTATTTGAATTAACATAATGGTGTCCCTTTTCTTGTGTTGATTCTTGATCAACTACAGCCACAAGGTTTAAGTCTTTTTTCGCTTTGATGGAAAGGTTATTACCTGCTTTAATAGAAGTACCGGATAGCTTTATATCCCCTTTAGTTGACTGAAGTGAGACATTATTTTCCGCAATGATGGTGGTTCCAACGGTTGTTTGTTGTTCATTTTTATTATCTTTGGATTTACTCCACTCACTGAGCCACCATCCGCCGCCTTCTGAATAACCATCGGTCTGTGTATTCGTGAGTGTTTCTGTATCCAGTTTAATATCACCGCCTTGCATCACCACATTCTTACCATCAACAATGGCAGCATCGAGATGGCTTTTCTGCTTGGCAATAATAGAAATGTTTGAGCCTTTGATTTTGGTGCGCTTGAGCGTTTGTGTCGTCGAACCATCAGAAGTGGATTCAACAATATCGCCTGAGGTGAAAATATCACCCGCGTTGATGGTGATATTTTCACCACGTAAATCGGCGGGACTAGGGTTGTAATCCAGTTCTGGGTCAGAATCAATATCAAGGTTCAATTTTCCAGATGTTGAAATATCCACTGATTTATGGGTAGTAAAACTACCTGACATATTTATTCCATTGCCCTCTGCGGTATTAACAATACGAATTCTGCTTGCTACCATGCTGCCAAACATTTTACTGTCGTAGGCAGTTCCTGAGTAGTCGGCTGATTTTAGTATTGTACCGTCGGCACTCACTTTATTTTGACCTAATATGATGTTGATATCCTGCGTGGAAACTATATTTCCCAAAATATTGATGCGTGGCGTAATTAAATCTAACGTCCCACCAGATGCAGTATAACCCTCGCCTATTTCTAATAGGTTGGTATTATTTCGGGTATCAAAACCTTGCAGATTGCCTTGTTCCACTAACGGATTACCAACCACCAATGAGTTCCGATTAGTATTAATAAAACCGCAACTGTTACAGGTAATACCATTGGGGTTAGCCAAAATATAATCAGCTGTCATCCCAAACACTTCTTGTTTTCCCAATAATAAGGATGGGTTACGGCTAATCACTTCATTCAAAATAATGCTGGCGGCTTGACCATTTAAATTTTGGTTAGCGCTCAATTGCCCCGCCAGTTGTGATTGACCCGCACTGAGGGAGTTATTAAACACTGCACCTGCTTTGTTAACGTTGAATTCATCAAACTGGTTATGTGATAAACCGGATGCCGAGGGCTTTACGATATCGACCACCGAAACACCATTGACTGAATTAACCTCTGGGCGGTGAGCAGAATCGCCCGCACCGACGATACCTGCGGCATAACAGGTGGCTACTGATACTGAAATAATAGCGACTGCCGCCGCCAGCTTTCCTGCCGGGGAGAGCTTGAACTTATTTTGTTTCATTTTTACTTCTCCATTTTCTCATATTGCTTGGTGTTGATAAAAATTGGTTTTCACTGGCAGCGGTTAATTAAAAGGAATAAGAAAAGCGCGCTAGAATTTGAACCGGATCTTTATTTTCTGATTTACCGGACAGTAAATGACCACGACTGGCTTCAATATCCAGTTTGATATCGCGGTAGCTAACATTGATGCCAGCACTCAAGCCCATCGCGCTGTTCCAGCCTTGCAATGGTTGCTGAATACGGCCCACATCAGCCCCTAATCGTGGTGTTATAGTGGTGTTGCCGAGAGAGAAATTGCGAGATAGGGTATTTTGTAAATACCAGCCGTTATCTGCAGATAAGCTATTACGGCTAAAGCCGCGAACAGCATTGCTGTCGGTGATACTCAACCATTCAACGCCGGGTAAACGGTCGCGGGTATATTGGCCATAGAACTGATTGCTAAACAGATAAAAGTCATCGAACAATTTGAAATATTGGTTGGAGGTGAGGGTGGCTTTGGCTTTAGTAAATTGGCTATCTTGATAACTCGCTGTCAGGTTCTGATCGGCACCCAACCACGATAATCCCTGTTCAATACTGAGATTTGCATTGAATATGCCTGTGGGCAGGATATGCAAATGGTTAATACCTAATTCAAATACCGTCAGAGTTGGGCTACTGACTGTTATTTTCTGGTCATCGAAGTAGTTTTTGGCTTGTTTATAGGTCAGTTGGGCACTTAAGCCATCAATCTGGTCATTGTCGCGATAGAAAACATAATCAGTGCGTAAACCATGCTGTTGGGTTTTACCTTGGAGTTCGATGGTATTAAATTGTAATTTCACCGGATAAAGATATTCGGAGTAACTAGCAAAACCACTAAAGGTTAAAGCACCGTAAGGTACTGAATAAAAGAGTGAATAGGCACGGCTGTGGTTTTTCTGAGCGTTGTCGGTGGTGCTGGAAATATTTAAGCTGATGGAGTCTGATAATCCAAACGGATTATCGAAAGAAAATGCATTTCGGCTCAGCCATTTCCCCGTGTTTTCATTACCATAATTATCGAGTGAGCTTATCAGATGCCAGGGTTTTGACCGGGTATTACTCAGTTTTAGAATTGACCCGCCAGATTGGCTTCCCGGTAATATGTCGACAGTAATTTTGTTGGAGGGGAGGCGGTTGGCTTGGTCTAAATTTTGGTCGAGCTGTTTAATATTTAATGGGTGTCCCAATATATTGGGAAAAATAGTTTCGCCCTTTAATTCTGGATCATCACTTTCAATACTCTCAATAAAGCCCTCAGTGATATCCAGCCCCAGTTCACCCTCTTTGTCGGGGGGAATAAACTGGACCCGTGCCATAATATAGCCGTTGCTAAGATAAAGTTGAGTGAGCTCTCGGGCCAGCAGATTGACATGCTCGCTATTAATACATTGTTCGGGTATTACGCTTAATGACTCTAAATCTGCCGAGGTCAATAAGGTAATTCCCTGAATATAAACTCCACTGATAGGGAGGCATTGTGCGTTATCGTCTAATTCAGGGGCGTTATTTTGGGGAGCCTCTATCTCTGCTTCAGGCTGCTTAGCATAAGGCTGACGGCGTTCTTCTATTAATTGATTAACTTCATTGCTGTTATTTTGTAAGTTTTGGCGTGATTCATTGATCGGAGAGGGAATATCCATCCCCGGAGTTGTATTAGCGTAGGTGCCTGTGCTCAATAAAAAAAATAATGCGGTGCGTTTTTTGATCATGATATCTGCAGGGGAGATCACTGACGGAATAGGTTCAGTTCCTCCATCCTTGAGTCAAATTTACGGGCAGCACTATTACCGTCCCTGGTAAGTAAAAACGGCAGGGTGATTTGGGAATTAAGCTATATTCAGGGAAAAGAGAAATATAATGTTTTTTTGATATTTGATGGCAGATAAATAATGAATTTTATAATTATTTAATCTCTATTCAGGTCAATACAGGATGTTATTGGTTAAATTTAAATGGGAAATAGTGTGGCAAGATAAAATGGAAGGAATACATGCCCGTTGTTAGCGGGCATGGTGAATAGGCTAAATTACTCTTTGTCTTTATTTACCGGCTTGCCTGACCAATAACCCGCCAGCAGTGAACCCGATAGGTTATGCCAAACAGAGAACAATGCGCCAGGCAGTGCGGCCAGTGGTGAGAAGTAAATTTTACCCAGAGTGGCGGCCAGCCCTGAGTTTTGCATGCCGACTTCAATCGCCAATGTGCGGCAGGTTGACTCATCAAAGCCAAACAGTTTCCCGCCCCAATAGCCACTTAACAGACCAATTCCGTTATGCAGAATAACCGCAATAATGACCACGAAACCGACCGAGGCAATGTGGCTTTGGCTACCAGCAACCACGCCGCTGATGATGGCGACGATACAGACCATCGACATCGCCGGTAGGTAAGGTTCGATGCGTTTCACGGTTTTGGTAAAGGTGTGATGGACAATTAAGCCCGCAGTAATCGGGATAACCACAATTTGCAGGATACTTTTCAGCATCCCAATCACATCGACACTGATGGTGGCATCAACATATAAACGCGTCAGCAGTGGGGTGGCGAACACCCCCACCAGGGTCGAAACCGCAGAGATAGTCACAGAGAGCGCAACGTCACCTTTCGCTAAATAAATCATGACATTAGATGCTGTTCCGCTGGCAACACTGCC
The DNA here is from genome assembly GCF_902170565.1 of Yersinia thracica. Taxonomy (GTDB): domain Bacteria; phylum Pseudomonadota; class Gammaproteobacteria; order Enterobacterales; family Enterobacteriaceae; genus Yersinia; species Yersinia thracica. Next base: position 19,405 of record NZ_CABHXX010000059.1, read on the forward strand.
CACCAGAACCATACCGGCAGATAAATCCGGTGGCATACGGAACAGCATGGCCAGAATCCAGGCGGTGAGCGGCATAATCAGATAATGCAGGAAAGTTGCCGCCGCAACCGGTGCTGGGCGTGATAACACCCGCTTGAAGTCATCCAACCGCAGAGTGACCCCCATAGCAAACATAATCAGCATCAGCAGTGGGCCAACATAAGGGCCAATGCCAATAAATGTTGTGGGGCGGAAATAGGCCGCGATTGAGAGCAGTAATGCCCAGAGAGGGAACAGCCGGGTGATTTTTACTAACATGAGGCGAGAGTCCTTAATCGTCAGTGTTAGAGATAAGAAAACCGGACGAAAGCGCCCGGTCAAACTGCTGGCAAAGTCAAATGAAAGGGGAAATGTGCCGTCGGAGTGCCCCGAGGTGCGCCTTTCACTGACTCAATGGTTATTCAAACAGATTATGATGCAGCGTTTGTACCACTTTTTCTGCATCATTACCCGGCACCAGGAAGCACAGGTTGTGGCTGCTAGCTCCGTAGCAAATCATGCGGATATTGAATGGGTCTAGCACGCCGAATACTTCTTTGCCCACACCGCAAGCTTGCGACAAGTTATTACCGATAATTGCCACCAATGCCAGGTTTTCTTCCACTTCAACCCGGCACAAAGAAGAGAGTTCGGTCAGTAGCGAGCTAGTCAGCAAGCTGTCACCGATTGATGTCGAACCTGTGGTATCCAGTGTTAGCGCCACACTGACTTCAGAGGTGGTTATCAAATCAACTGAGATATTGTGACGCGCCAAAATGTTAAAAACTTCCGCCAGAAAACCGCGTGCGTGCAGCATATTCAGGCTATGCAGGGTCAGCAGGGTTTGTTTGCGGCGTAGTGCCAAGGCCCTGAATAATGGAGGATTATAAGTTTCATTGCACACCAGCGTGCCGCCAGCCTCAGGATCTTTGCTTGACCCGACAAACACCGGAATATCACTGCGCACCGCCGGTAATAAGGTGGCGGGATGCAGCACTTTGGCACCGAAAGTCGCCATTTCAGCCGCTTCTTCAAAGGCGATTTTATCAATGCGTTTTGCGCCCGGAACCACCCGTGGGTCGGTGGTATAAATCCCCGGAACATCCGTCCAGATATCAATCCGACTAACATTCAGCGCTTCACCCAGCAGTGCGGCGGTGTAATCACTGCCACCCCGGCCAAGCGTCGTGGTGCGGCCTTTACTTTCACTGCCGATAAAACCTTGCGTTACGATAATGGCGTGCTCGATACGCGGTGCTAACTGGGTCTGAGCCAGTTCAGACAATGCTTGGGTGTCCGGCTCGGCTCGGCCAAAACGGTCGTTGGTGCGCATGATTTTGCGTACATCAAACCATTCCACCTCGACCTGACGTTGGCGTAACAGTTCGACAAATAGCAGGGTCGACATCAATTCGCCGTGGCTGACCAGTTCATCGGTCAGTGCCGCCGAAGTTGCCAGACTAGCTGCTTCTGACAGCATGGCAATGTTCTCCAACATGCGGTCAATTTCTTCACGGATAACGGCGGGGTCAGAAAGTTTAGCGAGAATACTGTATTGAATACGGCGGATTTCGTCTACATGAAGGGCACGTGTTTCCTGTTCGCAACCATCGGCCAATGCAACCAACAAATTGGTAATCCCGGCTGAAGCCGACAAAATCACCAAACGAACATCCGGGTTCGATAAAACTACGTCAGCGCTGCGGCTCATGGCATCAAAATCAGCCACGCTAGTCCCGCCAAATTTGGCGACGACAATGGAGGTCGGTTTGCTGCGAGTCTGTTGGGGGTCAGTCTGTTGTTGTGAAGCCTGTCGTTGTGAAGCGGAAATCATCTAAAAAACCTCGTGTCAGATGCCATCTCGGGTAGTCGGCTGTATTTTTCTCTGTACAAGGAAATAACGGGTTATCCACTTTCTGTCAATGAAATGGCTATGAGGTATTTTCATATTTAATAATGTGCTCCCTCATATCACTAAATTGATTGGATACTGGCCCGAATGTGAGCGGCTGCTATGATTGAAAGTCTTAAGATTATGATTAAAAGTCTTAAGATGGGCTGCCATATTGAGAAAACAGGGAGCAGATCAAAAGTTGTTTCGAGAGATATTACCTATCGCAAGAAAAGAGATCTCAATCACAGGGTAACAGGATACAATCAGGGTATTCGTTTCATTAATCCTTAAGCCTAGAAGAGCGCCGCTATGAAAAATATTAATCCTAGTCAAACCGCTGCCTGGAAAGCGTTACAGCAACACTTTGAACAGATGAAAGACGTCACCATCAGCAGTCTGTTTGCCAAGGACGACCAGCGTTTTAACAAGTTTTCAGCGACTTTTGACGATCAAATGCTGGTGGATTTCTCCAAAAACCGCATTACCAGTGAAACCATGGAAAAACTGCAAGCGCTGGCCAAAGAAACTGATCTGGCGGGCGCAATTAAGTCTATGTTTTCCGGTGAGAAAATTAACCGCACGGAAGATCGCGCGGTACTGCATGTTGCTTTGCGTAACCGCAGCAATACGCCCATCGTGGTCGATGGCAAAGATGTGATGCCAGAAGTGAATGCGGTACTGGCAAAAATGAAACAGTTCTGTGACCGCGTCATTGGTGGTGACTGGAAAGGCTATACCGGCAAAGCAATTACCGATGTAGTGAATATCGGTATCGGTGGTTCTGACCTCGGCCCTTACATGGTGACCGAAGCGCTGCGTCCATACAAAAATCACCTGAATATGCATTTTGTTTCTAACGTTGATGGCACTCATATTGCTGAAACCTTGAAACCGCTGAACCCAGAAACCACGCTGTTCCTGGTGGCGTCAAAAACTTTCACTACCCAAGAAACCATGACCAACGCACATAGCGCCCGTGACTGGTTCTTGTCCACCGCCAGTGATGAGAAGCATGTTGCGAAACACTTTGCCGCATTATCGACCAACGCCAAAGCCGTAGGCGAGTTTGGTATTGATACTGACAATATGTTTGAATTCTGGGATTGGGTCGGTGGCCGTTATTCCCTGTGGTCCGCTATCGGCTTGTCTATCGCGCTGTCCGTGGGCTTTGAGCATTTTGAAGAGCTGCTCAGTGGCGCACACGCCATGGATAAACACTTTAAAGAAACTCCGGCCGAGCAGAATCTGCCGATTCTGTTGGCATTGATTGGCATCTGGTATAACAATTTCTTTGGTGCAGAAACCGAAGCTATCCTGCCTTATGACCAATATATGCACCGTTTCCCGGCTTACTTCCAGCAGGGCAATATGGAATCCAACGGTAAATATGTTGACCGTAATGGCAACCCGGTTGATTACCAGACTGGCCCGATTATCTGGGGCGAACCCGGCACCAATGGCCAACATGCGTTTTACCAGTTGATTCATCAGGGCACTAAATTGGTTCCTTGTGACTTTATCGCACCGGCTATCAGTCATAACCCACTGAGTGATCACCACGCGAAGTTGCTGTCTAACTTCTTCGCCCAAACTGAAGCGCTGGCTTTCGGCAAAACCTTGGATGAAGTTGAAGCTGAATTTGCCGCTGCGGGCAAAACACCTGAGCAAGTGGCTCATGTTGCGCCATTCAAAGTGTTCGAAGGCAACCGCCCAACCAACTCCATTTTGCTACGTGAAATCACGCCGTTTAGCTTGGGGGCCTTGATTGCGCTGTATGAGCATAAAATCTTCACGCAAGGGATTATCCTGAACATTTATACCTTTGACCAATGGGGTGTAGAGCTGGGTAAACAACTGGCGAACCGCATTTTGCCAGAACTGGCTGATGATAAAAATGTGACCAGCCACGACAGTTCTACCAATGCGTTGATTAACCGTTTCAAGAACTGGCGTTAAGCTAACGGGCTAAGCTCCTTGATCCGCGCTTATTAGCCCCTTACTGATGTAAGGGGCTTTTTTTCGGCCCGGATTATTTCACCTACTTTCAATAGGATTATTTATGGCCAAAAATTCGCGTTCACAGTGGATAGCCAAGAATCTACAGCGTTTACTGAATGTGGGGTTAATTGCATTGGCCGCTATTTTGGTGGTCTTTCTGATAAAAGAAACCTTCCATCTTGGGAAGGTATTGTTCGTCAATAATCAGGATGCGTCTTCTTACATGCTGATTGAAGGGATTGTGATTTACTTCCTGTACTTCGAATTTATTGCGTTGATTGTTAAGTACTTTGAGTCCGGTTATCACTTTCCATTGCGCTATTTTATCTATATCGGGATCACCGCGATTATCCGGCTGATCATTGTCGATCATGAAAATCCGATTGATACGCTGATTTATGCCGGTTCCATATTGCTGCTGGTGGTGACGTTGTATTTAGCCAATACCGATCGGCTAAAACGCGAATAAAAATGGCGGCCATGACGGCCGCCCTAAAGACACAGAACCAGAGAATTAAAGTACAGCAATTGAAGCAGCGGCATAAACGTACGAAAAATTTTAACCTTTCACGCCACCCGCCGTGAGACCACCGACCAGCCAGCGCTGTGCCAGCAGGAAGACGGCGGTGATCGGAATGGCCGATAGCACGGCGGCAGCGGCAAAATCGCCCCACAGATAGTTTTGCGGATTCAGATACTGCTGCATACCCACCGCCAGGGTGTAACTGTTCACGTCCCGCAATAACAATGAAGCGACCGGAACTTCAGTAATGGCGGCAATAAATGACAGAATAAAGACCACGGCTAAAATCGGCACAGACAGCGGCAATAGCACCAGTCTGAAAGCTTGCCATGGTGTCGCGCCGTCCAGGGCTGCGGCTTCTTCCAGTGAGTTATCAATGGTTTCGAAATAGCCTTTGATGGTCCAGACATGCAGGGCGATCCCGCCCATATAAGCAAAAATCACCCCGCCATGCGTATTTAACCCGATAAATGGCAGATATTGCCCGAGGCGGTCAAACAAAGCATATAGCGCGACCAAAGACAGTACCGCCGGGAACATTTGGAAGATTAACATCCCTTTCAACAGGCTGCTTTTGCCGCGAAAACGCATGCGGGCAAAGGCATAAGCACAGGTGGTGGAGAGGGTAACAATCCCAATGGCGGTAATAACCGCAATCTTGATGGAATTCCATAGCCACAGCATCACTGGGAATGGCGGCGGCGTCACACTGCCATCGGCGTGTGTCACACTCATACCCAGCGCCAGCTTCCAGTGTTCCCAAGAAATCTGATCGGGAATCAAGCTGCCGGTGGCGAAGTTGCCGGGCCGCAGCGAGATGGTAATGACCATCAGCAGCGGGAACATAATCAGCGCGATAAAGCACAGCATCAGAAAATGGGTGCCTAATAGACGCAAACGCTGGGATTTAGGTTGAACCATGGCCATCTGCCTCTCCTCCTTAATCAAAATTCATTTTGCTGGCTTTCAAATTCAGTATCGCAAGCGCGCCTACCAAGATGAAAATCAGTGTTGCAATTGCCGCCGCCAAACCAAAGTCTTGCCCGCCGCCGCCTTCAAAGGCAATACGGTAGGTGTAGCTGACCAGTAAGTCGGTATACCCCGCAGGAGTGGTGGTGCCAATCATGTCTGGGCCACCATTGGTCAATAACTGAATCAGCACGAAGTTGTTAAAGTTAAAGGCAAAACTGGCAATCATCAACGGCGTCAGTGGCTTAATCAGCAAAGGTAAAGTGATGCGGAAGAAGTTCTGGAATGGGCCTGCGCCATCCATTGCCGATGCCTCATATAAATCATCAGGAATGGCTTTCAACAACCCCATGCACAGAATCATCATGTAAGGGTAACCGAGCCAGGTATTGACGATCAGTATCATGCTCTTGGCGGTAATAGGGTCGCTAAACCAGGCCGGTTTGATACCAAACAAATGGTTGAGCATCAGGTTGATTTCACCGAAACTTTGGTTAAATAACCCTTTGAAAATCAATATGGAAATAAACGCGGGCACGGCATAGGGCAGGATAAGTAACACCCGATAAACGGCTTTGCCTTTCAGGGAATCCCATTGCACTACACAGGCCAGCACCATACCCACCGTCACTGTCAGCACGACTGTCAGCAATGAGAAAATAATGGTCCAGATAAATATTGAGATGAAAGGCTTCTGAATGCCTTCGTCATGCAGCACCCGTAGGAAGTTTTTCCAGCCAATAGTGACGGTAAAACCGGGGCTGAGTTTTTCATTCTCCCACTGCCCGTCAGCATTGATAGCCTGATAGAAACCGACATCAATATTTGGCCGGTAGATCACGCCAGTCTGCTGATTAATCAATTCCTTACCGTCAGCGCCGAGCTTATAGAGCGGGCTGGTGCCGGCAAATTGGCGCAGTGAGCTCATGCGCAGTTCACCGCCACCCGGTAAGATTGCCACCAATCCACTGAGCGCCTGACGATTTTGGGTAATGATACGCAAGGAAGCTTGTTCGGCAGTTTGCTTTGTGCTGGTTGGCACCACATTTATTTTTTGCTCGCCTGTGGCACTCAGGCTGAAAGGTTCAGAAACCAAGAGGGTATTGTCATCCGGGTTAGTGAGCTGTAACCGCCATTGGTCATTGCTTGGATATAGACCAAAAGTATAGGTTTTACCTGTCTGAAATTGCCGGTCCATCAACACGGATTGGGCGCGTTCAAAAGTTAACTGGTTGGTACTGCTGTAGTTAGTAAAAGCGATGGCGATAGTGCAAATCAATGGAAACAGAACAAACAGCCCCATCCCCGCCACGCCGGGGTAAACATAGCGCCAGGCATAAGCACGGCGATTGGCGAAAACATACAGCCCCAGACTCACCAGAATCAGTGTCACAATGGCAAAAAGATATTCACCTTGAGCATACATCAACACAATTAAATAGCAGGTGAACAAGCTTAAGGTGCCAATAATCAGCCACTTAAACACATCACTTTGCCACCAGGCGGTTTTCTTTTTACGGCTTTCAAACTCGGTGTGGGATAACTGCATAATGTTCCCTTAAGCTCATTCTATTAGCGACTTCTACGACTGAAAACTGTGTCAGGGCGCGGCGAACCGCGCCCCTTTTGCAGGTGAAACTATTATTTGACGATACGTGCCGCTGCATCGTTCAGCGCAGCTTCTACAGTTTGACGCCCACTAATGGCGTTCAACACCGCGCTGCGGGTTGCATACCAGAAGGCCGCCATTTGCGGAATATTTGGCATGATTTCGCCTTTAGTGGCGTTATCCATGGTGGCTGCAATCCGCGGATCTTTTGCCAGTTGTTCTTGGTATGAAATCAATGCAACAGCGCCCAGAGGTTTGTCTTTATTGACTTCAGCCAAGCCTTGGTCAGTTATCAGATAGTTTTCCAGGAATTCAGTCGCCAGTTCTTTATTCGGGCTGGCGGCGTTAATACCGGCAGTCAGAACACCCACGAACGGCTTGGAAGGCTGGCCGTGGAAAGTTGGCAGCAAGGTCACGCCGTAGTTGATTTTGCTCTTATCAATGTTGGACCATGCCCACGGGCCATTGATGGTCATCGCGGTTTCGCCTTTGTTAAAGGCCGCTTCTGCGATGGAGTAATCTGTATCGGCATTGATGTGTTTGTTCTTCACTAAATCAACAATAAATTGCAGACCCGCTTTCGCACCGGCATTATTCACACCGACGTTTTTGACGTCATAGACACCGTTTTCAGATTTGAAAGCGTAACCGCCGTCAGCGGCGATAAGTGGCCAGGTGAAGTAGGGTTCTTGTAGGTTCCACATGATGGCGCTCTTGCCATTGGCGCGCAGTGCGGTATCCAATACTGGAATTTCTTCCCAAGTCTTCGGTGCTTCTTTAACCAGATCTTTGTTGTAAATCAGCGACAGTGCTTCGACCGCCACCGGGTAACCAATCAGTTTGCCATTAAAGCGAACGGCATCCCAGGTGAACGGGAACAGTTTGTCCTGGAAAGCTTTAGACGGGTGCAGTTCGGCCAATAAGCCCGATTGCGCGTAGCCGCCAAAGCGGTCATGTGCCCAGAAGATAATGTCCGGGCCATCGCCAGTGGCAGCCACTTGTGGGAATTTTTCTTCTAGTTTATCTGGGTGCTCGATAGTGACTTTGATGCCGGTATCTTTCTCAAATTTCTTACCGACTTCTGCCAGCCCGTTATAGCCTTTATCGCCATTGATCCAGATAACCAGCTTACCTTCTTCAATTTTGGCAAAAGCAGAGGAAGAGAGCACCAGCGTGGTTAGCGCTGAAAGGGCCAAAACACGTGCGGTCTTACCAATGCCGGATTTTGTGAAGCTGCGAGTCATAATCCAATCCTTTTATCCAATTTTGTGGGTACCGACTTTCTTGTGAGTCATTACATACATTTATTTATTACAGAGACTAATACATTACGCTGACATATTGAGTCACAACTGGATACACCATCATCCTCCCCCTCTCTACGCCCCCCGACGAGTTATTGTGACCCACTTAACACTGCTGCCTATTCTGTGGTGTCAGACACAATAATGTAGGTCGAAATTTGCGTGGCTGATCACGTATTTGTATTTGTGATGGAACTTCTGCTCCTTAGGGGCGTTCTTTCATCCTCCCATCTCCTCCCCCATGAAAAACCTTGTTACGGATGATTACCAAATAGTGTGGCTCCCGCATTATCGGCAACATCGAAAAGCGGCACCGTCATTGAAACAACATCGGTACCCTTGAAACTCAGCATCTTTGCCATGCGTTCACCAACAAAACGTGGTTGTTCGGTTAATTATTACTCAGCCAGAAAGGGACGTTGCAGCGTTAAGCAACGTGCGGCCCTATACTCAGGCCGCGACGTCGTCCGGGGCAACCTTGTGCAAGCATGGCGGTACGGCGCGCTGCAAGAGAGTCATCAGGGGCTGGGAGTAATCGATGGGTCATGCCGGAATTTGCTTCCGCCATTTTTCTTCAGTCAGGTTCATATGAAAAGTTGTTTGCGTAAGCAAAGGAGTAACAGATGGCTAATGTAACGCTGAGCGGCGTTTATAAAGCCTTTGGTGAGGCTGTGATTTCCAAAGACATCAATCTGGAAATTGATGACGGTGAGTTTGTGGTATTTGTTGGGCCATCCGGCTGTGGGAAATCAACACTGTTGCGGATGATTGCCGGGCTTGAGGACATTACCTCGGGTGAGTTGTTGATTGGTGGTAAGCGGATGAATGAAGTGCCGCCGTCTGAGCGCGGTATCGGCATGGTGTTCCAGTCATATGCGCTTTATCCCCATTTGTCTGTGGCAGAGAACATGTCTTTCGGCTTGAAATTGGCCGGTGCGAAGAAAGCAGAAATTAACCAGCGAGTGAATCAGGTCGCTGAAGTGCTGCAACTGGCTCACTTGTTGGAACGGCGGCCTAAGGCTTTATCAGGCGGTCAGCGCCAGCGGGTGGCGATTGGCCGGACTTTGGTCGCAGAGCCGGATGTTTTCCTGCTCGACGAACCGCTTTCCAACCTGGATGCGGCACTGCGGGTTCAGATGCGCATCGAGATATCGCGCCTGCATAAGCGCCTGCAACGCACCATGATTTACGTCACCCACGATCAGGTCGAAGCCATGACCTTGGCCGATAAAATTGTGGTGTTGGATGCGGGCAATGTGGCGCAAGTCGGTAAGCCACTTGAGCTGTACCACTACCCAGCTAATCGTTTTGTTGCGGGCTTTATCGGCTCGCCAAAAATGAATTTTTTACCGGTGAAAGTGACTGCCGTTGAACCTCGTCAGGTGCAGATTGAACTGCCCAATCCAAATGGTCAGTTAGTGTGGCTGCCGGTTGAAGGCGACCGGGTTCAGGTCGGCGCAAATATGTCTTTGGGTATTCGCCCGGAACATCTGCTGCCAAGCAGTGCCTCTGAAGTCACGCTGGAAGGCGAGATTCAGGTGGTGGAGCAACTGGGTAATGAGACACAAATTCACATCCAAATCCCTGCAATACGTCAAAACCTGGTCTACCGCCAGAACGACGTGGTGCTGGTAGAAGAAGGTGCAACATTCGCCATCGGTCTGCCGCCATATCGCTGTCATCTGTTCCGTGAAGATGGCTCTGCGTGTAAGCGGCTGTACCAAGAACTGGGCGTTTAGTTACCGCGACGTCAGGTGACGGCAAATGTTAAGCACGCATGCCGACAGGCAAATATAACAGGAGATTACTGATGATTACTCTGCGCAAGTTACCGATAGCACTGGCTGTTGCCGCTGGTGTCCTTTCCACTCAAGCTATGGCTGTTGATTTCCACGGGTATGCGCGTTCCGGTATCGGTTGGACGGGAAGTGGCGGTGAACAACAATGTTTCAAAGCAACTGGTGCTCAAAGTAAATACCGTCTGGGTAACGAATGTGAAACTTATGCGGAAATTAAATTAGGCCAAGAGCTGTGGAAAGAAGGCGATAAGAGCTTCTACTTAGATACCAACGTAGCCTATTCCGTTTCGCAACAGAATGACTGGGAATCCACCGAACCGGCATTCCGTGAAGCCAACGTGCAGGGTAAAAATCTGATCGACGCATTACCTGGCTCCACCATGTGGGCCGGTAAACGCTTCTACCAACGTCATGACGTCCATATGATTGACTTCTACTACTGGGATATCTCTGGCCCAGGTGCAGGTTTAGAGGCTATTGATCTGGGCTTCGGTAAATTATCTGTGGCAGCAACTCGTAACTCAGAAGCGGGCGGTTCAAGCGCCTGGATTGATAATGCACGTAAAGATGCCGACCACACGGCCAACGATGTGTATGACATCCGTTTAGCGGGTATAGAAACTAACCCAGGCGGTACTTTGGAGTTTGGTGTGGATTATGGTCGCGCTAATACTCAGAAAGATTACGCGTTAGCAAAAGATGCCTCTAAAGATGGTGTGATGCTCACTGTTGAGCATACCCAAAGCATGATGGGCGGCTTTAACAAGTTTGTGGTGCAGTACGCAACAGATGCCATGACATCAGCACAATCAGGTCACTCTGAAGGGGCAAACGTTAATAACAACGGCCACAGACTGCGGGTTATCGACCACGGTGCCATTAATCTGGCTGAGAAGTGGGACATGATGTATGTCGGCCTGTATCAGGATACTGATTGGGACAACAACAACGGCACCACTTGGTACAGCGTGGGTGTGCGCCCAATGTACAAATGGACGCCAATCATGAGTACCTTGTTGGAAGCAGGCTATGACAATGTTAAGTCACAAAAAACTGGCGAGCGTAACGGCCAGTACAAACTGACTCTGGCACAACAATGGCAGGCTGGCGATAGCATCTGGTCACGTCCGGCGATTCGCGTCTTCGCAACTTATGCTAACTGGGATGAGAAGTGGGGCTATAACGATGTTCGTGGTAGCGCGGACAATGGTTTAGCGCAAAACGGCACTATTGGTACCAACAGCCGCGGCAAAAATAATGAAGTCACCTTCGGTGCTCAATTCGAAGCCTGGTGGTAACAGCAGTGATGCAGCCGTCCTTTGGGGCGGCTGTACTATTTTGATGAGGCGGGCTACGGCCCGCCTCTAACCAGATAACGCGATATACCCTAAATAATTCGCTGACTTTACCGACCTTGCCTGGCACAGTTAGCGCCGACGCTCAATGTATGAGGGTACAATAATGAAAAAGAATCTGCTGACACTCTGTCTGGCATTGGCTCTGGGGGTCACCGCACCTCTGGCAGTGCATGCGGAGCAAACCATTTCTCCGGCGAATGTTTCCATCGCGCCAACGATCAGTACCGCAACATTACAACAGTTACCTTGGCAGCCTTTGGTGCCACCGGCGACGCAAGATATCAAACTCACTACTGCCAGCCCGCAAATCTCTCAGGGGAATGTGGAAGGGGCGGTGGCTGCTTTTGCTTTACCTGCCGATCGTGGATCGATGGAGATTACGCTCAGCAGCTTAGTGACTGATAATCAACTATTTTCCCCGAGCGTATTAGTGTTAGACGAGCAAATGCGCCCAGCGGCTTATTACCCGTCCAGCTATTTCACTTATGAAAAAGCGGGCATCATGACCAGTGATCGCCTGCAAGGGGTAATGAAACTGACTCCAGCATTGGGTCAAAAACAAATCTATCTGCTGGTTTACACCACCCGTGATGACTTGGCTAAAACCACCAAGCTTCTGGACCCGGCTAAAGCTTATGCGATGGGCGTGGGTAATGCGGTGCCGGATATTCCAGACCCGATTGCTAAACATGCTCCGACTGGTAATTTAAGAATTAAAGCGACCGCTGAGCAAGGTTTGGGCAACGTAATGATTGGCTTTATTCAATCAGCGCCAGCTTCAGCTCCTGTCGTGGTGGGTAGCGCTGTGCAACCTGCGCCAGCCGCAGCGCCTGCACCGACAAAACCCGCAGAGCCAATGCTGAGCGAGACTGAAAACTACTTCAACCAGGCGATTAAAGACGCGGTGAAATCCGGTGATGTCGATAAGGCGCTGAAATTGTTGAACGAAGCGGAACATTTGGGCTCAACTTCAGCCCGAAAAACCTTTATTGGTAGTGTAAAAGGCAAGGGGTAAATCCCGGCACTGCCGAATATGGCTGGATGATTGGTGTGCCTTGGCACACCTTTTTTCGTTGGGTCTTATACTCGACTACTGCGCGCTGTATGCACTCAGTCTGACTTAGCTCGCGGCGCTTTGCTCAATGTGGGCAAACAAAAGATAAATAATAATCTACAAGTCCTGTCATTGAGCCGGTAGCAGTATCTTGGATTAGCTACCGGAGAGTCATAGTTAACGGCTCTTCTTGTTCAAGTATTCAATTAAAGGAACTAATTGATGTTTAAGAAAACTCAATTTTGCCTATGGATTGCAGTACTGCCTTGTTCAGCACCCTTTGCAGAAGAAAATCATTCCCTCGCCCCACACACGACCATCACCCAACATGCTGATTCCCTTGAACTCCCCGTCAAAGTGACAGCCAGAGATCATCTGTTATTGGAAAAAATGGCAGACAAACTACCCAATGTAAGTTCGACCTCTGGGCCGGTGTTTAGTCAGGCAATGCAATTAATTGATAATTCTCGAAAAATAGATCAGACAATTTGGGTTCAACAATTCTCTCAAATCAGTGATGCGCGGATGGGAAGAATTGTGGACCTTTACCTGCAACTCTATGACGCAGAAGAGGTTGAATTTGCGGAGAGTTTGGATGATTTACTGCATTTAAGAGCGGGGTTAACAGCGGAGCAAGGATACCAAAAAGCCCGGATAGCCAGTTTGGAACGGGAGGTACTTTTTAAGTTATTCCAAAAAGGCCTGACTCTATCTACGGAAGAAGAACTCACTCCGCTCGCCGCCCTGAGCCTTGTCTGGTGGCTGCATCAAGAGAGTCAGCCCACTCTGGCTGAATTATCTGCTTCAATTTATCGGGTTGAACATAAAGAAATCCGCATGCAGGCGGCAATACTTTATAACCATTCCCATTATGGCAATCGCTATGGTGACATCACGGGTATCTCCGCTAATGAATTAGCGGATTGGGGAATGGGCCAACTGGATGAACCAGGGCAGCCGATTTTTAGCGCCAGTAAGGCGTTAAGAGTCATTCATGAAGGAATGAATGCTTTACCCGCCATAGTGCAATCGGATGAGGCTTATCTCGCCAACGGATTTACCCCACAAAATGCGCAGGGGAGTTACCTGACAAGCCTATTACCAGAGATAATTTTAACCGGGTGTGGCCTGATTGGTTTTGATGCTTGTAGCCAGCAGGATTTGACTCAATTTCTTGCTCTCCAGCATCCGGTTGGCAGCTTGGCGTTTTCACTCCAAACAACCCTCAATATTTATTATCGATTGCAGGGGAAGGCACTTGATGAATTGGACGGCAAGAATACCGAACAGTTATATGACTTATTGATTGAGGAAGAAAAGCACTTGCGAAAAACTGGGGGTGCAGGCTACAACCCGACCATCATTTTCTTATCCCATTTCAGCCAATCTAATGAAATCAAGATGTTGACCTTAGGGCAAATCGCACGCGCCTTCAAGCGTATTGCCGAACCAATGAATGAGTCCGATTTACCTGAGGCCGTGCAGACTACCTTTAGCCTGGTAAAACTATTGGCAGGGAATATTATTGACGGGACTGCTATTGATTTAGAACAAGAAAGATTTTTGTCAGAGCTAAAATGGCTGGCTCAATTTCCTGAACTCAGTCAGCCCTTACATGCTTTGGCTCATTCCAGACAATATAAAACTGAGCAAGAAAAGCTAGAGCGGCAATTGGATTATCTTGATATGCGTTTGGCTTATCGCCATCCTCCTGCGGCTTTTGACGAAGAGCAGGCGATAAGAGATATCCTGCAAGAAAATGGCGTAAAGAACATTGATTTCCCTAGGAAATATACCTATCGTCGTGATCTCCAACATGGTTATCCACAGAAAGAATTTGGCTCACCTTTTGATGAATTTAAACGGCGTCGCAATGCCAGCAATCACTTTGTTGCCAAGATGTCTATGGTTGGCAATAACGGCAGGCTGATTAATGTGTTTGATACGCTGGATGCGAAAAAAGCCGAATATTATGCTCAGGTACGATCCCACCCAGCCATTTGGGCGCAGGCGATTGAGGTGTTAATCAATAGCGGAGAGCGACCAGAGGGCATTATGCTGTTATTTAAAATCGATGAGCTTGCCCAAGCCTATCAGCCAGAATCTGAGAATGCCCGCTTCTGGGGCAATGCCTGGACATCCTTGGAAAATCATTGGGTCTGTAAACTCCCGCTCCCGAATCCGATGTGCACCATCGCCCGAGTGGAAGGCCCGCGCTACCGCAATGAAAAGGAGAACATGGCGGCCGGTATGACGGCTATGGTGATGGAGGCAGGCCAGCTTAGGGGCATGGAAAGGGGCGTGAAGATGATAGAAAATTCCCCGCAAGCTGTTGATTCTACGCTATCCCCCAGTTTGTCAGTTGAGGGAGGGGAAGTTATCCCGAATGAAACCCCGACAGTCGCGCAGCATGAGGTTGAAATAAACCCACTCGAAGAAGCCCTTGAGCCGATGCGCCAGACGATACAAAACTTGCATGGAAAGCTAACCGAAGTGCAGCAGGTTCGACTTAAAGACCCCTCAGTACCCGGCGGAACACGTGAAGCTTGGGTCAGGCAGGGAGGCAGTGGCGCTTACTGGGAAGTTGATTTAGCCACCGGCCAAGACTTGGGGCTTGTTTTGAAAGAAGGCCCTGAATTTATCAAAACCGGTAGGTTGCTGGGAGGTGGGGGCGGTCAATCAAAGGGGGCTAGTCTTGAATTTAACCCTGAGATCAAATTAGGTAGAAAAATTGGCAGTGGAATGGTCGGAGAGGTCTATCTTGATGCCAATAACCCCGGCTTTGTTATAAAGAAACTCACCACTCACGATAGGGTACTTTTAACGGATGTGCATGTGAAAGAAGTTGAGTTTTTTAATCGTTACTATGGAGAAGGTGCAGCCGAGCTAATTAACTATAAAAATCAAAATTATATCAGAATGTACCGGGTGCAAGGAAAAACGCTGGCGGAAATCAACAGCAAAATTTACCCGCCAAACGCCAAGGAAAGATTTTTAAACATGCTGGCTGACCTCGGATATTACAATATCGTCCATGATGACTTGAATTTTAATAATATTATATATGATGAAAAAACCAACACTTTTTACCCGATCGATTTCGATAAAGCCTATGATGGATATTATTCACCCACAGATGAATTCAGCGGTTATCAAGGTTGGGGAATAAACATAAGGGTTAGATTTATCCTTGAGCATATTGAGGAATATACCAAAACTTAAATCTTGATTTGATTTTTATTGGTCGCAATAAAAAAGCAGCCAGATGTAGCGGGATACCCATTCTGCGTTACAATGGCTTCCTATTTAGCAACTGTTTTTTCCTCGGCAGGGAGCGGGCCGTATGTCTACCGGCGATGCATCAATTTTAAAACCTATCCAATGGTATGCCATTGAGCAGCCAAATATTCCTGCCGATGTCGCTGACTGGCTAATGGAGTTAGGGTCGATGACCCGGCGTTTTGAGCAACATTGTCAGCAAGTTCATGTCGAACCGCGACGGGAATGCTTTATTACCCGTGATGAATTAGGGGAAGAGGCTGAACACCTGCCTGCAAGTCAGCGCTATTGGCTGCGCGAGATTGTGTTGTGTGGTGATAATCAGCCGTGGCTACTGGGGCGTACTATCATCCCCGAAGAAACACTGTCTGGCCCTGATCGGGCGCTGGTGGATTTAGGCACATTACCTCTGGGGCGCTATTTATTTGGTGGTAATCATTTAACCCGAGATTATATTCAAGTAGGGCGGCAGAATGAGCTTTGGGCGCGCCGTTCATTACTGCGCCTGTCAGGTAAACCCCTGTTACTGACTGAAGTTTTTTTACCGGCTTCGCCGCTGTATTTGATTTAAGGGGTGGTGAGATTTTGGAGAGTGAGAAATTGAAGGGAAATCATGTTCAGAGCAAATGGCGGGCTTATTGCCGTTTGATGCGGATCGATAAACCCATTGGCTCATTATTACTGCTATGGCCGACACTGTGGGCATTATGGTTGGCAGGGAAAGGCATTCCCGACACCAAAATATTGATTGTTTTTGTCTTGGGTGTCTTTTTCATGCGCGCCGCCGGTTGTGTCGTCAATGATTATGCTGACCGCAATATTGATGGCTTTGTGAAACGCACCGCATCACGGCCATTACCCAGTGGCCTCATCAGTGAGAAAGAAAGCAAAATCCTGTTTATTATCTTGGTGTTGCTCTCATTTGGGCTGGTACTCACGCTCAATAGCATGACCATATGGCTGTCACTGGCGGCACTGGCATTAGCCTGGGTTTACCCTTTCATGAAGCGGGTGACACACTTGCCGCAGGTGGTGCTGGGCGCGGCTTTTGGCTGGTCAATCCCGATGGGGTTTGCTGCGGTGAGTGAAAGTTTACCACTGGTTTGCTGGTTGTTATTGTTAGCAAATATCTGCTGGACGGTGGCTTATGACACCCAATATGCCATGGTTGACCGTGACGACGACCTGAAGATTGGTGTTAAGTCGACCGCCATTTTATTTGGTCAGCATGACAAACTGATTATTGGTTTGCTGCAACTGGCGACATTAGTTTTAATGGTGGCGATTGGCTGGCTGATGCATTTGGGGGGCGCATTTTACTGGGCCATCCTGCTGGCTGGCGCATTGTTTGTCCACCAACAGAAGATGATTGCCGGGCGTGAACGTGACCCCTGTTTCCGCGCGTTTTTGAATAATAATTATGTGGGATTAGTGTTATTTTTAGGGATTTTGATTAGTTATTGGCCGTAAATACGCCTCTGGAAAACAGTCAAAAAAATGGCCAGATGATGAACCTGGCCATGGTTGTTTTTGCTTAGCGCGGTGAGGAATTAGTTATCTTCTTTATCCTCTGCCTCTGGCAGTAGGTTATTGGTTTCCGCCGGCATACTGACACTCTCAATCGTCAGCTTCACTTCCGGTGTCATCAATGCGCTCAGCATATTGTAAACTTCCAGCGTATGTTCCTGAATTGCATCACCGCTATCACTGATATAACCCTCTTCGCGCAATGTGCCCACCAGGGTGGAGAACACCGCTTTATCGAAGAATTCCGGTGCGTTAATCCCATGCAGAACAGACAAGCGCTGCGCCATAATGCGGCTCTCTTTCTCCAATGCACCCCGGTTAATACTTGGGTTGGCACTGAGTAACGAAAGGGTAATCGCATAACGTTGCAGGGTTTCGCGCACCCCGGCGGCCAGTAATTGCAGCGGGCGAATACGGGCCGGGTTCAACACCAATTCATTCCCTTTGTCACAAATTAACTGCTGGCGGGCCAGTTCATCAATCAGCGTGTCCAATGTCTGTGGCAATTGTTCTTTACTGTAATGCAGGAATAATTCAGCTTTCAGCATCGGGTAGATCATGCTGATTTGACGCAATAACTCGGCACGAGTAATACGCCGTTGATACATGACCATACTGGCAATGAGTGATGGCAATATCAGCAAATGCTGGATGTTATTGCGATAGTAGGTCATCAGCACGGCTTGTTCCCGTGGCAGGATGATAATGTCACCAATATTGTCTTTTTCCACCTCAAACTTATTCATATTCAAGGCGTGATTAAGTAACTCTTCCGGCGTCTTATCCGGCACGGTGACATCTTTGGCATAAGGCACATTGCGCATCAGTTGCAAATAGCACTCGAGTTGCTCGAGCAGTTGCTCGCGAGTTAGTGAGCGCTGACGTGAGGCTAACAATGCCGTCGAACACAAGTTCATGGCATTAGCTGCCGCCGCATTGTTAATCCGGACCATAATCTGGCCAGCCAAATCATTCACTGCCGGTGTCAGCCAGCTTGGGCGCTGTGCTTCGATGGGGTCGATAGCATCACGCCACTGTGGCACATTGGTGTTCAGATAGGTGGTCAACGGGATTGGCTCACCAAAGTTGACATAACCCTGGCCGAGATTACGCAGCTTGCGCAAGCCCCGCAGCATCTGCAACAGGCTCTCTTTCTCTTTGGTCGCGCCACGTAATTCTTTGGCGTAAGTCCCCACTTCCATCACATGTTCGTAGCCGATATAAATCGGCACCAAGGTGATTGGGCGCGAACCGCCACGCAACATGGCCTGTATCGTCATCGACAATGTGCCGGTTTTAGGCTCCAGCAGGCGGCCAGTCCGTGAGCGCCCACCTTCAACAAAGTATTCCACTGAATAACCACGGGTGAATAATTCGCCCAGATATTCACGAAACACAGTTGAATAGAGTTTATTGCCTTTAAAGGTGCGGCGAATAAAGAACGCGCCCAGACGGCGGAAAATCGGGCCAGCCGGCCAGAAATTCAAGTTAATACCGGCAGCAATATGCGGCGGCACCAGCCCTTGATGATAAAGCACGTAGGAGAGCAGCAGATAGTCCATATGGCTGCGATGGCAAGGCACATAGACGATTTCATGGCCATCTTGCGCCAGCTGCCGCACGCGCTCTGCATTGTGGACATTAATGCCCTGATACAAACGGTTCCACGTCCAGCTCAATACTCGGTCAGACAGACGCACGGCTTCATAAGAGAAGTCGGCGGCTATTTCTTCCATCAGCGTAATGGCGTTTTGTTGCGCTTTCTCGTGAGAGATTTTCTTAGTGCGCGCTTCATCGGCGACTGCTTTTTCAATTGCTTTGGAAGTTAACAGTTTTTTGAACAAATCCTGACGGGCCGGTAGGCTCGGGCCAACCGCAGCTAACCGCTGACGCGAGAAATGCATCCGAGCTACACGTGCCAATTTGTGGGCGATGGTTTTATCGGTACCATGCTCACTGGCCATTCGGCGCAGTGATACCGTGGTCGAAAAACGCACAAAGCTATCGCGGCCCAGCCACAATACTGCAAAGAATTTTTCCACGCCGTTTAATACGCGCAGATGTGGCGTACCATGGCCTTCACGCCCCGGAGAGCGGCCAAACATCACCGAGACCGGCAGCATTTGGATATCCAGCTCCGGATTATTGCGATGCAGATCCAGATAATCGTGGAATAGCTTGACCGATTCCTGTTTCGGGGCGTAATAGCGAAATACCCGCGGGCCGTTATCGATAAAGACATGGCTGGGAAGGCTCACGCCATCGATTTCCAATGGAATCAATGGGTCGGGCAGATCCTGCGCCTGACATTGCGCTCGCAAAGTCAGCAAATCAGCCTTAGAATTGTAAGGTAAAACGTACAGAATAGGACGAGACGGGTCTAACCCTAACTCAGTCACAGGATCTGCCGGAATAACCTTGCTTTTTACCAACAGTTTAAGTGGTAAATTCAACAACTTATAATATATTTTACGCCAACCTGACATAACTACATGAAGCCTCTTGTTAGCAATTCGTCGCAAGGATACCAGAAAGTGGTTTTGAGATCTGTGGTGATGAGACAACAGAAAACGGCAAAAATCATCATTAACTTAAGATAAAGGCAATAAAATATGGCGAACCAATCAACAGGATTAACCCGAATCTATAAAGCAGCGGGTTATTCTGTTAAAGGCTTAACCGCAGCTTGGAAAAATGAAGCCGCATTTCGTCAAGAAGTGGTGGCCGCCATATCCGCTATCATACTGGCCTTCTGGCTGGATGTAGATGCTATAGCACGGATTTTATTGATTGGCAGTGTTGTTTTAGTGATTATTATCGAAATCATTAATAGTGCCATAGAAGCCGTGGTGGACCGCATCGGCAGTGAATTTCACGAACTATCAGGCCGGGCTAAAGATATGGGCTCTGCCGCCGTGTCTCTGGCCATTTTATTGGCGCTATTTATATGGATAACCGTGCTTTGGCAACATGTTGGTTAATCAACGCTGTTGATGTAAACAGTGATTAATCCCTGTTTTTATTTACTCTTTGGTTCCCAACATCCGCTTACCTGTATATACTCACAGCAAGACTGTATAAACAAACAGGGGGCGGAATGAAAGCACTTACTACCAGACAGCAAGAGGTTTATGACCTGGTGCGCGATCACCTAGCGCAAACAGGTATGCCACCGACCCGTGCCGAAATAGCGCAGCGTCTGGGATTTCGCTCTCCTAACGCCGCTGAAGAGCATTTAAAAGCACTGGCTCGTAAGGGCGTTATTGAGATTGTCTCCGGCGCTTCCCGTGGTATCCGTCTATTGATGGAAGAAGAAGATGGTCTGCCACTGATTGGCCGGGTTGCCGCAGGTGAGCCGCTGTTAGCCCAACAACACATCGAAGGGCATTACAAAGTTGATCCTTCCATGTTTAAGCCGAGTGCAGATTTTTTGCTGCGGGTTAATGGGATGTCGATGAGAGATATCGGTATTCTGGATGGTGACTTGTTGGCGGTGCATAAAACTCAGGATGTGCGTAATGGGCAAGTGGTTGTTGCGCGAATTGATGATGAAGTGACGGTAAAACGTTTGAAAAAACAAGGTAATATCGTACAACTTCTCCCAGAAAACAGTGAGTTCCAGCCGATTGTGGTCGATCTGCGTGAGCAAAGCTTCACTATTGAAGGCTTGGCTGTTGGTGTCATCCGCAATGGCGACTGGATCTGATTTTAGTGCGCATATATACCCTTCGAGCAAGAAGGGTATATTACTCTTTTAACCTTTATAATATTTATCCTATTTAGTTTGAGAGCATTCCGATAATAAGCTATTACCTACTGTTTTAACTGAATATTACTGATGTTTATTTTTGGTTTATTGCCATAGTAACAGTGAATAATATTAATCAGACTTTAATTGTCAGTATCCTCTGCTATAGTTATTCATACGGTAAGCGAAACAATAATATTTAATTTAAATTATGACCGTGAGTGACTGATTTAAATAAAAGTTGTTTTTGAGAAAAGATATTTACCGTATTGAATCAAATAAACTGACTAATCCCAAGGTAACGGAGATATTATGAATAAAGATCAAGCCGACGGTAACTGGAAGCAGTTTAAAGGTAAAGTGAAAGAGAAATGGGGCAAGTTGACTGATGATGACCTGACCGTCATTGAAGGTAAGCGTGACCAGTTGGTGGGTAAAATCCAGGAGAAATACGGCTACCAGAAAGAGCAAGCCGAAAAAGAAGTTAAAGCCTGGGAAGACCACAGTAAATATCGCTGGTAACAGCGTTAAATGGACTTAAACTGATATTGATATAAATTTATCGGATCGCTCATTTTGCAGAGTACACATTATTAAATGACACTTTCTATTAGTAGCGTATTAATTTCTATTACATCGAATAGTTATCATTGTTTTAATAAGGGTGCTCTGCTACTCCTCTATTTATATCGATATGGGCACAAGGAAGTGTCTTATTTATATTTTATTATTTTTCACTTGGTTATATATTATGAACCACATTCATTATATTGGATTTAGGTGGTAAATTTTTTATAAGTAGGTTCCACTCAATACTGCCGCTTTTCTCGCGACAGTTTGATTATATCGCCAGAGGGTTATTTCTTTTTTGTCGCGATAGAATGGTCGTGGTCACAATGTTCATGGTTTTCACAGGCTTCAACTTCCCCACATTCCGCACATAAACCATGAGCTTCAACCACACTATGACGTAGGGTAAAACCCGACTGTTTTGCTAACAGCGCCAAGGCTTCTTCGATACCGACGGTGGTACGTTCTGTCACAATCTTGCAGCGATCGCAGATGAAAAGCGCAGAAGTATGAGTTGGTTCTTCAAAATGATGACACAACACATAGCTGTTCGCTGATTCTACGCGGTGAATAAACCCTTGTTCCAACAAGAAATCCAAAGCGCGATAAACCGTAGGTGGCTTTGCTTGCGGCTCAGAAATACGCAGCAGATCTAACAGGTCATAAGCGCTGATTGCACCGGGTTGCTGTGCCATTAATCGTAATACTTCAAGACGTTGCGGTGTCAGCCGGACGTTACGTTGTTGGCACAGGCTCTCCGCCTGGGCAAGCAGCTTTTCCTGATTGATAGGGTTCATGATCGTAGTCTCACAACGTAGTTATTGGTATATTCTACCATATTTGCTGAACTCGTCATATTGACAGGTGTTTGAATTTAGCAATGTTTCCTCTCACAGACCCGTATGTCGCTACCTTTACGTTTCATATAATAATAAGAATGTGCGTTATTGTGTTTAGGGCGGCGTTGTGTCGGCATTAAACTTGTTCTGAAATAAATACAATATAAATTATATTGTTGTCTGATTGATTTACAGGAATAGATGCTTTTGTATATAATCAATCTCAAATAATTTTATTTGTCATTAGAGATTTTTATGTCCCATGGTATGAGATATAGATCTGAGTTGGATGGGTTACGAGCCATAGCTGTTTTGGCTGTGATTTTTTATCATGCAAAATTATCACTTTCTGGTTATGAGCTATTCAAAGGCGGTTTTTTAGGCGTAGATATATTCTTTGTATTATCCGGTTTTTTGATCACATCAATTATATTTGATGATTTAAC
>NZ_CABHXX010000060.1 GCF_902170565.1 Yersinia thracica
ATTATTACCACAATAGAATAACCCTATTGGGAAAATATGCTCATAAGAGCAGTGGCATAGTTAGATCTAATAATTAGAGGATAATAACGATGAAACTTCGAGTTCTTTCCCTGCTGGTTCCTGCTTTATTAGTTGCTGGTAGCGCAGGCGCTGCTGAAATTTACAATAAAGACGGTAATAAACTGGATCTGTACGGTAAGGTCGATGGACTGCATTATTTTTCTGACGACAACAGCAAAGATGGTGACCAGTCTTACATGCGTTTTGGCCTGAAAGGCGAAACACAAATCAGTGACCAACTGACCGGTTATGGCCAGTGGGAATATCAAGCAAATCTAAACAAAGCGGAAGACCAAGACCAAGGTAACTTCACCCGTGTTGGCTTTGCTGGTTTGAAATTTGCCGATTACGGTTCTTTCGATTACGGTCGTAACTATGGTGTGCTGTACGATGTAACCTCATGGACTGACGTTCTGCCAGAGTTCGGTGGCGATACTTACGGTGCTGACAACTTCCTGTCACAACGTGGTAACGGCATGGCGACTTACCGTAACACCAACTTCTTTGGTCTGGTGGATGGTCTGAACTTTGCTCTGCAATATCAGGGCAAAAATGGCAGCGGTACTGAAACCAACAATGGCCGTGATGTACAAGGCCAGAATGGTGACGGCTACGGTATGTCCGTATCTTATGATTTGGGCTGGGGCGTGAGCGCATCTGCGGCAATGGCCAGTTCTAAACGTACTGATGACCAGAATAAACTGGCATTTGGCCATGGTGACCGCGCGGATGCATACACCGGTGGTTTGAAATATGATGCGAACAATGTCTATCTGGCCGCCAATTATGCCCAGACTTACAACCTGACTCGCTTCGGTAACTTTAGCAATAACAACGCTGATGCAGGCTTTGCCAACAAAGCACAAAATATTGAGTTAGTGGCTCAGTATCAGTTTGATTTCGGCCTGCGTCCATCCGTGGCTTACCTGCAATCTAAAGGTAAAGACCTTGGCAACGGCTATGGTGACCAGGATCTGCTGAAATATGTTGATGTTGGCGCGACTTACTACTTCAACAAAAACATGTCCACCTATGTTGATTACAAAATCAACCTGCTGGATGAAAACAACTTCACCAAAAACGCCGGTATCAATACTGATGATATCGTAGCGGTTGGTTTGGTTTACCAGTTCTAATCCTGCTGACAGGATAGGTTCTGATAAAACGCGGTCACTTGGCCGCGTTTTTTGTGCCCGCCATTTGCTGTTGGTCCGCTGAAACCCCCATTTATATATGGGCGTATTTTTAAGCAATTTGTTTTTTTTTGACCACTTTTGGCATGAAGTTTAACCAAACGAACTAAATTTCCATTTTTTTTGAATGAAACACTAGACATATCATCACGCTATAGATGATAATCCTGCTCATTGGAAGGATGGCCGAGTGGTTTAAGGCAACGGTCTTGAAAACCGTCGACTGTAACAGGTCCTAGAGTTCGAATCTCTATCCTTCCGCCAAATTACGCCGGCATAGCTCAGTTGGTAGAGCAACTGACTTGTAATCAGTAGGTCCCGAGTTCGACTCTTGGTGCCGGCACCAATTAAAAGCCCGTTATCTGAATAAGATAACGGGCTTTTTGCTTTCCGACAAACTTGAGTTGCGGCAGGATTTCCCGCTGCCGCTGATTGAGTCAGCTATTCTTCGCTAACTGCGCGACCAACCGATTCACGCCATCACTCATGTTGGTGAATTTCGTCAGTTGCGTGCGGGTGACCACCACGAAAACCGCAATATTCTTCTCGGGGATCATCGCCATATAAGTAATAAATCCGCCACCGCCACCGGTTTTCTGCATGATACCCGGCAGTTCAGCATTAGGTGCCATGTAGACCCAGCCTAGCCCCAGCGCATCGGCCTGACCGGCAACATCCATCCCTTTTAATGAAACCAAATCGCGACGTTGGAAATACAGCGCTTGTTCACGTTTGGCTGTGCTTTTACGTGCGTGGTTATTGGAAGCTAAGAATTGCTGCATCCAGCGCTGCATATCTTCTGGTGTTGAGTAAACCCCGCCACTGCCCGCCGCCGCTATGGTGTTTTCACAGCGGCTGCTGCCCACGCCGACCATTAAACGGCTACATTGTTCTGCCGTTGGGGTGAGGGTGGTGTTTCGCATACCCAGCGGTGCGGTGATTTTATCTCGTAATAAGCGGGTATAAGGCTTCCCGGAGGCGCGTGATAGTGCGTCTGCCAGCAAATCGTAAGCCAAATTGGAATAAGCCGCTTTCACGCCTGGGGGAACAGTCATATTGGCCAGTTTCAACCATTGCCAGCGGTTATCTTTGGTCGGCCAGGTAAACACCGGCCTTTTTTGCGGGCCACCGGGCTGTTCACGGGGCAGGCCGCTGGTGTGGCTGGCCAGATTGAGCAAAGTCATCGGCTGTTTCGCATTATAAGCCGGGACTTTGGCTCCTTTAGGGGCCCATTTTTGCAAGGGATCGGTTAATTTCACCGTGCCATCCTCGGCCAGCTTTACCATCACTTCACTGGTCATCAGCTTGGTAATAGAGGCAATGCGGATCAATGAATCTGGCCGTGGGCGCAAATTGTTACCGGGTTTGGTTTCACCAAAACTGCGGTTAACAACTTGATTATTATCAATAACGATCAGCGCCATCCCCATAGCTCCGCTGTTATAGAAGATATGTTCGGCATATTGATCAACAACTTGTGATGTCAAAAGCTCGGTGTTGGCGTAGCCGTGCAGTGGGAGAGTGAACAGAGCCGCGGCCAATAACGGGGAGGAAAAATGTTTCAGCAATCTTTTGTCCAGGGTCAAAAAGTAAAATAACAGTCATGGACTTATAGTAATCGGATCTTTGCATAAAACATGCTGAAATTTTCAAACAGACGAATAATTTACATTACGAGGATAAGGACGGCGATAAAAAAACCGCAGCGGTCAGGGCCGTTGCGGTTTTGGGTAACTATCTAAATTAATTAGCTTTCAGTGACCGGCTTAGGGATAACATTGGATGATTCTTTCATGCCAAGCGGGTTATTCCCCCAGCACTGCTCATATTTCCAGCCGGTGAGTTCTTCCGCCACCGCTCTGGCATGGGCCGGGATATCCGCCATGGCACCGCCATTTTTAATCCGGTCAATTTCTTCCAGCAAAATTTTGTGATTTTTGCGGTCTAATTTCATCTGCGTGGTGTAGTAGATTGCCACCAGCGCCAGTGAGATAACCCCAATAGCAAACACCCCGACAATGGCTTGCACTGCACCTTCTGGTTGGACCGATTGCCCCGAGACAAAACCAAAACGGCTTAATGTCCATCCCATGGCGAAGACAATAATTGAGCGCACCATTTTGCCAGCGAACGTCATGGCGCCAGCATAAATCCCTTCACGGCGACGCCCCGTCAACACTTCGTCCACATCCGCCAGGAAGGTATAAACCGTCCATGGAATGTAGTAGATACCGCCGGTGCTTAAACCGAAAACAGCAGTGATGCAGAACAACACAATCACTGTCGTGGCTTGAGACCAACCGGTGAAATAGAGCGCCGCATAGGCAATCACACTGACAATCACCACTTGTAGGGCAATGCGGAACGGGCGAGCAAAGCCCATTTTGACGCAAATACCGATAAAGATAGCGGTAGAAATCAACTGCATGATTGAACTGAAACTGTTGAGCTGAGAAACCAGCGTTGCATCCTGACCCAGACCAAAAATAATAAAGTATGTGAATGCAGACGCGAACAACCATTCAGCACCAAAACCGAACAGATACATGCCCAGGTGTTTGCGGAAAATACGCAAATGGAAAGTGGAGGCCATATCCACACACATTTTTTTCAAAGCTTGGCCCAAACTGCTGGTGGTCTCTCTCACCACTTCGCTGGCCGGGCGCTCCCAGGATGAGCTGTAAAGCCAAATCATGGCGCAGCACATAATCAAGCCGTAGGCGATACCGGTATAGAGGAAGGGCGTTGCCGAATCTTTACCATAAATAGCAATAAACTGGCCGGGGATAAAGGCCGCCAGAAAGTTGGCGACTTTGCCGAAAATAGCTTTAGAACCGGTTAATTTCGAGCGTTTAGCGAAATCGGTGGTCATCTCGGTCGCCAGTGTTTCATACGGCACCATGATGGAGGTATAAATCAGTTCAAACAGTGCGTAGGTCAGCAGGTAATACCAGAAACCAAATCCGCTCATCCACAGCATTGGATAGACCAATACCAGTGGAATACCGAGCAAGATAAAGAAGCGGCGGCGGCCAAATAGACGGCCAAGTCGGGTATTGTAAAAGTTATCAGTGATATAACCCATTACCGGGTTACTGATGGCATCGAGAATACTGGCGATTGAAAAAATAGTGGCCGCTTCTACCACTGACAACCCGCAAAAGGTGGTGTAGAAATACATCAGCCAGGCACCGCTGATTGCCAGCGCCCCGCTCCCCAGTAAGTTGGCGCTCCCATACGCCAACGTATGTCTTGTTGTAATAGCTTTACTCATTCTTACTGCCACCTCAAATTAAAACAACGTTTCATTAATAATGGATAATTGTTTTGTTTATAAAGGAGTGTTGCCGTTAAAAATGAGCGTTGGATCACGAAAAAGGGTTTTGTCGCCAAAAATAGCGCGTATCGCAGTAAAAATTGATATGAATCAATTTAGTAGAGAGGTGGAAATATTCGGTAAAAAACAAAATATCCATAAGAATATGAATGAGTGATAATGCCTGCTTACGACAATCGTGACCGTGATAAGTGTGGCAAGATTTAAATCAGTTTTCTGAAATATCATCACCGGCATTAAATCTTATTATTCAGGCAAACTTGCCCACCGGGTGAAAGTATTCATATTGGGTAAGTGTGAACTGTTACGGGCATGGCCCATGAATGTATTCTGGCTGCAAGAGTGGCTAGCAGTGAAGGACGTAAAATGGCGAAGAAAAACCCTTATTATGATGCCAGTAAGCCACACCACACAGAGTTTGGATTTCAGAATCTGGAGCCGGTCGTCCACCATTCGCAGGATTTGAAACGCTGGCGTGAGGAGCGAAAGCGCCAGTCCTTACCGAAACCCCCGCAGCAAGGTTATGCGCAGTTTGTTACTGACTGGTGGCAATCGGCAGATTTCAGCGGTCAACAAGATGCTTTGTGGTGGCTGGGACATGCTTCGTTATTATTGCGTGTAAGTGGCAAAACCGTGCTGTTTGATCCCGTGCTTTCCAGCCGAGCTTCACCGCTCAATTTTTACGGCCCAGAGCGCAGAACCCCCGCGCCGGCCAGTGTAAAGGAGTTGCCGCATATCGATGTGGTGGTGATTTCTCATAATCATTATGACCATTTGGATGTCCGAACCATTACCCAATTATTACGCCGTTTCCCCGACGTGACTTTCTTAGCACCACTGGGGCTGAAAAGTTGGTTTCTGCATCATGGTGCTCGCCATGTTCATGAATTAGATTGGTGGGATAGCCATCTTGCCGCCGAATTTGAGGTTCATTGTGTGCCCGCGCGGCATTGGAGCATGCGCACACCTTGGGATCGTAACCAAAGTTTGTGGTCGGGCTGGGTGGTTAAGCGCGATGCAATCAATTTCTATTTCACCGGTGACACGGGATATAGCCCGCAATTACTAACTATTGGTGAAAAATTGGGGCCATTTAACTATGCAGCATTGCCGATTGGTGCTTATGCCCCGCGTTGGTTTATGAATGCGCAGCATATGGACCCGCAGCAATCAGTGCAGTTATTTAAACAATTACAGCAACCTGTGACGGTGCCTATCCACTGGGGGGTGTTTGAGTTGGCCGATGAATCTCTGGATGAGCCGCCGCAACAGCTGAAACTCGCGTTGACGGAAGCCGGGGTTGCGCCAGACAATTTCGCACCGCTTAAAATTGGCGCGCGGATAGAGCTTGAGTAGGATAGTGTTTAAATCGGATAGTGCTGAGTAGGGCGTTGCAGCGAGTTGAATGTCACTCGCTGCAACGAAGGGCATTAGATCTTGAATTGGTTCACGGCACCGGCCAAATCAGCCGCCTGGGCTTGTAATGCCGCAGAGGCTGCTGTTGATTCCTGCACCAATGCGGCATTTTGTTGCACCATGGTATCCAATTGCGTGACTGCGCTATTTATCTCATGAATACCGCGCATTTGTTCATCTGCCGCGTTAGTGATTTCTGACATAATTGTTGTGACATCAGACACGCTGCTCACAATCTCGGTCATGGTATTACTGGCTTGCCGCACCTGACCGGATCCCGAGGCAACACTGCTTACCGTCGAGTCAATCAGTGTTTTAATCTCTTTTGCTGCTTGTGCGCTGCGTTGCGCCAAGGTGCGAACTTCTCCCGCCACCACGGCAAATCCACGACCTTGCTCACCGGCGCGCGCCGCTTCTACTGCCGCATTCAGTGCCAGAATATTGGTCTGGAAAGCGATGCCATCAATGACGCTGGTGATATCACCGATTTTGCCCGAAGCCGCCTCAATGGATTCCATGGTTGTGATAACTTTGGCGATAACTTCGCCACCACGAGAAGCATCATTGGCGGCTGAGAGAACCGCGGTATTAGCTTGCCTTGCTGCACTGGCAGATTGCGCCACAGTGGCCGAGATTTGTTCGAGTGCCGCCGAGGTTTGTTGCAAGCTGGCAGCGGCTGACTCTGTTCGGCCAGACAAATCCTGGTTACCGGCGGCAATTTCATTGGCCGCAATACTGACCGATTCGCTGGTATTGCGGATCTGCGCCATGACGCCGCTGAGTTTGTCAGCAAAGTTATTGAATGAAATCGCTATTTTTGCCACTTCATCACGGCCTTCGACCGGCAGGCGTTGGGTTAAGTCTTCCGTGCCCGAACTGATAGCATCCATGGCTTTATGGACATGGGTCAGTGGTGTCAGAGCGCGCTGGGTAATCAGGCTAATAATGACAATAGCAATTAAGATAATGACAATCAGAGTCACCAGGGATGTGGTCAATAATGAGCGCATACCCGCCGTGGCGTGGGCTTTGTCCAGTGCGACGACAGTAAACCACTGAGTGCCGGGGACCGCTTGAGCAAGTAACAACTTAGTGCTGCCATCAATCTCCGCAGCGGTAGGGGTGGTTGCGGTCAACAGGGCTTTAAGATCCAATGTTGGCGCAATTTCACTCAGTGGTTTTAGGGCTAATTGCGCGTCTGGATGGGCGATAATTGTGCCGTTAGCATCAATTAACATACCAAAACTACCCTCTGTTGGATGGATAGATTTTACGTTTGTAATCACGCTGTCCATGGTGACATCGGCGGCTAATACCCCTTTTACATTTCCACCATGAATAATAGGCAAGGCAAAAGTCACGACTAATTGATTAGTTCCTGCATCAATGTAAGGGGGCGTCACCACTGGGCTACCCGCTTTCACTGCTTGTAAATACCAAGGGCGACCGGTGGGATCATAGCCAGCAGGAATGCCATCTGGATTAGAAAAAATAGCTGTCTTATTTGCGTAACCGATATAAACGTTAATGAAGTTACCCGCCGCCGCCACTTGGCGTAAAGCTGCAATAGGGTCTACCGCCAATGCGCTTTCTTTGAGAGACACAATCATCTGTGTTTTCATCGCCACCCAATCTGCAATCCCAACCCCATGGCTGGCAGTCACCGCCTTCAAGGTATTATCGATAGCACTATTGTTATATTTGTTGGCAACGGAATAGTTAAAATAAGTATTAATAGCAAGCGAGCCGGCCACGATGATGATACAGGCAGCCAGAATACGTGAACGAATGGAATCAAGCATAGAGCGTCCTAAATGTAGGGGAGGGCATCATTCAAGTAACGGCGTGATATAGGAAAACTTGAGGTGAGTCACAGTAAAAAACTGCCATTTATGCACCATTGTTAATTCTTCTTTATGTAATGGTGACAAGGTAGGAGAATTTTGTTTATATTGATATTCAATAAAAACAGAAAGTTGACTATTCTGGCAAACCGAACGTAGCCGTAAAAATTAAAATAAAGTTGAAAAAAATAGTGATATTTAAAATGCAAAATCAGCATCAATACCGCTGAAACAGGGAGTTTCACACGATACTGATGCTGATGATTTGTCGTTATTTGGGTATCGTCGGATTAAAATTTGTACAGAAGTCCAATGGCGATAGTTTGATTTTTCTGCGCGACGCTTGAGCCATCAAGGTTATTTTGTGATGCGCCGGTGTTCTGGTTGAGGATTTGCGTTGTTCCTTTCCCTTCGGTGTATTGGTTCCAGGCCGCTTCTACAAATAATTTAGCTCTTGGGGTGATGTAGTACCCTGCATCAACCACAACGGCGTAATAGCGCGAGTTTTTGCTGCTGTCTTTGAATGAAAGTTTGCGTGAATAATGTTCATCCTGTGCATTGGCATTGACCCAACGGCTATATTTCAGCAAGGTATTAAACTCAAATTTTTTATAATGATAGTTTCCTGCTAAGCCAAGGTAGGTCATATCAAATTTTTGTTTATAACCGATCACTTTAACTGTATCTGAAGCTGTAAAAATATTATTACCATTATTGTAATGATAGTTTCCACCATAAGCGCTCCAATCGTTGTTATTGCGTTGATAACCACTCATCAAACCAATACGATAATTGTCTTGTTTTAAAAACCAAAACTTTGCATTCAGATCAATTTCGTTAGCATAATTCAAATGGGTTTTTTCATGATGAGACCAATCCGTCCACTTGGTTTGGCTTGCCTGATTCCAATCATAATCATCCATGGTGCCTTTGCCAGATGATAATGTAGACCATCCACGGGCGGTGAAAGTTAAACGTGATAACAAATCCCATGAGATATCTATTTTAACAATCGGGGTATTCTCAGTTTTCCAATCTAACTGACTTAATTTTCGGCTATTTTGGTCATAAACATATTCATTTGATTCTGTATTTAATAACCCCAGCGAGGTGCTGACAGTCAAACTATCAGTAATATTAGTATGATAACTGGCTACCGCCGAATGAGATAAGGCGAGTAGTATGAATATGCTTAGGGTTTTTTTTACTGCAATATTAACTTTCATTATTGACCTTTAATTTGTTTAAAGCTTCATGAGGAAAGTTAACATTACGAGGGATTTAAAATCGTTAATTAAAGATTAAAATAAAATTAAATATTTAAATATAATTAAGAATATTTAATTTAACGATGACTGGATCATTAAAGTGAACATGAGCCGGGCTGGGTTACCCGGCTTAATCGGGGTTAAAATTCACTCACTAACCATTGATCTGCTTCATCAAACATCTCTTCTACCAAACGATTGAGCACAGATTTCTCTTGTTTACTCGCATCGGTATTAATGCCATTAGCTTGCATTGGTTTGACCTTAACCTCTGCATTGGGAAACACCTGGTGTACGCGCTTGGTCAATTCTGCTTTGATCATTTCATTGGCGTTAGCCAGGCCGGCGACATTCCGTTTGTCATAAATTAATTCAACTTGCATAGCTTCTTTCCTAAGTTAAAAACACTGTATTAATATACAGTTATAT
>NZ_CABHXX010000061.1 GCF_902170565.1 Yersinia thracica
GCCAGCGCACTGACGGTCTGCTTCTGATCTTCGCTGAGATTGTCTTTGTCCCAGCCCATTGCCGCGATAATCCTCGGGGCCATCAACTCGGCAGTAGCCGCTCCTGCAGCGCCCGCTAACGCACTGTTGCCACTGGTGTAGGCGGTGACTGCACCCAATACGGCGTGCGCCATGGCATTGGCCGCCTGATTATCGCCGGTGCTTTTCTTAATCACTTC
>NZ_CABHXX010000062.1 GCF_902170565.1 Yersinia thracica
AACAAACCCACATACACCCAAGGCCAGACCTAAGCGGCCGCGCTCCTCAAAACCAAAAACCCCAACGCCAAAACACAACGCCACCCCATACCGAACAACAAACAAACTAAAAAAAAAAAGCATCGGATTACTCAACACCAAAAAATTAATATATATGTCAAGCAACCCCAAACAACCCAACAGCCCCTTAAACACAACAAAACAAAAAACCGCCCAAAAAACAAGACACACCCCGCACCAAACAACACGAAGACCGCAAACCCCCAAATGACAAAAAAGCCAAAAAGACCCTGCACCCCAAAAATCGACACAATACAAATAAACAAAAACAAAAAAAAAACCAAAACAAAAAAAAAAAAAACA
>NZ_CABHXX010000063.1 GCF_902170565.1 Yersinia thracica
CTATTACACATTATACCAATAAAAAACGGCTCCTGATGAGAGGAGCCGTTTGGAATATGGGAAGGGATAAATAGTTATAATTAACAGCTGACTTAAAATATCCAATAATTATACAGTATTTACCCTAAAAGAGATTTCCTCAGAAAGGATAATCGCGATAGCCCATTTGCTCAGAAATATTACGTGCAGCGCGATGCAAAGATTTCACAATATTACTCTTACTGTCTTCAGAGAATCGCAACGTCGGATATGAAATACTTAAGCCCGCAATGACGACACCGAAACGGTCAAAGACCGGCACAGCAATACAACGTAAACCTTCTTCTTGTTCTTCGATATCTTCACCGAAGCCTTGCTCACGAACCTGATCTAACACCGGCAACAGGGCCGCTGCACTGCCCAGTGTGTGTTTGGTGCTGCGGGTAAACTCGACATGAGACAAGATTTCTTCTACTTCACCGCGGTCACGCCACGCCAACAATACTTTACCAATGGCAGTGCTGTGCAGCGGGTTACGACGGCCGATACGAGAATGCATCCGCAGGTTATACATAGAGTCGATTTTATGGATATAAACGATGCTATCTTCATCCAAGGCACCCAAGTGAATAGTTTCACGAGTTTCATTGGATAATTCACGCATTTGTATATCAGCACTACGGATCAAATCGACGTTTTGTAATGCTTTAGCACCTAACTCAAATAACTTCAGAGTCAGGG
This sequence comes from Yersinia thracica, assembly GCF_902170565.1. GTDB lineage: Bacteria > Pseudomonadota > Gammaproteobacteria > Enterobacterales > Enterobacteriaceae > Yersinia > Yersinia thracica. The sequence continues at coordinate 721 of NZ_CABHXX010000063.1, forward strand.
AGTATTTCTCTGATTCGCCTTCCTGTGCGACATATCCCAAAGATTTCATGGTCTGTAGGAAGCGGTACACGGTACTCTTAGGCATCATTACACGCTGAGAAAGCTCGGTAATACCTATTTCCCGCTCTTCACCCAAGGCTTGTAAGATGCCAAAAACTTTCAGAACCGACGAAACAGAGTCGGGCTGTTTATCTAAATCTGCAATAGCCATTTTTTGGTTACCCTACTCATTTTCTGTGTTTGATAAAACAATATGTTTTAAAAAAAATAGAACAGTGGTTTTATTATAAAGGGAAGTCGCGAGACTGTGCAATAAACCAATGTGAATAATAAGATATTAGCCTTGCAGACAGCAAATTAGCCTCTTTCCATGAAAGAGGCTAGTGTAAAATTCGATTATTTCCAGACTGATTCAGGCAATGTGGCTAAATATAAGGCCGGTTTACCGTGAACATCCGAGGTAAATAGGATTTGCTTATCATCCGGTGTAAAGGAAGGGTGTGGATGTGTGACCTGGCGGTCACCTTCAAATACTTTCCATGAAGTGTCGTGGCGAGCCACACGATGCTGAGTGCCATTCTTCAGATTGAAGACATACAGGAATGGATCATTTTCAATCTTATACCCGCTATCATCTTGCACATCGACCGGCGCATCAGAACCATCACCCACCAGCAACGTGCCGTCATAGTTGCTCATTAGATGCGAACAGGCTGGCATTGAGGTCAATTGTCGGTTTTCCAGTGTTTCTGGGTCAGCACTGTAAATAAAGCGATCTGGACTGCCTTTTAGGTAGGAAACATACACCAGCGCTGAGCCATCTGGCACCCAAAATTCATGGGTGCAACTTTCGCCTTCCGCATGAGTTTTCACCTTGCGCATATTGCTGCCATCTTCATTGATGAGCCACATCCGCGCATCAACCAGATCATGGGGGCCTTCATGGCAAAATGCCACGGTATTGTCATCATAAGGGCGGTAAATTGGATGACCGAGCCATTGATTTTCTTGTAAAATCACCGCCGATTCACCGGTTTTAAGATCAACCCGCATCAAGCGGCAGCAAGGTTTAGTAAAATAGAATTCGTGGAATTTCTTCCAGTCCGTCAAGGGCTGCCAATCTTCGCGTTTGATCTCAATGCCAACCAACTTAGTACAATCTGAATTTGCTACCCAAGTGCCGTAACCAACCCACTCTTCAGGCACTTGATAAACCACATTTTCTTCTAATGTAGCAAGGTCAACACGCATCAGATTGCGGCCATCTTTGACATAAAACAGCGCGTCATCATCCGGTGACAAGAAACCACCAAAGGTATTGTCGCCGCGCCCTTCTGTCAGCTGTGTTGCCACCTGAGTATTAAGATCCAGCAAGTAGTAGTTCCATGGGCCATCAAAAGCGCCGCCGAACAATAACTTACTACCATCACGGGTGAAACATTTTTGATAGAAATAGTTACGGTGGCAAGTCACATCAGGGGGCGTCAACCGTGTCACTTGTGCGCCGGTAGAGGCATCCTGATAAGTATGAAATGTCAGGGGGATTTGTTTACCTTTAGCCATCAGGAAAGTCCTTAAAATCATCAGAGAATTAAAATTTACCCGCAGGATAATCTGTTCGGTTAATATTATCTCACATTATAGAAACGATGTTTCATTTTTCCGTGATCGCGGTTCTACTTTTACTGATTTCCACAAATTACGGTCTTTATCAGGCTGTTAATCTTGACTGAAAGGAGGATTTCACTCAATTTTTTAGCGACGATCCGCTGTTACTATGATTGCCCAGCCGACATTACTCAGCCACAAAATGGTCTTTTACAAATAACCCTGGCCGCAAGGGTGCATTCAAGCACGATAGTCGTTAGCATGGAAAGATTCAGCTACCTTATTACTTTTACAGACAAAATCTATGAACCCATCTGCAACCGATGGAATGCCGGTTCCACAACGCTATGCCGCGGTCGTTGTCATTGCTTTAGGTATTATGATTGCGGTGCTGGACGGCACCATCGCCAATGTCGCATTACCGACCATTGCCCGTGATCTCAATGCCAGCCCGGCCACGTCTATCTGGGTAGTGAATGCCTATCAGCTAGCCATTACCGTATCTTTACTTTCGATGGCCTCACTGGGGGATATCATTGGTTATCGACGGGTTTATCAGACCGGTTTACTGGTCTTCAGTGTAACATCCCTGTTTTGCGCCCTGTCCGATTCCTTGTGGACACTCACATTTGCTCGCGTGCTACAAGGGCTAGGGGCCGCCGCATTGATGAGTGTGAATACTGCTCTCATCCGAATTATTTATCCCAAAGCTCAGTTAGGCCGAGGTATCGGTATTAATGCCTTGATTGTGGCGGTTTCTGCGGCTGCGGGGCCAACCATTGCAGCCGCAGTGTTGTCAGTTGCCTCCTGGCAATGGCTATTTGCCATTAATGTGCCGATCGGCCTGGTCGCTTGGGGGCTGGGCATGAAGTTCTTACCTGCCAACAATATGAAAAGCAACGGCAACCGTTTCGATGTCACCAGCAGTATTATGAATGCGTTGACCTTTGGTTTACTGATAACCGCGATCAGTGGTTTTGCCCAAGAGCAAAGCCCGACACTGATTGCCGCCGAGGTGATCGCCTTATTAGTCATCGGCTTTTTCTTTGTACGCCGCCAACTCAGTCAGCCCTTCCCCTTGCTGCCGGTGGATTTACTGCGTATTCCTATTTTTGCCTTGTCGATCGGCACATCAGTTTGCTCCTTCGCCGCACAAATGCTGGCCATGGTTTCACTGCCTTTCTTCCTACAAACTGTATTGGGCCGCGATGAAGTTGCTACCGGATTGCTATTAACCCCGTGGCCACTCGCCACCATGGTGATCGCCCCTATCGCCGGGCGATTGGTTGATCGCTACCATGCTGGACTACTCGGTGGGATTGGTCTGGCAGTATTTGCCAGTGGGTTATTCCTGTTAGCCATATTGCCAGCCAACCCCACTGATTTGGATATTATCTGGCGTATGGTGCTGTGTGGTGCGGGGTTTGGCCTGTTTCAAGCGCCCAATAACCACACGATTATTTCTGCTGCCCCCCAGAATCGCAGCGGTGGGGCCAGTGGTATGCTGGGCACAGCGCGCCTGTTGGGGCAGACATCGGGGGCTGCATTGGTCGCTTTGATGTTTAATCTGTTTTCCGACAATGGGACTCACGCGTCGTTGATCGTTGCTGGCTGCTTCGCCAGCCTTGCAGCACTGGTGAGCCTCCTGCGGGTCAGTCAAAAACGCCGTTAATCTAATGTGACAATAGGGGCTAAGAGTATAAAAACCGACTTAGGCGGCATAAAATCGATCGATCTCATCACTGAGGGTCTTGAGTCGTTTTTCCAACTCAAGTAAATCTGCCTGCATGATATTATCTTGCTGCTGCATCGGTTGGTGATTTTCTAAGCGTAGGCTCAATCTATACAGTTCTGATGCACCCAAAATCTGTGCAGTGCCTTTAATACGGTGCAGATGATGGTGTAATCCAGGCCAGTCACCTAAACGAGCGGCTTCTTGGGCACATTTCAAGTCTTGGGCATTTTCTTGTTGAGACTTTTCAAGCATCTGGCGAATTAAGAGCGCATCTCCCATGGTCAGCGTATTTAGCATCTCGAGATCAATAAATTCACCGAGCTGACAGTGGGGTTCTAAGGTATTGAGAGTCCCTAATGAATTCTCTAATTTCTGTAACGTTAATGGCTTAAATAAGCATAAATTCATGCCGCTTGCCAGACAACGCTCTCTTTCTTGTGCTTGCGCATTGGCGGTTAGCCCCCATATCACAATCTTATTGTTAAAATTACGGATATGACGCGCGAGCATAATGCCATCAATACCCGGCATATGGATGTCAGTAATTAGAAGGTCGTAGCTGTTTTGTTTAATTAGCGCCAGTGCTTGCTCACCATCAACGGCTTCATCCACATGATATCCCAACGTATCCAACTGCCGCTTTAACAATAGGCGGTTAATCGAATGGTCATCGGAAATGAGGATTTTTATCCTCTTCGGGGCGGTGATTGCTGGCAGCGAAGTCGTCACCGTGGCGATGCTATTACGAACCATATCCGTCGTTAGCATAATGGTTATAGTCGTTCCCATATCGAGCTTGCTGGCGATCTTAATATCTCCGCCCATTTGCAGGATCAATTTACGACAAATCATTAATCCTAAGCCCGAACCCACCTGCTGTTTACCGGCCTCAGTTTGGCTGAAAGGTTGAAATAACTGTTGCTGATCTTCCTGACTAATACCAGAACCGGTATCAGTGACGCTAAGTATCAGTTGGCTTTGATTGGCATTTGCGCTGCTTGTTTCAGCACAGACTTCAATGTGACCTTGCTGTGTGAACTTAAGCGCATTACTCAGGAGATTAACCAGAGTTTGTTTCAGCGCTTTAGGATCTAGCCACAGGTGTTGCCCTTTCACTAGCCGGTTAACAAAAGTCAGTTTGAGTTTTTTTTGTATTGCTAAGCCTTCGAAGCTTCGTAAGGCTGAGGTTATGAGCAACTCAAGATCGAGCCATTCTGGAGAAAGTTCAAAATGACCGGATTCAATTTTTTCTATATCTAAAATATCCCCAATTAATTCCAGCAGAGACTGGGCACTCGAATAAGATAATTGAATTAACTCGATGTCTTTATCAGATTCCTGGCTGTTGGTGGCAAGAAGTTCAAGGAACCCCATAATGGTGCTGATTGGGGTGCGAATTTCATGGCTCATGCTGGCCAGGAAGCCACTTTTTTCCCGGTTTGCTCGAATAGCTTTATCCTTTTCAATCTGGATTTCTTTCATTAATCTTTTTGAGTCAGTGATATCTTGCCAGATACAAATAATCGTCGCGGATCCGGTGGCGGGCATCACACATAAAGTTGACCAATGTAGAATATGACGATCTTCAACACCGTTATTCAGTATCAATGGATGCAAGATAACGTTATCGGGTATGAGGTTTTCAATATCACGACGAATGGCCGAAAATACGCCCGCCAGCGGATGACGGCTATCGAACAGTGATGGTCTGATCTCAGTACGAAGATCTGCTGAAAAGAAATCAGTAAAGGCGTGATTATAATTCTGCAACGTGCCTATTGGTGAAATAACATAGTTGGGCAGAGGAATAGAATTCGCTAATGTATTGCTGAAACTAAGTTGATACTCCAGTTCTGCCTGGGACTGTTTTCTGGTGCGAATTTCACGTAAAAGATATCGCCCCCATAATAGACAACTAAAAATCAACATTGCCGTCAGCGCCAACACCACATAAAACTGCTTATTATACAAATTCCAGGTATCAATTTGGATATTAGGCATTGTTGTCCATTTTCCGGATAAACGCCCTATCTCCCGGGGAGAAATATTATCTAATGCTTTATTTAGGATACTTTGTAGTTCTTGATGTCCACAGGGTAGCGCAAAACTGATGGTGGCAGGTTCTTCATCAAGCAGGCTGAAGTATTTCAATTGGCCGGGATAATAATGCTCTATCATATAGCGGGCGGAAATTTGCGTATAAATAGATGCATCCAGTTTTCCAGCCTCAACCATATTGAGTGCTATGCCGGTATTTTCAACCTGCACCCATTTAATTCCAGGATATTTAACTTTAAGTTTTTCGTATAATTCATGATATTCTGGAATAGCAACTCTCATGCCGGATGATAATTCTGATATCGCCTGGGGAGAGTCTCTGACTACCGCAACAAAGGGTGTAGTGAGGTAGGGGTGAGTAAAAGAGAGTTGATCTTCAAGTTCGACACTCTCGGTGGCTGTAGGTTGCAAATCCCAATCGCCATTTTGTAGGGTTCTGGATATTTCACTATCAGTGTTAGCAATAACAGGTTCAAATATTAACCCTGTTTGCAGGTGAATAAGATTAAGAATATCACCAATGAGACCTCTAACTTCTAAATTAGAGTCCAGCATCGTCAAGGGGGCATAATAAGGGTTAATTAGCACCTGTAGCTTAGGGTTATTTTTAATCCAGCGTTCTTCCTTAGGTGAAAGTGACAGTGTCTTAGTTAAAAATGAGAGATAATCATCTTCTATCCATGACAGTGTTATCTGGTGGCTAATTTTATCGGCCACTGAATTTAGGAACAAATTGATTATATTGATAAGCTGGCGTTGGTTATCCAGTGCGATAAAATAGTTGTAGGTTTGCGGCTTTGACCAAAACTTAACAATGCTGAGTACTTGATTAAAGTCCCTCATAATAATGTTACTACTGCTCAGACTGTCGCCGATAAAATAGTCATTTTGTCCGTCGGCAACCGATGATAGGGCTTGATAATTACTGTTAAATGAGACAATTGTGGCGTGGGGAAATGACGCCCGAATAAATTCTTCAGAGGGATAACTGTTTGTGATGGCGATAGTGACCGATTTATCGGTATGCAGCGGTTTCATCACCTCGTCTTGTTTGGTCACCAAGGCGGGATAAGCCTGAACCATGGCTTGAGAGGCAATAAAAGGGGGAATTATTTTCTCATAATTGGACAAGTGCGTCAGCATAAGGTCTGCTTCGCGCGACTTTACGGCGGCCAGCGCTTGCTGTTCATCAGAATAACGTTTAATCACAACGTTAATATTGTAAACGTTGTGGAGTAATTCGAGATAATCCGCATTCATTCCCTGATAACGCCCGCCAATACTGTTTAATGCCAGTGGGGGTAATTCAGGGGGAAATACCGCTATGGTCAAGGTGCGTTTTTGTGCCAGCCACAATTGGTCCGAATGACTCAACTTAATTGTGGGTGTCACCGCCCCGTGCTTTCCCAACAACTCCAAGGTTACCGGCCCATTTTCTTCCGCATGAGCCAAGGGGAATAATAGGCTGAAGAACAGTAAGAAAAAACCTGCCAGTGGTCGCAGCATGGTGTTAACTAATTCGGTTGCGATGAGCAAAACTGAGTAACTCCATGACAGATTTACATTTCAATTTCTCTATAAGACGATGTTTATAGGTGGCAACTGTTTTAGCACTGATATTCATTGCTACGGCTATATCCATATTATCTACGCCATTTAAAATATAACGCATGACTTTTAATTCTTGGGTAGAGAGAGACTCTAGCAGCTGCTCTTCAGAGGAAATACTGCCGACAAACCCGTTAACCGTTAGCGGAAAGTAACTATAGCCATTTCTCGATGCATTAATAGCAGCAATAATATTTTTAATTCCTTCGTTTTTACTCATAAAGGCATTAGCACCAGCATCAGCGCTGCGTTTGCCATAAAAACGATCATTTTCACCTGATACCACAATAATAATGCCGACATACCCCCTCTTTCTGATTTCCTCAACTAACTCAATACCATTAATAATAGGCATCGCTACATCAATGGTCACCATACTTGGGCTGGGTTGGAAACTTTCAAACAACTTCAGACCTTCTGCACCGTCGCTGGCTTCAGCTAATACCTCAATATTCTCTTGCTCCAATAAACCTCGGATGGCCATACAGGCTAGCGGGTGATCATCAATAATCAAGGCAGTCATATGGGTATTGTCATTCAAAATATTTTCCCCTGAAATTAAAAATATCGTCTTCAATAATTAACATTAGAGATTTACTCTATTTAATGTTAATTGGCTGTAATGCAGTCAGCATGATGATAAAATTCACCTATTAATATCAGCCAGCGATTAAGTTTACGTCGGTAAATACGCCAACCCATGACAGTCCAACCCTACAGGTGTCATCCTGAAGTTGTCGTTATTAATATCTCTAGCAAGCAATTTTTAAACGAAATAATCTCTTTCAACTTCACGCTGAAATAAATGAGATAATATATTTCACATGAAAATATATTAGCTACTATATGCCGTTCAATATAAAATTGGCTACGATGCTCAAAGTCGATTTTATTGTGTGTATTCAACTCACCTTACAAGGTTATGGAATGTTGCGTTAAATGTCAATAATAAGACCATGGTCTTTACCTATTAACCCTCATATAGCTCTGGCCAAAAACTATTTTTAAAGATGAAAAACATACAGTTACTGCAACTTATTTTCTTTGTACTTAATAACGAAAAACATTCCTATTGGCCATTATTTTAATCATGGCGCTTATGATATTTTTAATATACACCCTCAATTATCACCGACTAGATTTAACTCTGCCTAATAATTAAATTCAAGCTAAAAATATCAATGGGATAAAAGTCATTAAGCCCGTCCTTGTTATCCCATCAGATACCATAATAAAAGCGATGTGCGTAATGGTTTATGGCTAAAGTTAGTTAAATGTTACCATCATTTCCGTCGAGGCAGTGACCGCGCCATCGGGCAGATCATCGCCGCCGGAACACAAGCGCCAGGTCACTGGATTATCATATTTTTTAGATTTATCGCTGTCTTTCATTTCACCGATTTTAATCACGGTATTATCAAACGAAATACCGCCCCCGCCGCCACATGCGCCATTTTTGGCGTTAGTGTCTTTGATTTCACCGGTAATATAGCCGCCGCCTTCATTTAATGCTAAATGTGACGGTGTCCCTTTATATTGACCACTTATGGCTCGAAACTGCAGATTAATATCAGCGGTAATATTATTATTGTCCTGAGTGCAGGTGGTCGCCATGGCATTCGTTATTTTACCCAACTCAGCATCCGCTTTTTTATTATATTCTACCGAACCAAAGTCAACCAGCGTGGGGGTGGCGACCGTGCATTCTAATGTAGAGACTCGCAGGGTTAAGTTGATAGGGGATATGGGCACGCTAATATCTCCATCATTAAATTGAGTATATGAGCCGAAATAGAGCGGCGGAATGGCAATATTATCATGACTAGCCTGGTGACCATCGGCCACTATCACCCATGTCCCATTAAGCGTGACAGTTCTTTCCTTATCTTTTTGATAGAAGTTATTATCCGCTGACTCTCGAGGGGGAAGACACCAGGCGAATCCTTTTCCGGTGACTTGCCCCCCGCCGCTGGTGGTGGCAGTGGTACCATCGACACCAATGGTTCCCGATAGCGTCTCGGTAGCATTATTGGCTTGTATTTTATATGTGGCGCTGGCGTTGACCCGTGGAGCAATACCAATGCCATCAGCAATTTTAACGGTATCGATACCCATAATATTTGTTAATGCACTTGTTAGCATACACCGAGTATCAATTGTTGATACCGCAACTATTCCCCACTTAGGTTGCATATCTACCTTGGTTATCGCTTTAGTTTCGCTTTTATTTATAGGCAATCCCTCCCAAACAATCCCAGAACCCTTACCAATAGTAATTTTTTCCGCTTGCGCCGCTGGCAAGTACGTGAACAGCAGTGCCACCAGACTTACCCTCGCAATAGCGCGCTTCACGCCAGCCTGGCGAAGGGTATCAATATATTTAATGATTTTCATGCTGTTATTTCCTGTAGCGGAGTCATTTTCACGGATTAACCTCACAGTGGGCGGTCAGGGTGCGAATCGGATTATTGGCTGATGGCGCGGGAATATCTTGCAGATTAAACGTCACCTGACACTGTTGGTCAGCGCCCTTGCCCCATTGGGTGATAAGCCGACCTTGTTCTGGCAAGCCGGTTAAGTACACCTGGCCGTTATCGCCGACAATGCCGGTGTTAACTTCCCCTGATGGCGCACCCTCGACGGTAACCAGCGCACCAAACGGCACTGGCGTTGTTCCTTTATTCAGCGTCACCAGGGCTTGATAACCAATATGGGTGGCGAAACTGGCCATCACCACCGCCCCTTTGGTCGGGTAGACATTCAGGCTGGACTGAGTGATATCCACATCATCGGGCAAGGTGGACGGGTTCAGGCTGATATCGTTTTTCTGATAGTTCGACAGATACGGCACCACCGCGTAGCCTCGGCTGTCGGTCTCAACATTGCCGTTCATCATATGAACGCCCCCCGCGCCGGGAGCACTGACCAGCGCCACTGAATTACCCAGCATTTGGCTCAGAGTCACACCCTGCGGGTGCACCACCACCCCGCCGTTGCCATTCATATTCAGCGAGCGGCTCTGGCTGCTGTAGCTGTAGCCCATATTCGCCATACCTTTACTGCCCTGATAACCCACATTCAGGTTGCCACCATCGCTGCTGTCACTGTTCGAGAAACCCTGCATCACGCTGTAAGAGAGCCGGTCATCCAGCGCACTGTCATTTAACCCCGCCTGTTGCCGGACTTGCCCCTGATTATTGTGGGTCATCTGATAACTGGCGTAACTGCGGCTGGCTAAGGCGCTGGAACTGAACAGACTGAATGGCAACTGTATATTCAGCGACAATTGGCGATTTTCTGGCCAACTGCCATCCCCCTCGATGCGGTCAATACTGTAAGCCAAACCGTAGCTCACCCCGTGGTAGCTGCCGTTGTAGCCCGCAGAGAGGTTATTATTGACCTGATGACTCCCCCAATAGTCATTGCGCGAGGCTGAGAGATAGAGTGAGCCGAATGACCCCAACTGTTGGCTAATTTGTAGCTGAAAATTGGAGCGCTGGCGTTGAAGCGCCCAGGGCACCTGCCCGTCACTGAGTTGAAAACCTTGATTATTAAAGTCAGCAAAGCTGTAGTAGTTGCGCGTTGAGTAACGATAGGCCGCCAAATCGACCGAGGTACCGGTGGTTAGCAAACTTTTGGCATAGCGGATACGGTAAGAGTTCCCTTGCTGCCGCTCATTTTGTGTGGCAAATCGGGCACTTGAGGTGGTGATATCCGCAGAAATCGCCCCAGCCTGCCCCAGCGAAATACCGGTTCCCAGCACCAGTGAGTGGTAATCCTCTGCCACCAATCCGCCCCCATACAGGGTGATGTTGTGAGGCAAACCATACATTAAGGTGGCTAGTCCGAAGTTCGCTTGCTGCGAACCGCGAGTCACGCCGCCGTTATAGCGCCCGCTGGTCAGCTCATATTTAAACCCGCCGGGCCGCTGCATCATTGGTAACGAGGAGAAAGGCACACTTTGAGTGCGCACGCTGCCATCAGCCTCGGTAATGGTCACCGTCAGGTCACCCCCCTGACCGGTTTGGTACAAGTCATTCAGGCGAAACGGCCCCGGTGCCACGTAAGTCTGATAGACCACGTGGCCATTCTGGCTCACCGTGACGCGGGCATTACTTTGGGCAATCCCGCTAATCACTGGGGCAAAGCCGCGCAGGCTATTGGGTAACATCTCCTCGGTGGAGTTAAGTTTGACACCACGGAATGGAATGCTATCGAACACTTCGTTGCTGCTGGTGCTGTCACCGGCCAGTATTTCCGAACGCCAGGCCTGAATATCCCGTTGCAAATAGGTATTCATAAACTGCGTTTTCTGGTAGGACTGGCTCGGCTGGTTACTACCGCTACTTTGGTTTCGGGTATGCGTCATATCACTGCGTAACCGCCAATCTTGCCAGTTAAACCCACCGCGCAGGTTGGCAAACAGGTTAGTTTGTTCACTTTTGTTCATCCCAGCTTGCCCCTCCTGCCAGTTACGGCCACCACTCAGGCTGTAGTTCATCAAAAAGGCCGGGATACCCTTATCCCACAGAGCAGGATCGACATAGCCTTGAACATTAGGTTGCATCGCCACCTGAGGAATACTGATTTCCAGCCGCAATTGCTGGAAATCAAACCGTACCTGAGCATCAGGGATCAGTTTGGTCAGGTTCTTTACCGGAACCTCGGCGGGTAACCCGACAAAGGCAGGCAGGACTTGGGTGTTGACCCCGAGATGATGCAAGAGTGCCGGTGTCAACTCGGGCTGGATTTGCCCATGCGCATCATTTTTAAATACCACGCTCTGCTGGCCTTGATCCGTCTGATTCACCCACACCGTCACCGGATAAGTGCCTGCCGGGATCTGCCCCGAGGTTTCAAACTGACTCAGGTCGATGTCTGCCACTTGTCCGCCGCTTAATGTCAGCAAACCGGGGTCAAAATAGTCTTTACTCCAGACTGGCGAAGCACTGACCAGCAAAATAGCCCCGGCGGCTGAGGGGAGGAACCTCATGTTCTTACAACAAGTTTTCATTGTTATTTCATCCATCACAAAATGTTGTCAACCATATTCCAAAGATCACAAAGATTGCTGTGCGACCGGCGTATTCCAGCCGTCTTCATCAATCAATTGCCAAGTGACGTTGCCTGAAAACTTGCTATTGTCGGGCAGGACATAACGTTGTTTGCCTTTCGGCGGCACCATCAGGCGCAGCGCCGGTTTACCCAGCGCCACCTCCCCTATTTTTAAGTGCGAAAACGTCAACCAATAAGGTGTCGGGTTTTCCGCGATCAGCGCGTTTCCTTCGCGCCGAAAATGCAGTTGAGAGGCAACATCGGCCACTGCACGCTTCACTAACCCCTCAGGGCGGTAGAACAGTTTGATATTGCTCACCACCGTCATGATCATCTGGCCGGTTTTCTGCGGTTTATCACTCTTGGTCTGGGAGGGAATCGCTTTCATCGAGATAAAAAACACGGACTCCCGGTCAGTCGGTAGCGGCTGACCATTTCTTCGCAAACGCAATGTCAGCTCGTCGTTGGCTTCCAAACGCTGTAGCGGCGGTGTCGCGATGAAAGGCGTGGCCGCCTGATCGGCATGGGTGATATCCACATCACCGGTCAGTGGGTCAACCGGACGTATCCAGGATTGCATCAGGTACGCCCGATCACTTTTGTTGTAAGCGGTCAGGGTCACGCCTTTTTTGGCGCTTTGCGGATAAATAACCCTGATCACATAAAAAGAAATACCTTTTGTTTCAGTCTGTTGAGCCTGAGCGATAGGATTATTGAGCATGAGCAATCCCACCGTTAGCATTAAAAAACGGAGCAATAAATAATTCATTGTTATTCCTGAGTCTATGGCAACATCTGTTGGCACTGAGCGGAGAAACCGCCGTAGTCGGTGATGGTTTGCCATTCAACCTGTGTTATTGCCGTGCTGGTTGGGTACCTCTGCGAACTCATCGGCGATAACATTGATGAGGTGGCATTCAGGTTGACCGGGCGCTGGTTGAATGTCAGCCGCCCCAACGTTTGAAAATAAGGTGTCGGATTTTCTATCTTTATTGCGTTATCCGTACGGCTGACACGCAACTGACAGGCGGCTAACTCAGGCGACGGTTTTAGCCCCTCAGGGCGATAAAATAATTTGATAGTAAAGCGAAATCCCATCGACAACTGCGCCGGCTCACTTTCTGCCAGTGGCTTTTCTGTTTGTGCCGGGATAGCCAGCACAGAGAGATAAAACAGCGATTCACGATCTGTTGGCAGTGCTGCTCCCTGCGATAAAATACGCAGCAACTGGCGATGCCCCGGCCGCAGTGGCAACAAGGGTGGCGTGACGATAAAAGGTGCCGCCAGATCATTATCAACGACAGCATTATCAAGCGGGCGCTGAATGCGGCTTTGGATAAGGTAAGACTGGTCGCTGCTGTTTTTAACCGCCACCGTCTGCGCCTTATCGCTCGATGAGAACACCACTCTGGTTTGGTTGAGGCTGATACCCTCCACCGCCAATGTGGGCGGGACAAAGAGGACAATCGGCAATATTCCGGCCAACAAAAGAGATACAACCAATGAAACCGGCCTCATTGACATAACAGCCTCAGCGGTAATCAAACTGGAATATAATCCGGGCGGTAAGTTTCCCCGGTTTGACGGAGGTGCAAGCGCCACAACTCACCCCGGCAGAAAAGGATAAATCCTGATCCTTGGGAATCTCACCGACCTTTGCCAGTGAAATATTGTCTCCACTGACGACTTCTTTTTTGCTATCGCTACTTTGATGCAAAATGATGCCTATGCCAGTGGCTTCAGATTCATCGGTGCGAAATAGCCATTTCCCATCTTGCTTTTCACCCGCGCCAGTGATCTGGACGCTGGGGGTCAGGCTGCCTCGTTTCCCGCCAGTACAGCCGGCCACGTTAAGCGTAAAATTCTGTGCGGCGGCGATGTCTCCGGTATGGAGCTGCGATTTGTTCACCTCGCCCAGTGACAGCACGCTTTTATTCAGTTTCAAGGTACAAGTCCCAGGCACAATTTTTGCAGCGAATTTGATCTCCGTCGCGGAGGCCATCAATGGGGTCAATAGCCACAAGCCAATAAATAGGGTGCCGAGCTGGTTTGCGCTACGGCAAAGGCTGATTAAACTCATCGCTGCCTCCCTGATCATTAATGGTCTGCCACTGCACCGCCCCGTGCGCGGCCGTTGTCGGGTAGGTATGGCTGCTGAAAGGTGCAATCATCAGTTCGTCTGGTGCGTCCAGTTTGAGCCTCTTTCCGCCCACGCTCAGACTGGCGAAACTGATGAAGTAAGGTGATGGATTATTCACCTTCAGCCCCGTTTTACTGCGCGAGAACTGGAGATGTTGTTGAGCAATAGCCGGTGACGACGGCAGGTCTTTCGGCCGATAAAACAGCTTAATAATGTTGCCGATGCCAAACTGCGCTGTAACATAACTCGCTGTGGGCTGAGTCACAACCTCGGTGGGCGAACCCGACGGAATAGCGCTGGCATGGAAATAAAAGACTGACTCACGATCCTTGGGCAGATTGATATTTTGCCCGCTAATACGCACTTGATTAACGCTATTCGGCTCTAAACGAAACAGCGGCGGCGTGACTAAAAATGGCGCGGGGGTATAACTCTCTTTAGCGCCACTGACACTGACCTGCACCAAATAGGGCAGCGCGACGGTGGTGTTGCGTAACGTCGCACTGATATTATCCGCCCCTTGAGGATAAATAAGGCGCGTCACATTGATGCCAAAACCATTAGCTTGTGCCACTGACGAGACAAATATCATAGAAATAAACAGCAGAAAGCGGGCCATGCAACATATTCCTCAACCATAAAAGAAAAAAAATAGGAGGGAAGCCCCTCCTATTTAAAGTAATTAGTTATAGGAGAAGCTGAACAACAGTGGCGCACTGATAACACCAACTTTAGGCTCTTTAACATGACTCGCCACGCCAACATTAAAAATTACACTCTGATTATCGAAACTTGTTAAATCGGCCTTGTTGACATCAGGAATGTCTTCCGCAGTCGCAATAACTACTGAGTCGCCATTAGCAATGTATTTATTTGTCTCAGTCGAAGTGCTTAACATAATCCCAGTATCGGCGCCGACGCCGGTGCCATTAAATAGATTCTGCGTGCCAGTGACGACTGGCCCTGAAACTATGACACTAGCAGTGTCACCCGTTTTCGCTGGTGCGTCACATTTATTCAGACTCAGGGCGAAAGAGCCAGTACTGTCTGCCAGCGGTTTGTCTATTGATGTTCCTAATGTTTTAACCGAATAGTTGCCTAAATCCAGAGTGTTTCTGGATAAAGCAATATCACAGGTGCCGGCAACCACAGACGCAGTGATCTCTATTTCTCCATTAGAAGCAGCCTGAGCGCCAGCGGACAATAATAAAACAACGGGGGTGAGGGCTAATAAAATCTTGCGCATAATTTTTTCCTACAAAGTTAAATTTATTATATAAAACAGAATTATTTATTGATAATAAATAACCACCATTTATATTATGGTTATTTTATCTATTTTATTCTCTTTTTTGACGATGACTATTTAATCCTATTTAAAATAACTTATTTCCGAACAGGTATTATTAATAAACAAACCACAGTCGAATATAGGACGGAGATTATTTTTGTGTAGGTGTATATTCTTATTTATGAAAGCCATCACCTACACGCGTAGTCTTACCTTGCACAGTGAGTTTATGACCGGCATTAAGCGCCTGACTTAGAAGCATAAAAAAATCCGTAACCCCTGAGAGATTACGGATTTTTGCAAACCAGCTGGATCGGTCAACCGATCATTTTATTGTTAAATGCGGGTTATTTCAGGTATTCACCAGAACGCAAAGCTTCAATACGTTTGTCCAGCGGCGGATGGGACATAAACAGCTCGCTGAATGATTTAGATTTACCGTTAATACAGAAAGCCATCAGATTACCCGCTTCCTGCGGCTCATAGCTGGTTTTTAACCGCTGCAATGCGGCAATCATCTTCTCACGCCCGACCAATCTGGCTGAGCCGGCATCGGCATGGAATTCACGATGACGTGAGAACCACATGGTAATAATGCTGGCAAGAATACCAAACACCAGCTCCAATACCATGGATACCGCAAAGTAAACCATTGGGTTACCTGAACTGCTCCCTTCATTATCACGATCACCCGACAAGAAGCCAGCGGCCACCTGCGCAATCAAGCGCGAAATAAAGATAACAAAGGTATTCACAATACCTTGAATCAAGGTCATGGTGACCATATCACCATTTGCCACATGGCTGATTTCATGAGCAATAACTGCCTCGGCTTCATCGCGGCTCATGTTCTGCAACAAACCGGTGCTGACGGCCACCAGTGAAGCATCACGACGAGCACCGGTGGCAAAGGCGTTAATATCCGGCGCCTGGTAAATAGCCACTTGTGGCATAGCAATACCGGCCTGCTGAGACTGGCGGCGAACCGTCTCCAACAACCAGCGCTCTGTTTCATTACGCGGTTGTTCAATGACTTCACCGCCCACGGAACGCAGCGCCATCCATTTGGACATCAGCAACGAAACAAATGCGCCGCCGAAACCAAACAGACCGGCCATGATCATCAGCCCCTGCACACTGCTGGACTGAATACCTGTCAGGCTAAGCACCAACCCGAACACCAACATGACAGCCAGGTTGGTGAGAAGGAATAGAGCGATACGCATCATAAAAAGTTATTTCCTTATTCTGTTAATTGACGACCGTATTAAATCGACATTGCACTAAATCGACATTGTATTAAGCCAACATTGTCATGATGACTTAGCTAAATGATTACTGAGATATGCTGATCGTATGGGCATCTGACAAATTTTCAAGGCTTGTTAAGTTCTAACAGAGTAAATCAACATAACTTTACAAATTTGGATGCTTTTCATTACATATTAAGCTGTTTTTTCACCAATCCAACGACTGGGCATGAAAAAAAAGTAAAAAAAATCCGGGCTGCAAGAACCCGGATTATGCTTATCATCCGCAAACTATTTTGCGGCGGTAGCGGCCTGTGCAGGCGCTACTGGTTGAGATTCAACCTGCGGCTGCGCTTTTTCTTTATGGGCCAAATCCAATGCGATATGAACTGTTTCGTCCAGATAAGGGTCCGGTTCCTGATAGTCTTTTGGCAAATCTTCCAATGACTTCAGCGGCTTTTTACCTTCACGTTTAAAGCGCTCATTTAAGCGGTTCAACCGCGTGGCATCATCATCATGATTCTCTTTTTCGCGTTGAGCATAATTGAGAGAGACAATGTTTTTCTTATCTTTCAGTGCCTTATAACGTTCAATATCTTGCTGAATATGCTGAAATTCAGGATCGACGGCGATACGTGCGGCATGGGTTTTGATCAATTCCGGCTCCAACGGTTTCAAATCGCCCGTCTTGGTATAGCTGGCAGCATTGATGCTGTCCCAAGGCAAAGCATTATCTTCGAAGCTTTCACCGGTTTCTGCCGGATCAACCCCCGTTGGCATCACGATATCTGGAACAACCCCTTTGCGCTGAGTACTGCCGCCATCTACCCGATAGAATTTCTGGATAGTGTATTGCAGTGAGCCCAATGCTGGCCATTCAGGGCGCAGCATTTGATCGTAAATGCGATTCAGCGAACGGTACTGCTGAACCGTGCCTTTACCGAAGGTCGGCTCACCGACAATTAATGCACGGCCATAGTCTTGCATGGCAGCCGCAAAAATCTCGGAGGCAGAGGCACTGTAGCGGTCAACCAAGACCACCAGCGGGCCTTTGTAATACACCACGCCGTCAGTATCACTGTCTTCACGTACTTTGCCATTGTTATCCCGCACCTGAACCACCGGGCCACTCGGAATAAACAAACCAGACAGAGAGACAGCTTCGGTCAGAGCCCCACCACCATTGCTGCGTAAGTCAATGATAATACTGCTGACATTTTCTTTCTCCAGCTTCTGCAATTGCACCTTGACGTCTTCGGTCAGGCCAACATAGAAGCCCGGAATATCCAGCACGCCGACACGCTCTTTGCCGATGGTTTTCACCGACATTTTCACCGCGCGGTCTTCCAGACGAATACGTTCGCGGGTCAAGGTCACCGTGCGCGGTTTAGTCCCTTTACCGGCAGGTAAAATTTCTAACCGGACTTTACTGCCCTTCGGCCCTTTAATCAGCGCGACCACATCATCCAAACGCCAGCCGATGACATCCACCATCGGTTTGCCGGTTTGCCCTACGCCGATCACCCGATCACCCACCGCGATAGTTTTACTTTTCGCTGCCGGGCCACCTGGAACCATGGAATTGATTAATGTGTAATCAT
Organism: Yersinia thracica; assembly: GCF_902170565.1. GTDB lineage: Bacteria > Pseudomonadota > Gammaproteobacteria > Enterobacterales > Enterobacteriaceae > Yersinia > Yersinia thracica. Next base: position 19,067 of record NZ_CABHXX010000063.1, read on the forward strand.
CATCCATTTGCAGAACTGCGCCAATACCTTCCAGAGACAAGCTCATCTCAGTATTGAACTGTTCGGTATTTCGTGGGGATAAGTAATTGGTATGCGGGTCAATTTCGTGAGCGAACGCATTCATGATCAGCTGGAAGACGTCTTCGCTATTACTCTGCGTCAAGCGCTTAATGGCTGCCTGATAGCGCTTGGTCAACGTCTCTTTGATTTCTTTATCCGTTTTACCGGTTAATTTCAAATTGAGCTGGTCATACTTAACTTTGGCGTCCCAAAGCTTATTCAGTTCAGCTTCGCTGGTCGGCCAAGGCGCTTTGCTGCGATCAATATCAATGGTGTCATTACCGGCGAAATCCATTGGCCGGTCTAAAACTGACAGCGCATATTGATAGCGTTCAAAACGGCGCTTTTGCGCCAGATTGAATAATGCATACGGCGTATCTAGCTGGCCGGATTTTAACTCATCGTCCAGCGAATGTTTTTTATCCGCGAACTGTGCCACATCTGATGCCAACAACACATTATGGCTGTAATCCAGCATGTTGAGAAAGCGATCAAATATTTTGGCGGAAAACTGATCGTCCAATGCAAACTGACGATAGTGAGAGCGAGTGAAGCGCGATGTTACGCGCTCACTCACGGTTGCATGCTCTGGTTCCTGGTGCAATTGAGGAAGTTGATCGATGCGATACGTTGTATCAGCCGCGTAACTTGCCCCCGCCAGTAACAAGCCTGCGATTGCTGTTAGTCTGACAAATTTGTTCATGCCTAGGTTGGCCTCCGTATCAGAACTGCAAGTGTTCTGCGCGCACAATCATCGCCAGACCTGAAGACAGCTGCACCCGTACGCCATCTTTAGCGATTTCTAATACGGTTGCGTCCATCGCGCTCTTGCCTGCTCTGACTTTGATTTCTTGACCAATTTGCAGTTTAGAGATATCTGTGACCGGCACAGGGCGTGGCTGGTTTTCCTCAGCCTGTGGACGAGGTGGCCGAGCCTGTTTTTGATTAGCCTGCTGTGGGCGAGGTGACTGACGAGGCTTGCGGTTTTCCACCGGAGCACCCGCTTCACGACGCGGTGCAGGTTTTTTACCTGCCGGACGTGGGCGACGTGGCTCTGGGGTTTCACCCGCAGCAATGGCAGCTTCGCGCTTTTTAGCTTGTTGTTCAGCACGTTGTGCCTGAACACGGGCTTTCGCCTCTTCCAGCTGTTTGCGGGCATGTTCGACATGTTGTTCTTCCAGCACACCACAAGGGTTGCCGTCTAAATCAACACGTTCAGCACCGACTTTGACCCCATAAAGATAACGCCAGCTAGAGGTATAGAGACGCAGCGCAGAACGCAATTGCGTTTTGCTTAAATTCTGTTCCCCCTGAACACGTTCGACCAGATCTTGAAAAATACCGATCTTCAGTGGACGTGCTTCGCCTTCGGCGGTGAAACAAAGCGGGAACCGCTCAGCCAAAAAGGCTATGACTTCTTTACTACTGTTCAACTTAGGTTGATTTTCCATGAAATTTCCTGATTACAACGGGTTTGCCAACCAGCGCAGGCATGAACAGGCGTCATTATAATGACGCCATCAGCAATTGCCACGTTATCCGTCTATCAACTTGCACTCTTTGTAACATATTTTGCACTGTCACAAAGCTCAAGATGCTCGCAAAGCCCCGCCACGACTGAGATTAAGCCTAATTCGTCGTCTTTATCAAAGCGATCATAAACAATGCTGTCGATATCCAAAACGCCGATAACATTTCCTTTAACTGTGATTGGCAGCACAATTTCAGCATTACTGGCGGCATCACAAGCAATATGACCGGGGAATGCATGCACATCACCGACCCGCTGAACGCGATTTTCTGCCACCGCAGTTCCACATACCCCTTTCCCGACAGGAATTCGCACACAGGCGATTTTTCCCTGGAAAGGGCCTAATACCAATTGATTGCCATCGAGCAAATAAAAACCGGCCCAATTCAAACCCTCAAGGCGTTCATAAATTAACGCGCTGGCATTAGCCAATGTGGCAATGAAGTTGGTTTCACCTGCAATCAGGGCACTCAAATCACGTTTTAATTCCGCGTAGAATTCTGCTTTTTTCATGTCATAACCATTAGAAACCTAAGAATAGCCAGAGGCGATTGATACGCCTAGCTTATATAAAATAATCATTAAATGCGCGTTGCTACAAGGTTATTCGGCGCTTACCATGGAAAAGATTTGCCCACAGTGGGGTTTGCCCCTTTTTGCCCCTTGTTTTGACTCATTGCTCTGCTACCATCCGCTTTATTATTTATATATTGGGGCCAGGGTTCTTATCTGATGAAGATACATGCCATTCAACGCCCCTTGTCCACCGCCAGAGTTCAGCGGTGCTGTCAGTGCGATGCGCTATTTACCTTGCCCCCTCTCAATGGCAAGCAGACGGCCTATTGCCCGCGTTGCAGTGCGAAAATAGCCAGCGGGCGCGATTGGTCATTGACCCGGCTGACGGCCATTGCTGTCGCCATGCTGTTATTGATGCCGTTTGCCTTTACCGAGCCACTCATCACAATCCGTCTGCTCGGCACACGGATTGATGCCAGTTTACTGGAGGGGATTTGGCAAATGAGCCGTCAGGGCCACCCCATCACCGCCAGCATGGTGGCGTTTTGTATTATGGGTGCGCCGATTACATTGACCGTCTCAATACTGTATCTGCGAATTGGCAGCCGGATTGGCATGAATCTGCGCCCTATTTTGCTGATGCTGGAGCGCTTAAAAGAGTGGGTGATGCTGGATATCTATCTTATCGGCATGGCGGTGGCCTGTATTAAAGTCAAAGAATACGCCGACGTGATGGCCGGTAGCGGATTAATAGCCTACCTGACCTTAACATTACTGAGTATTCTGGCGCTGGTGCATTTGAATCTGGAGCAATTGTGGGAGCGGTTTTATCCGCAAGAACAGCCGCCCGGCCCCAGAGAAACACTGCGCGTTTGTCTCTCCTGCCATTATACCGGGCACCCTGATGCACTGGGGCGCTGCCCGCGTTGCCATACACCTTTGCGCCATCGCCGCCGTCACAGCATCCAAAAAACCTGGGCGGCATTAATTGCCTCTATTGTATTGTTACTGCCGGCCAACCTATTGCCGATATCAATTGTTTATGCCAACGGCGTGCGTATGGAGGATACTATTTTCTCGGGCGTGGTTTCTCTTGCTTCATCGGGTAATATGCCCATCGCCGCCGTGGTATTTATCGCCAGTGTGCTGGTGCCCTTTACCAAAGTCATTGTCTTAATAACATTGTTGCTGAGTATTCATCTCAAGACACAGCACAGTCTGAAAACCCGCATGCGGTTGCTGCGTCTGATAACTTGGATTGGCCGCTGGTCAATGCTGGATCTCTTTGTTATTGCACTAATGATGTCGCTGATTAATCGCGATCAGCTCCTTTCCTTCACTATGGGGCCAGCAGCCTTCTATTTTGGGTCTGCGGTTATTTTGACTATCCTTGCTGTTGAGTGGCTGGATAGCCGGTTGATTTGGGATGCACATGCAACAGGAAACGCCGAGTACACCGACTGAGGCACAGGTTAAACATAAACGCCGGATATCGCCTTTCTGGCTGCTGCCTTTTATTGCCCTGCTGATTGCGGGGTGGCTGGTTTATAACAACTGGCAGGAACGCGGCACCGAAGTCACCATTGATTTCCAGTCTGCGGCAGGGATTGTCGCGGGGCGCACCCCGATTCGCTATCAAGGTGTGGAAGTTGGCATGGTGCAATCCATCAGTCTGGATGATGACCTGCGAAATATTAAAGTCACCGCCAGTATTAAGAATGATATGGAAGATTCGCTGCGCGAAGGGACTCAATTCTGGTTGGTCACGCCAAAAGCCTCATTAGCCGGGGTTTCCGGGCTGGATGCTTTAGTGGGCGGCAACTATATCGGCATGATGCCGGGCGAGGGCAAACCTCAGAGTCACTTTACCGCGTTAGATACCCAGCCCAAATTCCGTCTGAATACCGGCGAGTTAATGGTGCATCTTCATGCGCCTGATTTAGGTTCGCTCAATAGCGGCTCGCTGGTGTATTACCGTAAAATTCCGGTGGGCAAAGTCTATGATTACAACATTGCGCCTGATAATAGCGGCGTTGTCATTGACGTGCTGATTGACCGGCGTTTTGCCAAACTGGTCAAGAATGATACCCGTTTCTGGAATGTGTCTGGTTTTAAAGGTGATTTCAGCCTAAGTGGCGCTTCTGTACAAATGGAAAGCCTGGCCGCTTTGGTGAATGGCGCGATTGCCTTTGACTCCCCGCCAAACAGCCAAAATGCGAAGCCAGATCAGCCCTTCCAGCTCTATCCCGATTTAGCGCACAGCCAACGCGGTGTGGCTATTACACTGGATTTGCCCAGCGGCAGCAGCTTGAGTGCGGGGCGCACCCCACTGATTTATCAGGGTTTACAAGTCGGAACTTTGACAAAAATGACTCTTCAGCCGGACAGCAAAGTGACCGGCGAATTAACCATTGACCCGTCAGTGGTGGATTTAATGCGCAGCGGCACGCGTATTGAAATGAACAGCCCGCGAATCAGTCTTAATGATGCCAAACTGAGTGAACTTTTAACTGGCAACACCCTGGAACTTATCCCCGGCGAGGGTGAACCGCAACAGCGCTTTACCGTGCTGCCCAGCAGCAAAAGCCTGTTACAGCAACCCAATGTGCTTGAACTGCAACTCACTGCACCAGAAAGCTATGGCATTGATGTGGGTCAGCCCATCTCACTGCATGGCATTAAAATTGGTCAGGTTTTGACGCGCGAACTGTCAGCCAATGGCGTCAGTTTTACGGCGGCAATTGAAGCGAAATACCGGGATTTAGTGCATAAAGACAGCAAATTCGTGGTGAACAGCCGGCTGGATGTGAAACTCGGTATCGACGGCATTAATATTCAAGGTGCCAGTGCACAGGAGTGGATTGATGGCGGTATTTTGATTCTGCCGGGCAGTAAAGGCGATCCGCTCAATAAATACCCGCTATACAGCAGTGTGGATAAAGCCCTTGATGGGATTTTAGGTAATGGCCCGGCAACCACCCTAACCTTGACCGCCACCAGTTTGCCTGATGTGCAAACCGGCTCCGTGGTGCTGTATCGCAAGTTCCAGGTGGGTGAAATTACCCAAATCAGGCCGAAAGCCAATGAGTTCGAGGTGGATGTTTATATTCAGCCGGAATATCGCAAACTGCTCACTGATAAGAGTATTTTCTGGGCCGAGGGTGGCGCGAAAGTCCAATTTAATGGCAGCGGCCTCACCGTGCAGGCCTCCCCGCTGAATCGGGCATTAAAAGGCGCCATCAGTTTCGATAATCTGGAGGGCGTCACACTGGATAAAGGGGCAAAACGCACACTTTATGCCAATGAAACCGCCGCCCGCGCGGTCGGCAGCCAGATTATCTTACGCACTTTTGATGCCAGTAAACTGGCGGCAGGTATGCCAATTCGCTATCTCGGCATCAATATTGGCCAAGTTGAATCACTCAAGCTGGCCCCTGAGCGCAATGAAGTCTTAGCCAAGGCGGTGCTCTACCCCGAATATGTGCAGAGCTTTACCCGCGCCGGGACCCGTTTCTCGATTGTTTCGCCGGAGATCTCCGCAGCGGGAGTCAATAATCTGGATACCCTGTTCCAGCCTTATATTAATGTCGAGCCGGGTAAAGGGGGCACATTGCGCACTTTTGAGCTGCAAACCGCCACCATTACCGATTCGCGCTATCTTGATGGCCTGAGCATTATTCTTGATACCGCAGAAGCCGGTTCGTTGCAAATTGGCACGCCAGTGCTGTTCCGTGGGCTGGAAGTGGGCACCGTCACTGGGTTTAATCTGGGGGCGATGTCTGATCGGGTGCAAGTTTCTCTGCGTATCAGTCAGAAATTCCAGCAATTAGTGCGGCAAAATACCGTTTTCTGGTTGGCATCGGGCTATAACCTCGAATTCGGCCTGACCGGTGGAGTCGTGAAAAGTGGCACCTTCCAGCAGTTTATTCGCGGTGGCATTGCTTTCGCCACGCCCCCCACCACACCGCTGGCACCGAAAGCCGAAGTCAATCAACACTTTTTGCTGAACCCACAAGAGCCAAAAGACTGGCGCAACTGGGGGACGGCGATCCCGCGCTTCTAATTCAACTGGCGACAGGGCAGCAAATGTGCTGCCCTAATCGCTATCACCACAAACATCCAACACACATTTTCGTAACCAGCGATGCGCGGGGTCAGCATCCATTCGCGGGTGCCAGAGCATCGAAACCCTGATAGCCGGCAAACTTATTGGCAGCGGGAAACTGAACATGCCACGGCGCAAATTCAAGGTGTGGCGCTCTGGAACCGTGGCCACTAAATCAGAGCCTTTCACCAACGCCAGTGCGGTCGAGATGCCGTCAACATAAGTGACGGCGTTTCTTTCAAGCCCCAATAATTGCAGCGCATCATCAACTGGCCCTTGATGACCCTGACGCCGTGAAATCATAATGTGGCCTTGGGCCGCGTAGCGCTCAGCGGTTATCTCCCCCTCACTCAATATATGTCCGGCTCTGACCACACCGATAAAACGGTCACCAAATAATGCCCGCGTGCGCAATTCAGGGCTGGCCGCAGCCCCCACCACACCGGTTTCCAAATCGACCATGCCATCGCGAAGTAACCCACTGTCTTTGTTCATTTTTTGCATAAAGCGCAACCGCACCCCCGCAGCATCTTGGTTAACCCGAGCCAACAGCGCCGCACCAAAATTTTCGACAAAACCGTCGCTGCTACGCAAGGTGAAAACACGCGCCAGCTGCGCAAGATTGAGTGCCTCTGCCGGGCGCAGAACCGAGGTTGCGTCTTGCACCAATTGACTGACTTGCTCACGCAGTTCAAGTGCTCGTGGCGTCGGAACCAACACCCGCCCCGCCCTCACCAATAAAGGGTCGCCGGTGGTTTGGCGCAACCTGGCCAGTGATCGGCTCATCGCCGATGGGCTAAGCCCTAATCGCTGAGCGGCTCGCACCACACTCCCCTCCGCAAGCAGAACATTGAGTGTGATTAATAAATTGAGATCAGGTTTTGTCATTCCGTGACTCTAGCATAATCCGTCATAACATGGCGTTACATGCATCAATAAACTGCATTACGTGCGTCTTCCGCCCTGTTATGCAATGGAATAGTCTCCTGAATAAGTCTTATTTGGAGCTCCTCTACATGAAAGCGAATAACCACAACATAAACTCACTCAAATCTGCTGACCCGAGATCTGCTGACCCGATAGTTGAAAATGCCCATCTGCGAAAAACCATGCTCAGTCTCGCTCTGCCAATGCTGCTTTCTTCCTTAGCCACCAGCATTGCCAATGTCGGATTACCTACATTAACGCAGGCTTTAAATGCCTCATTTCAGGATGCGCAATGGGTGGTATTAGCCTACTTGCTGGCGATAACCACATCGGCCATCAGTATTGGCCGCATGGGCGATATCATTAACAAGCGCCTGTTGCTACAAGCCGGCATTGGATTATTCACTGCGGCATCGGTGGGCTGTGCTTTGGCTCCGACCATGGGAATGTTGATTGCCGCCCGAGTCTTACAAGGATTAGGGGCCGCCGCCATGATGACACTGACATTAGCATTGGTCGGTGAAGCTGTTAGCCAAGAAAAAACCGGGCGCGCTATGGGGATACTCGGCACAGTATCCGCCATCGGCACCGCCCTTGGCCCCACTCTCGGCGGCATACTCATTGCCGGGGCCGGTTGGCCTGCGATGTTCTTAATCAATATCCCTTTTGGACTGTTGGCCCTGTTCCTGGCATCACGTTACTTACCTTGTAATAAGGCCTCATTGATTAAACCACCCTCTGGTTTTGATCCCCTCGGCATGCTGCTGTTGGGTTTAACTCTCGCGCTGTATGCTCTGTCAATGACATGGGGACAGGGCACATTCGATGGGCATAATTTAGTGTTATTAGCTGGGGCAGCCATCGGTGTCGGACTCTTTGGCTGGGCAGAAAAAAGGGCGAAATTCCCCTTAATTCAAACCGCTATATTGCACCATTCAGTATTGCGCGGAAGTTTAATCATGAGCACATTGGTCGCTACCATCATGATGTCCACATTAATTGTCGGGCCATTTTATCTTTCCCGCGCGCTGGGTTTGCCAACCCAATGGGTTGGATTAGCAATGTCTGCTGGCCCGATAGTCGCGGCGCTGAGCGGTATTCCGGCAGGCTATGGCGTGGATAAATTAGGTGCTCGAATCATGGTCTCCAGCGGATTAGTCGGTATCGCTTTCGGGTCCATGATATTGGCGATAATACCCACAAGCTTGGGGGTGCTCGGCTATGTTGTCCCAGTTTGCCTGATTACGGCAGGTTATGCCGTTTTCCAGACCGCTAACAACACCCTGATGATTAAATCTGTTAGCGCGGATCAGCGGGGGGTTGTTTCTGGCATGCTTAACCTATCACGCAATCTTGGGTTGATCACTGGCGCATCGGTCATGGGGGCGATTTTTGCTTTCGCGTCGGCCTCTCAAGATATTCAATGGGCAGCAGCGACGGATATTATTCAAGGCATGCAATTGACTTACGGCGTCACCGCACTATTAGCAGTCATAGCATTAGGAATTTCCGCAAGCCACTTGAGAAATAAATCTAATCAATAGTTATCTCTCGCCCCACAGATACTGCCTGCTTATCACTCTGCTGAAAGGATTCATATTGAAAATTAAAGTTATAAAACATCAATTTACCTTAAACATGGCGGTTAGATGCCCGCCATTATTTTTCCAGTAAAAAACAGATTAAATGATAAATATGAGATGGATATGTGATTTTTTCATTAAAATTAGACACTTTTCAAATCTTGCTGCTATTAATTAATTATCTAGATTTTTTAATCATTCATGTCGTAAACATCAGTTGCGCTACGTCATTGGCCCAACTCAATTCTAGATTGCCTGGCTGCAAATTATATGATTAAGGAAGCAATAATGAAGAAACCCTTACTTATTCTCGGTGCAATGGTTTTACTGCAATCCGTTCCGTCAGCAGAAAGTGCCGGTACCATAAGCGGGACGCTAGGCGCGACATTAACGATTATTACTGGATGTTATATCAATGACGGTTCAGCCCCGGGCGGCCTGGCTAACTTAGGTACAGTCGACTTTGGCACGGTGCCAGACTTAAATGTTCGGATCCGGCGAGCGTATAACAGTACAGCCAATGGCGCGCTGAATTTGTACTGTAGCGCCGGAACGATCTATAGCATCGCGATAGATAACGGAGCCCATGCCACCGGCACTCAACGCCGCCTGGCCGGTGGGACTTCAGAGTTTGTGAATTACAATTTGTATAACGACAGCGCCTATACCGTCCCATGGGGAACTACTGGCGCGGGCCTTCTCACCGGAACCGCCACCGCTATCGCCACGCCTATCCCACTCACGGTCTACTCTGAAGTCCCGGTGCAGGCAACGCCGAGTGTCAGCACCTATACCGACACCGTTAACGTGACCGTCAGTTGGTAACCGGCATGACATGGGATATTACCCCAGATAACTCACCAATAATTCGAGATAAAACGGCACTATTGGGGTTTATTTTTTCTCTGTTATTACTGCGAACCTATCCGGCTTATACCGTGACTAAAACCGCCAATATTACGGTTAATGCGACGTTATTACCCACCTGTATCGCGGGGACTACAGTCGGTGGCACCACCAGCTTTGGCACATTAAATTTTGGCTCAACCACCGTGCTGAACACCCCGATAGCGGTTACCGGCCAGGCCAATACTGGGGCGATTTCTGTCCAATGCAGCAAAAACACCAGCTTTAGCGTGTTGCTTGGCCCCGGCCAAAGCGGCAGTGTCAATAGCCGTTATTTGACTGGCGGGCCGACCGGTCAGCATGTGAATTACAACCTGTATACCAACTCAGCACATAGCCAAATTTGGGACAACACCCTGGGGGTTTCACAGGTTGCCACCGGACAACCCGTTATCCTCCCCGTTTATGGGCTGATCCCGATACAGAGCACTCCGGCTGCCGGCATTTATACCGACACCATTCAAGTCACCGTCAATTGGTAGGGAGGGCGTAATATGGCACATAACAGTTTCTACCCCACCTTAATTCAATTACTGGTTCTGAGCTTATTCGGCTTACCCGTGACCGGCAGTTATGGGGAGACTTTAACTAGCCCCTTTGCCGTTAAAGCAACGATATTACCCGGCTGTATTTTAGGCAGTGGAACGGCTGATAGCAGCAGTTTTGGCACACTGAACTTTGGCAATATCTCTTCATTATCAACGGTGATTAATATCGTCTCCAGCCAAAACGCCGGTTCAATCATGATTCAATGCAGTGGCACACCCAGCATCACTCTGGCACTTAATAGTGGGGCAAATACCACCGGCAATATTTCCGCAGGCAGGCGGTTACTCAACAGTGCCACCGGTGAATATCTGTTTTACCAAATATTCCAAAATAGCGCCCGCAGTGTTATTTGGGGCAATGGCAGTAACGGCGGAACTGCGCAGGTTATTAACGCAAACAGCACACTGCAACAAATTATTTTATATGCGCAATTATTTGCCACCAGCACACTCCCCACTGCGGGGAACTACACCGATACGCTATTAGTCACCGTCACTTATTAAATGGCTATTTATTTAATGTGGTTACTTTACCGACAAGGAGTTCACTATGGTTAAATTAACATCGCTCGCATCAATGGTTTTATTGGCTACAACATTTACCAACAGCGCACTTTATGCCGCTTCCTCGGTACTGATTTGGCCTATTGACCCGGTGATAAACAATAATGAGAAAGCGACGGCGCTGTGGCTGGAAAATAAAGACAGTCAGCCGGTTTATATGCAAATCCGCGTATTAGGCTGGCAGCAAAAAGCTGGGCAGGAAGATTACAGCAATCAGTCGGCTATTATTGCCAGCCCACCCGTGGCGACTATTTTGCCGGGTAAGCGCCAGCTGATCCGCCTCATTAAAAACACCCCGGTGCCCGCAGGCCAGGAACAAGCATTCCGAGTGTTGATTGATGAAATTCCCCGCAAAGATCCCAACGAAGACGCACCTATGCCCTCTTTGAATATGGGGCTGAAATTTCAGATGCGCTACTCCATTCCGTTATTTATCTATGGCGAGGGTCTGAAATCTGAAGATGCGAATAACCCCGCGACCTTCTTTCCGCTGAATCTCGGCTACAAGTTCATTCAGGATAACGGTAAAACCTGGTTGGCGATCCGTAATCAAGGACAGACTCATGCCCGAATTTCTCACGTCAGTTTACAGAATAAAAATATTAATAGCGGGCTGATGGGCTACGTGTTGCCAGGTAATGAAATGCGTTTCCAAGTTCCGCCGTCAGCAAGTGTCGGTCAATTAACAGCCTTGGTGAATAGCCACCCAAAACCTATTGTTATTCCCCATCAATAGACTATCCAGGTGAAGAGTCTTTTATTTATTAATTAATGCAGGGTTAATGCATTGATAAACAGGAATAACTGTAAACACGTTAGGGTTTGGCATGATTATCAAATTCAGGCTGTCGCCATTTTTGACATTGATGTATGCCTCAATGATATCTCCTGTATTTATACCACTAACGGTATTGGGGGATGATTTGCCTCCCCCGCCATCTGCTGCGGTGATGCCTGACACGACCTTATATCTTGAACTGGTGGTTAATGGCCGCAACTTCGGCGAAGCTGTGCCGGTGATATACCGTGGCGGGCATTATTATCTGACGTCCGAACAACTAAAAGCCGTCGGTTTCCCCTCATCCGTAGCGAATACGCCCGAAGTTGCCATTGATACTATGGATAAAGTGCATGTCACCTACCAAGGTGATAGCCAAAAATTACTCATTGATATTCCTAGTGAATGGTTACCGCAGCAGCGGGTCAATACTGCCGCTACAGAGGACTATAATCTGGCTCAAAGCAGCCTTGGGCTGCTCTTTAACTATGATGTCTATGCCAGTCAGGGAGATAATAGTGGCCACCCCAGTCATGTTTCGGCCTGGACGGAACAGCGCCTATTCGACCACTTCGGTTTGTTCAGTAACACCGGGGTTTATCGCACTAGTTTGACGGATACCGATAATATCACCGTCGAAAAAGGGTATGTCCGATACGATACTCAGTGGCGATTAAATGATGAAAATCATATACTCAGCTACACGGCGGGCGACCTGATAACTAACTCACTAACCTGGAGCAGTTCAGTCCGCTTGGGTGGGTTTCAAATATCACGCAACTTTGCCATCCGCCCGGACTTAGTCACTTACCCGCTGCCCCAGTTTGCAGGTCAGGCCGCTATCCCCAGTACCGTTGACCTCTATATTGATAACTTTAGAACCCAATCGGCAATGGTTAACCCCGGCCCTTTTGTTATTGATAATGGACCCAGAATCAATGGCGCCGGGCAAGCCACCGTGGTCACCACGGATGCATTAGGCCGCCAGGTCAGCACCTCAATCCCTTTCTATGTCGCCAGTAATCTGCTCAAACCCGGTTTATGGGACTTCAGTATTTCAAGCGGCATGCTACGCCAAAACTATGGTATTCGTTCTGCTGATTATGGTTCCCCGGTTGCCAGCGGCGTGCTTCGTTATGGCACCACCCCTTGGCTGACACTTGAGGGCCGGGCAGATATTGCCAAACAATTGAATGTCGCCGGAAGTGGCGTCAGCTTACGGGTCGGGAATTATGGCGTTTTGAATGGTTCCTACAGTATCAGTCAAGCCGGTGATGACGTGCTAGGCAGTGGCATTGCCCCCACAGAAACAAATGTCGATTTCCCGGCCTCCACCTCAACTCTGCGCTATGGCGGGCGCGGTGATCAATACGCACTCGGTTACAGCTATAGCAATGCATTTTTCAGTTTGAATGCGCAACGTATTACTCGCAGTGAAAATTACGGTGACCTGGCAAATTATAAAAGTGAATACCGGCCCAGTCGCCGTACAGACCAAATCACCGGCAGCCTCGGGCTGGGTGCCTATGGTTCTATCGGCTCCGGTTACTTTGATGTCCGGGATGCATTAGGAGAGCGAACCCGCCTGGTCAACCTCAGTTACAGCACCACTGTCGTGGGTAATACCAGCTTTTATTTTTCGGTCAACCGAGAGCTGGGCAGCAAAGGTTATAACGCACAAATGGTGTTCAGCATCCCTCTGGGGGATTGGGGGGCGGGCAGCATCAGCAGTGTGCGCGACACCAATAACGCCTGGAGCCAACGTGTCAATTATAGCCGTGCAACCCCAACGAATGGCGGGTTTGGCTGGAATTTGGCTTATGCCAATGGCGCCGGTGAAAGCAGCAGTTATCAGCAAGCCGACCTCATCTGGCGAACCCGCGTGATGGAGAGTCGGGTTGGCGTGTATGGCAATGCCAGCGATTATCGTAGCTGGGGAGAAATCAGCGGATCACTGGTCATGATGAATCATGGAGTCTATGCCAGTAATACTATTAATGATGCTTTTGCGCTGGTATCAACCCACGGCTTTGGCAAAATTCCGGTAAGTTATGAAAATCAATTAATAGGCATCACCAACGACGACGGTTATTTACTCATTCCGAATGTCACCTCTTATTATCAGGCAAAATTCCAGATAGACCCAATGAGCCTACCGGCGGATGTTTCCATGCCGGAAGTTGAACGCCGCCTGGCTATTAGCGAACGTAGCGGTTATTTAGTCGATTTCCCACTGGAACAAATTACTGCCGCGACGCTGCATGTTACTGATAAATCTGGCAAAGATTTACCCAAAGGCAGCCCGATATTTACCCTCGATACCCAACCCGTCAGCTATGTCGGCTGGGATGGCATTGCTTATATTGAACAAACTAAACCCCATAATAAACTGAAAATAATCCGAGCGGATAATGGTGCCCAGTGTTATGTGCAATTCACACTGAAAAACAGTGTAGGAATACAGAATATCGGCACTCTGATATGCCAATAAACAAAAGCTATCTATCAATAGACAAATAGACAAATAGACAAATAGACAAATAGACAAAAATAGCGGAAATAACGGAGAACATATGACCCAAAAGAACATCAGAGCAGATTATGCTAGCAACCTCTCCGGTATTATCGCGTTGCTGATATTACTGATAGGGTTTATGGTTCCCTCCGCTCACGCTGACTCCTGCTCCTTTTCACCCGGCGCTGTGACCTTGCCACCAAGTTCATCGGTTGCGGCCAATACCACCGCAGTCAATGCTCAGGGCAATACTGCGATGTCTTGTTCCGGCCTGGGGGTCAGTTTATTATCCTCCTATTCATTGTCAGCCAAAATAACCAGTACTACTAATAATCTTAACCTTAAAAACGCGGCCGGAGACCTAATTCCTTATTCGATTTATCGCAATGGATCTTTTAGCCCAGCGCTGGGTCTCAATGGTGTGCTGGATTACAGTAGCGCTAATCTACTGGTGGTCGGTTTAACAGGGATCACCGCAAATCTCCCTATCTATATCCGAACCGGAACCAATGGCGCAATTAACGTCAATATCAGTGCCGGGACTTATACCGACGTCATTAATCTGGCCTGGACTTACAATATTTGCAAAGTGGCTGCGTTAGGTGCCTGTATTGGTGGCTATTGGTCGGGTAATGGTACAGGGGTCGATATTTCCACCGTCACCGTCACCTTGGTGGTCAGCAAAGATTGTGCGATTAATAGCTCCCCTGATGTCAATTTCGGTGGTTTTGCTTTAGTGGGCCAATTCAACCCCGTCAGCCAAAATATCACTCTCACCTGCACCAAAGGCTCGACCTTTAATACTTATGTCACTGCTGGGGATAACCCCGTGACCAACTGGCGGCAAATGAAACTGAACTCCACGACCGTCACTGACTATTTACAATATCAGCTTTACCAAGGCACGTCTGGCACCACACTATGGAATGCAACCTCAATGCAACCCGGCTCAGGGACGGGTGCTGCGCAACTTGTTCCTTATCACGCCGTTATTAACGCCAATCAGAATCAACGAACTCCAGGCGACTATCAGGACAATGTCAGTCTGGTACTTGTGTATTAATTGTTAATTATGAGGATATCGTATTTATCCTATATTGACGTGGAGAGTTATGTATTTCCCTTTATTTTTCAGTGCGATAATAGTTAAGAAATAACTTAAAGATAAGAAAATTCCGAATGAGCTGTACTAAATCTGTCCCTGTTATACAATCTGCGGGCTTAAATAATAGCCGAAAGACTTCTACCTAAGGAAAGCCGCGATTAAACAGGAGTGGGCACCATGACTGATTATGATAATCGGGAGAAATCAGCTGACATTACTCTGTTAAAAGAAATGAACAGCTTACGGGATATCATCGAAAATAATTCAGACTGGATCTGGGAGGTTGATGTTGCCGGCCGTTATACGTTTTCATCTGCAAAATCTATCGAGCTGCTCGGCCGTCTCCCGCATGAAGTGATTGGTAAAACCCCATTTGATTTTATGTCCGAAGATGAAGCTAATCGGGTAGGTACGATATTTGACAAGATCGCGGCTGCGCGCATTCCTTTTGCGGGTATACAAAATCGTAGTATCCGCGCAGATGGCAGCGAAGTATTAGTAGAAAGCAGCGGTATCCCGCTTTTTAACAATCATGGGGAATTCAAAGGTTATCGGGGAATAGACCGTAATCTGAGCAATTTACCTTATGATGCCAATAAACGCCTTTTTGAGTTGGAATCGATTTATTCCAGTGCCCCAGCGGGGCTGTGTTTTATCGATACAACCTTATGTTACCTGACAGTCAATGACTATCTTGCTGAATCATTGGGTAAAAAAACCGTAGATGTTAATGGCCGTAAAGTGGCAGATTTCTTGCCCAGCATCATCCCTATTCTGCAAAGTGCCCTACTAAAAGCCTATTGTAACGATAGCATCCCAGATGCTGAGTTTCAGATGCCGGATAAACAACGGGTGTTTTTCATGCGCATCAATGCCGCCAGATATCCGAATGGTCAGGTCAGTGGCCTGTCTGTCGCGATGATAGATATCTCTGCGCTGAAAAAGATGGAAGAAAAGCTGCGCAGCAGTAAACAACATTATCGCAATATGGTGGAACTGAACCCACAGATCCCCTGGACGGCCTCGCCAGACGGCATGATCACCAATATCAGCTCTCGCTTTGAAAAAATCACGGGGTTAACCCGCGAAGAAGCACTGGCAGACAGATGGCTGCGCACTATCCATGTGGATGACCGCCACCCCACATTGATAAGTTGGGAGCATTCTCTGCAAACACAGGAACCACTCGACGTCGAAATACGTTTTTGTCATGTGGAAAAAGGCTGGAACTGGATGCGTATCCGCGCCGTCCCCAGCATTGATGATCAGGGTAATGTGGAATGTTGGTACGGCACCGCGGAAGATATTCATGAACGCAAGTTACTGGAACTTAAGCTGATTAAGGCTAACCGGCGGCTGGAAATTCAAGCCAGAACTGACTCACTAACCAAATTACCTAATCGCCGAGAGTTCAAGAAAGTATTGGCCCATGAATTTATGCGGGCAAGGCGCTCAAACTCGCCATTGGCCGTTTTAATGATTGATATAGATTATTTTAAGAATTTCAATGATTGCTACGGCCATATTTCTGGCGATGCCTGTCTGCGGCTGGTCGCCAGAGCATTGCGCAAATCATTGAAACGCAGCACCGATATTGTCGCCCGTTATGGCGGAGAGGAATTCGCTGCTATCTTGCCAGACACAGACCAAAAAGGGGCCAGTTTAGTGGCGGAGCATATTCTGCAATCTATCCGGGCGATGGGTATCAAACACGGCGAAAGCAAATTCCGCAAAGTTACCATCAGCTTGGGTGTCACCGTCTATCAATCTCAACTGCACAGCAATATTACTGATCAGGCTGATTTGGTGCAGACTGCTGACCAGGCGCTTTATTATTCTAAAAAGAATGGTCGTAATCAGTTTAATTTGGCCGAGCTTCCCTGCTAGCGGCTAGCGGCATTTTTTTCGCGCCACATTCTGGCGCTTTTTTTTAGCTCGGCTATTCTCAATAAGGCGGCCAATCTGGTCATACCTCATACCACTCGGTAAAGAAGGAGTCTTTATGGGAAAAACCGTGGTAAAAATCAGAAGTTTCGAAGTGGATGACGCAGTATTATCCGCACCATTGGAGAAAGGTGAAAACACACTCAGTATCCCGTGCAAATCAGATCCTGAATTGTGTATGCAGCTAGATGGATGGGATGAAAATACCAGTATTCCTGCAACATTAGACGGTAAAGATAAGCTGCTCTACAAAAAACATTATGACCAACATCAAGACGCCTGGGTGATGAAGGTCACTTGATGATTCAAAGATCCGTCACCCATAGCTAAAATTTATGAGTGGCGGTTTCTTCATTTTACATTCGATAAAACCGTTACATTCGATAAAGCCCGCGGCTAAAAAGCGCTTGCTGCTTGCATCACAATTTCTGCTATCAGAATGTTTCCAACAGTTTGAATTGCATACAAATCAGCATCATATCTGGGGAAAATAGTTCGTACTCTGCAAAAAACCGCTGATGCTCTTTACGCCAATAAGCCAAAGAACGATCGCCCTCGCCTTCAGCAAAAGCATGCGCTTCATCAACCTGATCAAAGGTTTTCAACTCAACATCCGTCAGCTCGACGGCACAAACCGGTTCATTACGGCCATTGACCACAACAAAAACATCACCCGCCTGCGGGACACCTTCTTCATCCAATGCAGCACAAGTTGCTGTTTTAGTGCCATTGAGGACTAATGCCAATAAATCATCAGCGACTTGTTCAGTATCACCAAAAGCCCAACGTTCGGCGTTTTCATATTTTTGTGGAATTGCAGCCATAGTTTCATTATTCCTATTCGTAATATTATTGATGCAGCGCATATTATACTTTAACGCTATAAACTCACTCTCGCATCAACATAAATTTTCGCTACTATACCTAAATTGCGGTAAAAAAATAAATCCCGCGAAGCAATTTCAAATCAAACAATTTCAAGTCAAACAAATCTATTGAGGTAAAAATAAAGGCCTATGGTGACCAAACGCTTGCATACAAAACATTGGAAAATGTTTTTGGTATTACTTTGCATCTGTGGCGCATTAATGCTGCTGCGGTGGGCGTCTATGATTTTTGGCTGATTGAGCCGCCACTACTGTTTGTCTTTAGGCAAAAATAAACAGCCACATTTTGGGCACACTAACGCTGTATTTTTATGCACTTTTTCTGTGCTTTGCTCAGATGCTGCGCCGCAATCTGGGCACTTAATGTTTACTTTGGCACTACTAACCAGTTTTCTGATGCTATCAAGAAATGACATATGCTCGCCTCTCAGTTGTACAACCTCATTAGATTACGTTAACCAACGCCCCTAAACCGTGGAGTGGTCAGCGTTACTCAGATTATCTTTACCGGATGAGATTTCACTCAGTGGAAATAACCGGTTTTGCAGGAGACAATGGAAAGAAACAAGCAGAAAATGGAAAGATACGAGGGGAAATATTCACCACGCTGCATGGCTGGCATGCTTGGCGTAGTGAAATGGTAGGCAGGTTATTGGAAACCCTTGGTCTGGGATCAGTGATTCCATAATTCTTGGATCAACCCTCTGACCCGAACCTTGGAAGCACCAGCAACCAGGCTGATAATACGGTTCGCGCTCAACGTAGAAACATCCGTATTCCATTCATCAAACGAATGATCGGCATAACTGTCGTTGAAAACCTTTTTTATCGAGGATTCAGCTTCGGACATCTCACTGAAACTCTTAGCGTTTATTAAGCACTGAGCAATGATTGAGACTTTTTTCATGTTTTATCCTTGATTATCGGTCGCATAGTGTAGCACAATCTCACTCTCTCTGCTCATATGCTGCTTAAATTGTTTTCTATTTAGGCTAACCGATTGATAAAAAACGAGATTCAATAAATATTATCAGTGACTCTTAGCTCTGGCTCATTTGCCCCACGCTCTTAGTGGCCCGCAAAATTTGACCTCAAATCTCAATGTTTTCTAAAAAAAACCAATTTTGTCGCAAATCAGTAACAATAAATTCATTATTTATTCATTTGTTGTGCGCTTTTTATTCAATTAGAGTCTATAGTGTTATGGTTCTGACATAGTCACATGTTTTACCCCTGTAGGTAACCCGAGGTGTCAAATGATCAGCAATTTCTTTCTCTATTCACTTTTTATTATTTATATCAGTGCCGCAATTATTGATGGCTCGCTGCCTCTATTTAGCCAGATGCCGTTATTCTAGCCTGATGTCGGTCAATGCGAGTCTGTTACCCCATTCTCGTTAGAGATAGCATCTTGCAATAAGGCCCCCATCTCAATAGCACCCGGCGGCCGTAACGCCCATTTAGGCCCCTGTAAAGCCTCTGCATAACCCGCCTGATATAAATGCTCCATCTTCACCGGATCAAAAATCTCTGCGCCGTTAATATCAATATCCGGTGGAATAGTTATCCAGTGAAACCCTGATTTTTCAGCTAATGAGAAAGCATAAATCCGATACAAATCGCCGACTAATGCCGCTTTACTGGTTGAATCCAACGTGCGTAAAGCAATATTTCGGACCAATCGCGGAGTAGGTGCGGGTTGTGGGCCAAGCTGGCCATTGTGAATAATATAAATGTCTTCTTTACTCTCGGCTAAGCCCGCTCTGGCACGCACCACTTTGGAGCTATATACCCCACCATTATAAAAGACTCGCGCCGCAACACCGCCATCGACGTGCATTTCATCGTAATGTTTCCCTTTAGCCACCACATCAAAAAATACCGGTGAAAAAGCGACGGGGACGGAGGAAGAGGCAAGCATCACTTTACGGAATAACATTAAAGCTTCCGGTGTCCCTTTCGTGGCAATCAGCCCCATGTTCCACACAATAAAGCGCTGCGAATCAAGATCAACCGTGCCCATATACAACCGCCGCCCTTGTTGATGGGCCTTGGCTATTTCACTCAGTAATTGCGGTGTTATATGACCATCAATGAGCTGAGATAGTGGGCTGGTATCCGCCAATGACTCGCGGAAAAATAGACGAAATAGCAGATTATTCAGATGGAAAATATCCTGGGTGGTCGTCGTGGTATAAAAGTCATGCAACGCCTGGTCATAATCACTGCCTAAAAAGGCAAAAGGCGCGATCAGAGCACCGGTTGATACCCCACTCACCACTTTAAAAACCGGGCGTTTGCCCGTTTTAGTCCAGCCATTCAAAAAACCGGCACCGAAGGCGCCATTAGGGCCTCCGCCAGATAAGGCTAAATGAGGATAAACATGAGTTCCATCAGCCACGCGGAACATCTCTTTCGGTTCGTCTTGATAAGATTGCAGTAAGTCAGCTTCAAATATTGGGCTAATATGCCCGGCTCCCGCACGAATATTGGGCATACCAAGGATTTCCGCCTGTGGCATTAACGCCACAGGGACTGGGTTTCTGGGTAATTGACTACACGCGCCTAATAAAAAAAAGCCCGTCAGTAGCACCGTGGCACGTATTAACTTCCCACTTTTTATCATTATATTTTCCAGCAGCACGGCCATTGTTAACTCACTAAATTTATATTACTTTCATAAAAATCGCCTAAAACCAAATAATCGGTTAAGCCGCTGTTGGTGAGGGCGATTAAAAAGTAATAACCGACCCTCCGATGCTGTTTACCGAAATATCTCCCTTCTGCGCCCGGTGCTTCACTATTGTTGTGACAACCCACGCCATTGCTGTACTGAAGGCCGTTGCCATTGATAACTTGCATACTTACGCAAGTATGCCGGCAGTTCGTCACCATTGAGCGCCAGCCGGTTAATCATTAACGCCAAATCAGTATCTGCAATGCACCATTCACTGAATAAATTCTTCCGACCATCAGAAAGTAAAGGTTTCAACCCTGAAATAAGTTTATGTGCCGCTTGTTGCCCCGCATCCGATAATGGGGGCATTTTCACTCCGCCAAAAACAACTTCGGTGGGGCGTTCAACCCTAATCGGCATCAAATCACTGCGTAACCATGCTTGGATTTCGCGTGCTTTAGCGCGCTCTTGCCTATTTTGTGGAAAAATCCGTGCATATTCTGGCGAAGAAAATCGCTCTTCCAAATATTCAGCAATCGCGGAGGATTCTGATAATCGAAAATCATCGATTATCAAGGTTGGCACACGACGAGTGACCGATAGCTTGGCAAACTCTTCGCGTAAGTTCTCGCCAGCGGACAGGTCAATAGCACTTAAAGTGAAAGGAAGGGCTTTTTCTGTCAGTGACACAAACACAGACATAACATAAGGGCTGAAAAAATCCGCATCAGTATACAACGTAATGGTTTGCTGACTCATGATGTCTCCACCGGGTTATCACTAAAAGATGACGTTAGTCGATTTTACTGTTTCGCTGAAGTTTCCGGTGGCTCTATGTTATTTTCGATAAAAAGTGTGCGGCTGGGGAAAGCAAAGTCTGCGCCATGCTTATGCACTATATCGATAAATCTCAAATAACAGTTCTGCTGAACTGCCAGCCATTCAGCCCATACTTTGGTCTTAGTAAAGCAATAAACCATAACATTGAGGGAAGACTCGCCAAACCCATTGAAATAGACCAATAAGGTCTGATGCTGATCAATATCATCATTATTGGCTAAAAAATTATGCATTTCATCCACAATTATCCCTATTTTATCCGCATCCTCATAACGCAGCGCCAGAGTGGTTTTTATTCTGCGGTTGGTCATGCGCCCTGGGTTTTCAACACTAGTATCGGTGAATGTGGAGTTTGGAACATACAGTGGACGGTTTTCAAACGTCATTATTTTTGTCAGCCGCCAACCTATTTCAACAACAACACCCTCAATATGGCGATCTGGCAAACGTATCCAGTCTCCGATATTAAAAGGGCGATCAAAATAAAGCATCACGCCAGAAAAGAAATTACTCAAAATATCTTTTCCAGCCATACCGACAGCAAGCCCCCCAATACCGCCAAAGGTAACCAGCCCGGAAAAACTCATGCCCAGATGCTCACCATAGAGCAGAACGACGACCACCACGAATGTAATTTTTAGCATGCGCGAGATGATTTTAGCGCTGGTAATATCACTCCCTTTTGCTACCTGTCGTTTTTCCAATACATCAAATAATACAAACATCCTACGCATCAACATCAGCAGGATAACTGACATACAGATAAAATTAACTGTCTTGGCTGTGATGAAGTTTATCTTTATGTCAGCGAGTGCATTATTGATGATTTTCCCCACTACAATCACCATGACAGACCACAGCAGGAAGCTTACAAATTGTAATATAAAACTATAACGAGAATGGTGCCGTCGCATTCCCCACACCGAGACAATTAATAAGGCAATGACGCAACTGATGACTAAAATCAGCCCGACAATGTTTTCCATAGTAAACTGAGCAACCATATGCATTGTGCCCTCAAACATATCTCATCACATGTGCCACTTCTCGTCTTTTCATGAGCTGCGAATAACGTTTATATCGCAGCCCATAGCCGAAAAATACACTAACAAAGATTAATTTTCTGCGGGTATATCATCTAAAATCGTCAGCAAAATATCCGCATCCGGGGTTGTGATATGTTTCCCTTCCAGGAAACCAGCGAGTTTGGCTTCAGCATTATGCTCGTACACTTCATAACCTGCAATTCGATAACCCGGCACACCATCCTGACCACGAATATACTCATCGCCGTCAATATAGTAATCAACAACACCGCTGGCATCTTCAATCTCGTAACGTTTATCAAAAGGGAACTGTTTCATCACTCATCCTAAAAAAACACTGCATACCGATATAATGCCAAAATACCGCTTTTTTAGGAAGCACTAGCCGTAACGCTATTCAGTCTCATTTTCAATACCTTTTTATATTGAGTATGTTCGGCATATATATTCCTTTTCATTGAATCTTAAACGCCTCTAATCCTAATGTTAAAAATCCTATTTGCTTTTACACCACTAATTCTCATGCCAAACAAAGTCATTCAAGGTAAACTAATGCGCCTAAATAAGGAGATGGGATGAGCACGGAAATATTTATTGCGGTACTGGGTGCAGCGCTATTGCATGCTAGCTGGAATGCTTTAGTCAAATTTGGTACTGACCGTTTAGTCGCTATTTCGGTAATGGCCTTTTTTTCCGGTGTCATCTCATTCTTCGGTATTTTCTTTGTTGGTTTACCCTCGCTTAGCGCGATCCCGTGGTTACTTCTGTCTGTCGCTTTTCACACAGGTTATTGCCTCTTTCTCAGTAAAGCCTACGAGCAAGCAGAGTTTGGACAAATTTATCCGATTGCCCGTGGTGTAGCGCCATTATTAAGCGCCCTGCTGTCGTGGTTAATTTTGTCTGAAATCCCACGAGCAATGGCTTTATTAGGTGCCGTTATCTTGGTTTCTGGGGTTATTATGATGACATTTGATGGTCGCCATGGCCCAAATAAACTTAATCTCAGAGCCACCCTCTATGCATTAACAACTGCGGCATTTACCGCCTGTTATACTCTATCCGATGGAGCAGGAAGCCGTGCCAGTATTGAACCACTCAGTTATATTTTATGGCTATTTATGTTCAATGGCATGACCATGTTTGGACTACTTTGGGTCCTGCATCGCAATGTGGTGTTTCGTGAAATCCGACAACATTGGCGTCACGGCATCATCGGGGGGGCCATGCAATTACTGGCTTATGGCATTGTCATTTGGGCCATGAAAAGTACGCCAATTGCCTTGGTAGCCGCACTCCGCGAAACGAGCGTTCTCTTTGCAATGGTTATTTCTATCTGGATGTTAAAAGAAAAACCCTCAATGTTACGGCTTATAGCCAGTGCCATTATTATGGCCGGAGTGGCTATTACCAAATTTGGTTGATTTTTAATCTCCCAAGGAAACTGACCTGCTCCCTATCGCTTCGATAAAAAACGAGTGTGCGACCTCTTCTGTAAATACGCTATACTCATATAAATCCTATAAATAAGGAGAATATATGCTCATAGGATTTGCTTTACTGGTTAGCACCTGCGGAATGGATGCTTGCGAGGCTCTGCCCGTCACTGACGATATTTACGCAACACGCCATGAGTGTATGGCTGTCGCTGCTCGTCTTCATCAAAGAAGACCCGATGTGGTATTGATTTGTGGTGAAGTCTACCGCCACCCTGATAGTGATAAATCTGAGTAATACATTTAAAGTGAGTTTTACTGCCTAAATTTAACTGTTTCTACAGTAATAACCCCCGTCTGCTCGCTTCATTGTGTAAACAATATGTTATGCAAAAAAATTATTGCGACAGGAGTAATAAAATAGAAAGTCCTGCTAGGCTTTAATTAAGTATCAAGGGCAATATGAGTATTAAATATATGGCATATAAACACCTATCAAAGAATATAAACACTTATCAAAAAATAGGCCATAACCATAAGTAACCATCCCTTTTACCAGGAGTTTTACAATGAATCCTCCTTCATGTGATATCTGAAAATGTGTAAAGAACACCGTAAATAACGGTTTATTGCTTTTACATATAAAGGATTCCAAAAAAATGTTCCAATTCGATGCTTATGGCACACTCGTCGCTGCAAGTCTGGTTCTATTACTAGGAAGGCAGTGCGTCAAAAAAATTCCTTTATTACAAAAATATGCTATTCCTGACCCCATTGCTGGCGGCCTCCTGGTCGCATTAATATTTCTGCTTATACACCAAACCACAAGTTGGGAAGCTCACTTTGATACGTCATTACGAGACCCATTGATGTTGACCTTTTTTGCCTCAATTGGCCTTAACGCTAATCTCGCCAGTTTAAGAGCGGGTGGAAAGGTATTAATAAAATTCATCGTCGTAGTTATTGGCCTATTGCTATTACAAAATACGATTGGCATTGGTATGGCTAAAATGCTCGGGCTGGAACCCTTAATGGGATTATTGGTCGGAACCATTACGCTGTCTGGCGGACATGGTACTGGGGCCGCTTGGAGCAGTGTATTTGTCGAAAATTATGGGTTAATTAATGCTACTGAAGTTGCAATGGCCTGCGCGACCTTCGGTTTGGTATTAGGTGGATTAATCGCCGGGCCTGTTGCACTTTATCTCATTAAACATTCTGCGATGCCTAATGGAAGACCAGAAGATACGTTACAACCGACAACCTTCGAAAAACCTCAGTCGGGGCGGATGATTACCTCATTGGTTTTGGTCGAAACCATTGCCATGATTACCATTTGTCTAATGATCGGCGGCTATATTAGGGAACTGCTGGTAGGAACAGTATTTGAATTACCTGTCTTTGTTTATGTCCTGTTTGTTGGGGTCATTCTCAGTAATATACTCGCTTACACTCGGTTTTATCAGGTATTTGACCGTGCTGTCTCTGTCGTGGGTAACGTTAGCCTTTCTCTTTTCCTGGCAATAGCGTTGATGAGCTTAAGGTTATGGGAGCTAGCCTCCCTGGCCCTGCCAATGTTGGCTATTCTACTGGCGCAAACACTGTTAATGGTATTATACGCAATATTTGTGACTTACCGGGTTATGGGGAAAAATTACGATGCGGCGGTTCTTGCCGCCGGGCATTGTGGTTTAGGTTTAGGCGCTACACCAACGGCAATTGCCAATATGCAGGCAGTTACCGATCGTTTCGGGCCATCTCACGTTGCGTTTCTTATTGTTCCGATGGTCGGGGCATTCTTCCTGGATATAGCCAATGCTATCGTGATTAAGTTGTCTTTATTACTCCCTATGTTTACCCCATTAAGTTGATTCAATTAAGCGCCCGATTAAAAAAATCAAAATTTGGCGTTGTTATAAAATACAACGCCATTAGGTTCACAAAAAAATACTATTCATTAGCCACAGGAGGAGTAAAAATCACGTGAAATTAGCGCCCTTTTTTCTTGCGCCCCGGTTGAGTAAAACGCTTACGGGCAGCTGAATTACCTTCTGATTTTTCAGTGTTTTTGGATCGGACAATGACGGGTTTTTTATCTGTAATAGCTTTAACCTTCGGCTTTTTTGGCGGTTTTTCATCAGACGACGAATTCTCAATCAGTTTGAATAATTCTGTCAGTTCATCGTCGGTCAAATCTCGCCACTCGCCTTGTGGCAGGCCTTTCAGATTGACGTTCATAATACGGGTGCGTTCAAGCTTGGTTACTTCATAACCAAAATATTTACACATACGGCGGATTTGGCGATTAAGCCCCTGCACTAATGTGATGCTAAACACAAAGGCAGCTTCTTTTTTCACTTTACATTTTTTGGTCACCGTACCCAACATCGGCACACCCGCACCCAAGCCGAGAATAAACTCGTCAGTCACCGGTTTATTAACCGTCACCACGTATTCTTTTTCGTGATCATTTCCAGCGCGCAGGATCTTGTTGACTAAATCGCCATGATTCGTCAGGAAAATCAATCCCTGAGAGTCTTTATCGAGACGCCCGATAGGAAAAACGCGTTTACTATGATTAACGAAATCGACGATGTTATCGGATTCACCATCCTCCGTGGTGCTTATAATGCCAACCGGTTTATTTAACGCGATCAATACTAAGTCGTTTTCGTCACGCGGTTCGATAAGTTGGCCATTAACTTTCACCACATCCCCGACATATACCTGATCACCAACCGCAGCCCGCTTGCCATTAATAAAAACATTTCCTTGTTCGATGTAACGATCAGCATCGCGGCGCGAGCAGATACCGCTCTCGCTAATGTATTTGTTAAGACGAATGGATGAGTTAGTCAGCATAATTTTCCGTAAAAATCGGACTATACCATGATACGTTAAAAATTCTACAAGACTGCTTAGCTGAGAGATAGCGAAGTCATAGCAACATCACAGATAGTCCTTAAAGGTTGGCGCTAACAACGTCTCCATTACGTGGTCACTTAAATTCAGTCATTCCTTTTCTGACCAGTGGTCAACGGCGTACAGTGCGTTATAATATACAAGCTAAACTAGTTACGGACAGAAATGACTGTTTGCCATTTAATAACCCATGGAAGATGTCCTCACAATGAAAACCTCGATTATCAGCTCTCTTATTTTTGCCACTCTTGCAGCCTCGCCGCTTTATGCATCTGAACAAAAGATTCTCACACAACAGCAGATAGCGGCTATTGTCAATAACACTCTGACGCCATTAATTGAAAAACAGGATATTCCTGGCATGGCCGTTGCTGTGTTTTATGACGGCAAACCCTTGTTCTTTAACTATGGCTTTGCCGATATAAAAAATCGCCGCCCGGTAACGGAAAATACCTTATTCGAACTTGGCTCAGTCAGTAAAACTTTCACTGGGGTAGTTGGTGGATATGCTGAGCAAACAGGTATTCTTAACCTAAGTGACTCTGTAACAAAATACAGCCCGGAGCTAACTGGCCGTCAGTGGAAAGATATTAGCATGCTGAATTTGGCGACATACACCGCGGGTGGTCTCCCTCTTCAAATTCCTGATACTGTCACTAACATGAAACTATTGTGGCAATACTACCAGCAATGGCAGCCGCAGTGGGCACCCGGCGTGATGCGAAACTACTCCAACGCCAGTATTGGATTATTCGGCACACTGGCAGTGAAAAAAAGCAATTTGTCGTTTGAAGACTATATGGCCCAACATGTGTTTCAACCTTTAAAGTTAACACATACCTTTATAACTATCCCCGATTCCATGCAATCAGACTACGCGTGGGGATATAAAGACGGTCAACCGGTTCGTGTCACTCCGGGTGTACTGGCTGCTGAAGCCTACGGAGTAAAATCTACGGCTCAAGATATGGTAAAATTTATGCAGGCAAATATTGAGCCTGAAAAACTTCTTGCTGATAATGATAAATTAAAGAAAGCCATCATCGCTGCCCAATCGCGTTATTACCGATCAGGGAACATGTTTCAAGGGCTGGGATGGGAAATGTATAATTGGCCGATTAACTCACAAGAAGTCATTGCTTTCAGTAGCAATGAGATTGCCTTGCAACCCCATAAAATCAACGCGTTGATGCCTCCATATTCTGCTGTTCCAGCATCTTGGGTACACAAGACGGGTAGCACTAATGGTTTTGGCGCATATATCGCTTTTATCCCAGAGAAGAAGATAGGAATAGTGATGTTAGCTAATAAAAATTACCCTAATCCTGTCCGAGTGGAAGCAGCTAATCATATTCTTCAGTCATTATATTAATAATGCGGCCGAATAGCTCAATATAAAGCCTGTATTTTATATGACAGAAATATAGTGACAGTACACCTATTTCTGTCAATGGTTTATTGATAGCTGCCAAAGGATCTATTGAAAGTGGCGTCTATAAAAAATACTTTTCAGATGTGAAGTGGATAAAGGCTTTAATAAGCGTAGTGATTTCACACAATTTATAACATGCCGGGCAATTAAGCCCGTCACGTCAAACAATACCCAGAGTGAAAGCAGCAAATCATCCGTCTGCTGATTAAAAGGAATATAACATCCAGTTAGATAAATACCGGACTCGATATCAGAAGGGCTTAAAGCAGTCCTTCCTGTTGAGCCTGATAGACAGTCCTTACAGTGGCCTGAAAGCCAAGACTACGAGCAAGTGAAGCATCAACATGAAGGTGCCTGGGATTATCGAGAGGCTCGGATGACTGGGCCATTGATCCTCCGACCAGCTGAATGAGTTCGTAAACTGATGTCCTCGCTTCGTCTGAAATGTTAACGATGCGTCCATCCATTGTCCCAGCCAGCGCGAGGTTCATTGTAGTTCATTTTCGGGCTGTTCGATTTATCTAAAAAGTGCACAAGGCCAACTCTAATCAGTAAACCTAAACCCGTCTGTTTTTATGATTCCACTAACCTTTAGGTTCAATGCCTCTTTCGCGTAACTCTCTACGCAATATCCTTTTTATCCACAGCTGAGGCATTGTTCGGGATGATGTCCGTGGTTACAGTTAGCGGGATATTTGTCGGTGTATTGTTTACTGAATCAGTCGCTTTATCGACAATGGCTTTTTAATTTCTTGTATCCCAAGGACTACACTTATCGCCATAAACTGAATTATTGTGTCTCCGGGGCTACAAAAGACGACTCTCTATCGTTTGAAAATATTGACCATTGTCTAATCTTGTTAGACAACAGGACAAAAAACTAAACCAGCATGACTTAACGATTGCTGGTGACTTTCTTAGAGAGACTTAACTAGCTAAAGTGAATCAATAAAACTCTCGCAATTTATATATCAATGCGTTCTCTTAAATTCCATTTTTTTGCTTACACATGTGCTATATGGCATTGCTCTATGGCTAGGTGTTGTATATACTTTAATCATAATTTATATATAGAGGAGGCTCAACATGTCACAGGGCACCATTTTTACAAACAATCGTACTCAAAATGTGCGTTTACCGGTGGATATGCGCTTTCCAGAGAATGTTAAATCAGTGACGGTAAGAGCGGTAGGGAATGAGCGTATCTTGTCACCCGTTGAAAACTCTTGGGATAGCTTTTTCTTCAATAGTCCGCGTGTTTCAGATGATTTTCTGACAGAACGTGCAGAACAGCATCAATCAGAGCGTGAGTTATTTTAATGCATAAGTACATGCTCGATACTAATATCGTTATATATGTCATTAAACGCCGACCTATAGAAGTGTTAGGTCGGTTTAACGCTAATGCGGGCAGAATGGTTATTTCTTCCATCACACTTGCTGAGTTGTTGCATGGCGTAGAGAAAAGTGCGGCACCTGAACGCAATTTGAGTGTTGTAGAGGACTTTGTTTCACGTCTTACTGTACTGGATTATGACGATAAAGCCGCCATTCACTATGGTTCGATACGTGCGAGTCTGGAGCAAAAAGGGACACCCATAGGTGTTAATGATTTACATATCGCAGGTCATGCCCGAAGTACTGGATTGATATTAGTCACAAATAACCGTAAAGAATTTGATCGCGTGCCTGGACTGATTGTCGACAACTGGTTAGGCGAATAATTCGAATCAGAATAATTGTGGTTACCATCAGCCACAAAAATAGTACGTTGAAATTATTGATGGTAATAACTGCTGTAATTGCAATGCCCTGAAAGTGCGGGAACACCGTCAGGGCATCTAACCACAACATTAAACGAGGTAATGCTATGGCTGACGCTAATAGTAACATACGTGCATATTCAAAGCTCTACACCTTCCTTAACGCCCGTTCTAACACATTATTGGCCGAAATTTCTCCGTTGCGCCTGATCTCCGTTTTGGCTCCCACTGAATGTGAAGCCCGCAATCTGCTGGCCGGTTTCTCACTGGTGTTTGTTTCTTGCAAACCACAGGAGAAGCGCCATGTTGCCTGATACCAATAGACTTTATCCCACATTGACTGAGGTGTTCGGTAAGCTGGATATGTCACACCTGAGTGCTGATGACACACTGGAACTGGCAAACAGTAGCGAAGAGTGTTAGCCGGACTGCTGCATGGGCTAAATTTTATCGGGGATACTTTTGTGTCCTTTGCCGACAACGAGGTGTTGGATCTCTCAGCAGAAAGTCTGTGCCAACTGGGCCACTGTCTGGCATCAATCAGTATCCTGTTACCCGCCCTCACTCAATTGCAAACATCTGCCAGCGGCAAGCTCGTCAACAATGATTTGAACGAGCAATAAATTCCACCGGCTTCCGCTACTATTATCTTTAGCGGATGTGGTATAGATACTTCTTGATTTTACCTGTAACTCATTATTTTAACTTAGGAAAAAGTTTTTCCTAAAATGATGTTGGCTAATTGATCAGCAGAACCTCATCGGGTTATAGTCACACCGCTGCGGTGAAATCCTTTACCGGATTTGGCAGTCCGGCATACACCAAAGCGCATGACGTAGACACGGTTACATGGGTAATAAGCAAGAAATGGTGAGCTGGGCGGGGGCACCGCAGGATGCGTCGGTTTTTTTGTGACTGGTCTGTCACCCCATCCAGCTCACCACCTACGGAGACGGGAATCTCAAGGTGGCTACCTAAACACCGTCGACTAATAAACGCTTATTAATTAATTCGACGATCAGATGGGTGACCCAATAACTCGTCGTAGTACAAGGAAGCACTGATGAAAATTGCAGAAGCAGTGGAACTAGAAAGCTTTCTGAAAGGATACATTGAAAGCTATCGGGAAACGGCCCTAGGTCTCTACTGGCCGAAGGTGTTGATCGCACTCTGGTAAAGGAAGTTACTGGCCTACGTGATGAAGACCTGACGCAATAACGCGTTAACCCCCATTCTAGCGGGCGATGTTGTGTTAGACGTCGCCTTATTTTACCAGTTTTTCGCACCTTATTTATTCCGTACTGTGATTATTTTCCCTCTCTTATTCATCTCGATAACCCATTATTTTAAAAGAAAAAATGTTTGTCCTAAAGTGGAGCAGAGTGATTGCTCACACTGATCCTCATAACTATCATCGCCCGATGAAAACGACCCCTACACCCCATGATGCACTTTTTAAGAATTTTATGACCCAGCCCGCGGCGGCGTGTGACCTGCTGGAGTTCCATTTGCCGCCTGAATTGCGGCAACTTTGTGACCTGAGTGTCAATTATGGTCTAAAAATGAGCCACAGTTATGCTTTAAAAGTGCGCCACTTTAAGACCGGTTTTTGAACCTAAA
>NZ_CABHXX010000064.1 GCF_902170565.1 Yersinia thracica
AAATATAAATGGTTTTCTGCATTGACTATTTTACTGCGTTATATCATTCCAGTATGCCGGAAAATTAATTTAACCGGCATACTCAAAGGGTTATTGCCGTGCTCGGGCAACAATAAATAAGCGCGGAAACGCGAGTAAACGCCGACCATCAACTTGTGGTAAATATGCCGCATCAATAATGGCCAGATAATCTTGCAGGAAATCTAAACGCATAGATTCAGAGAGTGGCTCAAGAAAAGGGCGTAAACCGGTTGCGCGTAGCCAATCGACAATCGCCTGCGCGGAGGGTATCGGGTGATAATAGGTGGTACGCCAGATATCGACGTGCTCAGCATGAGGGGCCAGCAAATCATAATACTGATTGGCGGTGAGCACTTTTGCCCGCCCAGCCCCAGCTTCTTGTAGCGTTTGTTGCCATGGACCGTTTGCGGCGACCTCCCGCATTGCCCTGTGGCTGGGCTCATCAAGATTATCCGGCATCTGGACGGCAAGTATTCCGTTGGCAGCCAATTTAGAAAACAGGTAAGGGAAAAGTTGCTGGTGGTCAGTGAGCCACTGTAGCGATGCATTGGCATAAATCAGGTCTTGCGGTTCTGAAGGTTGCCATTGGCGAATATCGGCTTCGAGAAAAGCGCAATCAGGCAAGCGCTGTTGCGCACTGAGCAACATGGCCCGAGAATTATCAATGCCGACCAGTTGGGCATCAGGAAAACGCTCGCGCAGCAATTGCGTGGAATTACCCGGCCCACAACCTAAATCACTGATACGTCGAGGTATTTCTTCTTGAGTATGTGCTAGCAGGTCGTGAGCGGGGCGGGTGCGTTCTGCTTCAAATTGACGATATAAGTCAGGATCCCAGTCTTGCATGTGTAGCCTCCGATAGAAAAAATCACAGATTTTGTAGTGGCCCGCTGAATAAAACAGCCCCGGTGGGTTGGCCGGAGGGCGATCCGCCATGAGGTTCCAAACTGATTGCCAGTAATGAATGACCGGTTAACTGGTTTTCAGCCAATGTCAGTTGTGTGGGGCCTTGAGTATTTAATAATCCTAGCGAATGTGGCTTTTCACCAGCAGGAATACTCCATAACTCAAGGCTCTTGGTGTCACTGATGGCGACCGGATTCAATGGTGTTAATGTCAAACTGCGGGTCGATTTTTCCACACTGACTACCCACTGGCCGCTTTGCTGGCTATTGGATAACACGGCCACGGGGGTGGTCACCGGCGGTTCGACCAATAAACGCGGTATGAGCAATATCGCCGCAAGGCCCGCGGCGACAGCCCAGCCGACATAAGACCAAGGGTTGCGTTTTATATGGCGGACATTGAGAGGCGGTAATTGTAACTCGAGCCGCTTCCAGACAAGCTCCGGAGGCTCTAAAGGCGCGAGCTGATTATCGAGTTGAGTCAATAAGCTTTGCCAACTGGCAACATCTGCCGCCAGCCGTGGATCTCGGCGGATTCTGCGCTCAAAACGCATCCGAGCCAGTCCGCGCAGAGTGCCCAGCGCATATTCTGCGGCTAGGGCTGAGTCATATTCGCGTCTGTTTTTCATAAGCCTACACAGCCCTTGAGGTGATCCAGTGCACGACGTATCCAACTTTTTATCGTGCCCAGTGGTTGCTGTAAATGAGCCGAGATTTCCCCATGAGAAAGTCCCTGATAATAAGCCAGCATAATACTTTGCCGCTGTTCGACCGGCAGATGTGCCAGACAGTCTGCAAGCTGCTTAGTTTCAGTGTCTTGCTGCAATTTTTCCAGCGGTGTCAGCGAGTTATCGGTCAGCGAGTCGGTTTCAGCATCGTCCAGTGATTGTAGGCGATTATCACTGCCTCGCATCAAGTCGATGGCGCGGTTACGCACGATATGGGTCAACCAGGTCAGCGGTGCGCTGAGTTGCGCATTGTAATGATTCGCTCGGTTCCAGACAGTGATAAAACTGTCGTGCAATACTTCTTCTGCCCGAGCATGGCTGCGCAGCATGCGAAAAGCGACGGCAAATAATCGAGGGGAGGTAAGACGGTAAAGCTGTTCAAAAGCGGACTGATCGCCTTGAGCAATGGCATCGATCAGTCCAATCTGTTGTTCCAGAGAACATTCATTCATGCGCCCATCCCTAAAAACCGTCAGATGCAGTGAGATACTGCACCCAGTATAGACGGGTTTTATTTAGGCATCAGGACGGTATCAATCACATCGATCACACCATTTTTCTGTTGTACATCATAGGTACTGATATTGGCGATGTTACCTTTGCCATCTTTAAGCTGAATATTATGCGGCCCATTATTCATAATCCATAATGGCTGGCCGTTGACAGTTTTCAGCTCAGCCGTCCCGCCACTAAGGTGGTGTGATCTTTGGCGTTCACTGCATTCTCGATAATATTTTTGCTTGGGAGCATAGATGCGCCTCCCACCATGATAGGGTCGGACATCATGGCGGCCATAGAAACACTGCTGAAGACTAAGGAAGCACAGATAGCGGTACGAATGAGCGTTTTCATAATGTATTCCTTTTAGGTGGATTGAGGTGAAGCTTGGCCTCACATCTACCTATACGAACCAGCCCGGTGTTTTGGATGCAAAAAAATGAAAAATAATTAATAAAAAACGCCAGCCCGCGGAATGACTAGGCTGGCGTGCTCGATAAAGTTTCTCTGGGGGGACTGAGAGTCAGTTTTGCTGAGGAACCAGTGCTCGATGCATAACATAGGCATCCACATAACCCAATTGGCTGTGGTTAAACGCGCCTGGTAGTGTGGCGAGAATTTCAAAACCTAGCTTTTGCCACAGAGCAACCGCGAGGGTATTGGTGCTGACCACAAAGTTGAATTGTATCGCTCGATAACCGAGGGCTGTTGCCTGTTCAATACAATGGATTCCAAGTGCTTTGCCAATGCCCAGACCGCGTGCATTTCCATCGACCATAAAAGACGCATTTGAAACATGATTACCCAGGCCGCGCTGGTTATCGATTAATTTATACATACCGACAACTCGCCCCTCATGCAGCGCTACCCAGCACCGCACTCCCATACCAAACCAGTAATCATAAGCATCTTGTTCAGGGGTGTCCGCGGTGAACACATAGGTGTCGCCACTACTGATTACCGCCTGAAACAGTGGCCAAATTTCAGCAAAATCGGCTGTTGTTGCAATTCTGATTTCCATAGGTGGCTCCTGTTCAAGCAATTTCGTCAATCTGCGGTTTAGGTTTGATGGTGAGGGTAGCGCCGATGGAGGCGCTGATAATAGATGCCAGAGCCAGCCATTGAATCAATGTCAGATGTTCATTTAAGAACACCAGCCCTGAAATCGCCGCTAATGCGGGCTCCAAACTCATCAATGTGCCGAATGTACGGGTGGGCAAGCGGGTCAGCGCGACCATTTCAAGTGAGTAAGGCAATGCTGTCGATAGAATAGCCACAGCCAATGCTACTGGCAGAATTGCCGGGCTGAACAGTGCCATACCACTATAAGCTACGCCAATTGGGCAGAAAATTATCGCGGCAATCATAGAGCCAATCGCTACGGTACCCGGCCCGTGATCACCACCGGCTTTTTGCCCCGAAACAATATAAAGCGCCCAGCAGACCCCGGCGCCCAGAGCACAGGCCGCGCCAAATAGATCAATGGTTCCGATGCTGCTTCCCAGCGGCAACAGGAACCATAGGCCCAAAATCGCCAAACCGACCCAGATAAAATCGACCGGGCGGCGTGAAGAGAGCATGGCGACAGCCAGTGGGCCGGTGAATTCCAACGCGACGGCAATACCTAATGGCACTGTTTTCAATGACAGATAAAAAAGGAAATTCATGCCACCCAAGGCAATCCCATAAATCAATAAGGGCAACCGGCTGCCAGCTTCAAAGCGCATCCGCCAGGGTTTAAAAATAATAAACAGAATCAGCGTGCCGATACCCAGTCGCAATGAGGTTATTCCTTGTGCGCCGACTAGCGGGAACAGGCTTTTCGCCAATGATGCGCCACTTTGTATTGAGATCATGGCGATCACGAGCAAGAGAATCGGGAGTAACGGGAGTGAATTTTTGGAAGAAGGAGACAAGGACATCCTTTTGAACCTCAAAGAAAAATAGTAGATACCAATCCTTGCCAGTGTAAATGAAATGTCTGTTAAGTGTTTAAAAATTACCGATGGACATAATAATGACGAAGAAAAAGATGAAATAAATAAATTTTTTCTGAAGATGCAGGTTTTTCACACTATTTTTGGTGTTTTATTGAGCTGGAAAATTAAGAATAGTCTGGAATGGGTTTTGGTGATGAGTATCACAAAATGGCGTAGAATACCCAAAATTCGTAAACGTATTAGTAAGATAGAAGATACTTGAAACTCTTTGTTACACCAAATAAATGATTAGACAATCATTGATGGGCAGAGTTTCACACTATTTTTTGTTATAATTCCATCGTATTCAAGTTTCATCTAATAATTTGCGTTTTTCGAGGTGGTTATGAATAAAATTGCATGTCTTTCAGCTGTAGCAGCTTGTGTATTAGCAGTGACCGCAGGGTCAGCCTTTGCAGGTCAAAGCACCGTTTCTGGTGGTTATGCCCAGAGCGATTACCAAGGTGTTGCTAACAAATCTTCAGGCTTCAACCTGAAGTACCGTTACGAGTGGAGCGATTCCCAACTGGGTTACATCACCTCTTTCACTCACACTGAAAAAAGCAGCTTCGGCGACAGCGCATCTGTTTACAACAAAGCACAATACAACGCGATCACCGGGGGCCCAGCTTACCGTATCAATGATTGGGCTAGCGTTTACGGCTTGGTAGGTGTGGGTTATGGTCGTTTCAGCCAGAACTACCCAACGTCTCTTGGCGACAAAAACAGCACCAGCGATTACGGCTTCACTTACGGTGCAGGCGTGCAGTTCAACCCAATGCAAAATGTTGCCTTTGACGTTTCTTACGAGCAAAGCCGCATTCGTAGCGTTGACGTTGGCACTTGGGTTGCTGGCGTAGGTTACACTTTCTAAGCAACTGCTTAGGATAATCAGCATTCATCTCTAAAGGTGGATACTGTGTTGGAAAAATCCGCTTTCGGGCGGATTTTTTTCGTCTGTAATAGCCGTATTTCTTGAAAAAAACGGCAGATTATCTGTCTACGTTTTCCTCAACGCTATCCTTCCGTATAACAAAAAACATCTTATTTTAAATATGTAAAAACAAGACATTAACCCGGTGACTGTTCCGGCGTGACAACGTAATTTACTGGTAAAAAGGGAATAATATGACACACTATTGCTGGCCTGATTGACTTTCATTGTTTCTGTCGAGATTTACACGTCAAGTTGGGTAGGTAAAAATATATGATTATAAAACAGTTGGTTACTATAAAGCAGATGACTATAAAATAGGTTGTAATCATGACGACATATAGTGGACAAGCAGCCCCGATGCTGCACGATACTAAACTTGAACAGCAGATTTTACGACGTTCGATTTTTTGTACTTTATTCATTGCTATCATGGGGATTGTTTTTGGTATTGTCTGCGGATCTATGTCGATTATTTTCGATGGTATGTTCTCTGCTTTAGACGCAGGGATGTGCAGTTTATCTCTATTAGTATCCCGATTGTTGGGTCAACCAAATAGTCGGCGTTTTCAATATGGTTTTTGGCATGTAGAACCACTAGTCTTGGCTTTTAATGGCAGTTTACTGGCCTTCCTCTGCTTGTATGCTTTTGTTAACGCGATTAAAGGTATTATTGATGGCGGTCGCGAGTTAGAGCTAGGTTGGGCGATTGTTTATGCTCTGGTCGTCAGCATTTTCTGTTTTACTCTCTTCCTAAAGCAACGCCGTTTAAATAAACGCGTTAAGTCTGAGTTAATCGCATTGGATACCAAGAGTTGGCTGATGTCGGCGTGCATCAGCTCGGCTTTATTAGTGGCCTTTTTGCTTTCCTGGAGTATGGAAGGCACCCGTTATGAACATTTGATTGTTTATACTGACCCTAGTGTATTGGCGCTGTTAACACTGATATTGATAACGGTTCCGATAAAGACCGTCATTGCCGCCGTCCGTGAAGTATTACAAATGACACCGGATACACTGGATGCTTCCATGGAAAATATAATGGATAAGCTAATGGCGAAATATCAATTTATAGATTATTCGCATTATGCTACTCGCATCGGTCGAGGTTTATTTGTTGAGATTCATGTGGTTATTCCACCTGAAATGGAAAATAGCGGTGTATCTTATTTTGACAAAATACGTGATGAGATATCTCGCGCAATTGGTGAATCTGGGCCGCATCGCTGGCTAACCATCTCGTTTACTCGTGATGCGAAGTGGCTGTAGGGTAGTAAGTTATGTGGGAGTATGGGCGGAGGGCTATATTGTATTTGTCGTGCAATATAGCCTCTTTTATTTATCGAGTTCAGGGTAAAATGAGTTAGCGATAAGATTTCATATGCTTACTAAGCAAATGGCACATTGATATAAAACGCTGTAATTAAACTGCACCCCAGCTTTTAGCCTTAATCTCACCCCCTTTTCCACTCTTGCTGAGATTTCATGCAAACTGGAGGCGATACTCTTGCCATCTTGTGGCATAATGCGCGCCGAATCACATTTTCTATAATTCTTGAATATCCCTATTCAGTAATCCAATCGAGAGCGAGCTCTGTGCTAAGTACTAACAATATCACCATGCAATTCGGCAGCAAGCCGCTGTTTGAAAACATCTCAGTAAAATTCGGTGGCGGTAATCGCTATGGCCTAATCGGTGCTAATGGTTGTGGTAAATCCACTTTCATGAAAATCCTTGGCGGTGATTTAGTACCCAGCGGCGGTAACGTATTCCTTGACCCGAATGAGCGTCTGGGTAAGTTACGTCAGGACCAATTCGCCTTTGAAAACAACACAGTGCTCGACACCGTTATTATGGGTCACGGCGAACTGTGGGAAGTAAAAGAAGAGCGCGATCGCATTTACGCCATGGCCGAAATGAGCGAAGCAGACGGCTATAAAGTCGCTGATCTGGAAGTTGCTTATGGTGAAATGGATGGTTACAGCGCAGAAGCCCGTGCCGGTGAATTGTTGCTCGGTGTCGGTATTCCGGTTGAACAACATTATGGCCTAATGAGCGAAATCGCTCCCGGCTTCAAATTGCGTGTATTGTTGGCACAGGCTTTGTTCTCCGATCCGGAAATTTTGTTGCTCGACGAACCGACCAACAACTTGGATATCGATACTATCCGCTGGTTGGAACAAATTCTGAACGAACGTAACAGCACCATGATCATTATTTCCCATGACCGCCACTTCCTGAATATGGTGTGTACCCACATGGCGGATTTAGATTACGGCGAACTGCGCGTTTATCCGGGTAACTATGATGAATATATGACGGCGGCGACTCAAGCTCGCGATCGTCTGCTCTCTGATAACGCCAAGAAAAAGGCCCAGATCTCTGAGTTGCAATCTTTCGTTAGCCGCTTTAGTGCCAACGCCTCGAAATCCAAACAGGCAACTTCACGCGCTCGTCAAATTGATAAAATTCAGCTTGATGAAGTGAAAGCTTCTAGCCGGCAGAACCCGTTTATCCGCTTTGATCAGGATAAAAAGCTGTTCCGTAATGCTCTGGAAGTTGAATTGCTAACCAAAGGTTTTGATAACGGCCCACTGTTTAAAAAACTGGATCTGCGACTGGAAGTGGGTGAGAAAGTGGCGATCCTCGGGCCAAACGGTATCGGTAAATCTACTTTACTGAAAACGTTAGTAGGGGATTATGAGCCGGATGCAGGTACCGTAAAATGGTCTGAAAACAGTAAGATCGGCTACTATGCGCAGGATCACGCCAGTGATTTTGAAATCGATCTGACGGTATTTGACTGGATGAGTCAGTGGAAACAGGAAAAAGATGATGAGCAGGCTGTGCGCAGTGTGCTGGGTCGTTTGCTGTTTAGCCAGGACGATATCAAGAAAAAAGTACAGGTCTTGTCTGGTGGTGAGAAAGGACGGATGTTGTTTGGTAAGCTGATGATGCAGCGCCCTAACATTCTGGTAATGGATGAGCCAACCAACCATTTGGATATGGAATCGATTGAAGCTCTTAACATGGCATTGGAAATGTATGAAGGCACGTTAATCTTCGTTTCCCATGACCGTGAGTTCGTCAGTTCATTGGCGACCCGAGTGATAGAAATGACACCAAGCAAGCTAATCGACTTTACCGGTAACTACGAAGATTATCTGCGTAGCCAGGGTATTCAGTCCTGATTATTTGATTGCGGGTTGATAAGAAAGCTGATGCATTGCATCAGCTTTGAGGTTATTGACAAAGTGCCCGCAGCGGTGAAAACAGGCAGATCGTAAAGACGCCGTCAATACATCCTTGTAGGCTCGAGCCGCGCCATCCCTGGCGAGGACGCTTTACTCTTCTGCCCGTCCTCACCACCATAGATCGAGTCGTCGGAGTTTGTCAGCAGTCTGAGCTGATGCATTGCATCAGCTTTTTTTATACCTATATTCCACTAGTCTTTACCGCAAACCTCGCAGTTGGCATCTTTTGCCAGCTTTAAACTGCGAAATTCTGCCGTCATGGCGTCATACATTAATATGCGGCCTGAAATCACCTGGCCATAATCAGCCAGTAGCTTTATCGTTTCCATCGCCTGTAAATTACCAATAATACCCACCAATGGAGCCATTACTCCGGCTTCAACGCAGGTCAGGGCGTTATCACCAAACAAGCGGCTGAGACAGCGATAGCAAGGCTTATCTTCTTGATATGTAAAGACACTCACTTGCCCTTCCATGCGAATGGCCGCACCAGAAATCAGTGGTTTACGTTGGGTATGGCATAGACGGTTAAGTTGCTCACGGCTGGCGACATTATCGGTACAATCCAGCACCAATTGATGCTCAGCTATGAGAATAGCAAGCTGCTCATCATCTAACTGAATATCAATTGTGTTGAGTGTCAGGCCAGGATTCATCTCCGCTAAAGTTATTGCCGCAGAGGCGACCTTAGACACACCGATACGGTCATCACGATGCAGAACTTGCCGTTGTAAGTTGGACAGAGAAACAGTGTCAAAATCCAGCAATGTAAGATGGCCTACACCTGCTACCGCCAGATATTGTGCTGCCGCACACCCGAGGCCGCCTAATCCAACAATTAATACTTTGGCTGCATTGAGTTTTTCCTGTCCGTCAAAATCAAAACCCTGCAAAACGATTTGCCGGTTATAACGCAGAGTTTGTGCATCGGAAAGTTCAGGTAACATATCAGTCTCCTAGCAATTTATTGTTAAAATAATTCACTAAATCAATAATCCATTAAATAGTTCTATTTCAACAATTTCGCCGACTTCTACTGAGCCACGTTCCCGCTCAAGGACGATAAAACAGTTAGCTTGGCTAAATGAGCTAAATACATGTGAACCTTGATGGCCCGTCGTACGCACTTCCAGTTCACCTTGGGTATTGGTTGAGAAAACGCCACGTTGGAAATCTAACCGGCCCGGTGTTTTTTTCAATTTTGTTATTGTTTTTGCCTTCAAACGCAACGGTGGCTGCCAATCAGAATGGCCGGAAAGTTTAGCAATGAGGGGTTGTACCAATTGATAAAATGTCAGTGCCGCAGAGACGGGATTACCCGGCAGGCCGCAGAACCAGGCATTCTCTAATTTACCGAAAGCAAAAGGTTTTCCGGGTTTTATCGCTAATTTCCAGAAACCAACATCACCCAGTTCTTCCAACATCTGTTTGGTATAGTCCGCTTCGCCGACTGAAACTCCACCGCTACTAATGACCAAATCAGCAGATGCATTGGCTTGTTCAAATGCATTGCGTAATGCTTGTTGGTCATCACGGATGACGCCAAGATCAATGATTTGGCAACCTAATTGCTGCAACATCAAACGTACCGCAAAGCGATTGGTATCGTAAATTTCCCCGTCTCCCAAGGGCTGACCGACCGGCTTCAATTCATCACCGGTAGAGAAAATAGCCACTTTCAATGTACGGAACACGGTAAGTTCGGCAATCCCTAATGATGCTAATAGCGGCAACTGCGCAGCACCGAGTTTGACACCTGCGGGAAAAACAGCCGCTCCTTGCTGGATGTCTTCACCTGCCAGCCGGATATTTTGCCCAGCATGTATATTGCCGCTAAATGTAACACCCTGCTCACTCACAACCGCTTGTTCTTGCATGACGACAGCATCGGCACCTTCGGGAATAGGGGCGCCGGTCATGATCCGAATACAGCTATTTGCGGGCCATTCATCTTTAAAAGGGGCACCTGCGAAAGCTTTACCTGCCACCGGTAATGGCTGGGTACTGCTAAGTTCATTACAGCGCACAGCATAACCGTCCATAGCTGAGTTAGCGAAAGGTGGCACGGCAATGGGTGATGTAATTGCACTGGCTGTGATACGTCCCGCAGCATCAGTGAGCGCGATGGTTTCGCTGGTCTGTAATGGCGTGACCTGTGACAGCATTTTAGTCAGCGCTTGCTCCAGAGAAAGTAAATCCGAGGTATTACCGTGATCCATGCTGAACTCCGTGGTCTGAGGGCTCCGCCACCAGAAGTGATAATTCGGCGCGGGACTACCTATCAAATAGAGCGCCATTATGGCAGAGATTATCATGCGGGTGAATTGACGAGAGGCAAAGAGGCCACAGTCTGATACTACCTTTAGCAGTATGATTCTTTTTTATTATATGAATTTTCGTTAGAAGAAGCAGGGGGTAGGTATGGGTTTGGCGTTGTAATCCAAAAAAGATGAGTATTTTAGTGATCATAAGTAATCAAATATATTATTTTTATTATTATAAGTAATGCCATCATTACATTTTATTATTACTGGCATTTTTATGTCGAGGGTAATTTAATTATATAAAAAACAAATAAAAAAATCTAAATAGGTTAAATAACTTATAAAAACATCCATCATTTAATTTAAAATCATTAATTTTCGTTTGAATTCATTATTATATTATTTGAAGTTAAAGTGATTGGTGTATTTTAATTTTAATGCAATTCATCTGACTTCCATCAAATCCATGATGAAACTGTTTAAACCGTGGCGTTTTTAATAGTCACATTACTTTCTTTTGAATAATGTTTTACG
>NZ_CABHXX010000065.1 GCF_902170565.1 Yersinia thracica
GAATGTAGATAAAGTTAATGAAAGCGATAATATCACATTGTTAAATATATTAAATTAAGCTATATGTGTTAAATTAAACTATATGTATTGAATTAAAATGTAAGTCTATGTTGGGGCCATTGGCCCCAACAAGTTAAGCACTCTTTATCGAAGGCGTTTTATATTTAGCCAAATATTGTGGTTGGAAAATACACATACGAATTGCAGTGCGATATTCACCATTGATAAAGAACTCTTGTTTTAACTCGCCTTCCAATTCAAAGCCTAATTTGCTGTAGATATGAATCGCTTTCTCATTTTCTTTATCCACAATCAAATACAGTTTATAGAGGTTCAGTACGGAAAAACCGTATTCCATTGCTAACTTTGCTGCTGAACCTGCATAACCTTTGCCTTGATGGGCTGGGTCGATAATAATCTGAAACTCAGCACGGCGATGAATGTGATTAATTTCAACTAACTCAACCAGACCGACTTTTGTCCCCTGGCTTTCAATAATAAAGCGGCGTTCGCTTTGATCATGAATATGTTTATCATACAGATCAGACAGCTCGACGAAAGCCTCATAAGGCTCTTCAAACCAATAGCGCATAACGCTGGCATTGTTATCTAACTGATGTACAAACGGCAGATCATCCCGTTCCAATGGACGTAACCGGACGCTGCTAGTGGTAGACATGCTGATTCCTCATATGACGACAGCGGCTGCTGCCAGAGGAATTATAACCTGAGCGCCTGTTTTGAGCGATAATAGACAGGTAAAAATGCGAATATTATATCAATCGCTTTTAGTTAATGCCCATTCCCAAAATTATTGGAGTTATTCAGCCGCATAACCCTGTGGTGGCAAAGGCTTATCATCCAACCAAGCTGCATTATCGCGCATTGCTAAACGGCCATCAGTAAACCAACCGACCACTAACGGATAAATATTGTGTTCTTGAGTTTGGACTCTCTCGACCACATCCTCTTCAGTATCATCACTGAAAATCGGGACTTTGGCTTGCAGGATGACCGGGCCGCCATCCAGTTCTTCCGTCACAAAATGGACTGAAGTACCGTGCTCCAGATCGCCGTTTTCCAATGCTTGACGATGGGTATGCAAGCCGGGATACTTCGGTAAGAGTGAGGGGTGAATATTCAACATCCGGCCAGCATAATGCTGAACAAACTCAGGACTGAGAATACGCATATAACCCGCCAGTACCACTAAATCGGGCTGATATTCATCAATGGCTTGCGCTAATGCCAGGTCGAAACTGGCACGCGAGGCATAGGATTTGGCATCTATTGCATGGTGTGCAATGCCCGCCAATTCAGCACGCTCTAACCCATAAGCTTGCGGATTATTACTAAAAACAGCACTAATCTCGCCTGGAATACGCCCTTGCTGCTGGGCGTCTATCAGTGCTTGTAAGTTACTGCCCTGGCCTGAAACCAATACCACGATTTTTTTCATATACCCTTCGGACTTGAAGTTGCAGGGGTGTTGTCTTGTAGCCTGGCTGCAACTTCAATGACTTTGGGTAATACCCTTAGTCCTTGAAATTGCAGGGGCAGCAATATTATGGATTGATAATAACTTGCTCTGCACCCTCGGCCGCCGCAGCAATGACACCAATTTTCCAGGCTTTTTCGCCGGAGGCGGTCAGCAACTCAACCGCTTTATCTGCCAGTTCCGCAGGTAAGGCAACAACCATGCCGACGCCACAGTTAAATGTGCGGTACATTTCGTGGCGGCTAACATTACCGGTTTCTTGCAACCAGCTAAATACTGCGGGCCACTGCCAGCTTTTTTCATTAATAA
The DNA here is from genome assembly GCF_902170565.1 of Yersinia thracica. Taxonomy (GTDB): domain Bacteria; phylum Pseudomonadota; class Gammaproteobacteria; order Enterobacterales; family Enterobacteriaceae; genus Yersinia; species Yersinia thracica. The sequence continues at coordinate 1,808 of NZ_CABHXX010000065.1, forward strand.
CTGCTTGAGTTCCTTGTGGTAATACGCGTGGGATATTTTCCCAGAAGCCGCCACCGGTCAAGTGAGCAATAGCATGGATATCAAGTTGCTCAATCAAGCTAAGAATGGATTTTACATAGATTTTGGTCGGTTCCAGCAAATGGTCGGCCAGAGATTTACCCTCTAATTGGGTCTGTTCTGGAGAGGTATTGCTGACTTCCAGAATTTTACGCACCAGTGAATAGCCATTGGAATGCGGGCCGCTGGCACCTAAAGCCACCAGAGCATCGCCCGGCGCGACTTTGCTGCCGTCGATGATTTCAGATTTTTCGACCACGCCGACACAGAAGCCTGCAACGTCATAATCTTCGCCGTGGTACATCCCCGGCATTTCGGCGGTTTCGCCCCCAACCAGCGCACAACCTGACTGTTTGCACCCTTCGGCAATCCCGGTAATCACACTGGCGGCAGTATCCACATCCAGTTTACCGGTCGCAAAGTAGTCAAGGAAAAACAGTGGCTCAGCACCCTGGACCACCAAGTCGTTGACACACATGGCGACCAAATCGATACCGATGGTATCGTGGCGTTTCAGATCCATCGCCAGACGCAGCTTAGTGCCGACGCCGTCAGTGCCTGAAACCAGAATAGGTTCACGGTATTTTTGTGGCAAAGCGCACAGGGCACCGAACCCGCCCAATCCCCCCATCACTTCTGGGCGACGAGTTTGTTTAACCACACCTTTTATGCGATCAACAAGGTTATTGCCGGCATCAATATCTACACCTGCGTCTTTATAGCTGAGAGAGGTTTTGTTGGTCACTGCGAGGTCCCCACGGCGGTTGGCGGTTTAAAGAAAACGCGACAATTCTAACAGCGCAGGCAAACGTTTGCGAGTGGCTTGTGATATCACGCTGATTTTTAGCTTGCTTGACTTAATAATGATTTTCTATTGATCTGAATCAGGCTATTCATTGTGGTGTTCAAAAAAAAAGGCGGTATAATCTCGCGATTTTTTTGGCCGCCAGTCGCCTAACCAGGAGAAAAATAATGAAGATCGTTGAGGTGAAACACCCGCTAGTAAAACATAAACTTGGTTTGATGCGTGAGAATGATATCAGTACAAAGCGTTTTCGCGAGTTAGCGTCTGAAGTGGGAAGTTTACTGACTTATGTAGCAACCGCCGATCTAGAAACTGAAAAAGTCACCATCGAAGGGTGGAATGGGCCGGTTGAGATTGAACAGATTAAAGGTAAGAAAATCACGGTAGTGCCTATTTTACGTGCCGGTTTGGGCATGATGGAAGGGGTCTTGGAGAATGTCCCTAGCGCGCGTATTAGTGTGGTAGGGGTCTATCGTGATGAAGAAACTCTGAAGCCAGTACCTTACTTCCAGAAGCTGGTGTCAAATATCGATGAACGCATGGCGCTGGTGGTTGACCCGATGCTGGCAACCGGTGGTTCGATGATTGCGACCATTGATTTACTTAAGAATGCTGGCTGTAAGAGCATCAAAGTGTTGGTGTTGGTTGCTGCACCTGAAGGTATTAAAGCACTGGAAGCCGCTCATCCAGATGTCGAGCTGTACACTGCTTCTATCGATCAAGGCCTAAATGAACACGGCTACATTATCCCAGGATTGGGTGATGCCGGTGATAAGATTTTCGGAACCAAATAAAAGGTCACACCATTATGCTATTCGTTTGCCATTTTGAACCTGGGCAGTGCTCGAAATCCTCACGTACTTATGATTTACAAGGTCATGGTGTACGCTCTTGGTTTCTGTGCGCTGTCCGTGTCCAAACTGCCTGCGCTCATTACCGCATACTGGAATAACCTTTAGATAGCCGACTCGATAGTCGGCTTTTTTTTGAATAATTTTTAGCATAAATCACACCATTGAAGAGGATAGAGAAAATGAGCCGTCGCACCATTGGCGTCAGCGAGCGTCCACCGTTGCTCCAGACAATCCCCCTGAGTTTCCAACATTTGTTTGCGATGTTTGGTGCCACTGTTTTAGTTCCTATTCTGTTTAAAATTAATCCGGCGACAGTACTGCTGTTTAACGGTATCGGGACCTTGCTTTACTTATTCATTTGTAAGGGAAAAATCCCCGCTTATCTGGGTTCCAGTTTTGCCTTTATTTCACCGGTATTACTGTTGTTGCCATTGGGATACGAAGTCGCCCTGGGCGGTTTTATCATGTGCGGCGTGCTGTTCTGCCTGGTGGCGCTGATTGTGAAAAAAGCCGGTACCGGTTGGTTGAATGTGCTCTTCCCGCCCGCGGCGATGGGGGCGATTGTTGCGGTTATCGGCCTTGAATTGGCTGGCGTGGCTGCGGGAATGGCGGGGTTGCTGCCTGCCGAAGGAGTGACCGTCGATTCCACCACCATCATCATTTCAATGGTGACCTTGGGGGTGACCATTCTTGGCTCGGTGCTATTCCGCGGTTTCTTCGCCATTATCCCTATTCTGATTGGTGTGTTGGTGGGCTATGCTTTGTCATTTGTGATGGGCGTGGTTGATTTGACCCCTATTCGTGACGCCCATTGGCTTGCTTTACCGACATTCTATACCCCGCGTTTTGAGTGGTTTGCCATTTTGACCATCTTGCCCGCCGCATTGGTGGTGATTGCCGAGCATATTGGGCATTTGGTGGTAACGGCGAATATTGTGAAAAAGGATTTAATTCGTGATCCCGGCCTGCACCGTTCAATGTTTGCCAATGGTATTTCGACCGTGATTTCCGGCTTCTTCGGTTCCACACCGAATACTACTTATGGTGAAAATATCGGGGTTATGGCGATTACCCGTGTTTACAGCACTTGGGTGATTGGTGGTGCTGCGATTCTGGCGATTATGCTCTCTTGTGTTGGCAAGTTGGCGGCGGCAATTCAAGCTGTTCCGGTGCCAGTTATGGGCGGTGTTTCACTGCTGTTATACGGTGTTATTGCGGCGTCAGGTATCCGGGTGTTGATCGAGTCAAAAGTTGACTACAACAAAGCACAAAACCTGATCTTAACCTCCGTCATCCTGATCATTGGGGTGAGTGGCGCGAAAGTGAATATTGGTGCAACTGAACTGAAAGGCATGGCGCTGGCAACAGTGGTCGGTATCGGCCTGAGTCTGCTGTTCAAGGTGATCAGTTTGATCCGCACTGAAGAAGAGATTATTGAGGCCACGGAAGAAGAGCCGACACTCAAATAAAGTGATAGCTGGTCGAGCCGCGCTTGTTGGTTCGGCCAGTTTTTCGCCGCAGATCAGGTTTTTATGCTGTAGCCAGTTTTTGTGGTAAACTTGCCATGTTTTCCCGCCCGTTTTGTTGGTTGAGGTGCTTCTGAATACGCCGGCACAGCTTTCACTGCCACTCTATCTTCCCGATGATGAAACTTTTGCTAGTTTTTATCCGGGGGAGAACCCATCCCTATTAGCGGCGATCCAGTCTGCTGTTCACCAGTCTCATGGCAGTTATATCTATTTCTGGTCGCGCGAAGGCGGTGGCCGCAGTCATTTGTTGCATGCGGCTTGTGCTGAGTTATCGCAAAAAGGTGAGGCGGTAGGTTATGTCCCGCTGGATAAACGCGCTTATTTTGTGCCGGAAGTGTTGGATGGCATGGAGCAATTGGCTCTGATTTGTATTGATAATATTGAGTGCATTGCTGGTGATGAACAGTGGGAAATGGCGATATTTAATCTCTATAACCGCATTGTAGAAACAGGGCGCACCCGCTTATTGATTACCGGCGATCGCCCACCGCGGCAGTTGAATCTCGGTTTACCTGATTTGGCTTCCCGACTTGATTGGGGGCAAATCTACAAATTGCAGCCCTTGTCAGATGATGAAAAATTGCAAGCTTTGCAATTGCGCGCCAAATTGCGGGGCTTTGAATTACCGGAAGATGTTGGCCGTTTTCTGCTAAAGCGCCTGGACAGGGAAATGCGCACGCTGTTTATGACGTTGGATCAGCTTGATCGCGCCTCTATTACTGCGCAGCGCAAACTGACCATCCCCTTTGTGAAAGAGATCCTCGGATTATAGATATTGAACGAATAAGCAGCCTCGCATTCGTTCAATCATTATCTTTTAACTATTGATTAAATCATAACTACTGATTAAATCACTTCAAGATTTCCAATACTTGCTCTGGTGGGCGGCCAATACGCGCTTTGCCGTGATAAACCACAATTGGGCGCTCGATAAGCTTCGGGTTATCACTCATGGCTTGCAGCAATTGCTCTTGTGTCAGCGTGTTATCTGTCAGATTCAACTCCTTATAGCGTTCCTCCTTGGTGCGCATCAATTGGCGGGCGTCACTGAAGCCCAACTGTTGCAGTAATTCTTTTAACGTCGACACCGAGGGCGGGGTATCTAAATACAATACCACTTGCGGTTGAATGCCCTGTTGCTCGACTAATGCGAGTGTTTCCCGGCTTTTGGAGCAACGCGGATTGTGGTAAATCGTGACGTCTTTCATAGTAACTTTCCTTAGGACTTCTGGTATTTACGGAAGCGCTCATTCAATTGGCGCAACTGATCAATGCGGGCATCATAGCGAGCCTGTTCTAAACTCCCTAACTTCATCCGAGCACTGGCATCACTGAGCAAGCCAATGGCTTGAGTCAATTTACCACTCAATGCCAGGCTTTCTGCACGCGCAGCCAGTTCTTGATCGCGCAGGCCCAGTGCCGCCGCCGCTTGTGCCAATAAATCCCAGCCGTTAGGGTCATTTGGATAACTGAAAGTATAACGGCGCAAGATTTTGATGGCCTCTGCCGGTTTTCCGCCCTCAACATAAGCATTAGCCAGATTCAGCTGTAATACCGGCTGCTCATCTTTCAGATTGGCTGTTGCGGCTTGCAGGCGGCTAATGGCGCTAGCGGCTTTATTTTGCCCCAAATCGATATCAGTCATTAAATCGAGGAACCAAATGTTGCCCGGCTGTTGGGTTAACAGCGGTTGTAACTGATTACGGGCTTCATCGTATTTTTTGGCCTGGTACCATAAAATGGCCTGGCCGTATTTAGCGGCCAATTGCTCGCGCGTCGTCCCTTTACTCAGGGTTTCCAATAGATCGGGCGTCAGGCTATTTTCGGTCGAACCATACATGCCCAAAATACGAACTTTGGCGAACAAATAATCTTGCGACGAGGCAATCGGGTGCGGTTTCATCTGATTAGCCCGGTTACGCGCATCAGATAATCGGCTGTCGGGTAATGGGTGAGTCAAGAGCATTTCCGGTGGTTTGGATGCATATCGCGACTGATCGGCTAATTTTTGCAGGAAGTTCGGCATCGCTTGTGGATCAAACCCTGAACGTTGTAGCACTTGAATGCCAATTCGATCGGCTTCCTGTTCATTGCCTTGGGTAAAGCTGATAATCCCTTGCTGAGCACCGGCTAATGTACCGCTCAAGCCCGCCATGCCCGCCTGTGGGCTGGCCATTGTTAGCAGAATAGACCCTAGCACACCCACCCACGTCAGGGGGGCCATGCGCTGCTGTTCTTCCATTGCTCGCGCCAGATGGCGCTGAGTGACATGCGATATTTCATGGGCTAATACCGAGGCCAGTTCGCTTTCATTATCGGTATAGCGGAACAGGGCCGAGTGCAGCACCACATTGCCGCCAAAGAATGCAAAGGCGTTTATTTGATCGTTATTCACCAAGTAGAAATGAAATGGTGTACGCACCGAATAAGCATTGGCGACTAAGCGGTTACCCAGCGAATTGATATATTGTGTTAATAATGGGTCATAAATCAGTGGCGCGCTGGCGCGCATCTGGCGGACATAAAAGTCCCCCATGGCTTTTTCCTGATCAATACTTAATGTTGCACCCGCTGAAGTACCGATGTCGGGCAGCAGGTCTTGGGTCTGTGTCTCAGCATTGACAGCTATAGGGCCGGTAAGCAGTAAGCTACTGAGCAGCGTAGCAATCACCGTCTTACTGACCCGGCCAGTTTTATTTAACCGACCTGTTTTGTTTAACTGATCTGTTTTACTTAGCTGATATGTCATAAACGAGGTTGCCCCTACTGATGTAATGACAATTAGACTCCGAGATGTGTAAGAGTTCTTCTTCCTTGCAGTGCTCTCCAGTACAATCATCACGGAAGCGAACTAGATCACAAAAATAGTCTTAAATAGGTCAAAGGTTAAGCTCATCATCCCTAACTGAGACTCGCAACTATCTTAGTCAGCCTATAGGTATAAAGAAATAGTTATATAAAGGAATGGCGGCTAAGGCAATGGCGATAAAGAAACGGCTGGCGCGTAAAACTGACCTTCGGGTTATGCCTCTGTATGATGGGGCTGTTTAAGGAATTCCCCAATCTGCGGGTTCCTCATGGTACTTAAGGAGCAATTTCGGATGCTAGAGCTGTTGTTACAATGGTATCGCCGTCGTTTTACCGACCCACAGGTTATCGCGTTGCTGGTTATTCTGTTGGCTGGGTTCTGTATTCTCTACTTCTTTAGCGGTATTTTAGCTCCGCTATTGGCGGCGATTGTTCTGGCGTATCTGTTAGAGTGGCCGACGGCTCGGTTACAGCGTATTGGTTGTTCGCGCCCGTGGGCGGCCAGTATTGTGTTGGTGGTGTTCGGCGGTATTGCGTTGTTGGCGGTGTTTGTTGTTGCTCCCACCGTCTGGCAACAGGGCAATAATCTGATGTCAGACATGCCGAAAATGCTGAATAAATTCAATGCGTTTGCTCAAACATTACCCTCGCGCTACCCCGCATTGGTGGATGCCGGTATTGTCGATATGATGGCGGAGAATCTGCGCAGCAAGCTCTCTGGTATGGGCGAGTCAGTGGTAAAAATCTCGCTAGCTTCATTAATCGGTTTACTGACATTGGCTATCTATTTGATTTTAGTGCCGCTGATGCTGTTTTTCCTGCTCAAAGATAAAGAACAAATGCTGAATGCCGTGCGCCGTATTTTACCGCGTAACCGGGGTTTGGCGGGTCAGGTTTGGCTGGAAATGAACCAACAGATTACCAACTATATTCGCGGAAAAGTGCTGGAAATGGTGGTGGTTGGCATCGCCACGTATTTGGTGTTCTTCGTGCTGGGGATGAATTACGCCCTGTTGCTGGCGGTGTTGGTCGGTTTTTCTGTTCTGATTCCATATATTGGCGCGGTGATTGTGACCATTCCGGTGGTGTTAGTGGCGTTATTCCAATGGGGGATTGGTGCAGATTTCTGGACGCTTTTTGTCGCCTATTTGGTGGTGCAGGGGCTGGATGGCAACTTGCTGGTGCCGGTGTTATTCTCGGAAGCCGTGAATTTGCATCCACTGGTTATTATCTTGTCAGTGATCATTTTTGGTGGGATGTGGGGTTTCTGGGGGGTATTTTTTGCCATCCCGTTGGCGACTTTGGTCAAAGCCGTTATTCATGCCTGGCCGGAAGAGTTTATTCCTGAAGCCGATTGATCTTGGGTCAATAAAAAGAGCGCCTTGGCGCTCTTTTCAGACTGCTGACAAACCTCGACGACTCGATATCGGGTGGTGAGGACGGGCAGAAGAGTAAAGCGTCCGCGCCAGGGATGGCGCGGCTCGAGCCATCAGGGACGATTTTACGGCGTCTTTACGATCTGCCGGTTTTCACCGCTGCGAGCACTTTGTCAATAACCTCAAAAGAGCGCCTTGGCGCTCTTTTTTTGCTCTTCTGGCTAACTAATCACTCAAGCACTTTGGCGTAAATAGTCCAAAACGATATCGTGGTGATTGGTGGTTTTGAAATTATCAAACACATGTTCCACCTTGCCATCAGTACCAATTAAGAAGCTGATGCGATGGATGCCGTCGTAGGTTTTCCCCATAAAGCTTTTCTCGCCCCAGACACCAAATTGCTCTGCAACTTCATGATTTTCATCAGACAGCAAAGTGAAATTCAGCAGCTCTTTTTCGGCGAAACGTGACAGCTTTTCAGGTTTATCGGTGCTAATACCCAGCACTTCAACGCCTGCATTTTTCAATTCATCCATATTGTCGCGCAGACCGCAGGCCTGAACAGTACAGCCAGGTGTCATGGCTTTCGGATAAAAATAGACCAAGACACGTTGTCCCTGGAAGTCGGCCAAACTAATTTGCTCGCCGTCTTGGTCGGGCAAACTAAACTTTGGCGCAATATCACCGGCTTTCAATGGGCTCATTACTAACTCTCCATTCGTGAGTCATGCTGTGGATAGTTCACAACGCTAATACTGCCTTGTGCATTGAGTTCTGTACATAGCTGATAAAAAGCGTGTTCGATTATTGAACTGTCTTGGCTAGCGGGACTGTGGGCACTCATCTGGATATGTAATCGAGGAGGAATGTCACCTTCAGCCGGTTGAGTCTTGGAAACCAACTCCGCAATATTCATATTGTGACAATGGAACAGATTGGTAAACCGTTCAATAATATGGGGGGAATCATTAACTTCAACTTTAACCCATACGGTATCAGGCATTGCTTTCTGATTTTGCGCATTGGTGCGTTTCATCACAATCAGCAAATCAAGCTCTGCGCCTTTTTGCGGCAAGGTTGATTCCAGTTGGGTGATGGCGTTCCAACTGCCTGAAAGCAGCATAATAAAGGTGAATTCTTCACCGAACATGGCCAGCCGGCTATCTTCAATATTACAACCGCAGCTACTGACATGGCGGGTGATGGTGTTCACTATTCCAGGGCGGTCAGCACCGAGTGCGGTAATGACCAGATAATGTTCAAGCTGCGGCAAAATCGCTCTTCCTGTCATGCTCTTTGGGGTTACCATGGTAAACATAAAAAAAACCTGCTGCCAAGCGCTTACAACACAGTTGTTTACTTGCTTTTGGGTAGAGGTCAAAAGTACCATGAGGAACTTGTTTAAGGAGTGGGTGGGCAATGTTTATGGGAAGTCCAGAATTTACAGAAAATCGAATGTTTACCGGAAGCATAGTTGCACTGATAACGCCGATGGACAACAAAGGTGCTGTCGATCGCGCGAGCCTTAAAAAACTTATCGATTATCATGTGACCAGTGGTACTGCGGCGATTGTTTCCGTCGGCACGACCGGCGAGTCAGCAACACTAAATCATGATGAGCATGTCGATGTGGTTTTGCAAACCCTCGAACTGGCCGATGGCCGCATTCCAATCATTGCCGGAACTGGCGCTAATGCCACCTCCGAAGCGATTTCTCTCACACAGCGGTTCAATGATACCGGTGTGGTGGGTTGCTTGACGGTAACGCCGTATTATAACCGCCCGATGCAGGAAGGGTTATACCAGCACTTCAAAGCGATTGCTGAAAGTACCGATTTGCCACAAATTCTCTATAATGTGCCATCGCGTACCGGTTGCGATATGTTACCGCCGACCATTGCCCGTTTAGCTAAGATTAAAAATATTGTTGCTGTTAAAGAAGCAACAGGGAACTTAAGTCGTGTAAGTCAGATCCAAGTGCTGGTTGATGATGAAGATTTCATCCTGCTCAGTGGTGACGATGCGAGCGGTTTAGACTTTATGCAACTGGGTGGCAAAGGGGTTATTTCGGTGACAGCAAACATTGCTGCGCGTGAAATGGTTGAACTTTGCGCATTGGCTGCACAGGGTAACTTTGCAGAGGCACGCCGTTTGAATCAGCGCTTGATGCCGTTGCATCAGCATTTATTTGTAGAAGCAAACCCAATTCCGGTGAAATGGGCCGCGAAGAAGCTGGGATTAATGGCGAATGACACTCTGCGTCTGCCAATGACCCCACTGACTGACCCGGCTCAACGGGTTGTGGAAGACGCGCTGAAAAGCGCAGGTTTGCTGTAACTCTTAGGGAAATTTGATGGCAATAACATTGCAAAAGTCGACGGTGGTAACGGTTGTGGGGGTTTCGCTGGCGATGTTGCTGGCAGGCTGTACCACCGACCAACGCTATAAACGCCAGGTTAGTGGTGACGAGTCTTATCTTGAAGCTCCGGCGCTGAAGCCGCTGAACTCACCAGCCGGGATGATTTTGCCGGTACAAAATGGTGATTTTGATATCCGTTCCGTCAACACTCAGGGCGCGGTGGGCAAACAGTTGGACATTCGTCCTCCGGTACAACCATTAGCATTGTTAAGCGGCTCTCGCGCTGAAAATGCTAACGATACCAGCAAGCTATTGTTAGAAAATAGCCCGCAAAATCGTAATCTGTGGGTGCAGGTTACTCGTGTTCTACAGGATAAAAACTGGGCGATCGCCAGCCGTCAGGATGCCAGCCAAACCTTGACAACTGATTGGATTAAATGGAATCGCGCAGATGAAGACGTCCAGTTTGAAGGCCGTTATCAGATAAGTGTGCAGGAGCAAGGTTATCAGTTAGCTCTGGTGGTGAAATCCCTTGAATTACAACAAGGTGGCAAACCGGTTACCAGCTATACCGAAATCCAGCGCTACAATGGCGCAATGCTGAATGCCATTATCGAAGGTTTGGATAAGGTGCGTTCTGATAGCGAAAGCAGTCAGGCGGCACGTAAAGTCGGTACTTTGGATGTTCAAAGTGGTAGCGATGATACTGGCTTACCGCAACTGATTGTTCGCGCCCCTTATGCTGTGCTGTGGGAACGCCTACCAGCCGCGCTTGAGAAAGTCGGCATGAAGGTTACTGACCGTAGCCGTCCACTGGGTACAATTAACGTGACCAGTAAATCCATGAGCAGCAGTAGCTGGGATGCGTTGGGTGCTAAAGACCCAGAATTGCCAACCGGTGATTATAAGCTACAAGTCGGTGATCTTGATAACCGCAGTAGCTTACAGTTCATCGGCCCTAAAGGGCAGCCTCTGACTCAGTCGCAGAATGATGCGCTGGTCGCAGTGTTCCAGGCGGCGCTTAGCCAGACCAGTGCGACAAGTACCAACTAAAACCAAAGGGGCTTCGGCCCCTTTAAACCCGTCATACTTCAAGCTGCATATGCGTTGGCTACGTTCATTACTCGGCCCATCCGTGGGCCTCGCCTCGTGGAGGCCGCTGCAAGCAGCGTTCAAATCTGCTCCCGGCGCTAAGTATTAATAGAAGCTGTCACCCGAATCATTGGCTCACGTCAACTCATCGGGATTTACTCAGTTGCCGCCTTCCTGCAGCTCGAATTATTTAGGGTTTAGTTATTTTATGGCAAGTTACATTCTCACATTACTGGAGTAATAAGATGCAAAAGCTAGCTGAGTTGTATCGTGGCAAGGCGAAGACCGTCTATACCACCGAAAACCCTGACCTGTTGGTATTGGAGTTCCGTAATGATACGTCAGCACTGGATGGTCAGCGCATTGAGCAGTTCGATCGTAAAGGCATGGTAAACAACAAATTTAACCATTTCATTATGGCTAAATTGGAACAAGCCGGTATTCCAACCCAGATGGAAAGCTTGCTGTCAGACACCGAAGTGCTGGTGAAAAAGCTGGAAATGATCCCGGTTGAGTGTGTTATCCGTAACCGTGCCGCCGGTTCTTTGGTTAAGCGTTTGGGTATCGAAGAAGGTCTGGAACTGAATCCACCGCTGTTTGACTTGTTCTTGAAAAATGACGCCATGCATGACCCGATGGTCAATGAGTCTTACTGCAAAACATTTGGGTGGGCGACAGAAGCACAATTAGCGCGGATGAAAGAACTGAGCTATTTGGCCAATGACGTGCTGAGCAAGCTGTTTGATGATGCGGGTTTAATCCTGGTGGACTTCAAATTAGAATTCGGCCTGTTCAATGGTGAAGTGGTGTTGGGGGATGAGTTTTCTCCTGATGGCAGCCGTTTGTGGGATAAGAAAACCCTGAACAAAATGGATAAAGACCGCTATCGCCAAAGTTTGGGTGGTTTGATTGAAGCCTATGAAGAAGTTGCGCACCGTATCGGCGTAAAATTAGACTAACTGCGCAATCGATTACGTTTTCTCTGACGTAATCATTTTAAGGGGAGATAACCTCTATCTCCCCCTATTATCTCCCCCTATTCTTCTTATTCTCCCCGCAGCATTAATCATTTATGCTTTTAATGGTATTTGCCTTGCAGATTTCCTAGGATAATACATAAGGAATATATCTGGAGGCAAAGCTATGCGTTGGCAAGGTCGTCGCGAAAGTGACAATGTAGAAGACAAACGGGGTGATTCTTCTGGCGGTGGTGGCGGTTTTCGGCCACCCATTGGCGGCAAAGGCGGCCTTGTCATCCTCATCGTGGTGCTGGTGGCGGGTTACTATGGCGTTGATTTGACGCCGTTGCTAAATGGCAGTGACCCTATGTCTCAAACCCAGACTCAACCTCGCTCGCAAAGCGCTGTCAGCGCCAAAGATGACCAATATGCCAAATTTACCTCCGTGGTACTGGCTGATACCGAAGATACCTGGAAACCTATTTTTCAAAAGATGGGGCGCAACTACCAGGAGCCTAAACTGGTGATGTATCGTGGTGCAACCCGTACCGGCTGTGGCACCGGTCAGTCGGTGATGGGGCCATTTTATTGCCCGGCGGACAGCACGGTTTATATCGATTTATCTTTCTATGAAGATATGAAAAACAAACTGGGTGCGGACGGTGACTTTGCCCAAGCCTATGTGATTGCTCATGAAGTTGGGCATCATGTGCAACATTTGTTGGGCATTGACACCAAAGTGCGGCAACAGCAGCAGGGTGTCTCTGAAGCAGAAGCTAATCGCCTGTCAGTCAAAATGGAATTACAGGCCGACTGCTTTGCTGGTGTGTGGGGCAAAGCGATGGAAAAGCAAAATGTGTTGGAAGTCGGTGACTTACAAGAAGCGTTGAATGCCGCGCAGGCCATTGGTGATGACCGATTACAGCAACAACGCCAAGGGCGGGTGGTGCCAGATAGCTTCACTCATGGTACTTCAGCACAACGTTATACTTGGTTTAAACGGGGGTTCGACAGTGGCGACCCTAATAACTGCAACACTTTTGCCACCCGCTAATAGCGCTAGAACCTCACGTAAGCAGAGACTATTATAAGAAAACTTTTTGCCGGCGCATTCATCGCCGGTATTTCATTGCAAGGCAGGGATAACTATTATGGTAAGGCAAAATAACTATGGCCGCTCTTGATCCCACTTTATTAATCCTCTTGGGGCTGGCTGCACTCGGCATTATCAGCCACAACATGACTGTCACACTCGCTATTCTGACATTAATCGCGGTGCGTATTACTCCGCTGAATCAGTTTTTCCCGTGGATAGAAAAATACGGTTTAACCATCGGCATATTGATTCTCACTATTGGCGTGATGACACCGATTGCCAGTGGGAAAATCAGTGCCAGTGAAGTGCTGCACTCCTTTGTTCAGTGGAAATCTATTTTAGCCATTGTGGTCGGGGTGGCAGTGTCCTGGCTCGGTGGTCGGGGTGTTTCGCTAATGACTCATCAACCCTCTGTGGTGGCGGGGTTATTGGTCGGGACCGTGTTGGGCGTGGCCCTGTTCCGCGGTGTACCGGTCGGGCCATTGATTGCCGCCGGATTACTCTCATTGGTTATCGGTAAATCCTGAGGTGACCAACGGCATTATCGCCAGCCAGGCGCTGATGGCGCAGCAGGGGCATCGGCGTTTACTGGTGCTCAGTGGCAGTGCTGATTGGGCGCGGCAGCAGGCGATAAATCTGTCCGATCAATTACCCGGAGATTGGTGGTGGGTTGGTGAATCTCTGCCGCCCAATATTAATGGCATCCGGCCTGGTGCGGCCAAAACTTTGTTGGGGCTGGAGGGGCTACACGGCGTATTTGATGCCAGCGATGGCCTGAATACCGAAGCGCTGGCGGTATTGGCCGGGGCATTGCGGGCTGGCAGTTGGTTGGTGATGTTGGTGCCCAAGTGGGGCAGTTGGCCACTTTTACCCGATGCCGACAGCTTGCGTTGGAGTGAGCAGAGTGCCCCAATCACCACACCGAATTTTATCCGCCATCTACAGCGCCAACTTCTGGCCTCTCCCGATGTCGTTTTGTGGCAGCAGGGGCAGTTGCCACCAGAAATGCAGTTTGATATTCGCCCAAATTGGCGGCAACCTGACGGCACGCCCACCGCAGAACAGCAGAATATTCTTCAGCGCTTGATGCAGGCCAGGCAAGGTGTGTGGGTGCTGACGGCGGCACGTGGGCGCGGTAAGTCGACACTGGCGGGTATGCTGGTGGCGCAGTGGTCGGGCAAGTGCTGGGTCACCGGGCCGGGCAAGGCAGCAACTCAAGTATTAAGCCAGCAAGCCGGAGAGCGCGCGCGTTTTTGGGCACCAGATGCGCTGCTAGATTTCTGTCAGCGCAATGATGTCAGTGATGTCGACTGGCTATTGATTGATGAAGCCGCCGCCATCCCAACCGCGCTACTGTCGGCGCTTTTGGCCTACTTCCCACGGGCATTATTAACCACCACGGTGCAAGGCTATGAAGGCACCGGGCGCGGATTTTTATTAAAGTTTTGCGCGACTCTAAGTGATTGGCATCATTTAACATTGACCAACCCGATCCGCTGGGCCAGCCATGACCCACTGGAGCAGATTATCGACGACATCATGTTGTTTAATGATGACTGGGTGAATGATGACTTACCGCCGACCGCTTCCGCCAATGCACAGGTCGAGATCTCTGCTTGTAAACAGTCTGATTGGTTGAATAATCCCGAGCTATTGCGCCGTTTTTACGGTTTGCTTTCCAGCGCCCATTACCGCACCACCCCGCTGGATTTACGGCGTTTGATGGATGCGCCGGGCATGCATTTTTCTGCCGCAAAGATGGCGGATTCAGTAATAGGCGCTTTGTGGCTGGTGGATGAGGGCGGGCTGGATAGCCGATTAGCGCACGATGTTTGGGCGGGCAGGCGGCGGCCAAAGGGCAGTTTGGTGGCGCAATCGCTGGCCGCTCACAGCGGGCAATGGCAAGCACCGATCTTATTATCCAGACGAATTAGTCGCGTTGCGGTAGCGCCATCCTGGCGACAACAAGGGATTGCCCGGCAGATGATTGCTGCCGAACAAGCTCATGCGCAGCGAGAAGAGCTGGATTTTCTTTCGGTCAGTTTTGGCTATACCGCAGAATTAGCGTGCTTTTGGCGCGCCTGCGGTTTTCAACTGGTGCGCATGGGCAGCCATAAAGAAGCCAGTAGCGGCTGTTACGCGGCAATGGCTATGCTGCCCCTCAGTCCGGCAGGGGAAATGCTTTGTGAGGCCGCACGGAAGCAATTAGAGCGCGATTGGTATTGGTTGCAGCAATGGATTGGTCTGGAAACGCCAGTATCCTTACTCCCGCCAGAACAACCTGATATCACCTTAAATAATGATGATTGGCGGGAGTTGGCCGGTTTTGCTTTTGCTTTGCGCCCGTTAGAGGCGAGTTTGCCCGCGTTACAGCGGCTGTTGTTGCAAAAAAAGCTGTTGCAGACAGAATTACCGCTTCCCGCCTTGCGGCAATATTTGCAGCAGGGGCGTGCAGCCGCGGAAATTGTTCATCAGTTGGGTCTTTCCGGACGCAAAGCATTGGTGGCTAAGTGGCGGCAGGAGGCCGCCGAGGGGATGGCGGCGATTGATGTTGATAAAAAATACCACTCTTTCAATTCTCTGCACCAACTCCATCAATAAAACCCAATATCCTTTTCAAACCAGCCGCCTATAGTTAACCGTATAAATTATTTTGATACTAAAGGCTGCGAAATGAGTAAGAAATATATTGTGGTGCAACAACCGACACAACCCGAACAATTAATTTTGTTATTTCATGGTGTTGGCGACAGTGCTGCCGGGATGGCACCGGTCGGCAGCCATTTTGCTCAAGCTTTTCCGCAGGCGCTGGTGGTCAGTATTGATGGGCCGTTTGCCAGCGGAATGGGCAGTGGGCGGCAGTGGTTTTCCGTGCAGGGGATAACCGAACAGGGGCGGCAAGGGCGTATCGATGAAGTGATGCCCGAATTTATTGCCACGGTGCGCCATTGGCAGCAACAAAGTGGGCTTGGCGCACAACAGACTACATTGGTGGGTTTTTCACAGGGCACCATAATGTCATTGGAAGGGGTAAAAGTTCAGCCACAATTAGCCGGGCAGGTCATCGGGTTCAGTGGGCGTTTTGCCTCTTTGCCACAGCAACCTATCACCGACGTGGCCGTCCATCTGATTCATGGGGAACAGGATGGCGTTATTCCGGTAGAACAGGCCAAAGCCGCAGCGCGGTGCTTAACGGCATTGGGGGCTGCTGTGACATTGGATCTGGATGCCAATACTGGGCATGGTATTAATCAGCCGATGCTGGCGCGGGCTATTGCCCATTTGCGCCAGGATTTTGCGGGGAATTAACTCAGGGTAAGCCGCGCTCCGGCCATTTACTTTTTCTTGTCTTTGTCCGGCCAGTCGTCGTCATCATCCCACTGCGCATTATTGTCGCGGTGGGGGGGGATCTCCGGCTTATTGCTCAAAAATCTCTTATGATCAAGACGACGTAACTCTTTGATGCCATTTAAGATCATGCCGACAAGTATGATAAGAATGACCCACCAGTAATCCGCTAGCCAATGCATGTTAAATTCCTTTACCCGTCATATTTCAAGAGGTTGTGTCTTGAAACCCATTGGGTATAGTTATAAATCGTGAAAAAATCATGGGTAAATGGCTGGAAAGCCACTCACTACCCGCCACATCCTGTGAGTGCCAGGCTTCCAGTAGGATGGCTGGTGTCAGTAAATGCTGCGCCGCTGCCGCCAGAGGGTGGTAACTCAGGTGCCAAGGTTCTGCGGCAACACCGCCGGTATCTTTGCTAAAGGGCTGGTAAAAACCAAATTCAGCCATGTGCGCATCAAGCCATTGAGTTAGTGGATAAAAATACCCCCCCGCTTGATACTCCCACGGCTCCAGTTGCAGTTTTTCCCCCATGGGTAACAGTGATGGATCGTAAATATCTAAATCACTGCCCCAATGGTGGCGGCTGGCCCCCGGCAGGGCAGACCAGCGCAAGATAGCTTCGCAACGGGCGGCGGCATCAAGCTGAGAAATGTCTATCGGTTGGCTATCTTTATCTAATACTGGCCGCTCGCCGCGAAATTTACCATTCCAGA
Organism: Yersinia thracica; assembly: GCF_902170565.1. GTDB lineage: Bacteria > Pseudomonadota > Gammaproteobacteria > Enterobacterales > Enterobacteriaceae > Yersinia > Yersinia thracica. The sequence continues at coordinate 18,807 of NZ_CABHXX010000065.1, forward strand.
TAGCCAATTGGCGGTCAAAATCACGAAAAGTGCTGGCCGGCTGTAAATCAAAACCCGCCACTTTGGCCGCTTGTTGCATGGCCCGAAAGGCATCAACCGCCGCTGGCTGCATGCGGTGGTTGCCGGTTAACATCACTAAATGCTCCGTTGAGCGCCCGGTAAGCATCTGTGGTGTCAATGTATTGGCTGTCATGCGATGAGTTGCTCCATGATTCTCTGATACATCCGGCTGAGCAGTTGTAAATCAGCGGCGTGAACGCATTCATTCACTTTATGGATTGTGGCATTAACCGGCCCCAGCTCCACCACCTGCGCGCCCATTAAAGCAATAAAACGGCCATCGGAGGTGCCACCGGTGGTCAACAATTGTGGCGTAATTTCAGCATAATGTTCGACGGCGTTGACCACGGCATCCACCAAAGCGCCACGGGCGGTCAGGAATGGCTGGCCGGATAATACCCATTCGAGGGTGTAATTGAGTTGATGGCGGTCTAGCAAAGCTTCAACCCGCTGCTTAATCATGCTGTCAGTCAGTTCAGTGCTGAAGCGGAAGTTAAACTGCACATAGAACTCACCGGGGATCACGTTATTGCTGCCCGTTCCGGCATGTAAATTGGCGATTTGCATGCTGGTGGCGGGGAAAAACTCATTGCCTTCATCCCATTGGGTGGCAACCAACTCATTCAGGGCGGGCATCGCGCGGTGAACCGGGTTGTCAGCCAAATGAGGATAAGCCACGTGCCCTTGAACACCGTGGATATGCAAGTTGGCGGTGATTGAACCGCGGCGGCCATTTTTCACCACATCACCGACGCGGTCGGTGCTGGATGGCTCACCCACCAGACAATAATCCAGCCGCTCATGGCGCGCCATCAGGGCATTAACCACTTTAACTGTGCCATTAATGGCTTTGGCTTCTTCATCGGAGGTAATCATAAAAGCCAACCGGCTTTGATGATTCGGATGTGCGGCAACAAAGCGCTCAGCCGCAACCACCATGGCTGCCAGCGAGCCTTTCATGTCGGCGGCACCCCGGCCATACAGCATGCCATCGCGAATGGTCGGTTCAAAGGGCGGGCTGCTCCAGTGGTTTTCATCACCGGTAGGAACCACATCGGTATGACCGGCAAACGCCAGTGTTTTACCTTCGCCACGCCATGCCCAGAAATTAAGGGTATCACCAAAATTCATTGGCTCGACAGTAAAGCCGATGGCCTCTAAGCGCTGAATCATGATCTCCTGGCAGCCCGCATCATTTGGGCTGAGCGACGGGCGTTTAATCAATTGTTGGGCCAGGTCGATTACCGGACAGATCATGTTATTGCACCTCAATAGCGTTTTGGTTATGGGTCATATTTTGTTGCGCCAGATATTGCTGAATAAATAGTGGGTAACTTTCTATTTTGAAGCCCAATAGCATCTCGCCATTGGCGGCTTCCAGCAGCGGGCGTTTGATGATAGCGGGCTGCTCCAGCATCAGTAATTTGGCTGATTGCGCATCAGTGATTGTATCGCGCTGGGTCTGCGGCAGTTTGCGCCAAGTGGTACCGCGGGTGTTCAGCAACGGCTCCCAACCCAGTTTATCGATAAAACCTTGCAACTGCCCGTCACTCAATCCATCCACGCGATAATCGTGAAACTGATAGGTAATACCTTGATCTTCCAGCCAGCGACGGGCCTTTTTTATGGTGTCACAATTTTTAATGCCATAAAGGCGCAATAATGGAGCTGCTGGGTTCTCTGACATGGGAAAATAATACCTATATGTGCGTGTTAGTTCAAAACAACAACTCTCTGGCGCTGGTTTAGATCGCCACGAATCAATGTTGATTAGATACTTCGATGATAACGCAAGTTGCTACGACTTTGATCCCAATTATGAATTAATCGTGGATCGCGGGGTAAGTGCTGAAAATTCAGATGGTTATGGGGATTTAAATGCAGCCGAGAGTTTTAGCCAATCTGGTCAAGGTCTGCGGCATATTGGCGAATGGCTTTTTGGTAGAGACTGATATCCTGATGATTTGAAGTTTCAGCCAGCAATATCAATAAGGCGGCGACCGCTTCTTTGGTTTCACCCAGATTGTACAGTGTCATCGTCCGGAGCAAGGTTATTTCTTTAGCCTGTGGGAAACTCACCAGCGCGCGATCAAAAGTATCCAATGATGCTTGATATAACCCCAAAGCCCGATAAGTGCTACCCAATCCCAGATAAGCTTCCTGCAACTCTTGACCCGCCAGATTATGCTCGATAGCAGCACGATAGAAGGGGATCGCTTGCAACTCTAACCCTTGCACATCATACAGCGAGGCAATTTTATACAGCAGACTGGCGTTATGGGGATCACTGCGCAGTAAATTTTGCGCCATTGTCACCGCATCATCATAACGGCCCAACTCTTTCAGCGAATCAATAGAATGCTTCATGGTTTTGCTCTGTGGTTGACCCATAAACAAAGTATATCAATGAGCACGCTACTCCGGAATCACCTAACAGGCAAGCAAAGTGGCGGTTTACTCACTAATCGGCCCATTTTGTATTCCACTTTGAATCTTTGTAGATAATTTTATTGAGTGATAATCACACTCAGTCAAGGTTAAAAAATGAGCACTATCACAAAATAGGAAGACAAAGAATTAACTTCATTGCTAATTAATGGATATTGAATATATGTTCGTGATTGGTTTCATAAATGTAAATTGGAGTTAATTCTATGTTATGGAAGATTAAGGTGTTTATGATCAAAGCAGTGGCACTGACAGCTTTCTCTGTGTCCGCTCAATCCGCAGCGCAACCCCCAGTTTATTACCCCGCTGATTATCAAAAAATTGTAGAAGGCGCCCGAAAGGAGGGCAAGGTGGTGGTGTATGCCTCCACGGATATCAAAGCTGCCGCCCCGCTGATTAAGGGGTTTGAAGCCACCTATCCGGGGATTAAAGTTGAATATAACGACATGAATAGCACCGAGTTATACAACCGTTATATCAGTGAACAAGCATCGGGCAGTGGCAGTGGTGACGTGGTGTGGAGTTCCTCTATGGATACCGCCCTGAAATTGGCGATTGATTATGCGCAGGAATATCTCTCACCAGAACAGAAAGAATTACCCGCATGGGCGGTATGGAAAAATAGAGCCTATGGCACCACTTACGAACCGGTGGTGTTTATTTATAACAAACGGCTGATACCGCCAGCCGATTTCCCAACCACCCACGCCGCCCTGGCAAAATTCATCGCCAGCCAGCCGGATAAATTCAAAAAGAAAGTTACCACCTATGATATTGAAAAATCAGGTTTAGGATTCATGCTATCAGTACAAGATTTCAAAGCTGATCCTAACTATTTCGCGACCTTGGCGGAGATGGCCAAAGGGGGGCTGACGGTGCAGTCTTCCACCGGCACGATGATGGAAAGAGTGTCATCCGGCGAAAATCTGATTGGTTTCAATCTCCTCGGCTCTTACGCGGAAGCTCGAGCCAAAACGGATCCTTCTCTTGGGATTGCCTACCCGCAGGACTACACCTTGGTGCTGTCGCGCGTCATTTTCATCAGTAAAAATGCAGCCAATAATAATGCGGCCAAACTGTGGCTTAACTATGTGCTATCGGAAAAAGGCCAAAATATTTTGGCTAATCAATCGGATATTCCTTCCATCCGCAATGATATCGAGGGTAGCAATGATATCGACGGCATGACCAAAAAACTGGGGGCGGCACTCAAGCCTATCCCGGTTGATGAAAGTCTCTTGGAATATATGGAGCAGGCTAAGCGTCTGGATTATATCAAGCAATGGCGTCTTGCTGCGGCGAAATAAAGGCATCCTCTGGTGTGTATTGCCGATGGCGGTGCGCACCCCTGACTTACCCTTTGTTATTCATGGATATCTAACCCACAGGACTCATTATGAAAGCATTGCGCAGAAAGTGGCAGGGCTTGCCGCGCGGCTTGGTCGTGTTGATAACAACATTGGTTATTTACATACCGCTGTCATTTATTGTTATTCAAAGTTTCCTTTCAGCGCCTTTCTTCTCACCCGCCAAAGTGCTCAGCTTCGAAGCATTCCGCTTTATTTTTGCTGATCCTGATTTTTATAAGGCGCTGAAAAGCGGATTTATTCTGGCTTTCGGGCTGGTGGTTATTGCTATTCCGCTCGGGGGAATTCTGGCCTTTCTGATGGTCAGGACGGATTTACCGGGGCGGCGGATCATAGAACCCTTAATTCTGGTGCCTATTTTTGTTTCCCCGATGGTGCTGGCGTTTGGTTATGTGGTGGCGGTCGGGCCGGTGGGCTTTATGTCCCTGTGGGCCGAAGCTCTGCTGGGCGTGGTGCCGTGGAATATTTATGCCATGTCCAGCATTGTGGTGATTGCTGGCTTAACGCATGTTCCCCATGCTTATTTGTATATCTCATCGGCATTACGCAGTGTGGGTTCTGATGTTGAAGAAGCCGCGCGCACGGCGGGGGCTTCCCCTCTACAGGTTATGAGTTCAGTGAGTTTGCCGATGGTGCGCCCGTCAATCCTCTATGCCACGGTATTGCTGTTCTTCCTCGGGCTGGAAGTGTTTGGGCTGATGTTGGTATTGGGTGATCCTGAGGGCAACCTGGTATTGGCAACTTATCTCTATCAGTTGACCAATAAACTGGGTACCCCGTCCTACCATCTGATGGCCGCGGTTGCTGTGGTGCTTATTTGCATCACTATCCCGTTAGTGATGTTACAGCGCGTATTGATGCGCACAGCTAATCGTTTCGTGACAGTCAAAGGCAAAGCTTCTCAGGCGCGGCTGTTGCCATTGGGTAAATGGCGTTGGGTGGCGGGGGGCGTGGTGGCCTTTTGGCTAACCGTCACTATTGGCGTCCCGCTGCTGGGAGTGGTGCTGCGCGCTTTTGTGTCCAACTGGGGGGTGGGGATATCCCTCTGGGATGAGTTATCCCTCGAGACTTTCCGCACTATTTGGCAGCAACCTAATCTGTTGCGCGCTATCGTCAACTCAATGGCCATCGGGGTGTTCGGCGGTGCGCTGGCGGTTATCTGTTATCTGTTTATCGGCATTGCCATGCACCGCAAACCGGATGGCGTCACGCGCTTTCTCGACTACAGCGTGCTGGTGCCGCGTGCGGTTCCGGGCTTGCTGGCGGGGCTGGCATTTCTCTGGGTGTTCCTGTTTTTGCCAATGTGGCTGGATAATTCATTGAAAGAGGGCTGGTTATCCGTCTTGCCGATAGCTGAATGGTTGCGGGAACATCTGGTGGTGTGGCTCCGTTCTTTGCGCAGCACCATCTTCAGTGTTTGGTTGGCCTACACCGTGGTGTGGATGGCCTATGGCCTGCGGCTGATTTCCTCGACATTGCTACAAGTGGGGCCAGAGCTGGAAGAAGCGGCGCGCAGCAATGGTGCCAGCCGGGGCCAGGTCACTCGCCATGTCACCATTCCGTTAGCCCGCTATGGTCTGATTGGCTCGTGGTTGCTGATGTTCCTGATTTTTGAGCGCGAATATTCCACTGGGGTTTATCTACTTTCTCCGGGGACGGAAACTATCGGCTCGATGTTGGTCTCGCTGTGGGCGGCGGGTGCGATTGATATCGTCGCCGCACTCTCTTTTATTAATATCCTGCTGGTGGTGTTGGGGCTGGGTGTTGCGCTGCGCTTTGGAGTTAAATTAAATGATTGAACTTTCAGTAGATAACTTGCATTTAACTTATGGCGATAATCCCGTATTGAAAGGGGTTTCGATGCAATTAAAACGCGGTGAGGTCGTCTCATTGCTGGGGCCATCGGGGAGTGGCAAAACCACGTTATTGCGGGCAGTTGCCGGGCTGGAGAAGCCGGTGCAAGGGCGCATTATCATTGGCGAAAATACGGTTTATGACGGTATGTCGCGCCATGAAATCCCAGCCGAACAACGCAATCTGGGCTTGGTGTTCCAGTCTTATGCTTTGTGGCCACATAAAACGGTGTTTGAGAATATTGCTTACCCGTTGAAATTACGCAAAATCTCGGCGGTGGAAATCACCCGGCGGGTACAAAATGTACTGGATCAACTGGGGCTGGGGGAATTGGGCCATCGTCATCCTCACCAACTTTCCGGTGGTCAGCAGCAACGTGTGGCTATTGGTCGAGCACTGATTTACAACCCGCCGGTGATTTTGCTGGATGAGCCGCTGTCGAATCTGGACGCCAAACTGCGCGAAGAAGCGCGGGTATTCTTGCGCGAATTGATCATTAAACTCGGCTTGTCCGCACTCATGGTCACCCACGACCAAAACGAGGCTATGGCAATATCGGATCGTATCTTATTGCTTAATAATGGGCAAATTGAGCAGCAAGGCACGCCACAGGAAATGTACGGCTCGCCATCGACGTTATTCACGGCTGAGTTTATGGGCAGCAATAACCGCTTACACGGTAAGGTTACGCAGGTGCACGAGGGTAAGGCGCGAATCGAGGGTAAAGATTGGGCCTTGTGGGGATGGGCTGGTGAGGGGGTGATTGCCGGTCAGGAGGGGACGGCGGTGATCCGCGTGGAGCGCGTCTGTCTGGGGGATGACCCGAATGGCAACCAACTGACTTTACCTCTGCTAACCAGCATGTATCTGGGAGACCGCTGGGAATACCTGTTCCGCACGGCGGCTGAGGATTTTGTCATCCGTGCTTATGGCGCGAAAGTGGGGCAGGAGGAACTCTGCCAGCTCTCTTTGCCGGTTGAGCATTTATGGGTCTTCCCTAAAGTATAAATCTGCCTTACAACCATATTAAGCTGGATGACCCCCGGCCAGCTTCCCCCAAAGCAGGCCGGGTTTGCCGCCCCTTTGCGGGTCTTCTCATTCGCCGGCTTTCAATTTTGACTGTTCAAAAAATAGGCGTATAATCAGCCGCGATAATTAGAGAGGAAGTTATGGTCGATTTTGAGTTAAGTACGTGGAAAGAGTTTATCGAGGCTATGCTGCACAAAGCCTAGGCGAATAAACCGGCAGTAAGAATTGATATCTTTTGTTGTTTTATCGATACACACCAAGGGGCGAGGATTCGCTCGCAGGAAGGCAGAAACGCTATAGTTTCTGCCTTTTTTATTGGCCATTTATCACTCTTATTTATCACTCTCAGTCGATTGTCACTAACGGTTTTGATATTGATAGCCCATCCAGGGAACAACGATGTTGCCACTGTTAATAAGAAAGAAACGCTCAAAGCCGGGGATCAACACATTGACGACAGTACAACCGGAAGCGCTTTGATAGAGAATATTAACCAGCAGTTGATATCCGCGCTTATTTAACTCCCGCTCCACCCGCAATAATTGCTCAATCACTGGTTTGATGGGGGCGTCTTCTGGAATATCGATACTATGCAAGGTTCTATCCGTTAATAATCCGGGCAAATAGGCTTCACAACTGCGGCGCAGTTTTGGCCAGCGTGATAAACGACGTAAAGAATGATGCTGCGTATTAACAAGATAAGGATAGCGATTTACGATGGAATGAAACTGAATGAGTTCTGTTATCGCTCTGGATATGGCGTAATAAGGCGAGAGGGAGGTTCCTGCACCAAATAAATGTACCGCCTGACAGGGTTTATGGCCGAAAGCGATAAAAGTTCGACAGATGGAAGATTGGCTGATTTCGAGAACTGTAATGTTATCTGCTATTTCCGCCTCAGCATTTCGCCATAAGGTGTGAAGTTGTTCTTGTATCGAATCAGGGTTAACCAGCCGTAACGCTTTGTTGCTATCTTGATAAAAATAATTAATCAAAAACTGTGATAAATCTTCGCGCTCAATGCTTTCGTTCGCGGCATGCAGCGTGGCTTCCTGAAAAGAGGAGCCAATGGCTGTGCCACTGTTACTGGAATAACGGCGTAATACCTGATAATCGAAGTTGTCTCCTTCGAGGGGCGAATCTGCGTAATCTGGGGTTGAAAAAACGACGGGGTAAAAAATCGAAATATCTCCGGAGATATTACTGTAATGGCGACAAGCAATTCTTGTATTGGGTTGAGTTTGTAGCTGATCTCTGACGAAATCAGTACAACCCAATGTATGTTGTAGTGTATTGGTTTTACATAATGTCATTTCGCCGAATTTTTGGTGATTGGTTGAAACATAATGTTCAAATGCTTCATAAAAAGCACCGGTTAGAGCCGCACCATCAATACCTTTACCTACACCTTTACTGAGTAAATTATTATTATGATCATAAATATCACATGTGGTTGTAATGATATTTTGACCCAAATTTTCTATATGGGGAGTGATGGCATCATCTTGAAATTCAGCCAGAATTCGTTTTTTTGCTTCGGCTAATGTGATTTCACGCTCATAAGGTAATTCCATTCATTTATCTCCTGTTAACAATTAATTAAGGAGGCCAAAGCCCCCTTAATTATGATGCTATTCATTTTCCAGTTCAGCTAACTCCTTTTCTGTTAGACAAGTAAGATGTTCATTGTTTTCAATAGACTCATCTTCATCGACTTTATTTGGTAATAAACCGAGAATACCCATGGTTATATCTCCTGAGTTTCTTGAGGTTAATGTTGTGTTTTTATTCCCGAAGTATAACGGGAGAAATAAATATGGATGATGAATTTAAATTGGTCAAGACATAACTAAAATATATGGTCGCTATTTTTTATTTTATTTTTAATTAGTTATTAGAATATAATTAATATATTTGCTTATTGTTCTTTGTTTCACTTTAAATAAAAAAGGTGACACTAATTACTCGTGTCACCTTTTACCTATCGCCAGTATTTACTGAGTGTCACTATTTTTCGCGCGCGGTGGCCTGCCAGGGAAGCGGCGGCGTACCAAGACAAAGAACAATGGCACGAAGAAAATAGCCAGCACAGTCGCAGAAATCATCCCGCCCATCACGCCAGTACCCACCGCATGCTGGCTACCTGAGCCAGCGCCTTGACTGATAGCCATCGGCAATACACCAAAGATAAATGCCAGAGAAGTCATCAGAATGGGCCGCAACCGCAGGCGGGAAGCTTCAAGCGTCGCCTCCACCAAATCCTTGCCTTTATTGTTTAACTCACTGGCAAACTCGACAATCAATATGGCATTTTTGGCGGATAGCCCAATAATGGTCAGCAATCCGACCTGGAAATAGACATCATTTTCCAAGCCCCGCATCCAGGTGGCAGCCACCGCCCCAATCACCCCGAGCGGCACCACTAACATCACCGAGAAGGGTATCGACCAACTTTCATATAACGCCGCCAGACACAAAAACACCACTAACAGCGAGATAGCATACAGCGCCGGAGCTTGTGAGCCGGATAGCCGCTCCTGATAGGACATTCCCGTCCATTCCAGACCGAATCCATTGGGCAGTTGTTTAACCAACCCTTCCATCACATTCATGGCGGTGCCGGTACTGACGCCTGGAGCGGCTTCGCCGACAATTTCTAATGCCGAATAGCCGTTATAGCGCTCCAGCCGTGGCGAGCCATATTCCCAGCGGGTGGTAGAAAATGCCGAGAAAGGCACCATGCCGCCACTTTTATTGCGCACAAACCATTTGTTGACGTCTTCCGGCAGCATCCGCGCCGTGGCTTCAGATTGGACATACACTTTCTTCACCCGGCCGCGGTCAACAAAGTCATTAACGTAAGTCGAGCCCCACGCAGTTTTTAGCGTGTTATTAATATCATCCAATGACACGCCCAGTGCTTGTGCTTTGCGCTGATCAATATCTATCTGCAATTGCGGGCTGTCATCCAACCCGTTATGGCGCACGCGAGTCAGCGCGGGGTCTTGGGCGGCCATTTGCAGTAATTGGTCACGGGCGGCCATCAGTTTATCGTGGCCTAAGCCGCGGTGATCTTGTAATTCCATATCAAAACCTGATGAGCCACCTAAACCTGAAATGGCCGGTGGGCTGCTGACAGAGACTCTGGCCTCGACGATTTTATTAAACACTTTGGTGGCGCGTTCAATAATGGCAAAAGATGAGTCATTGCTGTCTTTGCGCTGTTCCCAGTCGGTCAGCCGGATGAACAAGCGCGCAACGTTTTGGCCATTACCGCCGGGGCCAGACCCCACGGTGGCGAATACCGACAGCACGTTATTTTTCTCTGCCGTCAGGAAGTAATTCTCGACTTTCTGCACCACTTTGAGTGTTTGTTGCTGAGTAGAACCAACAGGAAGTTGCACCTGCGCCATAAACACGCCACGGTCTTCCAGCGGCAAGAATGAAGTAGGTAACTTGATAAACAGCAGTGCCAGCCCACCTAACAGCAATAAATACAACAGCATATAACGCGCACTATGGTGCAAGACACGCGCTACGCCCCGCTCGTAGCGGTGTGTATTGCGGTCAAACATGCGGTTAAACCAGCCAAAAAAACCGCGTTTGGCATGATGATGCCCCGGTTTGATGGGCTTGAGCATGGTGGCGCAAAGTGCAGGGGTCAGAATCAAGGCGACCAGTACCGAAAGCACCATGGCGGAAACGATAGTAATGGAGAACTGGCGGTAAATGGCCCCAGTGGTGCCACCGAAGAAAGCCATCGGGATAAACACCGCCGACAGCACCAGCGCAATTCCCACCAGTGCGCCCTGAATTTGCCCCATAGATTTACGGGTGGCTTCGCGCGGATCAAGCCCTTCCTCGCTCATCACGCGCTCCACGTTTTCCACCACCACGATGGCATCATCGACTAACAGGCCGATGGCTAACACAATGGCAAACATGGTTAAGGTATTGATACTGAAACCAAATGCCGACAGTATCGCGAAAGTGCCCAATAACACCACCGGCACGGCGATAGTCGGGATGAGTGTGGCGCGGAAGTTTTGTAAGAATAAATACATCACCAGGAAAACCAGCAAAATGGCTTCCAGCAAGGTTTTTACCACGTCCTTAATAGACGCTTTCACAAAGGGGGTGGTTTCGTAAGCAACTTTCGCCTCAAGGCCCTGCGGGAAGAAAGGTGCCAGTTCGGCGATGCGCGCTTTCACCAGAGCATCGGTTTGCAATTCATTGGCACCGGAAGCCAGCTGAATACTCATCCCCGATGCGGCTTGACCATTATAGCGGCTCAGATAATTGTAATTCTCTGCACCCAATTCAACTTTTGCGACATCCCCTAAGGTGACCAACGAACCGTCCTGATTGACTCGCAGCGTAATCCCCCTGAATTGTTCGGGAGTTTGCAATTGAGATTGTGCATTAATAGTGGCATTCAAAGATTGGCTGTCTACCGCGGGCGTTCCCCCAAGCTGGCCCACCGCAATTTGGCTATTTTGTGATTGGATGGCGGTGACAATATCTTGGGTCGTCAGTTGATAATTATTGAGTTTATTGGGGTCGAGCCAAATTCGCATCGCATATTGAGAACCAAAGGCATTGATACTGCCAACCCCTTCAATTCGGCTCAGTGGATCTTGCAAATTACTGGCCACATAGTCGGCAATATCTTGTTTATCCATGCTGCCATCGGTGGACACAAAAGCTAGCATCATCAAGGTGCTATCACCGGATTTGGAGACTGAAACACCCTGTTGCTGGACATCCTGCGGCAGTTTTTTGGTCGCCGATTGCAGCTGGTTTTGCACCTGCTGCATAGCTTCATTGGGGTTAGTGCCCGCCAGGAAGGTCAAAGTGACGGTGGCCGTACCCGCACTACTGCTCTGTGATGACATATACAGCAAGTTATCCAGCCCGGTCATACTTTGTTCGATGACCTGCGTGACAGTATTTTCCAGTGTTTGTGCCGAGGCTCCGGGATAGGAGGCACTGATGCGCACATTTGGCGGTGCGAGGTTGGGATATTGCTCAACCGGGAGGGTGGAGATTGCCAATGCGCCAGTAAGACACAAAATTATCGCCAATACCCAAGCAAAGATTGGGCGGTCGATGAAAAAATTTGCCATGCAGTGCCAGCCTCTCAAGTTAAATGCAGCAGAATCTACGCTGCACTTTACGCGGGAATACTGAATAAAACGTGAAGAAAATAAGGAGAAGCTGTAAAAGATGTCATTAAATTCGAGTTAATTCACCTTGATGGCGGTAATAATGATAAACAGGTGTTTTTTTCTGCTATCAAGTAGACTATTGATAGCTATCCAACCCAGGAAGGTATTATGGAACTTAATCCGGTGTTTGCTCGTCGTCTCTACCTTTGCTGGCTTATCAGCCGAGGGGAATCATTGAATGTGCCGCGCTTAATGGAATTGACGGGGTGGCCGCGGCGCACATTGCAGGATGTCTTGAAAGCACTGCCAGGATTGGGCATCACAATGACATTTGTGCAGGATGGGGTGCGCAATAATGCCGGATATTACCGGTTAGATAGCTGGGGGCCACTGAATAAAAAATGGATAGACGAGAATCATGTGTTTATTTTAGCAGCCATTGAGTAACCTAATAATTTGGCTGCCATTAAATAACAGGGTGGTTATTAGTATTTTTTATTTTCTAAAAATAGGATAGTTGCCGCAACACGCGAGCGAACATTCAGTTTCCGTAATAAATTACGAATATGCACTTTTACCGTCTCTTCGGAAATGTGTAACTCAAACGCGACCTGTTTATTGGACATTCCGCGCGCGACTTCTTGCAAAACATCTAATTCCCGCTCGGTTAATTCAGAGAATGGATTAACTTGTTCGTGTCGGGAAGATAAATACTGTGTGACCTCATCACTGAATACTTTCCCCCCCTTTGCGGCAAGGCGGATATTTTCTAGCAATATTTCAGGTTCGCTGTCTTTGAGCAGATAGCCATCCGCACCAGCATCTATCATTGCATACACATCACTGCGCGCATCAGAGACAGTCAAAACAATAATTCGCGCATCTATGCCCTCATTGCGTAATGCTTTCAATGTATCCAGCCCAGACATTCCTTTCATGTTCAGATCGAGCAGAATGACATCCGGCTGATACGCGGCCGCTGCGGTAATAGCATCGCTACCGCAGTTGGCTTCAGCAATCACATTAAAATTGCTATCCAGTTCAAGTAACTGTTTTATCCCACGGCGCATGAGGGGATGATCATCAACGATCATAATGGTGTGATTTTGGGTCATGATAAGTAAGGTCCCTGTAACCAATGGCATTAAATGATTGGCTATTGATCGTGGATTATTTGGGGTCGTTAATTTGGCCGACCATGTTATCCATCATAGTTAGTTTAACCACGCTTTAAGTGTACCTTAAAACTCCGGCCAAATTCATTTAACAGCGGCAATTTATCTAAAGAATAATGACTAAATAGCATTTCTTTTTGATAGCTATTCTCATCAAATGAATCGTTATATAAAAAAGATAATAACGCAAATAGATTTAACAGTGAGAAACCGCGCAAATAACCACTAAATTAATTGATCTTGCTCAATATCTACTGACGATTAACCCTAAAGAGTAATTATTTTAATACTCATTATTCTGTATCTAATACCCCAACACTGGGGAATCTCCTTTAATACAAATAAGAATTATTATCATCAGCTTGGAGGGAAAACTCGCCGAGCTTTAAATGAACACTTTGCTAACCTATACGCACGCGCGCCAGTAGATGTTAAGGATATCAGCATGACTGATTTATCACGGCGTAAATTGTTGACGGGTTTTTGGCAAGCAGGCAAGCAGCAAACCTCGGCGACCCGTCCACCGTGGTCAGTCATCGAAAGCGACTTTATTGCTGGCTGTACCCGTTGCCATGACTGTGTAGCCGCTTGTGAAACTGGCGTGTTGATTGCCGGTAGTGGTGGGTTCCCCGAAATAGATTTTCAGCGTGCCGAGTGCAGTTTCTGTCAAGCCTGTGTGCAGGCCTGTGAAGCGGGTGTGTTCACCGCTACGGCGCTGCCCGCCTGGTCGCTGAAAATCAATATATCAGACCGCTGTTTACCTTTTCACAATATTGAATGCCGCAGTTGTCAGGACAGTTGTGAAACGCGGGCGATTAAATTCCGTCCACGGCTAAATGGCATTGCTCAACCCGAATTAGACCTTCCTGCTTGTACCGGCTGTGGTGCCTGTGTACCCAGTTGCCCAGTCCAGGCAGTAACCCTCACCCGGAGTGAAGATGGACGATAAAGAATGGCATGTCTGTGGATTGGTTATGCAAGCCAAACCCGCGCGAATAGCGTCGCTAATCGACAGCCTGCTGGCGATTCCGGGAACAGAAATACCCACCAGTGATGCCGCTCTGGGTAAGTTGGTGGTGGTTATGCAGGCAGCGCGCTCAGACGTGCTCCTGAATTATATTGAGTCAGCACGCAATCTGGATGGTGTGCTGGCGGTATCGCTGGTTTATCACCAGCAGGAAAGCCAAGGTGAGGAAATGCCATGAAACTCAGTCGCCGGGATTTTATGAAGGCCAATGCCGCGGTAGCCGCCGCTGCTGCTGCCGGATTGACCATACCCACTGTCGCTAAAGCGGCTATGGGTGAGACAACAAACGCCATCAAATGGGATAAAGCCCCTTGCCGATTCTGTGGTACTGGCTGCGGAGTCTTGGTCGGCACGCAAAATGGCCGAATCGTGGCATCTCAAGGAGACCCGGATTCACCGGTCAACCGTGGGTTGAACTGCATAAAAGGCTATTTCCTGCCTAAAATCATGTACGGCAAAGACCGCCTGACCCAGCCGCTGCTGCGCATGAAAGACGGCCAATATGATAAAGAGGGCGATTTCACCCCAGTAAGCTGGGAAAAAGCCTTTGATATCATGGAGCTGAAATTCAAAAATGCACTGAAAGAAAAAGGCCCGACGGCGGTAGGCATGTTCGGCTCCGGCCAGTGGACGGTATGGGAAGGGTATGCGGCATCGAAACTGCTAAAAGCGGGTTTCCGCTCCAACAACCTTGATCCCAATGCGCGCCATTGTATGGCTTCTTCTGTGGTGGGCTTTATGCGCACCTTTGGTATGGATGAGCCGATGGGGTGTTTTGATGATATTGAAGAAGCAGATGCCTTTGTGCTCTGGGGCTCCAATATGGCGGAGATGCACCCGATTCTGTGGTCGCGCATGACCAGCCGTCGCCTGACCGATGACAATGTCAGAATCGCCGTGTTGTCTACTTTTGAGCATCGCAGCTTTGAACTGGCCGATAACCCGATGGTCTTTACCCCGCAGACCGATTTGGCGATTATGAATTATATCGCCAATTACATTATTCAAAATAATGCGGTTGATCAGGGTTTTCTTGACCGCCATGTGAATTTCCGTCGGGGTGCGACGGACATCGGCTATGGTTTACGGCCAACACATCCACTGGAAAAAGCGGCTAAAAACCCGGGTAGCGATGCCTCTGAGCCAATGAGTTTTGATGATTTTAAAGCTTTTGTGGCCGAGTATACGCTGGAAAAAACTGCCAAAATGAGCGGTGTGCCGGAAGACCAACTGGAGTCACTGGCGCAGTTATATGCAGACCCTAAAGTGAAATTGGTGTCCTACTGGACCATGGGCTTTAACCAGCATACCCGTGGTGTGTGGGCCAATAACATGTGCTACAACCTGCACTTGTTAACCGGCAAAATTTCTAAACCGGGTTCTGGGCCTTTCTCTCTGACCGGCCAGCCTTCTGCTTGCGGCACAGCCCGTGAAGTGGGGACTTTCTCCCACCGCCTGCCTGCCGACATGGTGGTCACCAATGAAAAACATCGCCAAATTGCTGAAACCAAATGGCAGCTACCGCCGGGCACTATTCCAGAAAAAGTCGGTTTACATGCGGTGGCCCAAGACCGTGCGCTGAAAGATGGCACCCTCAACGCCTACTGGGTGATGTGTAATAACAACATGCAGGCTGGGCCAAATATCAATGAAGACCGCATGCCAGGTTGGCGCGATCCACGTAACTTTATTGTGGTTTCAGACCCTTATCCCACCATCAGCGCACTGGCTGCGGACCTTATCTTGCCGACCGCCATGTGGGTCGAGAAAGAGGGCGCTTACGGTAATGCCGAGCGCCGTACCCAATTCTGGCGGCAACAAGTGCCGGCACCGGGTGAGGCAAAATCTGATTTATGGCAGATGGTTGAGTTTGCCAAGCGCTTCAAAGTTGAAGAAGTGTGGCCAGCCGAACTCATTGATAAAAAACCGGAATATCGCGGTAAGACACTGTATGACGTGCTGTTTGCCAACAATGTGGTGAATAAATATCCGTTGAGCGAGATCCCGGCTGATCAATTAAATGATGAAGCGCGCGATTTCGGCTTCTACCTGCAAAAAGGGCTGTTTGAAGAATATGCCGATTTTGGCCGTGGCCATGGCCATGATTTAGCGCCGTTCGACCGCTACCATCAAGAGCGCGGTCTGCGCTGGCCGGTGGTGAATGGCAAAGAAACTCTCTGGCGTTATCGCGAAGGTTTTGATCCCTTCGTGCCGAAAGGCGAGGATGTCCGTTTTTATGGCAAACCGGATGGTAAAGCGGTGATATTCGCACTGCCTTATGAACCTGCCGCCGAAAGTCCGGATCAGGAATATGACCTGTGGCTCTCCACTGGCCGCGTGTTGGAGCATTGGCATACCGGTTCCATGACGCGCCGTGTGCCTGAGTTACATCGTGCTTTCCCAGAAGCCGTGCTATTCATTCATCCATTGGATGCTAAAGCCCGTGATTTGCGGCGCGGTGACAAAGTGAAAGTGATTTCACGCCGTGGCGAAGTCATTTCGCTGGTCGAAACCCGTGGCCGTAACCGCCCGCCACAAGGGCTGGTGTATATGCCGTTCTTTGATGCCGCGCAGTTGGTGAATAACCTGACGCTGGATGCCACTGATCCTTTATCCAAAGAAACTGACTTCAAGAAATGCGCAGTGAAATTGGCGCGGGTTGTTGCGTGATTGTGCAAAAGACGCGGTCTTTCAGGAGAAAATAATGAATAACACGAAGTTTCATGCATTCAGCCGCCGGGTCATATCGGTGATATCGCTACTGGCGGTGTTGGTAGTGGCCGGTGTGGTTAATGCTGCCAGCAATGTCGAGATGGATTTAAGCCAATCGCCCGAAGTCTCCGGCACGGCGGAGGGGGCGGTGAAAATGCCCAAACAGCAACAGCGGATGGCACTGAACTACGTTAACCAGCCGCCGATGGTGCCACACAGTGTCGATGGCTATCAGATCAGTAAAAACACCAACCGCTGCCTGCAATGCCACGGCGTTGAACATTACCGGGCTACGGGCGCGCCGCGTGTTAGCCCAACCCACTTTATTGACCGCGACGGCAAGGTATCGAGTGAAGTTTCGCCGCGCCGCTACTTCTGCTTGCAATGCCATGTGCCGCAAACTGATGCCGCACCCATTGTCGGTAATAGCTTCCAGCCAGCACCTGGTTTTGGTCAATAAGTGAGATGGTTATTGTGAGAATAAACAATGAATGAGACTAAAAAACCCGGGATTATCAAACGATTATGGCAGTGGTGGCGCAGGCCTAGCCGGCTGGCACTCGGGACGTTACTGCTGATTGGCTTTGTCAGTGGCATCATTTTCTGGGGCGGTTTTAATACCGGCATGGAAATGGCGAATACTGAGAAATTCTGTATTAGCTGCCATGAAATGAAAGACAACGTTTATCAGGAATACATGGGAACCATCCACTACAGCAACCGCAGTGGTGTGAAGGCGACCTGCCCGGATTGCCATGTCCCCCATGAGTGGGGGCCGAAAATGGTGCGTAAAATCAAGGCCAGCAAGGAATTGTATGCCAAAACCTTTGGTTTGATTGATACGCCGCAGAAATTTGAGGCTCACCGCCTGACCATGGCTGAAAATGAATGGGCGCGAATGAAAGCCAATGGCTCGCAAGAGTGCCGCAACTGCCATAATTTCGACAATATGGACTTCACAGCACAGAAAACGGTGGCGGCGAAAATGCACAGTAAAGCCATTGAAGCAGGTAAAACCTGTATCGATTGCCATAAAGGTATTGCCCATAAGTTGCCGGATATGAAGGATGTGCCGACCGGTTTCTAATACCCTGCAATTTCAATGACTTTGGGTATCTCTTTGATACTTGAAGCCGCAGGGGGGTGGCTGCGCTCGTGAACCCGAATCAAATGCTCTGTGGACTGCGTGTCGACAGGGCATTTTTTATTGCTATATTAGGTATTCTTTTGCATGATAAGACCTGTTAACTGGTCTTATTGAGGTGCTTATGCCAAGTATAATTTTGTCAGACACTAGCGCGAGTGTCAGTGAACTGAAGAAAAATCCCATGGCAACAGTGAATGCCGGAGCGGGTTTCCCTGTTGCTATCCTGAACCGTAATCAACCGGCATTTTATTGTGTGCCTGCTGAACTTTATGAACAAATAATGGAAGCGCTTGACGATCATGAATTGGCTAAGTTGGTTAATGACCGTCGTAACCAACCACTTCATGATATTGATTTGGAAAACTATTTATGATCTATATCGTTAAGTTCAGAGAAGAAGCGCTAAAGGAATGGCACAAACTGGATAAGACGATACAACAGCAGTTCGCCAAAAAATTAAAAAAGTGCAGCGGTAATCCACATATTGAAAGTGCTAAACTCCGTGGGATGAAAGACTGTTACAAAATTAAATTACGTTCATCAGGTTTCCGGCTATTGTATGAAGTTATTGATGATATTTTGATAGTGGCTGTGGTTGCAGTAGGAAAAAGAGAGCGTAGTGAGGTTTATAAACTGGCCAGTGAAAGATTACGCTAATTATTGTTAGTCCGCTAAAGAAGGTGCTATGTCAGTCAAAATTGAAAATATCCAAAAAGAGCTGTTATCAAAAAACTGGTTCAAACTATATAAATATACCTTTGATTTAATAACCAATAATGGAACTCCCGTACAACAGACTCGTGAAGTGTATGACCGGGGGAATGGCGCGACTATTCTGTTATATAACCGCTCCAATGGCTCTGTAGTGCTGACTAACCAATTTCGCATGCCAACCTATGTAAACGGTAATTCCGACGGTATGTTGCTGGAAACCTGTGCCGGTTTGCTGGATAACGACTCACCGGAAGAATGTATTCGCCGTGAAGCGGTTGAAGAGACCGGTTATCAGGTCGATAAAGTACAAAAACTGTTTGAGGCTTATATGTCGCCGGGTGGAGTGACTGAAATTATTCATTTCTTTGCCGCTGAATATCATCCGGATCAGAAAATCACCGATGATGTCGGTGTGGAAGACGAGGTCATTGAGGTGGTGGAGTTGCCGTTCACTGAAGCCATTGCCATGATGGCGGATGGCCGAATTAAAGACGGCAAAACCATTATGCTGTTGCAGTATGCACAACTCCACGGCTTATTAAATTAATAATCTTCTTATGTAGATTACAGCGCTATGTTGTTGCCGTGATTTCGCGGCACTTTATCCCTGATTGTTGATTATCCCCCCTGATTGATAAGTAAATTCTTCTGTTGATGCAAAAATGTTATGCAGAGTATGGCCTGCTTCATAGATTGTGATAATTCACTCACTATACTGGTTCTCTACCACCTCAAAGCATAAAAGCAAAGGGAACCTACGATGGACGAACAATTGAAACAGAGTGCGCTTGATTTTCACCAATATCCTACTCCAGGGAAAATTCAGGTGTCGCCAACCAAACCGCTAGCCACCCAACGGGATTTGGCGCTAGCTTATTCTCCGGGTGTTGCTGCCCCCTGTCTGGAAATTGCTGCCGACCCACTGGCCGCCTATAAATATACTGCGCGCGGGAACTTGGTCGCGGTTATTTCGAACGGTACCGCGGTGCTGGGGCTGGGTAATATTGGCGCATTAGCGGGTAAACCGGTGATGGAGGGGAAAGGGGTTCTGTTCAAGAAGTTCTCCGGTATTGATGTGTTTGATATTGAAATAGATGAACTCGATCCTGACAAACTGATCGACATTATTGCTTCGCTGGAACCCACCTTTGGCGGTATCAATCTGGAAGATATCAAAGCACCGGAATGCTTTTATATTGAGAAGAAACTGCGCGAGCGCATGAAAATCCCAGTGTTCCATGATGACCAACATGGCACGGCGATTATCTGTACCGCGGCGGTGCTCAACGGCTTGCGGGTGGTGAAGAAAGATATTAGTGATGTGAAATTGGTGGTCTCTGGGGCTGGGGCGGCATCCATTGCTTGCTTGAACTTGCTGGTCGCTCTGGGATTAAAGCCACACAACATCACAGCATGTGATTCCAAGGGCGTGATTTATAAAGGCCGTGAAGCCAATATGGCGGAAACTAAAGCGGCTTACGCGATTGAAGATAATGGCCAGCGCACACTGGGCGATGCTATGCCGGGTGCGGATATATTCCTCGGCTGCTCCGGCCCCGGTGTGCTTACGCAAGACATGGTCAAAACCATGGCACCTAGCCCGCTGATTCTGGCGCTGGCGAACCCGGAACCTGAAATTTTACCGCCATTAGCCAAAGCGGTGCGCCCAGATGCGATTATCTGCACTGGCCGCTCGGATTATCCGAATCAGGTCAACAACGTACTCTGCTTCCCGTTTATCTTCCGTGGTGCATTGGATGTGGGCGCGACCACCATTAACGAAGAGATGAAACTGGCTTGTGTGCATGCTATTGCCGATCTGGCGCTGGCTGAGCAGAGTGACGTGGTGGCATCCGCCTATGGTGAACAAGATCTTTCCTTTGGCCCTGAATACATCATTCCTAAACCATTCGACCCGCGCTTGATTGTGAAAATTGCACCGGCGGTGGCGAAAGCGGCTATGGAATCTGGTGTGGCCACTCGTCCAATCACTGACTTTAGCGCTTACATCGAAAAACTGTCGGAATTTGTCTATAAAACCAACCTGTTTATGAAGCCGATTTTCTCGCAGGCGAAAAAAGAGATGAAGCGAGTGGTGTTGGCTGAAGGGGAAGAAGAGCGCGTATTACATGCTACTCAAGAGCTGATTTCTCAAGGGTTGGCGTATCCCATCTTGATTGGTCGCCCGAGTGTGATTGAGACCCGGTTGAAGAAATTGGGCCTGCAAATGACTGCTGGGAAAGACTTCGAAGTGGTCAATAATGAATCTGATCCGCGCTTTAAAGATTATTGGCATGAATACTATCAAATCATGAAGCGCCGTGGCGTTTCACAGGAACAGGCGCGCCGCGCCGTGATTGGCAACCCAACACTGATTGGCTCCATCATGGTTCATCGGGGCGAAGCCGATGCGATGATTTGCGGCACCATTGGCACTTATCATGAGCATTATGATGTGGTCGAGAAAGTCTTCGGTTTCCGCGCGGGTGCGCATGTGGCGGGCGCAATGAATGCGCTGCTGTTACCCACCGGTAACACGTTTATCGCTGACACTTACGTCAATGATGACCCTACGCCAGAGCAGTTAGCCGAAATCACCTTGATGGCGGCTGAAACTGTGCGCCGTTTTGGTATTGAGCCAAAAGTGGCGTTATTGTCTCATTCAAGTTTTGGTACCTCGAATTGCCCGGCAGCCCGTAAAATGCGCCGTACTCTGGAGTTGGTGAATCAGATGGCACCTGAACTGGAGATTGACGGTGAAATGCACGGTGACGCGGCGCTGGTGGAGAGTATCCGTCATAACCTGATGCCGGACAGCCCACTGAAAGGGGCGGCTAACGTGCTGATTATGCCTAATATGGAAGCGGCGCGAATCAGTTATAACTTGCTGCGCGTCACTTCTTCAGAGGGCGTAACAGTAGGGCCAGTGCTGATGGGGGTAGCAAAACCGGTGCATATTCTGACGCCGATTGCTTCGGTGCGCCGAATTGTGAATATGGTGGCGTTGGCGGTGGTAGAGGCAATTGCTCTTCGTCCTTGACGCCGCAGCTGTGTTAGCAGCGCTCGCTCACCCGAATCACTTACCTGTGTAAGCTCATCGGGATGAGTTTGCTTGCTGTCTTGCTGCAACGCCAATGACTTTGAGTAATGCTCTTTTTCTTGGTGTTGCAGTATCCATCACTCTCGTGCTTATTTTTCTTGGTTGCGTGCCTGCTGTAACCACTTATCCAGCTCATTGGCAAATTGCTGGCGATCCCGCTGATTTAAGGTATTGGGGCCGCCGGTTTGAATACCACTGGCGCGCATGGTGTCCATAAAGTCGCGCATATTCAACCGCTCACGAATGGTATCCGGGGTATAACGCTCACCGCGAGGGTTTAGCGCAATTCCCCCTTTTTCAATCACTTCTGCCGCCAGCGGAATATCGGCGGTGATCACTAAGTCGTTTTTTTCGACGCGCTGCACGATTTCGTTATCGGCCACATCAAAGCCGGAAGCCACCTGTAAGGTGCGGATAAACTTCGAGGGCGGTGTTTTGAGTGGCTGATTCGCCACCAGTGTGACCATCATGCCGGTTCTGTCTGCGGCACGAAATAACACGTCCTTAATGACATTCGGACAGGCGTCCGCATCAACCCAAATTTGCATCAGTGATGTTCTCCTGCGGCCAACCAGTCTTTGACTGGTAGAAAATCGCGGTACAGTGCCGCTTCAGCGCTATCTGCTGTCGGTTGATAATTATATTCCCAGCGCACCAGTGGCGGTAGGGACATTAAAATAGACTCTGTGCGACCGCCGGTTTGCAGGCCGAATAGTGTGCCACGGTCCCAGACCAGATTAAACTCAACATAGCGGCCACGGCGATAAAGCTGGAATTCGCGCTCGCGTTCACCCCAACTCAGTGCTTTGCGCCGTGCAACAATCGGCATATAGGCATCAAGAAAACCATTGCCGACCGCCTGAGTAAAATTGAAACAGGTAGCAAAATCGGGGCTGTTTAAATCGTCGAAGAACAGGCCACCAATACCACGGGCTTCATTGCGGTGCTTAATATAAAAATAATCATCGCACCATTTTTTATAGCGCGGATAGATTTGCTCACCAAAGGGTTGGCACAGCTCATTGGCGGTTTTATGCCAGTGAACCGCATCTTCTTCAAAACCATAGAAGGGGGTTAAATCAAAGCCGCCGCCAAACCACCACACGGGATTCTCGCCGGGTTTTTCAGCAATAAAAAAGCGCACATTAGCATGGCTGGTAGGCAAATAAGGGCTGTTCGGATGAATGACCAGTGACACGCCCAGTGCCTGAAAACTGCGACCAGCTAGTTCAGGGCGATGTGCTGTAGCAGATGCGGGTAATGCCGCGCCTGACACATGCGAGAAGTTAACGCCAGCTTGCTCGAAGACCGCCCCCTTGACCAATACCCGACTGCGGCCACCACCGCCTTCCTCACGAACCCAATTTTCCTCTGTGAATTCAGCGCTGCCATCGGCTTGAGCCAGTGCAGCACAGATTTTATCCTGCAAACCCAGCAGGTAAGTTTTGATTTGGTCTGTATCGGGTAAATTCATCAGAAAGGTTCTAGTAGCCGGGAAATTATCAGGAGCCAAGTATACCCCGATTTACCGCCATTGTTGTACTCTCGGTGCGGATGAGTGCTGAATGGTAGGATTTCGGCGAGATTTATCCGGATCTTCTCAAATATCATTACAGACTATCACTATGGGAAATATCACTTTATTATTGCGTGATATAATAAGGCGTAATAATCAGCATATTCATTTTACTCAAGGGTGCGAATATCCATGGAAATCCGCGTATTTCAGCAAGGCGATTTTGAAGAAGTGATTCTGCTGTGGGAGCATTGCGACTTATTGCGGCCATGGAACGATCCAGAAATGGATATTGAGCGTAAGCTGAATCATGACCCCGAATTGTTCCTGGTAGCGGAAGTCAGCGGCGCGATTGTTGGCTCGGTGATGGGCGGCTATGACGGTCACCGAGGTTCTGCTTATTATCTGGGTGTTCATCCTGATTTTCGTGGTCGTGGCTTTGCCAATGCGCTGATCAGCCGCCTTGAGAAGAAACTCATTGCCCGCGGCTGCCCGAAGCTCAATATCATGGTGCGCGAAGACAATGATGCAGTGATCGGCATGTATGAAAAGCTGGATTACGAAACCCAAGACAGCATCATGCTGGGCAAACGGTTGATTGTGGATCAGGAGTATTGAGGGGTTAGTGGGTTGAATTTAAAGAGTATTAATTTTAAATTCACTTTTAATTCGATAGCGCCACTGGCCGAAATGACCGAGCAATAGATAAGGTGATTTTGGCCTTTGTCTCAAAGTTTTTAGCCGCCAACTTTTCTATTTTCTGCTGTTTTTCTCTCCTCAAATCGACCTTATTTGCCATAACTTATCCATGCGCATAGATAAATAAAATCTTTTTTGCCACACTCTTGCCACAATTAGAAATAAAAGAGTGCAGAATGGCGACGATCCGCAAGCGTGGTGCCTATCAATGGGAAACTCAAATCCGTAAACGTGGCTTCCCGTCACAAACTAAAACGTTTAATACCAAAGCCGAGGCTGATGCCTGGGCAAAAATGGTTGAGTCGGAAATGGCTCGCGGCGTGTGGCTTAGTCGTAGCGAATCGGAATCGACAACGCTATATGACTCGTTAGTGCGTTATGAGAATGAAATTGTCACCAACAAAAAGGGAGCGGTGCAAGATAGGTCTATTATCCGCATCTTTAAGCGGCAACCATTAGCCAGATGTTATATGGCCAGTATTCGTAGTGCCGATGTTGCCAAATTAAGAGACGAATGGTTAAAAGACTATGCGCCGGCCACGGTGCTACGCCGCCTATCTCTGCTTTCTCACTTATTTAATATTTCCCGCAAAGAGTGGGGAATGGAAAGCCTGATTAATCCTGTTGATCTGATCCGCAAACCCCAGCCCGATAATGCCCGTACACGGCGTATAGCTGTTGAGGCCGTTTCAGCCGTAGATGAATTGGGTAATGAGGTTAAAACGCCAAGAAACACCGCTCAGGACGAAATCGAGCGGATTGTTACCAATACTCAATCTCCGATATTGCCATCAGCGGTTTGCCTGGCGTTGGAAACGGCTATGCGACGTGGTGAAATTGTTGGGTTACGCTGGAAATATGTCGATTTAAAGCTGCGTGTCGCTCACTTGCCTAAGACAAAAAATGGCGATTCGCGTGATGTGCCGCTTTCTTCAAAAGCGGTAGCAGTATTAGAAAAGTTAAAGATTATCGCGGAGGCCAGGGAAGAGGACGAGAATTCAACTGATGATCGGGTATTTAAAGCTCGAGTTGACGCAATAAGCTGTGCATTCGATAGAGCCAGAAAGCGCGCTCGTAAACTGTATGAGCAAGAATGTGCTGCTTCAGGAAAGAAAGCCAACTCAGATTATTTACTGGATTTGCGATTCCACGATTTACGCCATGAAGCCACCTCACGCCTGGCTGAAATCTTTCCTATGCACGAACTCACAAAAATAACTGGCCACAAAGACCCTAGAATGCTGATGAGATACTATCATCCTAGGGCAGAGGATTTGGCGAAGAAGTTGGTTTAACTATATATTTTAGCTTTATTAATTGGAGGTTTTATTAGTTACTTACTGTCATTATATAAATG
>NZ_CABHXX010000066.1 GCF_902170565.1 Yersinia thracica
TCAGAAGTGAAACGCCGTAGCGCCGATGGTAGTGTGGGGTCTCCCCATGCGAGAGTAGGACACTGCCAGGCATCAAACACGAGTTATCAGAATGACATCTGGTAACTGACAAAATCGCCGGAGGCGGTTTTGCACAGCGCGGAGCGCTGGCCCCTTAAGGGTAAGTATCGGGAAGATACACGTAAAAGAATCGGTGGAGCGGTAGTTCAGTTGGTTAGAATACCTGCCTGTCACGCAGGGGGTCGCGGGTTCGAGCCCCGTCCGTTCCGCCACTTATTGCAAAGACCCTGAATCTAAGATTCAGGGTCTTTTTGCATTTCGACAGTTGTTAATATTTTTGCCTCTTCCTCTCTAGATTTCCTATTCCTAAGCATCCCCTTATCTTAGTCACTGAATATCCCACTGATACACTGGACATATAACTCCCTTTAACTGAATGTATTTAGCTTATTGAGTATGATATTTGATTTATATTCAAAAGTATTATGCCTAATACACCATTTTTTGTTGGTAAAACTCTTGTCATAATTAATTTAGTTTTTCATTAATCCCATGATTTACGACTGAATGAAAATTCTTAATTACTATTCAATACAAACTTACTATCAAAAATAAGGAATTATAATGAGCATACCTGCATTCGGCCTTGGAACTTTTCGTCTTCAAGATCAAGTTGTTATTGATTCAGTTAGCCAAGCATTGAAATTAGGCTATCGTGCAATCGATACAGCACAAATATATGAAAATGAAGCCGCAGTTGGCCAAGCTATAGCAGAAAGTGGTGTAAAACGTGATGAGTTGTTCATCACGACCAAGATTTGGATTGCGAACTTAGCGCAAGGGAAATTAATTCCGAGCCTGCAAGAGAGTTTACAGAAGCTGAAAACCGATTATGTAGATTTAACATTGATTCACTGGCCGTCACCAAATGATGAAGTCTCTGTTGCTGAGTTTATGGCTGAGCTAATGAAAGCCAAAGAGTTGGGATTAACTCGCCAGATTGGTATCTCTAACTTCACCATTGATTTAATGCGACAGGCTATAGCAGCAGTGGGGGGTGAGGAAATCGCAACTAACCAAATTGAATTATCCCCATTATTGCAAAACCGTAAGGTTGTTGAGTTCGCTCAGATAAATGGCATTACAATAACTTCTTATATGACACTGGCTTATGGCAAAGCATTAGAAGAGCCTATCATCAAGACCATTGCTGAGCAGCACGGGGCCACACCTGCACAGGTCATTTTAAGCTGGGCATTGCAATTGGGCTACAGTGTTATTCCTTCATCAACTAAAGTGGCTAATTTAGCCAGCAATCTGTTAGCTCGTGATTTACGCCTAAGCGCAGAAGATATGACACTAATTGCTACGCTAGATCGCGAGGAGCGCTTGGTAAGCCCTGATGGCCTGGCACCAAAGTGGGACTAACCACTTCCAGCAATAAACTGAGCCACCTCACATGGGGTGGTTTTTTATATTGTAGGGCTAATTGATATCAGGCGTTCATTGATAAAATCAATAAAACAGCGCAGTCGATTACTGACAGCCTGGTCACTGTAATACACGGCATTAATTGGCATTGCGACTGGCAAAGTGTGCTCTTGGAGTATCGGTATCAAATCTCCACGTTGTAGATCCTGCTGGATCATGAAATCTGATAGACAGGCGATGCCATTCCCCTCAAGACACAGGCGGCGCTGCGTTTCTCCATTATTTGATGTCAAATCTGAATTAATTTCATAAAGTTGCCCATCAGCTCCAGCTAAAGGCCAGCGATTTAATGTGGGTAAATCATTAAACCCTAAGCATAAATGATACTGCAAATCCGCTGCTGTCTGTGGCGTACCATGCTGCTTCAAGTATGCCGGTGACGCTAGAATATGGCGATAACTGGTCATTAGTTTTCTGGCTCGCAAAGTTGAGTCCTGTAAAGTCCCCACCCTGATAGCAATATCTACTTTTCTCTCAATAAGATTAATGAATGTCTCAGACGAAACCAGCGATGAAGTCACCAAAGGGTAGCGCTGACGAAACTCAGCCATTAATGGCGCGATAATATGCAGTACCACTGGAGTAGAGGCATCAATACGAAGTAATCCTTTAGGATTCAATTGATTGTCTAACAATTCATTTTCCGCACTCGCCATCTCCCGCAAAATATTTTGTACTCGCCGAAAATAGTGCTCACCTTCTTGAGTCAGGCTGATTTGCCGGGTGGTGCGATTGAGTAAAGTGACACCCAGCTTATTCTCCAGCTTCTTTACTGTTCGGCTTACTACTGAATTTGCTTGTTCGAGCTGCTCTGCTGCACGGCTGAAGCTGCCACATTCCACCACTGTTACAAAGGTAATCAGTTCATCTGAGTTTGCTTTCATTATTGCCACTCCAGCAAGAATATTTTGATATTTTGAGCATTTTTGTCATTTAAACATAGGCACATAATAGCCGCTATCAAATTGACTTGTTTTTTCATTAACTGTTTTCTGGAGTTGATAATGCCGCTCGCTTTACTGGCACTGACCATCAGTGCATTCGCTATTGGTACCACAGAATTTGTGATTGTCGGACTGGTGCCGACGATCGCCGAACAACTGAGCGTTTCTGTCCCTTCCGCCGGTTTATTAGTCTCGATTTACGCATTGGGGGTGGCTATTGGTGCTCCGGTGCTGACTGCATTAACAGGGCGGATTCCTCGTAAAATGTTATTGATTGGTCTTATGGTTTTGTTCACGTTAGGTAACTTATTAGCGTGGCAATCACCGGGTTATGAATCATTGGTTGTCGCCCGTCTATTAACTGGTTTGGCCCACGGGGTATTTTTCTCAATCGGTTCGACCATCGCAACCAGCCTGGTGCCCAAAGAGAAGGCCGCCTCGGCTATCGCTATTATGTTTGGCGGCTTGACTGTCGCACTGGTGACTGGGGTTCCGTTAGGGACATTTATTGGACAGCATTTTGGCTGGCGTGAAACTTTTCTTGCAGTATCACTTATTGGGATTATTGCCATTATCGCCAGTGCTATTTTGGTGCCGAGTCATATTCCGAATAAAGCTTCAGCCACGATAAAGCAACAGTTTCAGGTACTTACCCACCCACGTTTATTGCTGATTTATGCCATTACGGCATTAGGATACGGCGGTTTCTTTACCATGTTTACTTTCCTTGCTCCGGTCATGCAAGAGTTGGCGGGCTTCTCGGCTGCTGCCGTGAGCTGGATTTTGTTGGCGTATGGGGTGTCAGTCGCGATTGGTAATATCTGGGGAGGGAAACTGGCCGATCGCTATGGTGCAGTGCCTGCTTTGAGTTTTATCTTTACTGCATTGGCTGGTTTGTTATTTGTTTTCCAGTTCAGTGCCAGCCACAGTGTTGCAGCATTGTTCACCTTGTTAATTATGGGTATTTTCGCCTTCGGTAATGTCCCAGGCTTACAGGTTTATGTGGTGCAAAAGGCGGAAGAATATACACCACATGCGGTTGATGTCGCCTCTGGTTTGAATATCGCAGCATTTAACGTCGGTATTGCATTAGGGTCAATTCTTGGTGGGCAGGCGGTTACTCGCGTTGGTTTAGCGCAGACACCATGGATCGGTGGGGTTATCGTCATCGCTGCATTATTATTGGTCAGACTAAGCGGTAAGCTGGATAAAAAACACTCGATTCAGGTTGCTACAAGCTAGTTTCCACTTTTAGCCCGCATTGCGGGCTTCTTTGTTAATAGAAGTCTTATTAGTGCATTATGAATAACATAGATTGAATCTATCCTTGAGCATCCCAATATCAAAAAAGCAATATAGGTAAAAGACATTACTGACCGGAACATCTGGGCGTATAATCAGTGAACAATCCACTGCGGTAATCTTACAAGCCAGAGTGATTTCGAATAAGGAATAGGCCATCAAAGTGCCGAAACGAACATATGCAATGCGGTATGTTGCAGGTCAACCGGTTGAACAGATTTTCCCTGGCTCTACTAAATTATTGGGGCAAGGGTTACCTCCAGGCGCCCCTTTGCCAACCACGGAATTTCTACGGGTGATGGTGTGGAATATCTTTAAGCAACAGCGAGCTGAGTGGCTATCTGTACTCAAAGAGTTCGGGCGTGATGCGCAACTGATGCTACTGCAAGAAGCACAAACAACACCCGAACTGGTGAGGTTTGCTACGTCCCATTATCAGGCGGCAGATCAGGTTCCAGCCTTTGCGTTGCCTCAGCACCCCTCTGGTGTAATGACGTTAGCAGCCACTCACCCAGTCTACTGTTGCCCATTGCGAGAGCGAGAACCACTGCTGCGCTTGTCTAAGTCGGCACTAGTCACCGTTTATCCCATTCATGATGGCCGGTTATTGATGGTCGTGAATATTCATGCCGTGAATTTCAGTATTGGTGTCGATGTTTACAGTAAACAGTTAGAGCCGATTGGAGAGCAAATTGCTATGCACCGTGGCCCGGTTATACTGGCTGGGGATTTCAATGCCTGGAGTCGTCAGCGGGTTAACGCATTACAGTGTTTTGCTCAAGATTCGGGTCTGGAAGAAGTTGAGTTTCCTACAGATAATCGTAGCCGCGCTTTTGGTAAGCCTCTCGATTTCGTTTTTTACCGTGGCCTTACGCTGGCAGATGCCTCGGTATTAGTGACGCGAGCCTCTGATCATAATCCGCTTCTGGTTGAGTTTCTGCCATAAAAAAAGCACCCCGAAAGGTGCTTTTTAACAGCTTTAATAGCGATTCTGACTTTATGCGTCCGGGGTTGATTTGCCGTTAACGAACAGCGTCAATTTCAAACCTGGCAGCAATTTATTAGCTTTGCTGACTACCGAATTCCATCGCATCACATCGTCGGTGTTTACACCGTGACGCTTGGCAATACTGGCAAAGGAATCACCTTTACGAACTTGATAGGTGATGCTGTTGCTGCTAGTTGTATTGCTTGCCAGTTGCAGGGTTTGCCCAACTTTTAAGGTGCTCTTGGCACGTAAGTTGTTCCAACTCTGCAAATCGCTGGTCTTGATATTCAACCGCTTGGCAATCGTAGATAAGGTGTCGCCGGGGCGAACTTTATACTGCGAGTTTGATGCTGACTTTGTGCTGTTCTGTGCCAACTTGGTTGGTTGAACTGCGGCAATATCAGTATCTGCCAATGAATCTTTAAGCTGCTCAGCATGGGATTTCGGCAACATAATATAACGAGGACCGTGTCCAACTGGTGCCGTTACATTGCGCTTATACCCAGAATTAAAGGATTTCAACTTTGTCAGTGACATCCCCGCCATCTCAGCCGCCTGAGTTAGCTCTATCTGCTGACCAACATCAACCCGCGCTAATGCACGGTCTTTGTCGGTGTCAGGCAAGTTTATACCGTACTTTTTGCTGTTCTTGATTAAATCACCCAAGGCCAGCATTTTTGGAACATAAATTGACGTTTCTCGAGGAAGCGACAATGCCCAAAAGTTCGTCGGTTTACCCTTTGCCTTATTTGCTTTCACCGCCTGCATGACTCTGCCTTCACCACTGTTATACGCAGCGACTGTTAACAACCAGTCACCGTCAAACATTTTGTTCAGGCGCTCCATCATATCAAGCGCTGCTTTGGTAGAAGCCACTACATCTCTGCGGCCGTCATACCATTGGTTTTGTTTCAAGCCATAATTTCGACCGGTACTTGGCACTATCTGCCACAGCCCTGCGGCGTTGGCGGATGATGTCGCGTGTGGGTCAAAAGCGCTCTCCACTATGGGTAGCAGTACCAGCTCCATCGGCATCTTACGTTTCTTAATTTGCTCGACTATCAGGTACATGTACGGCTCTGCCCGTAATGTTACATCGTGGAGATAGCTCTTATTTTTTAAGTATTTTTGCTTCTGTTCACGGATCCGAGAATTTTCCGGAACCTTCATCTTCAGCTCGTCGCTAATGAAGTTCCACAAATCTTGCTGCGCGAGGCCACTTTCACTATCCAGCCATCGCGCGCTACCCTCTCGGGCGCTATTTGTGTACTCTCCTGCTTCACTTTCTTGACCTGCCGAAGACAAACTCTGTGCATGCTGTACAGGAGCCTGAACGCCCGTCTTGGACGTCTGGCACCCAACAAGCAAGACTGAGGCGAGAAATATCGCTTTGGTCTTCATGTGTGTGTCAATGTAGTTGCTTAAAAGACGAGCAATCATACTTTGCTTCGATAAAAAACACAACTAAAAGCTCAGAAGCGGTCTTTCTGTGCACGTAATTCGGAAAAAACTGAGACAAGTGAGTCTGGTGGTGACATTACGCCTATTTTTCTTTGTAAATCAATGTCATTGCAGCGTAAAAAAACATTAATTTTCCTCTCAATTTGCAATTTTACGGGTAAGCTAGGCAGGTGTTTTGCCCGTAATTGCATGATTTCCTGCTGATATGTGGCAATGTCTTGATCGGAGGGCAGAATAAAACGGGCAAACTTAAGATTTGCGAGAGTATATTCATGCGCGCTGCAAATTAAGGTTTCGTCAGGGAGTTGCGCGAGCTGTTGAATAGACGTGTACATTTGCGCCGGAGTGCCTTCAAATAGTCTGCCACAGCCCGCGGAAAATAGCGTATCACCACAGAAAAGATAAGGTTCGCTGTAGTATGCGATATGCCCCAGTGTGTGGCCAGGAACGGCAATAACTTGGTATTTTTGGCCGCTAATGGTCAGGTTATCACCCCCATTTACAATAATTGTCGCACCTTTATTCGCAGTTTCTTGTGGCCCATAGACCGGAATGTTGGGGTAATGGCGGCGTAAATCTGCGACTCCACCGACGTGATCGTGATGGTGATGGGTCAATAAGATGGCCTGAGGAAGGTACTGGCCTTGGCTCAGAGCTGCCAGCACGGGAGCTGATTCTCCGGGGTCCACAATGACACAGTGTTTTTGTTCGTCGGCCAATAACCAAATGTAATTGTCTTGCAATGCCGGAATGCTGATAAGATTCATTAGATACCTCTTTTATTGGCAACAGTTTGAAAGAAGACGTTAAAACATGAAACCAGCACAAACACGCCAAAAGATTGATGCACCCGCATCTTGGGCTGAGTTACCTTGGGGAGAGTATTATCGTGCGGCGATTGAGCAGCAATTGCAGCCCTGGTGGCCGAAATTCTTTGGTTTCCACTTATTGAAGATAGGCCATTTGAGCGCTGAAATCGCTAGCGATAAATGCGCAATCTCCCATCAGGTGAATGTGGGGGAGCAGGGCAAAAATATGCAGGTGCTTGCCAGCCCATATCAGTTACCTTTTGCTGAAAAATCTGTGGATGCTTGCTTACTTTCCCATACTTTAGCCTATGCCGCTGATCCGCACCGCATTTTACGTGAGGTGGACCGGGTGCTGATTGATGACGGCTGGCTGGTTATCAGCAACTTTAATCCCATGAGTCTATTAGGGGCTGGGAAACTGGTGCCGTTATTACGCCAGCGACAACCCCATGTTAGCCGCATGTTTACTCAGATGCGCTTGTTGGACTGGTTGAGTTTACTGAATTATGAAGTTTTACATCTGTCGCGTTTTCATGTGTTGCCGTGGCATAAAGAAGGTGGGCGCTTTATCAGCACCCATCTGCCGGCATTGGGTTGTGTCAGTTTGATTGTTGCTCGTAAACGCACTATCCCATTGACGTTTAATCCGATGAAGTTCGGCGCACGTAAACCCTGGTTCAGCCGGGCGGTAGGTGCGACCAAAAGCTATCGTGATCAACCCTGAGTTGGCAGTGACGCATTAATTAGGGATATACCCGGTATCTTCCATCGTCGGTGAATTTGCGCCTTCGCGCGCCAATTCATCGCAGCGTTCGTTTTCAGGATGACCGGCATGGCCTTTGACCCACTCCCATTGAATTACGTGAGTTTGGATAGCCAAATCAAGGCGTTGCCATAAATCGACATTACGCACCGGTTTGCGGTCAGTGGTTTTCCAGCCGCGCTTTTTCCAGTTATGAATCCACTGAGTAATACCCTGGCGTACATATTGGCTGTCGGTGCTGAGTGTGACTTCACAAGGTGAGGTCAACGCCTCCAATGCTACGATAGCGGCCATTAGCTCCATGCGGTTGTTTGTGGTCAGGAAATAGCCCGCGCTAAAGGTTTTTTCATGTTGCTTGTAACGCAAAATTGCGCCGTAACCACCGGGGCCAGGATTGCCAAGGCAAGATCCATCGGTGAAAATTTCTACCTGTTTAGTCATCTCTGGTAGACTCTTCCTATCTGTTTCATTAAACGTTAAGTCTGACATAAACGAGCGCTATGAGCACTGGCAATATGCAAGGTACCCCTACCAGACAGATTGTTCTGGATACTGAAACCACCGGTATGAATAAGCTGGGCGTTCATTATGAAGGCCATAAGATTATTGAGATCGGCGCCGTTGAAGTGATCAACCGCCGTCTGACCGGCAGAAATTTCCATGTTTATATCAAACCTGACCGGCTGGTAGACCCAGAAGCTTACGGTGTCCATGGTATTAGTGATGAGTTTTTGGCGGATAAGCCTACTTTTGCAGATATAGCTCCGGAGTTTCTTGAGTTTATCCGTGGTGCAGAGTTAGTCATCCATAACGCGGTGTTTGATATCGGTTTTATGGATTATGAATTCCGCATGTTGCAGCAGGACATTCCGAAAACGGAAACCTTCTGCACCATCACTGACAGCTTGTTGCTGGCGCGCCGCCTGTTCCCCGGCAAGCGAAATAACCTTGATGCGCTGTGTGACCGCTACCTGATAGATAATACCAAGCGGACATTGCACGGCGCGTTACTCGATGCCGAAATTTTGGCGGAAGTTTATCTGGCGATGACCGGCGGCCAGACGTCACTTTCTTTTTCAATGGAGGGGGATCAGTCGCAGAATAACTCCTCGGATGACATCCAGCGCATTACTCGCCCAGCATCTGGGTTGAAAATAATTTATGCCGCTGAAGAGGAAATCGCCGCTCATGAATCTCGTCTGGATTTGGTGATGAAAAAGGGCGGTAGCTGCTTATGGCGCATGCCACTTGAGACTGAAGACGGTGCGAACGCAGAATAAAACGGCATCCAGATGGAAAACTGTGCAAACGGCTTATTTTACTGGAAAAAGTATTGACGAGATTGCATTGCATCCGTAATATTCGAGTCGTTCTTAACCGGAAC
Source organism: Yersinia thracica (assembly GCF_902170565.1). Classification (GTDB taxonomy): domain Bacteria; phylum Pseudomonadota; class Gammaproteobacteria; order Enterobacterales; family Enterobacteriaceae; genus Yersinia; species Yersinia thracica. Next base: position 9,143 of record NZ_CABHXX010000066.1, read on the forward strand.
AGCAGCGTGGTGCGGTAGTTCAGTCGGTTAGAATACCGGCCTGTCACGCCGGGGGTCGCGGGTTCGAGTCCCGTCCGCACCGCCAACATTCAGAAGCCCTGAGTTATTGCTAACTCAGGGCTTCGTTGTATCTATACCCTTCGTACTTGAAGCCGCAGGGGTGTTAGCTACGCTCACTTACCCAAATCACTTACCGGTGTAAGCTCATTGGGATGCATTCACTTGCTGCCTACCTGCGACTCCAATTACTTTGGGTATACTCTTGGCACTTGAAGCCGCAGGGGTGTTAGCTACGCTCACTTACCGGTGTAAGCTCATTGGGATGCATTCGCTTGCTGCCTACCTGCAACTCCAATTACTTTGGGTATACCCTTGGCACTTGAAGCCGCTGGGGGAAAAATAATAGAACTCCCCCTTGGGTAACAGATCAATAAACCCATTTAGAATTTACTGCGTAGCTTTCGCATTACCCGCTTCAGCGGCAGTTTTCACCCAGCCGTCAAAGGTTGCCTGATGAGCTTGGATCCAACCATTCACATGGCGTTCAATATCGGCATCTGAAGATTCACCGGCATGCATCCGCATGTTCTGGGCATTCACATCATTAATTGATAATTTTATGATGGAGAACAACTTGGCGGCAGCAGGGTTAGCTTCGGCCCATTTTTTGTTGGCGACGATATGCATCACACTCGGCGGGAAGCCGTAGTTCGCGCCATTAGAAAGCTGGGTGTCGATAGTTTTATCCGGCAGGGAAGAGAATGGCACCTGTAACCACACCACATCACGACCGGGAACCAGCACGTCACTGACCCAATACGGCGTCCAAGTGTAATACAGGATTGGCTTGCCTTCTTTGTAACGCGTGATGGTATCGGCAATCATCGCGGCATAGTTACCCTGATTATGGGTTACCGTGTCGCTTAAGCCATAAGCTTGGATTTGGTGGTTAATCGGAGCTTCACAACCCCAACCCGGGTTACAGCCAGTGAGATCGGCCTTGCCATCATTATTCGCATCAAACAATTTGGCGATTTTCGGATCTTTTAACTGCTCAATGTTGGTGATGTGGTATTTATCGGCGGTTTTTTTGTCAATCAAATACCCCTGCGCCAGCCCTTCAATAAAGTTACCCTGACGGTAGAATTTAGCATCGCCACCGGCGGCCGCATATTGGTCATTATGTAGCGGATCCCAGTTTACTGCCAAATAAGTGGCATCACCTGCGGCAATGGAAGAGTAAGCGACATTGTAATCCACTTCTTTGGTGGGCTGGACGTCGTAACCGAGCTTCTCCAGCGCTTTATTGACCAGTGAGGTCTGGAAGGTTTCTTCCGAAATGGTGCTTTGCAGCGGTTGGACAGTAACGCCTTTGCCCGGTAATTCTGCGGCGGATAACTGAGTGCTGACCAGTGCGGTGAGGGCTAACACCCAAATTCCTGTCTTACGCATAATTTTCCCCTTTTAAGCTATTTTACTTGCCAGTTTGAACCTGGGCAGTGCTCATCATCCTCACGTACTACGTGTACGCTGCGGTGATTGCGCGCTGTCCGTGTTCAAACTGTCTGCGACAATTACGCTTAAATTCGGCGCAATAAGTTGAAATTACTTGGTATTTAAAAATGGTTTGGTCATAAGCCCGATAGGGCCGGTGGCATACCAGCGGCCAATGCCTTTGCTGCGGCGGTCACGGCCTAATGATTGAGTCAGGCGGTCGAGGATAATCGCCAGGATCACGATACCGACACCACCGACAGCGGCCAGCCCCATATCAAGGCGACCAATACCGCGCAGTACCATCTGGCCCAAGCCCCCTACGGCAATCATTGAAGCAATTACCACCATCGACAATGCGAGCATTAAGGTCTGGTTGACACCCGCCATGATGGTCGGCATCGCCAGTGGTAACTGGACTTTGAACAATAATTGGCGCGGATTGGCCCCGAAGGATTCCGCCGCTTCAATGAGGTCTTCCGGCACCTGCTTGATACCCAAGATAGTCAGGCGGACGATGGGCGGCAGGGCAAAGATTATCGTCACCACCACGCCGGGCACATTACCAATACCAAACAGCATGACAATGGGCACCAGATAGACGAAGGCCGGTGTGGTCTGCATCGCATCCAGTAGCGGCCGAATAATTCGTGCGGCGTTATTGCTACGTGCCAGCCATATCCCGAGCGGCAGTCCGATAAGGATACAGAAGAACAGCGAGGTCAGAACCAGCGCCAGTGTCACCATAGCTTGCGACCATGCGCCAATAGCGCCGATGGCAATCAGGGAGACCAATGTCGCCACGCCCATCCCTAAGGTAGAAAACTGCCACGCGATCAGGGCGAAAACCAGAATCGCCACGGGTGCAGGCATGCCCAGTAACAGGTGTTGGAAGCCGCTGAGAATAAAATCAACGGGTACGCGAATACCTTGGAACAGTGGGCGGAAATGCAGCACTACCCAGTCAATACCCTGAGTCACCCACGAATCCAGTGGCACCCAAGTGTTATGGAACGGGTCCATCAGACTGAAATGTTCAGGAGCGGCTGCCGGCGCACTGTTCAGCCAATCGGTACTTTGTGCGGCTTGGTTCTGCACGGCCTGAGAAGCAACCTCGTGGCCTGCATTGGCGGCGCGCTGGCTACCCTCGGCCATGCTGGCTCCCCATGGGTCAGCCGCCGCTGACAGGGTCTGAGGGGCTGAGTTGGTGGCGACCGGTGCAGCTGTTGCCGCATCTGTCGCCCATGGGTTGCTGTCTACGGGGGTGCCGCTGTGGATTTGATTACTCATTTGGCGTCTCCTTATCTAAGGCATGCAACAGCATGCCTTTGGAAATAATACCGATATAGCTGTTGTCTTCACCGACCACAGGAACCGCGCACGGGGCCTGTGCAACCAGTGAAATCAGCTCGCTGAGGGGCATGTCGGCGGGAACCGGTGCCGGATCGGCCAATAAGGCGCTATCCAGTGATTGGTTCTCTGCCAATGCCTTTTTCAGTGAATCTATCGATACCACGCCGATAAACTTCTGCCCGCGCTCCAGCACATAGCCGTAATCGCGGTCTTCATCCTGAAGCAGTTTTAATGCTGAACGCGGGCCGAAACCCGGTGTTTTGCGGATCAAGGACACCGGACGGCGGCGCGCGATGTCTTTAGCACTGAAGACGTGGCTGATGTCGACGCCACGGAAGAAGGTGCGCACATAGTCATTGGCCGGGTTATTCAAGATCTCATCCGGCGTTCCGACTTGCACCACTTCGCCGCCCTGCATAATGGCGATGCGATCGCCAATGCGCATGGCTTCGTCCAGATCATGAGAGATAAAGACGATAGTGCGTTGATGTTTGGCCTGTAATTTGACCAGCTCATCTTGCATTTCGGTACGGATTAAGGGGTCGAGCGCTGAGAAAGCTTCATCCATTAACAAGATATCGGGGTTATTGGCCATGGCGCGCGCTAAACCCACGCGCTGGCGCATCCCACCGGACAACTCATCGGGATAAGAGTGCGCGTAGCTTTCCAGACTCACCTGACGTAATGCTTCCAATGCTTTCTCGTGACGTTCCTGTTGTGGGACGCCGGCTAACTCCATACCGAATGCGGTGTTATCCAGCACATTCATATGGGGCATTAAGGCAAAGGATTGGAAGACCATGCTTATTTTATTGCGGCGTACAGTGCGCAGGGCGCTATCAGATATTTTGGCAATATCTTCGCCGTCGATCAGCACTTCACCACGAGTGGGTTCTATCAGACGATTGAGAAGGCGTACCAGGGTGGATTTACCGGAACCGGATAACCCCATGATGACGAATATCTCGCCTTCTTCAATGGCCAGATTGGCATCTTTAACGCCAACGGACAAACCAGTTTTGGCAAATATCTGCTCTTTATTCTTACCTGATTCAAGTAGTTTAAAGGCTCGATCTGGATGCTCACCAAATATTTTATATAAGTTCTTTACTTCGAGTTTAATTGCCATGCAGCTGGTGTATTCCTCTGTCAATTTTGAATTATGTTTATTCGATCAATATTATCCTGATGAAAAAATAGAGCGCCATATACCCTAACACAATGAGAATCTGAGACAACCCTCAATGTTCTTATAATCAATTGTGAGATGGTCCTCATATCAATATATATCTTTTTAACCTGTTAATTTACTTGCGTTAATATTGTGGTTTTTGATGCTTGAGGAATTGGCTAATATTGCTGATGAGTCTAATGGCTAATTTGGAAGTTAATAGAGCGAATATTGCTCATATATCGGCAATATATCTTCAATATTATTAAGGGGGTTATTTCCTGAGGTGATAGTGCTGAATCCCCCTGATACTCTGGCCTGTAGCCGAATAGGGTACTCAATGAAACTTTAGGTTTTGGCTGCTGAATCGGGCCAGTTCACCATGGTGGTAAGTGGGGGGAATCTCCCCTTTGTCATATGAATGAAAAGGGAAGAATATACAAGTTAAGAAAGCTTAGAAATCCCAGTCTTCGTCCTCGGTATTGACCGCTTTACCGATAACATATGATGACCCAGAGCCGGAGAAGAAATCGTGATTTTCATCCGCATTGGGCGATAATGCTGCCAAAATAGCCGGATTGACATTGGCCTGATCAGCTGGAAATAAGGCTTCGTAACCTAAATTCATTAATGCTTTATTTGCATTGTAATGGAGGAATTTTTTGACATCCTCTGTCCAGCCGACGCCATCATAAAGCTCTGCGGTATAGCGCACTTCATTGTCATATAAGTCTTGCAATAAATTATAGGCAAAATTCTTTATCTCCTGTCGGCGGCTAATATCAATTCTCTCTAATCCTTTTTGGAATTTATAGCCGATATAATAGCCATGAACAGCTTCATCGCGAATAATTAAACGAATCAGATCGGCGGTGTTAGTTAATTTTGCGCGACTTGATAAATACATAGGTAAATAGAAGCCGGAATAGAACAAAAATGATTCCAGAAATACACTGGCAATTTTCTTCTTCAGCGGGTCGTCATTACTATAATGCTCGAGGATAATAGCGGCTTTATTTTGCAGCGGGATATTTTCCTCACTCCAGCGGTAAGCTTCGTCGACATCAGGTGTTAAACAAAGGGTAGAAAATATAGAGCTATAAGAGCGGGCATGCACCGCCTCCATAAAGCTGATATTGGAAAATACCGCTTCTTCATGGGGGGTGATCGCGTCTTTAATCAGCGCGGGTGCGCCCAAGGTATTTTGAATCGTATCAAGCAGCGTCAGGCCGGTAAAAACGCGGATAGTCAGCTGTTGCTCCTCGGCAGTTAGCTTGGCCCAAGAGGGAATATCATTGGATAGCGGGACTTTTTCCGGCAACCAAAAATTAGCCGTCAGGCGGTTCCAGACTTCCAGGTCTTTATCGTCTTCAATTTTATTCCAATTGATGGCGCTGATTCGGGTTATTGGTTTTACTGCATTCATGTGATTAATTCCTCTTGCCGATCTGGTTAATTCAGCACTGCCTATACCCTAAATAATTATAGTGAGCAGGAAACACAACCTTCAACTTCAGTGCCCTCGAGCGCCATCTGACGTAGTCGGATGTAATAAATGGTTTTAATCCCTTTCTTCCAGGCATATATCTGCGCTTTATTGATATCGCGGGTCGTGGCGGTATCGCGGAAAAACAAGGTCAGTGACAGCCCTTGATCAACATGCTGGGTGGCCTCAGCATAGGTATCGATGATTTTCTCCGGCCCTATCTGATAAGCATCCTGATAATATTCAAGGTTATCGTTAGTCATATAAGGTGCGGGATAATACACGCGGCCAATCTTGCCCTCTTTGCGGATCTCAATCGGGGAGACAATCGGGTGGATGCTGGATGTCGAGTGATTGATATACGAAATAGATCCCGTCGGGGGCACGGCTTGTAAGTTTTGGTTATAAATTCCGTGATCCATCACTGACTGGCGTAAATCTGCCCAATCCTGTTGATTTGGAACGGAAATTCCTGTCTCGGCAAACAGCGCGCGCACTTTGGCTGTTTTAGGTTGCCAGCTTTGTTCTATGTATTTAGTAAAATAGTGGCCCGAAGCATAAGCCGACTCGTTGAAACCTTTAAAGTGGCTGCCGCGTTCTATCGCCAACTGATTGGAGGCACGAATGGCGTGATAGGCCACGGTATAGAAGTAGATATTGGTGAAATCTAATGCTTCTTCTGAGCCATAAAAAATACGTTCGCGCGCCAGATAGCCGTGCAAGTTCATTTGCCCAAGGCCAATGGCATGGGATTCCTGATTACCTTTTTCAATTGATGGCACTGAGCGGATATTGCTCATATCGGAAACCGCCGTTAACCCACGAATGGCGGTTTCAATCGATTTACCAAAGTCTGGTGAATCCATAGTGTGGGCGATATTCAGCGAACCAAGATTACAGGAGATATCCTTGCCAATATGGCGATAGCTCAGGTCGTCGTTGTATTCAGTTGGTGAATTAACCTGCAAAATCTCTGAACACAAGTTACTCATATTGATCCGGCCTTTGATCGGATTGGCCCGGTTCACGGTGTCCTCAAACATCATATAGGGATAGCCGGATTCAAATTGGATCTCTGCCAGAATTTGGAAAAACTCACGCGCTTTGATTTTGCTTTTTCGGATGCGCTTGTCATCAACCATCTCGCGGTATTTTTCGCTGACACTGATTTCCGACATAGGGACGCCGTAAACCTGTTCTACGTCATAAGGAGAAAACAGGTACATTTCTTCATTATTCTTCGCCAACTCAAAAGTGATATCCGGAATAACCACGCCCAATGACAAAGTTTTAATGCGTATTTTTTCATCGGCATTTTCGCGTTTGGTATCAAGAAAACGCAAAATGTCGGGGTGATGGGCATGGAGATAGACCGCCCCGGCACCTTGGCGAGCCCCTAATTGATTGGCATAGGAAAAAGCATCTTCCAGCATTTTCATAATGGGAATGACGCCAGATGACTGATTTTCAATGCGTTTAATCGGCGCACCCACTTCGCGAATATTGGTCAGCAGAAAAGCGACACCGCCGCCGCGCTTAGATAATTGCAGCGCCGAGTTAATGGAGCGGCCAATGGACTCCATATTGTCTTCAATGCGCAATAAGAAGCAGGAGACCAATTCACCGCGCTGTTTTTTGCCGCAATTGAGGAAAGTGGGGGTGGCCGGTTGGAAGCGGCCAGAGATGATTTCTTCGACCAAATCTCGTGCAACTTGCTGATTACCGGCAGCTAATGTTAGGGCAACCATACAAACGCGGTCTTCATAGCGCTCCAGATAGCGTTTGCCATCAAAAGTTTTCAGGGTATAGCTGGTGTAGTATTTAAACGCGCCAAGGAAAGTCGGGAAGCGAAATTTTTTACTGTAAGCTTGTTGGAATAACCTCTTGATAAAGCTGAAATCATACTGCTCCAGCACCTCTTGCTCGTAATAGCCTTCTTCAACCAGATAATCGAGTTTTTCCTGTAAATTATGGAAGAACACGGTGTTTTGATTAACGTGTTGCAAGAAATATTGCCGTGCCGCCAGGCGGTCTTTATCAAACTGGATACGCCCGTCGGCATCATAGAGGTTCAACATCGCATTCAGTGAGTGATAGTCCAGTTCACTGTTGGATGGATCGGTGATTTTCAGTTTTGTCGTTGCCAAAATTCAGTTACTCCCTTGCGCACGTTTGCCACATCTTCTGCTGTACCCAGTAGTTCAAAGCGATACAGATAAGGAACCTGACATTTTTGGGAGATAATTTTCCCCGCCAGGCAATAGGCGTCGCCAAAATTAGTGTTACCTGCAGCAATAACACCGCGAATTAATGAACGGTTATGGGGGTCATTCAGAAATCTAATCACCTGAATAGGCACCGCCCCGACCGGGCTGCCACCACCATAACTGGGTACTAACAAGATATAGGGCTGCTCCACCCGTAATTTTTCCCGCGCCCCCGCAATGGGAATACGTATTGCCGGGAGTGCCAACTTTCCGACAAAACGGTGGGTGTTCTCCGAAGAACTGGAGAAATACACCAACGGATTCATTGTGTTGCCCTCATCAGGCACCAACCGCCTGAACCAATGCATTTATTTTGTCAGGGCGGAAGCCAGACCAATGCTCATCACCCGCGACAATCACGGGAACCTGTTGATAACCCAAAGATTTCACATGGTTTAAAGCTTGTGAATCTTCAGTTAAATCAACAACCTGATAAGTGATTCCTTGTTTATCCAATGCACGATAGGTGGCATTGCACTGGACACAATCGGGTTTACTGTAAATAATAATGATCATGATTCGTATTTACCCTTTATTTTTAAAAAGGCGAATAGAGCAGACTATTAGTGTCTCTCGACGACCTGCCCCTGATTATCAACCCCGATTCCATTCTCGTAGTTGATAAATTAAATACTATATCTAGTGTTTATTTAATTCAACCACACTATATGTAGTTATTTGCTATGAGTTATGCACAATTGAGAGACGAAGCCGCCAGCACAGGGCTGGCGACAAATTCCAAGGGAATAAAAGGGAGGCAAAATATTTTATTGCCGGGCGGCAATGGGTAAGTACTTACTGGCGCAAGCTAACGGCTAATCGATTAAAAGCATTCATGATGCTGATAGTGAAAGTTAAGTCAGAAATTTGGGCATCAGAAAAATGCGCTTTTAAAGCATTAAATGTGCTGTCAGGTGTGCCGCTGGTGGTGATGTGAGTCACTGCTTCCGCCCAGTCTAATGCCGCGCGCTCAGCTTCACTAAACAGATGACTGAGCCGCCAGCCAGCGATAACATCCATTTTTGCATTGTCGAAACCATGATCGCGCAAGAACTTGCCATGCATATCCAGGCAAAATGCACAGCCGTTGATCTGTGATACCCGCATAAAAATCAATTCTATCAGCGTTTTTGGCAACGAACTTTTATCGAGTGACATAGAGGCGCTGACCAGTGCTTTATAGGTGACTGGCGAGAGTTCGGAAAAATAAAGACGTTGTTCAACCATGATATTTACCTGTGATGTTGGCTCTTCAATGGATGCTACTCTAGCAACACTATGGCCTATACTATAGGGCCATAAATGACTTATTTTAGTGGGCCATGATGAAAGCGTTTTCACATCTGTTTAAGCTGGATCGCCAACACAAAGAGCCGGTATATCGGCAGATTTATCAGCGGATTAAAGATGCAATAGTTCAGGGCACACTGCTGCCAGATACGCGCTTGCCCTCAGTGAGAGTGCTGGCCAGCGAGGTAGGCGTGGCGCGGGGAACAGTGGAAAATGCCTATGCACAATTAATTGCCGAAGGCTTTTTACAAAGCCGCGGGCAGGGGGGGACTTATGTTTCTGCTCAATTACTCGATGCACCTCTGCTCCCCCTAAATATTGTAGAGCCATACGAACAACCCATAGTGATTAATCATTCTTTATCCACCGACCGTATGATGGCGCGGCCTTTCCAACTGGGGCTACCGGCGCTGGATGCTTTTCCGCGGGCGCAATGGGGGCGGCTGATGAGCAAACAGTTGCATAACCTGACCGCCACCTCTCTCGGGCACCCTCCCGCTGCCGGATTACCGGCTTTACGTGAGGCAATCGCCCATTATTTGCAGTTATCTCGGGGGTTTAGTTGCCAACCTGAACAGGTATTTATTTGCTCGGGTTATCAGTCTGTACTGGATTTGGTGATTAATACGGTATTGAAACCGGGCGATCGCGGTTGGCTGGAGAACCCCGGATATCCCGCGACTCAGCAATTGATCCGCGAGGCTGGGCTTTTTGCGCACCCGGTCAATGTCGACAGTGATGGTATGGATGTGATGGCCGCAATCAATGATTGCCCAAATGCACGTTTCGCGATCATCACTCCGGCGCATCAAAGCCCACTGGGTGTGGCGCTCAGTTTAGCGCGGCGTATTGCTCTGCTGGAGTGGGCAGAGCAACAGCAATCTTGGATAGTTGAGGATGATTATGACAGTGAGTTTCGCTATCAGGGGCGGCCACTTCCTCCATTGAAAAGCCTGGATAGACACGGGCGAGTACTTTATGCCGGTACATTCAGTAAAGTGATGTTTCCTGCGCTAAGGCTGGCCTATCTGGTGGTGCCACTTGAGCTGGTGGCTGTTTTTAATCACCGTTGCCAACTGCGCAGCTGTGCCAGTCCGCCACTGATACAGGCCAGTGTGGCGGAGTTTATGAATCAGGGGCACTTTTACCGCCATCTTAAACGTATGCGCCATTTGTACGCTGAGCGCCGTGAAATGCTGGCAGCCAGTCTAATGCGCCAACTGGCGGGGGGGGTAGAAGTTGAACAACAGGCGGGCGGAATTCAATTGTTGGCTCAGTTGGATCGGCGTTTTTCCGACAGCACGGTTGCTGCGCGCGCGCAGCGCCAAGGGTTGGCGATTGAAGCAGTATCCGATTGGGCATTGGAAAGAAACAGCCGGGTGGATAATGCACTGCTGATGGGGTTTACCAATTTTGTTTCTGAAGCAGAGGTCGACAAGCAGGTGGCCAAGCTGGCGAGGGTGATTTTAGCGGGAGGATAAGATATCGACGTTATAAAAACCCTGTTGGCGTTATAAAACATGGCCCGCCGTGAATATCACCCGGGCCACCGATAAACAAACAGCAAAACCACAATAGACACAGTAATGAGGGTTGTGGGCTATGGGTTTATCGGCCAGCAAAGAGATATCAGCGGCGAGCCAGCAGCACACCCAGTACCAAGCCTATAGCAGCACCAATACCGACACCTTGCCAAGGTTTATTATGGACATAATTATCGGCATTACCGGCAACATCACGCGCATGTTGTTTCAAGCTGGTCGAGCCGCTGAAACGCGCTCGGGCATCGCGTAAGACTCCTTCAGCATTGTGGCGCACCTTGGTGAGCTCCTCTTTTGTTTTGTCACCTGATGAGCGCAAAACATCGTCGAGAGTATCCGCCAGAAGGGTCACGTCCTGATCGAGATCTCTTTCCACTTTTTCTGATTTCCTGAACATTTGACTCTCCGTTCTGTTTGATGAACATTAAGGGTAGACCATCACAGCGCCGGTCAATCAGCTTCAGGAGTAATCCGAATAAGCAATAAACAGTAAGAACATGCTTTGTACATTTGGTTACTCAGCGAAACCAATCACTCACGGAAAGAAAAAATCCATTCCTCTATGATTCTTCCAACGGCTCCACCGGGGGCTTAGCGAAACAAACTCTGAGGATTTTAAAATGAAAAAAGTATTAGCGCTGATCGTTGCTGCAACCATGGGTCTGTCTTCTGTTGCTTTCGCTGCCGAAACAACTGCGGCCGCTACAGCAGCACCAGCTGCAACCAGCACTACTGCTGCTGCTCCAGCTGCAGAAAAAGCTGCACCAGCTAAAGCCACTCATCATAAAAAACACAAAGCCACTAAACAAACTACCGAGCAAAAAGCACAAGCCGCTAAGAAACACGAGAAAAAAGCACCCGTTCAAAAAGCACAGGCCGCTAAAAAACATGTGAAGAAAGCACCCGCTCAAAAAGCACAGGCCGCTAAAAAACATATGAAAAAAGCACCCGCTCAAAAAGCACAAGCCGCTAAAAAACACCATAAAGCCGCTAAAAAATCAGTAACTGCTCCAGCTGCATAATAACGCCGGAATGCGGGTGACACTGCCCCGCACAGTCGAGCCAATTCTAGACACCCGGTTAATCCCGGGTGTCTTTTTTTATAGGCTAATCATCATGATCAATCGCTATCTGTTCGAACTGATTTTCAGTGTGATGACTCTGTGTGGTGTATTACTCGCCTGTGCGCTGTTTCTCACCGATTCTGTCATTTGACATCAATGTAAAATATGCTGCCGATACAGGTAGGCTATGATTTTCTGGACGGTTTGTTGATGCAATTTTTCCCGTTCAATGGTCGGTGTCGCACAGATAAAAGCCTCTTCTTCCTCTGCCAGGATAGCGACAGCCGCCGGTTTACATAGCGGTAGGAAATCAAAATGCCCGCTATTGGCTAACGTCACAGTGGTCACCGCCGGTTGATTCAGTTGTTTTACCCATTTTTCGCCGCCCAGACTCAGTGACTCATTGGGGGTAATAAAATACTGGGCGTTAATTAATAGCAATGGGGCGTTCAAATGCCGCAAACTGCTGTTTTGATAAAAAGGGATCATACCGGGGTCTAGGGCAATCGCGAAACTCAGGCGTTTATCTGCATAATTCCCTTCAAATTTTTCAGCAGATAACGGGTCTAATTTTACCCCGGCGCGGGTATAAAACTGGCAATTAGGTTGCTCAGGTTGTTGTTGGCAAGCAGCAATAAAACGTGGCAGTGAAAGTGTTGCTCCCAATGCCGCGATAGCGCTGTAACCCCCTTTGGAATGACCTATTACCCCGATGGGCTGTTTATCCAATGTAGCTTTCCAGTGCGGATCTGACAGCAATGCATTGATGATAAAAGAGATGTCTTCAGTTTGCAGCCATACTTGAACCGATTGCTCTGGGAGTGAATCACCGGTGGTGCTACCCGGATGATTGGCGGCGACTACCACCATACCTTGCTGCACCAACTTATCTGCCAACCATGCCAGACTGGCATTGTTACCGCCGCTGCCATGGCTGAGTATCAATAATGGGAACTGTCCCTTAGCAAGGGGGGCGTCGGGTAAAACAGAAATACCACGGAAAACGGTATTATCCCCCAGTTGTTGGGGTTTTCCCTGCTCGCTTGTGGGGTAGTAAATCACGCTATCAAGTTGGCGCTGGCGATGAACATCATTGAATGAAACTTGGGTTATTGCGGTTTGCCAGCCATAACTGCTGAGGGGGAAAAGCAGCTGTAAACCGAGGAACAAAAAAAGCTTTCTCATTGTGCAACACCTTGATTGATTGGGTTTCCCATGAGCTTAGTGGCGCATCAATTTGCCTGCGACCTCGATCATGATCCAGTCCCTGATCCTGCTTGTTTTGAATCATCTGGCTGTCTACACTGCAAAACAGCTATTCACGATATTTATTTGTTAAGGCAAGGTATGCCGCTGATCCCGGTCTCTTTTCTGTTGTCCCTATTATGTTGTGGCTTGTTTTTTTATTTGATTAAAAGTGGTCGGCAGGGGGTTTTCCTGCTGCTGTTATTGCTGGTTTGTGCACTACAAAGTGCGCTGATTGGGTTGCGCTACGGTTATCAGATAGCCCTGTTTAATGGCTTGCAACCTATTGTGGCCATGACTATCCCGCCATTGATCTATTTGGCTTTATTAAGTACCGCACAAGGGAATATGGCATTTGGCCAAGGCTGGAAACAGGGTTTAGCGCCTATCGGCACGGCGATTTGTGTCTGGCTGGTGCCCCAGTGGCTCGATGCCATCGTGATTATCAGCTATTTGTCATATGGCGCGGCGGTACTGCTTTATTTGCGCGCCGGCGAAGATCGTCTGCAACAGGTTTCGCTAGAAAAAAGTTGGCTCAGTTACCGTTTATGGCTATTGATGGCGCTTATGTTGATCGGCTCGGGGCTGGGCGACATAATTATCAGTGTGGATTATGCCTTTTTTGCCGGGAACCAGGCAGGGCTGATAGTCAGTGTCAGTAATTTACTGATTACGTTGGTCATGTGCTATACGCTGCTCACCAGCGCCCATCGTGAAGAACCGATGACTGAGCGACTGAAGAGTGATACACCGCCGAGCGAACCGCTGGATGAATTGTTCTCTATTATTATATCGACCTTAACACACCATAATCTGTATCTGGACAGCCAACTTAATTTATCTAAATTGGCCCGTAAAGTCGGGGTACCTGCGCGCAAAGTATCACAGGCGATTAATCAGCAAACGGGGCAAAATGTCTCGCAATATGTCAATCAGTTGCGTATTGAACGGGCAGCACAGTTATTAGTTACCACCGCGCTACCGGTGATCGATATTATGTTGCAGGCCGGGTTTCAAACCAAATCCAACTTCAATCGTGAGTTTATGCGAGTGAAGGGTATGACTCCGTCACTGTGGCGTGAACAGGTGGGGCCAGTTGGTGTGGAAAAATAAGTAATAATATTTTCTTATACATATCTGATTTAGCCCGCTCGTTTATCGGCGTATGGTGAGATCACTTTCTTATTTGTTTGAGCCCTGTTTATGTCTGCTGATTCAGCCCCTGCGGTGGTGAATAGTGCGCCACTTAGCACTCGCCAAATCAATAAACGTATCCTTTCGATTGTTATTTTTACTTTCGTTTGTTATCTGACTATTGGCCTGCCGCTGGCGGTATTGCCCAGTTTTGTCCATAACCATTTGGGTTACAGCAACAACAGCGCCAAGATAACGCCATCCGGCTCGATGGCATGTAGACTATTCTGAAATAGTCGGTTTGAGCCAATAAAGACGTGGTTTCCCTTATTTATTACGGTAAGGTCGCTCAATAGTAGTTAAAAAGAGGGAAGATACATGTATTTACGGCCAGATGAAGTGGCTAGAGTCTTGGAGAATGCCGGCTTTGTGCGGGATTATACGGTTGATCAGGCTTACGGTTATCGGAAAGCGGAGCATTACGTTTATGTCAACCGGGAAGCTCGCATGGGCAGGACAGCGTTGATTATCCACCCAGCGCAAAAAGAGAAAAGTTTGTTGTTTGCCACACCCACGGCAACACTTCGTATCAGTGATAAGTATCTCGAATTTCCACTTTATCTTGCTGGGGAAACAGAAGATCGCTACGGTATTGCCCACGGTTTTAGCTCAAGAGAAATGTTATTGCGCTACCTGAACAGTATGTTCCCGTAAACTATCCTATTCTTGCCGTACTCTATTTCAGCGCGCCGTAATGCCATCATCAATGCAGCACGGCGTCTGCTTCTTGGTTAAATTGCAGATTATAATTGCGGCGAAATTGCGCTAATTCAAAGGCATCCAAATCCAGCTCAGCAAAATAGAACAAAGCCGCTTCAGTATGCTCGGCCGTTAGCATGGGGGAAATATGCGAGCGCACCAGCGTAGTTCGCCATTGCATCACATTTTCGTCGGAAGGATCTTTGATAAAGGTTTGGTAGATAAAGACCAGATAAGCCGCCTTTCTGACATCTTCGGCATAACCATTGCTGGTGGAGCGAATAAACATTTGTGTTTGGCGCTGCCCCATTTCTTGCAGCATTGACTCAATATAAATTGGTTTTATCTTCAGTAAATTAGCCAGTGTATCCACGGCTTTGCGGGTATCTGAGGTCATTACACGATAACCCACAATAAAAACCACGATTAAAACAGCAATAATTATCCACGTCATGTAGTGTTTCTTTGCGCCATAAAAGGTGAAGTTGACAACGTAAAATTATCTGGCTGTTAAATCGCTGTCCTCGATAAATCAACGAAGTGATTACTGATTATCGCCACTGAAGTTATCACTATTTTTCTGCTGATTATTCAGATGGTGATTAAACGCGGCGGCATCTTTCGCTAGGGCATCCAAGTGAGCACCCAGCATTTTGATCTGCCTGACCAGAGAATGTTGCTCGGGCAAGGTATTCGCGGTGTTAAGCTTTCTCAGTAGCATGTCATTTTTAGCACGCAATGCTGTTTCCCGCGCTTTTGACTGCTCCAGCTCATGTTGCAGCGCGTTGTAACTTGCCTGCCATGTCTGATGTTGCTTCTCAAAAGTTGACTGCAACTCACTCATTGCATTAAGAAACTTGGTTTCAATCTCACGCATTGTCATTGCTTTTCCTTTATGACGGCTTCCGATTTTCAGTGGCAGTATAGCGAAATCTGAGCATAACCTCACCCGCTAGAATGTGTCTTTCATTGCAGGTATTAGCAACATAACTGTGATGTTTTATCACAATTTTTTTTAATCTTTCATTAATCCACGAAATAAATAAGCCTTGCTATTAATATCTTAGCATGCGTTAATACCCTCATCGGTTTGTAGCACAGACCTATTTATGTAAGCCATTTAAGTAAAGCAGTTCCTAGTTAAAGCGATATTTTTAGACATCACTTCTCCGACGAATTTCCTTCTTTAGTGCCCCCATAAGTAACTCTTGATGAACAGACCTCAATTGCCACGTATTGGCACAAAATTATGAAGGAAGTATCTCTATGTCTAATAAAATGACTGGTTTAGTAAAATGGTTTGATGCAGGTAAAGGTTTTGGTTTTATTTCTCCTGCAGACGGTAGCAAAGATGTATTCGTACATTTCTCTGCAATCCAAGGTACTGATTATAAAACTCTTGATGAAGGCCAGAACGTAGAGTTCAGCATCGAGCAAGGCCAGAAAGGCCCTTCAGCTGTAAACGTAATCGCACTGTAATTTACACTGCTGTAATACAGGTTTCGCTGTAATAGAAAGCCACGTTCTTAGTTGAATGTGGCTTTTTTATTATTTCGAATATTTAAACTGTCATCTTTGAGTTTGTCTCTCTTTCCTGTGAATCGCGATTATTCTTGGCACTCATTATGAGGTAGCTGGTAGAGTAGTCGCGGTTTGGTTGATTACGGGAATTCTGTATGCGCTCTGTTTATCTGTGGGTGGTCGTGGTGGCAATTAGCATCACTGCACTGGTATCACAATTCAGCTTCTTTTTCATTGAACCTCAGGCGAATGTTAGCGAAGGGAAAGTTTTGCTGCTCAAACGCACCCCAAAAATGGGTTTTATTGATAGCCCTAGGGGTTATTGCCAGCGCGAATATCCCACTGAAGACTCGATACGCTGCGAGTTGAGGGTCTTGCCTCCGCTACTGGAAAGTACCCATGCTATTTATGAACTGCCATTTAGTGATTATTTTTACGAAATGACATATCAAACTCCACAGTAAGTTTTTCTATCAATGACTCTGAACTCAATATATTCGCGCCATATTAAGTTTTTTAATATGAGTCACTATTAAATAGTTTCATTACGTTAATATTTATTACGGACAGATTAATCCGAACGAATTACGGGGAGACTCGAGTACATACCCTTTTGATCTCACTATTTTTTGTGACTTTTATAGATGTAGATCAATTTTATTTATAATACATTTTATTTCTGCCTTGGTTTTTTTTGATTTCCCTCATCTAAACCTGATATTTGTCACATAAATACTTTAATACACCAATAAATGAGGTGAAAATTAGTCATTAATGCTAATTAATATGTGCATTACCCATATTAATGTTTAGTGCTACGCTTAATTACTTGTTGAATCTTTGTCTGACAGGCAACGCCCTATATTCGCTAGCTAATTTATCAAAGGATGATTCATGTCTAAACGTCTATGGCTCCGAAATACCTTGCTGACAGCGGCTTTATTAAGTGCTTTTTCTGTTCCAGTGAGTGCCACAACTCACACACTACAATTGGCTATCGGTGATGAGCCGACTGAAGGTTTTGACCCCATGCTCGGCTGGAGCCATGGGAGTTATCTGCTGCTGCATAGCCCTTTACTCAAACAAAATGAAGATCTCAGCTGGAATAGCTTTTTGCTGAATGACTATAAAACCAGTGATGACGGCAAAACCTGGACTCTGACACTTAAACCTGACCTCAAATTCTCCGACGGTTCACCTCTGACAGCCAAAGATGTGGTGTTTACTTACAACAATGCGGCGGCCAGCGGCGGCAAAGTTGATATGGGTAACTTCCTCAGCGCAGAAGAAATTGACCCTCTTAATGTTCGTATTCAACTGAAAGCGCCACAAAGTACCTTTGTGAATGTTTTGGGTTCACTGGGGATTGTTTCAGCGGATAAATACGATGCAAAAACCTATGCACAAAAACCTATTGGTGCTGGCCCCTACCGCCTGGTGAGCTTCCAGCCGGGCCAACAAATGATTGTCGAAGCGAACCCTTATTATGCGGGTAACAAAAATGATTTCGATAAGCTGATTTTTGTCTTTCTTGATGAGGACAGCGCTTTTGCTGCGGCCCAAAGTGGGCAGTTAGGTGTCGTCCGTATTCCTCCATCCATGGCGGTTGGCCCGGTTAATAATATGAAGTTATGGGTCAGGCCGAGTGTAGAAAACCGGGGCATCGTATTCCCGACCCTTCCGGCAGGTAAAAAGGATGCACAGGGTTATCCGATTGGGAATGATGTCACTGCGGATGTTGCGATTCGCCGTGCCATTAACTATGCCATCAACCGCCAACTGTTGGCTGACCAAATCATGGAGGGTCATGCAATCCCCGCCTATACCGGCGTGCAGGGTTTGCCATGGAATAATCCGGATTCCGCCATCAAAGACGGTGATATTGAAACAGCCAAACAGATATTGGAGCAAGCTGGCTGGACGCTAAACAGTGCGGGTATCAGAGAGAAAAATGGCGTCCCGGCCAAAATCACACTTTGGTATACCAGCGGGGATACCACTCGCCGCGACTTAGCGCAGGCAATACGTTCCATGCTCAAACCTATCGGTATTGAGGTTGATTTGAAATCCGGTAGTTGGGAAACCGTAGAACGGAATATGCATGCCAACCCTACGCTGTTTGGTTGGGGAAGCCTCGACCCGATGGAGCTTTACCATCATTACAGCAGCAAAGCGGCGGGGGTGGAATATTATAATCCTGGCTACTATCAGAACCCAGTGGTGGATAAACATCTGCAACAAGCGCTGGATGCCCCAACCTGGCAGCAAGCCGTGCCGTTCTGGCAACAAGTGGATTGGGACGGGACGACCGGTGCCGGTATTCGTGGCGATGCGGCATGGGCATGGTTACTGAATATTCAGCATACTTATCTGGCGAATAAATGTGTCGATTTAGGCAAGGGCGCGCCGGAAATTCACGGCTCGTGGTCGCTGCTTAATAGTCTCGATAGCTGGAAATGGACCTGTCAGTAATGAAAGGGTTTTCGCTATTTACTCTGCGTTTAGCTTGCCTGCTGCTGGTCACGGCAGTAGGCACCTTTACGTTACTGAGTTTCTCCCCAGTTGACCCCATCCGCGCCTATATTGGCAGTGATTTGCTGCATGTTCCACCGGAGCAGTATCCACTGATTGCTGCACGTTGGGGGCTGGATTTACCTTTGTGGCAGCGTTTCCTGCACTGGTTTACTCAAGTATTACAGGGAGATTTTGGTTATTCAATGCTGTACAACGCGCCGGTTTCACAAGTCATCGGCGAGCGTTTTGCTACCTCGTTCGCATTGCTATTCTCGGCTTGGTTATTCTCCGGCATTGTCGGGCTATTGATGGGGCTGACGGCAGGGCGCTACCTTAACCGCTGGCCGGATCGTGTGATTTCAAGTTTGTCCTATTTATTAGCCTCATTACCCACTTTCTGGATTGGTTTATTACTGTTGTCATTATTTGCAGTGAAACTGCATTGGGCGCCCATTTGCTGTGCATGGACCCCAGGGAGTAGCGCGGAAACCGCCAGTTGGAGTGACAAACTGCACCATCTTATTTTGCCGATGTTGGCCTTAGGATTATTGGGGGTTGGTAATATTGCGCTACATACCCGCGCCAAAGTGGCCGAAGTGATGAACAGCGAGTTTATCCGCTATGCCCAAGCGCAAGGGGATAAAGGCTGGCCCTTAGTCAATTTCCATATTTTGCGCCATGCCATTACCCCGGCGCTGTGTCTGCAATTTGCCTCGGTAGGTGAATTATTGGGCGGTTCTTTATTAGCAGAGAAAGTCTTTGCCTACCCAGGGTTAGGGCAGGCGACCATTGATGCCGGGTTACACGGCGATATTCCGTTATTGATGGGGATTGTGATGTTTTGCGCCATCTTGGTCTTTTGCGGGAACAGCATTGCCAATGCCCTGTTACACCGCTTGAATAGGGGGGCTGCGCGGCAATTATGACTTATAACCCAAACCGAGCTTTATTTCGGCTTTTTGTTTCATTGGCGCTATTAGCCATTTTAATTATCTATGGCTGGGCGGTATATCCTATTGAAATTCCAATGGATTTAATGGCCCGTCGCCAGCCGCCATCAACGGCCTATTGGTTTGGAACCGACAGCTTAGGCCGTGACCTGTGGTTGCGCTGTTTTCAGGGAATGACCACTAGCCTGCAAATTGGCTTGATTGCTGCCTTTGCCAGCGGCTTGTTGGCGATGATCACTGCCAGTTTATGTTCAATAAATAAAACACTGGATTATCTGATTCGTGGATTGGTTGACAGTATGTTGGCCTTGCCGCATTTACTGTTATTGGTGCTGATTTGTTTCACTTTAGGGGGAGGGAAGCACGGCGTTATTTTGGCGGTGGCATTAACCCACTGGCCGAAACTGGCCTTGATTTTGCGTGCCGAGATTTTGCGTATTCGTGAAACTGACTATGTCATGCTGTCACATCGTTTAGGTAACAGTAATTTCTACCGTTGGCGTCATCATCTGCTACCGTTATTACTGCCGCAATGGATTGTAGGTACACTGCTGATGTTCCCCCATGCGGTGTTACACAGCGCGGCACTCAGTTTCCTGGGGTTTGGGTTGTCACCTCATGAGCCGTCGTTGGGGATTTTATTGGCTGATGCACTTCGTTACCTGAGTAGTGGAGCATGGTGGCTGGCATTTTTCCCTGGCCTGATTTTGGTCGGATTGGTACTGATATTTGACCAGTTTGCCCGATCACTGCAACAACTCTGGGTGAGGATAGCCTGATGTTGAGATTTTCAAAATTTGCCATTGATGTTGCTCATTATCGTTGGCTTGGTCGAAAAAGCTGGCATCCTTTACTGAGTCACATTTCTTTGGAGGTGAATCCAGGGGAGTTAGTCGCGCTTGTCGGCGGCAGTGGTGAGGGTAAAAGTCTGCTATTGCAAAGTGCGCTGGGGTTGCTGCCAGAAAACATGCGTTGCCGTGGCGAGATTATTCTGGATGGGGAAGTTTTGTGCGCGCAAGACAAAATTGAGCGGCGCGGCAAAACATTATGTTATGTACCTCAAGGAGTTAGTGCCTTGAACCCCCTGATAAAAGTGGGGTCGCAAATGACCCGTGCCGCACAACTCAGTGGCGTAAAACTGCGGCTGGAAGATGTCGCGATGCAATTACAAACCTATAATCTCGCACCGGGGTTGATACATGACTTTCCGCGTCAGCTCTCCGGCGGTATGGCAAAACGTGTGCTGACCAGCTGTGCAACTCTGACCCATGCTCGCTATATTCTGGCTGATGAAGTGACTTCATGGCTGGATGATGAGCACGCCTGCCAGCTACTGACCCATTTGCGCGCTTTTTGCCAGCAAGGGCGGGGTATTTTATGGGTCACTCATGATTTGGCGCTGGCTGCGCGGTTTGCCGATAAAATTGCGGTGTTACATAAAGGCGAATTGCACGAAACATTGAGTGCCGATGAGCTGAAAAATAACGGCGGTAGCCCGTGGTTGCAATCACTATGGGCGGCATTGCCGGAGCAGCAATTTGTCAGCCAGCCGATATCGCCAGCGGAGGTGGCAGAATATGTTTAGTGTCGACCATCTGACTATTGAGCAAGGGGGGAAACGGCTGTGGGATTCGGTCTCATTTTCGTTGAAACCGGGTGAGCGATTGGGGATTTCAGCACCCAGTGGTTTTGGTAAAACCACCTTGGGGCGAGTGTTGGCACAATGGCAATCGGCAATGTCAGGGCAAATTTTAATCAATGGCGCGCCACTGGCTAAAAAGGGCTACTGCCCTGTTCAATTAGTACCTCAGCATCCTGAACAAAGCTTCAATCCTTATCGGACAACTGGTGAGAGTTTGCATGATGCCTGGCGGCCTGATGCACAGTGGCTTGAGCGAATGGCGGTTAATCCGGTTTGGCTAAAACGGCGGCCTGATGAATTATCTGGCGGGGAATTAGCCCGCATTGCTCTGTTGAGAGCTTTGGATCCTCGAACCCGTTATTTGATTGCCGATGAAGTCACCGCGCAATTGGATGCCCATATTCAAGCCCAAATTTGGCAAGTTTTATTGGAGGAGGCTGCTCGCCGCCCGTTAGGATTAATTGTTTTCAGCCACAATAAATCCCTATTGGAGAAAGTGTGCTCACGTATCTGGATACCTGAAAGAAAGCATGAAAAACCGACTTACTCGCAGCCAGAGCTAAAGCCTCATCTCGGTTTGGCCATGATAAAAACAGGTTGAATTCGGTGATCATCCATGGGAGGTAAATAAAAAATTAACAATAAAGTCATAATGGGTGACTGAATAAGGGGTTTTTATAGACATGAAATTATAAAGATCTTGACTAGGGTCATGTTATTTTTAAATAGTTAAAACTGTTATCTGCCAGACAGGAGGAATAACTGTTAACATAACGAATGGATAAGGTTTCATCATTGCGGTGATGCGCCGGTGAATATTCATTTGTCATGAGTGTAAACTTAATTCTAGATGTATTTCTAATGTTGAGGTGTGTTTTTATACACCATTTCACAAGGTTGATATTCCTTGTGATTTATCCTGCTTGCTTTTTATCCTAAATATTTTTTAGCATAAACCCTCTATTTAAATCCCATAAAAACTTTATTCGTGATAAATATAAACA
>NZ_CABHXX010000067.1 GCF_902170565.1 Yersinia thracica
GTCTATAGTTAATAATAAGTAAATAATTGAATCGTTGCACCAAAATGATATTTTTGCACCATTTTGGGGTGTCAATTTGGTGCAGTGATTGCAGCCTAAGTATTTGGCGACTAATTACTTAGAGAAAAGTCTTTATTTTTAAATAACTTGCATTTCTGGCACGTTTTTTTCATATTGCACACTGAAACATAAAAATGGATCCCCATGCCCCACGTCATTGAGGTTGCAGTTTGACTGCAATATCGACAACAAAGGGTATATCCACAAAAGCACAAAGGAACTCCCACTTATGAAGTCACTTGTCAAAGTTTCATTGGCCGCTCTCGCGCTGGCCTTTGCCGTTAGCTCCCACGCCGCAGAAAAAGAACTGATTGTTGCTACAGACACCGCTTTCGTCCCTTTTGAGTTCAAACAAGGGGATAAATACGTCGGTTTCGATATCGATTTATGGGATGCCATCGCGAAAAAACTGGATCTGAAATACACCCTGAAACCAATGGATTTCAGTGGCATCATTCCTGCGTTGCAAACCAAAAACGTGGATCTGGCACTGGCTGGGATCACTATCACCGACGAACGTAAAAAAGCCGTCGATTTCTCTGATGGTTATTACAACAGCGGCCTGCTGGTGATGGTCAAAGCGAATAACAACGACATCAAAGGCGAAGCTGACCTGGCAGGCAAAGTGCTGGCAGTGAAAAGTGGCACCGGCTCCGTCGATTATGCTAAAGCCAATATCAAAACCAAAGACTTGCGCCAATTCCCGAATATCGATAATGCGTATTTGGAATTAGGCACCGGCAATGCTGACGCTGTTTTGCATGACACCCCCAACATCCTTTACTTCATCAAAACTGCCGGTAATGGCCAGTTCAAAGCGGTGGGCGACTCCATTAAAGCTCAACAGTATGGTGTAGCTTTCCCACAAGGCAGTGACCTGCGCGAAAAAGTTAACGTAGCTCTGAAATCCCTGAAAGAAGACGGCACTTACGCTGCAATTTATAAAAAATGGTTCGGCGTAGAACCTAAGTAATTTATTTTTTGCCGTTTTTAGACCAGGAGAATATCCATGCAGTTTGAATGGAGCGCTATTTGGCCCGCCATCCCAATCCTGCTTGAAGGCGCCAAGTTAACCCTATGGATTTCGGTCCTGGGGTTGCTTGGTGGCCTGATTATTGGGGTTATAGCAGGTTTTGCCCGCGCCTATGGCGGTTGGCTGAGCAGAAATATCGCATTAGTGTTTATTGAGTTGATCCGTGGCACGCCGATTGTGGTGCAGGTGATGTTTATCTACTTTGCGCTGCCGATGATGATGCCGGTGCGCATCGATCCCTTCTCAGCAGCCGTTGTGACGATCATGATTAACTCAGGCGCCTATATTGCGGAAATCACCCGTGGTGCAGTGCTGTCAATCCATAATGGGTTCCGTGAAGCCGGTCTGGCGTTAGGTTTGTCCAAACGCGATACCTTGCGCTACGTGATTGCGCCTTTGGCTCTGCGCCGCATGTTACCGCCATTGGGTAACCAATGGATCGTCAGTATCAAAGACACCTCACTGTTTATCGTGATTGGCGTAGCCGAACTGACTCGCCAGGGTCAGGAAATTATTGCCGGTAACTTCCGCGCCATGGAAATTTGGAGTGCGGTTGCGGTTATCTACCTGATAATCACCTTGGCTCTGAGCTTTGTTCTGCGCCGGTTAGAAAGAAAGCTGAAAATAATATGATTGAATTCAAAAACGTCTCCAAACACTTTGGTAAAACCCAAGTGCTCCACGACATCAATCTGAATATCACCAAGGGAGAAGTGGTGGTGATTATTGGTCCTTCCGGCTCGGGTAAATCCACCTTGCTGCGTTGTATTAATAAGCTGGAAGTCATTACCAGTGGTCAGTTGATTGTTGATGGCCTGGATGTCAATGATCCCAAAGTGGATGAACGCCTGATTCGCCAGGAAGCGGGTATGGTGTTCCAACAGTTTTATCTGTTCCCACATCTGACTGCGCTGGAAAACGTGGCATTTGGCCCGGTTCGCGTGCGCGGTGCTTCTAAGGAAGCCGCCAATAAACTCGCGATGGCGTTATTGACCAAAGTCGGGTTGGAAGACCGCGCCCATCATTATCCGGCAGAGTTGTCCGGTGGCCAACAGCAGCGTGTGGCTATCGCCCGTGCATTGGCGGTAAAACCTAAGCTGATGCTGTTTGATGAGCCGACCTCGGCACTGGATCCTGAGTTGCGTCATGAAGTTTTGACCGTAATGAAGGATTTGGCCGAAGAAGGCATGACCATGGTCATCGTCACCCACGAAGTGGGCTTTGCGCAAAAAGTGGCATCGCGCCTGATCTTTATTGATAAAGGCCGGGTAGCACAGGATGGTGACCCAGATAGCTTGATTTCAAATCCACCCAGTGAACGTTTACGGGAATTCCTGCAACACGTCTCCTGATGTGTATTTTATCATCACGTTAAAATCACGACGTTAAAATCACGACGTTAAAATCAAGAGATGGCGGGTATCTTCACTGATATCCGCCATTTTTTATGCTGACAGCCGGTTATACATGAGTTTGCTGATTCTTGACCTGAGAAAACGCCGTCATCAACTTCACCACATCCTGCATCCCAATATTCACCTGATGAATAACTTCACCGGCATCTTGGGTCAGTGTAACCCCGCCTCCGGCCTGCTCCACACAAACGCCCATCCCCTTGATGGCCGCCATAACACCATTCTGAATAGTCTTGGTCATATGCTCGATTTCAGTGGCCGCCTTACGTGAGCTTTCTGCCAGAATTCGCACCTCACTGGCCACCACAGAAAAACCTTTGCCGTGTTCACCCGCATGGGCAGCTTCTATTGAAGCATTGATCGCCAATAAATTAGTTTGCGAGGAAATTTTGCGAATGGCTTCCACGATGGTGCCAATCTCTTTCGAGCAACGCCCTAACTCACTGATAACAAGCGAGGTTTCGCGCGCTACAGATTCCACTTCCTGCATACCGCGCACCGCCTGTTGAACAATCGCCGCCCCTTGTGATGCCGAGCGGTCAGTGGTTAATGATAAATGGTGTACATCGCGAATCAGGTTTTCTTCGTGTTCCTGCTGCAACATCAATTGTGTAATATCCTGAGCAATCTTCACCACTTTGAGCACCTGCCCCTCTTTATCCATAATCGGGTTATAGCTCGCCTCCAGCCAGACCCGCTCGCCGCGGCTATTCACGCGTTCAAAGCGCCCGACAATAAACTCACCTTGAGCTAATCGCTGCCAATGCTGACGATATTCATCTGAGTGCGCAAATTCAGGGAGACACAAAATCTGATGAGACTGATGCTGAATATCGGCCAGTGAATAACCAATAACATGGAGCAAATTATCATTGGCGTCCAAAATAATGCCCTGCGGCGTGAAAGTAATCATTCCCATTGAACGATTAAGCGCAGCTAATAAACTCTGGTGCTCCTGAGATTGCACAATACGCTCAGTCACATCACTGGCAATCTTAATAATTTCCATCACTCGCCCTTGATTATCGAGCACCGGCGTATAGGTTCCTTGCAGCCAGATAATAGAGCCATCTTTACGAATGCGCTTAATATTATCGGTAATAGGGCGCCCTTCATTGAGCAATTGCCAGTGACGACGATAAGCATCACTTTGCACATAATGCGGGTCACAAAACAGTTTATGATGCTTCCCGAGCACCTCCTCCCGTTGGTATCCCATTGCTTGTAAAAATAAGGTATTAGCGTGTTTTACTGTGCCATCCGGTTTGAAAATAATCATGGGGACTGCACTGTCAATCGAGGTCAGTTCGGCGCGCTTCGATGCATGAGATGAGCTGAAATTGAACAACATAAGTCGCGTCCTTATGGTGAAAGATTGAGCTGCAAATAAGTCATGTGACCATCAACGTGTTTGCACGACAAAAAACCAGAAAATCAGAATAGAATTTTCTTTAAGTTTTATTCTTCACCCTGGACGATGAGATAGTTGGTTAATAAAAATAAACACCGAAAAAATCAAAATAAAACCTACACTTGTCAGCTATTGTGCGGACTAAGAATTATCTTAATCAGCATAGCCGAAAGTATTTAGATTGACAGCCAACTGGGCAATATTGAAATAAAACAGTAGATAATAGGGCAATATCCAGATAATCGAATATTGCCTATAGGCGGCCTGTAAATATATCCCGATGAATGAGGTTGCTGTTATAGCCCGGAGACTGGCGGGGCGACTGCACCGATGGGCACTCAGGTCGCTTACGCCACTTGTATCTTAGACCCTACGACCCATTCGGCACATTTCCCCGCAAATCAACTTTGTCAGCAGTCTGTAAATCTATTTATTTTCAGACCAACGTGCAGTCAGTGATTCGGGTAAGTGTACGCAGCCAACACCCCTGCGGCGCCAAGGACGACGGGGATTACCAGCGCTCGGCTTTCCAGGCGACCTGCTGCTCCGGCGTCAGGAAAGTCCATGCCACAAACCGGCTGACTTTCTGCCCCTGTGCCATATCAATGGTACGAACTTCAACCGCATTGGCATAACGCAGCGCGTGATAAATCGCCGGTAATGTGGTTTTTTTCGAAATAAGTGCAGTAAACCAGAAGCAATTTTGTGCTTTCGTCGCGCTCTCTGCCACCATGCGGCTAACAAAACCTTCTTCCCCGCCCTCACACCACAGCTCACTATTTTTTCCGCCAAAGTTTTGCACCGGCTTGGCGGCAACTTCACCTTTACCCAACTTGTGCAATTTACGGCGGGTGGTGGCGGCCGCTTCTTCTGCTGAAGCATGGAACGGCGGGTTACACAATATAGCATCGTAACGTTCATTCACCGCCAGAATGCCTGCGAAAATCGCCTGCGGATCTTTTTGTTGCTTAAGTCGCAGAGTATTTTTCAGTGTTGGATTCATGGATACCACCATTTTCGCCGCACTGAGGGCTTGCGCGTCAATGTCAGTGCCGGTGAAACGCCAGCCGTATTCCCGTTGACCAATAATGGGGTAAATGCAATTGGCACCGACGCCAATATCCAGCACCGTAATATTCTTACCTTGCGGGATAACACCGTCATTGCAGCTAGCTAATAAATCAGCCAGATGATGCACATAATCCGCACGACCAGGAATGGGGGGGCACAAAAAGTCTGCTGGAATATCCCAATATTCAATGCCATAGAAATGTTTTAACAATGCCTTGTTCAGCATTTTTACCGCCAGCGGGGAGGCAAAATCGACAGAAATATCACCGTAGGCATTCGGGGCCAAAAAAGGGATTAATTCAGGACAACTGACTGAAAGCGCATCAAAGTCATAACGCGAGCGATGACGGTTGCGCGGATGCAATCCACTTTTTTCTTTAGGGAATACTTTTTTGTTTTCCATCGTACTGACTCTCTGATAGGCATTTTCTGGCGCGTAAGATAGCATAAATTCGCGGTGAGCGGGCCAGCAGCGCAAGAGACAGCTCACTATCTGCCGATTTATCTCAAAGATTGCCGATGGTGTTCACTTTGATTTTTTATGTCCTGAGGATATGAACCTAAACAATTATCAATCAAATAATCTGAACGATTAACTCAATTCTATCCGGTTTTAAAATCTCCGCAAGGGCGTAACATAGCTTCTATCGAAAGGGAACGCCCTTTCAACCTTAAAAACCGAATAGGAATACATCATGAAAAACATCAAAAATTTCGTTGCAGTTATCGCCCTGTCTACTCTGTCTTTCGCTAGCTTTGCCGCAGAACACATCAACAGCCAGGATGCGGCTAAATTAGAACAAGTCGGTGTTATCTCCGTCAGTGGCGTCACTGACCTGAGCAGCTTGAAAGCACAACTGGCCGAAAAAGCAGATGCTGCCGGTGCTAAAGCTTTCACTATTACCTCAACAACCGGTAATAACTTGATGCACGGTACTGCAACCATTTATAACTAATTGATCTTTAGATGATATTGCAGCAATGCTAGCCACTCTTATTGAATCGTAGCATTTCTACAAAAGAAAAAGCCCATCAGCCAACCTGATGGGCTTTTTTATGTCAACAAAACACTGAATCACATTGCCAGGAGCCGGGCATTTATTGTGCTGGCAAATGTGCGGCACATGGCCTCATCACCTTGCTGATTATCAGCCAGTTGCTCATCCCCATCAACCACCCGCATAGTCACGTTTAAGTCAAAATCTGCTGCCGGTTGTGGGCGCATTGCCGCCAGTTCAATTGTTTTCAGGGCTTCATCCCAAGCTTCTTCAACGGTTTGATTACAAACCTTAGCCAGATAATCTGGATTGAAGCCTTCCCCTGTCAGACTGCGCAATGCTTCATCGTGAGTGACACTGTTGCCGGGCCGCCAATAATGCTCGGCGAGATCGGGGCCAATAGCGGGGTTGTCCGTCAGATAACCATCGCGTTTGAGGAAGAATGCTCGCGTTTGTTCTACCGCCATCAATGCCAATAAATAACCTTGATAGGAGCAAGCAGACTCCATTGATAATAAATGCGGAATAGCCAGTGTCGGGCGTGGGCTACCACTGACACCCAGAATTTTTAATTCAATGTCTCGGGCCAATTGAGTTATTGCTTCTGGTGTGCGTTGTGCATCATCCCACTGATAAAGTTGCCATTCAAAATAGGGCACTAATAAAATATGTCGGTCATTAAAAGCTCGCATGGGTTGCCGCGCCTGAATGCTTTCCTGAATCAATGCATCGGGAACCGATTCGCCCTGACTGTTCTTAGCATAACGTTTCAACCAATCGGCATCATCAAGCAAGCTATCGCAGAACATGGATTGCGTTTCGGCGTAGGCCATTGAAGTTGGAGGGAATTCTTGTGAAAAACAGGGAGCATTTTGCACAATATTAGAAAAATGGGCCGCATGCCCACCTTCATGAAATAAGGTATTTAGCCCCGACGCCCCACTTCCGACCTGATCGGGCTTGGCCAAACTGGTGAAATTGATGCGCGCCGGGACCCAGTGACCTTGGTCGACAAAAGGCGGCACCGGCCCATGCATAAAACCATTTTCATATTTCCCTTTACGCACCAGAAGATCCAAATTCATCTGTGCGCCGCGGAAACCAATATGCAGCCGCTTAAAGCTATTAACCCAGCGGTCAAGTGACTCGGCAAAGGGAAAATAAGGATCGAGTAGGCGGGTGACATCTCCCCCGCTGGCAAAGCGAATATTCCACGGTTCCAGCGTTTCAGGGCCTTTTTCCTCAACGAGTTGCTGCAAGCTGCGCAGATTAGCCGCGCGAGTTTGTTCCTCGAAAGGCTCCAAAATGGCAAATAACTGTTCCGGTGTCATCTGCTCGGTTTTATTCACTTTGTAATCAAAGTAATTGCGATAACCCAATTTCCGCGCAAAACGATTACGCAAACTAATTAATTCTGGCAAGCCATTGTGCAATAGCCATTGCTCCAACTCCCGTAATGCCAAGTGCGAACTGTGCCGACATTCTGCATTTTCATTGGTGCCCTGGTTAGTCAATAACTCACCCAGAGAGGCGGAAACCCGCTCACCAGCAGCATTTAAATGGGTTAGAGTAAAGCTTTTACGCCGCAGGTAAAGGGATGATTCTGCAGCAATAATTTCATCAAGTAGGGCTTGCGTGTTGGGATCTTCAATAGCATTACAATCAAAAAAGCGATACCACCCTTGCAACCCGTGCAGTAATGCATCGCGATCCGCGGTGGATGGCTCGTTTTCTAACTGGGCTATCTGGTCACGCAATTCTTTTAAACGGTGGCTTTGTGCGATAAAACGCTTATAAACACTCTCGGCTACAGAAAATTGCTGAGCAATATCTTCCTCACCTAGCCCCATATAGTTCTGCCAAAAAAGATCTTCTTTGGCCTGATGGACGGCAAGATAATCCTTGTTCAGAGCAGTAAAGTACTCCAAAGCTTGTCGCATAGTATTCCTTTTCAGCAATGATTCATTAATATTAATTTAAGCTGGGAAAACCCAAACAATAATGAGTCTAACATCCGCAAAAAAAGACAACAAAACATGATTAACTTAAATTATTAAAATCATTTAAATCAAACACCAATGAAAAAATAAACACAAAAAAAACAATCTTAAATATAATATTAATCCTACCCACTAAAAATATACATTAACTATAACCATCTACCGAATAATAGTAATGCCTTATAGGTCATTAATCTGTTGCCGTGCCAGCTCGACAGTCTCCGCCCGCCCAACGGCCACTAAACAGCAAGCAAGCTGTTTTTGGATAGAATCAGGAATGGGTGCAACACCGGCTAAACAATCTTCAATCCAGCGGGCGGTAATGACAGCCTCTTTCGACGAGGGTAATGCCAGCCCGGTTGGCTCGGGTTGGCGTTCCAACAAAATTTGCTGCTCACCATTATTGATATAATGAATGGGTGGGCAACGTAATGGGTTGGCATAAACCTCTCCTTCAGTCCCTTGCTGTAACAGGGCCGGTGCGCTGATCGCCTGGAAGAAACCGCCGACTTTTTGCATATATTCTGGATGAGAAACACTGGCAAGGCGCAGCGCTTGATCCTGAACAAATGGCGTTGCCAACTTAGCCAATGTGTGACTGCTATTTCGCACCCCCATACGCCAGCGTTGCTGTAATTGCTGGTCTAATTGAGTGGACAATGCTGAAACCGGAATAAACACCGGCAGCCCATCATCCAGGCGCTGTTGAGCCTCTGTTGCGCTGTGTGACCAAGGAATGTTCAGATGTTGAAAAATCTCGGCGCTGGTCACCCGGCTACTGTCTTCTGTCACGCCGTGTACCACCACCGGTAGCCCAAGGCGGGATAGTAATAACGCCAATAATGGGGTGAGATTAGCTTGTTTACGCGCGCCGTTATAGCTCGGAATAACCACGGGTAATGGGCGACTTTGCGGTGCCCGCAGTGACATCACCTGTTCCTGCATCGCTTGATAAAAACCCAAAATCTCCTGTTCAGATTCACCTTTAATACGAAAGGCAATCAGAATGCCACCCAGTTCCAGCGCCGGTACTTGTCCGGCCAGCATGGCTTTATACAGTTCATAGGCGGTCGCCTGATCCAGATCCCGGGCATGATTTTTACCGCGCCCAATCTCTTTGATAATTTTGCTGTAATCCATGGTGCGGTATTTCTCCTATCAATGTTCCGTAACGCTATACCCGTCATCCTGCAAGTTGCCTGTGTTGGCTTTCTTCATTACAGGGTCCATCCATGGGCCTTGCCTCTGCGAGGCCGCTGCAACTCGAATTATTTAGAGTATAAATAAGTTGAATACTCTTGAAACTTTATCACTGATAGTGATGAATGTGCCCGAAATTGTTACCACGGTGAATGTGGAGTAAAGGCCCCGACCAAGGCGTCACCCGCTAACCAACGGGGCAACAAAGCAATCAAGGGCAGCTAAAGCACGAACGCAATCGGCATAGAAAATGCGGCCCTCATCAGTCAAAGATAAACTCATAAGCGCACTGATCACCGCTCCTCCAGCCGAGCAACAGCTTTACCGACAGTTGATCGAGACATTTGGCTTGTCCTCTTTAAGCGCAGGTTTAAGGTGTTCTGAATGGATGGCGCTTTATTCAAGAGGCCGCGGTGCCCGCCCTGCCTTGATTATGGGGGTTATTGGCCGTAAGTTGGCGGGGAAAACAGGCCACGGCAGAGTGTGACCCGCAGCAATGAGCTGAATATCTCTATGGATTGTCCAGCTCTTCGGGCGGGCTGAAGAGTACTTGATAAATAGCGCCGCCCAAGGCTCCCCCCACCAAAGGGGACAACCAAAAAACCCATAATTGTTGTAAGGCAATTCCACCGGCAAAAATAGCCACACCGGTGCTACGAGCAGGATTTACCGAGGTGTTATCCACTGGAATACTGATTAAATGAATTAGTGTATAACACAGACCAATGACTAAGGGGCCGACAACTGCCGGGAAAGCTGTATCCGTCACCCTCATAATCACCATGACAAAAACCATGGTTAAAATCACTTCGGCCAGCAATACCGAGGGTAAACTGTAACCTCCGGGGGAGTGCACGCCAAAGCCGTTACTGGCAAACCCGGCACTGGCATCAAAACCGGCTTTGCCACTGGCAATTAAATATAAAACGGTTGCGCCGGCTAATCCCCCAAACACTTGCGAAAGAATATAAGGCAATAATTGCGCGCCGGAGAAACGGCCACCGACCCATAAACCGAGTGATACCGCAGGATTAAAATGCGCACCAGAGATATGCCCTAATGCATAGGATACCGTGACCAGCGTCAGCCCAAAAGCCAGCGCCACACCGAGAAACCCAATCCCCGCCTCCGGGAACATTGCCGCCAAGACTGCACTACCACACCCGCCTAACACCAGCCAGAAAGTGCCAATAAATTCAGCCATTAGCTGTTTCATACTGATCGACCTCAGTCCGCTAAATATATTGATAGCAGTTAGCATCGCCGCTAATCAATAGCCAGCAATCTACACCGAAGGTCCCATCTGACGTGTTAGTGTCTGCTTACCTGCGGCTGGTATAAGCTTAGTCACTGAATTTATGTCCATCAGAGAAGATTTCAGATCAAATGATTTTTTTGAGAAATTATCGACAAAAAGAAGAAAAATTTGCAGGGGTATTACAGTTAAATTCGGGGGAAGTTCAAATGTCCGAGGGGCAACCTCGACGATGAAGAATCACTCGCCCCGCGCTGATAACCAAACCCTATTATAAAGACGCCCGTTTTTTCCGCACTCTCTTACCCGCCTTCGCGGCCACTTTCACCGGCGGTGCAGGAATACTTTTTCCCTCTGGCATATCTGGCTGCTCAATGGGGAAAATCGGCAACGCCGCCAATAACCGCGAACCATAGCCCTTGGTTAACAAACGCCGGTCATAAATAACAATTTCACCGTGACATTGGTGACTTCGAATCAAACGCCCGACCTGCTGTATCAAGTTAAATGAAGCACTTGGCAAGCTTTGCACTTCAAACGGATAGCGTTTCAATGACTTAAGCCATTCGCCCTCGGTCAAAATAACCGGGCTGTCGATAGGAGGAAATGAAATTTTGTGAATATGAACCTGAGTCAATAAGTCCCCTTTCAAATCCAGCCCCTCAGCAAAAGATTGCAAGCCAATCAACACACTGGCGGTGCCATTCTTCACCCGCTTACGGTGCTCTTCAACCAGCCGATAGCGCGGTTGATCGCCCTGAACTAACAGCATTAAACGCAAATCGGTGACATGGCTGAGAAAAGTTTGCATCGCCCGATGACTGCTAAACAGGATCAACATGCCTTTATGTCGCCCACTGGCTTGCTGCGCGCGGAAGAAATGCGCCATTTCTGCCAAATGCTCAGCTTCATGAGCCATCGTCGGCTCAAAGCGCATTTTGGGAATAATCAGCTTCCCTTGCTCAATATGATTAAAGGGTGATGATAAGGTTTCAAACCGGTCTCCGGCCTTTTCGCTCAAACCGCTCAATTCCTGCAAACGTGCAAAACTATTGAGTGAACGCAATGTGGCTGAAGTGACTATTACATGGGGCACTTTGCGCCACAGCATTTTATCTAGTTGATCACTAACACGAATTCCCACGCAATGAAAATAGAGATGAGTTTGGTTTTCGCGATAATCCCGGGTAATCCACTTGGAAATCGGTGCATTCGATGCTTTTTCCATCGCGGCTAAACGCCAAAGCTTACTCATGGCCTCGAGATAGCCCAATGTCCGGCTCATTTGCAAAATGGCACGATGTAACCGCACAATATCGTGCTTACCGGTTTGTTCACTCAAGTCATTAAGAACAAACTCAGCCAGGCCACGTAGGGCATCCGTCAACTTGAATAATTTGGCACAATCTTCCGTCAAACTGCCCGGTAATTCGCCCATTTCGAAGCGATATACAGCCGGACTACCCTCGGCGGGTAAAAGTTGACTAACTTGCTGCTCTACACTCAACATTAGCTCACGCAATTGCTCGCAATGATCCTTCAAACGCTCAGGATTCGCCAGGCCCGGTGGGCTTTTTGGCCGGTATTGCACCATGCATTGATCTACCAGCCGAGTCATCATATCCAACTGCATATTGGCAAAAACAGCGGTGATTTCACCCTCAATTTCTAGCGCATCCCGTGCCACATCGGGCAGATGATGGCCCTCATCCAACACCAACAGCAGCTCTTTGGGATTGGGCAATACGGATTCAGTTTCCAATGCCGCCATGACTAATGCATGGTTGGCGACCACCACATCAGCATTTTCAATTTCTTTGCGGGCAATAAAAAATGGACATTCACGAAAATAATGGCAATTACGCCCGAGGCAGTTGGCCTTATCAGTACTTAATTTGGCCCACAAACTGTCACTGAGTGATAGCTGATGATGGTCACGCAGACCATCCCAAACATGACTATTCAAAGACTTAGACAGGGCCAGACACGTGACCTGTTCCTCACCATTAGCAGGAGCTAATTCATCACCGAGAAAAAGTGATAAATCCCCTTGTCCGGACACATCAGTGCACATCGCCGCAAGATTACGCGGACAAACATACCGCCCGCGCCCAAAGGCACCGGTGAACTTGAGGTCAGGAATAATCTTCTTCAACAGCGGCAAATCTTTACTGTAAATCTGATCCTGCAATGCCACATTTGCGGTACTCACTACCAGTGGCTTGCTTTCTGCCCGGCTGACGGCAATGCCGGGGATCAGATAAGACAGAGTTTTGCCAACCCCCGTCGGGGCCTCAATAGCCAAGTGACGGCCTGCATCACCGGCCAGTGTTTTTGCCACTTCGGCGATCATCTGGCGCTGTGGAGCACGGGAAATAAAGTCCGGGATCTGCTGCGAAAGAGCCTTATACCACTGACTAATTTGTTCTTTTACTGCCGGGGATAACGCCATGCATATCTTATCTAAACTGAGTGTTGCCCTATTGTCCCACACCGCAACGCTCACGTCAGCCCGAAAGCACCACATGCATTAGATGAAGTATCAGTTTAGTGCAAATAAAAATGAACAATATTTACGCAAAAACGCAGTTATTTATACTTTGTCATAAATATATCACACAGATGCGGTAAAAATTCTGCGCTGGATGAATTCAGACAGATATTGAATACAGCAAAAAATTCTACTATTGGCGTCTTTTCAAATAAGAGAAACAGGGCATAAATATGAAACGTAATATTCTGGCAATCCTGATACCGGCTTTATTAGTTGCCACTTCTTCACACGCAGCAGAAATCTACAATAAAGATGGTAATAAACTTGATTTATACGGAAAAGTGAAAGCGCTGCATTATTTTTCTGATAATAGTAAAAGTGATGGTGACAAATCTTATGTTCGCCTTGGCTTTAAAGGTGCCACCCAAATTACCGACCAATTAACCGGTTATGGCCAGTGGGAATATAACTTTGCCGCTAACTACGCTGAAAGCCAGGAAACAAAAGACAACAAAACACGCTTAGCATTTGCGGGTTTACGTTACGGTAAATTAGGTTCAATCGATTATGGTCGTAACTACGGCGTATTATATGACATTGCCGCCTGGACCGATATGCTGCCGGAATTCGGTAATGACAGCTACACCAGAACCGATAATTTCTTGACTGGCCGTACTACTGGCGTGGCAACTTACCGTAATACAGATTTCTTCGGTCTGGTTGATGGGCTGAAATTCTCCCTGCAATATCAGGGTAAAAACGGCAGCGAATCCGACAATACAAATGGCCGTGCAGATGCGACCAAACAGAATGGTGATGGCTTCGGCATGTCCTCCAGCTATGCGCTTGGCGCGGGTGTCAGTGTAGGTGCAGCTTATTCCTCATCTAACCGCACCACAGCACAGAAAGAAGGTCGATTTGGTAAAGGCGATAAAGCTGATGCATGGACAACTGGCCTGAAATATGATGATAACGGTGTTTACTTAGGGGCAACTTACGCTGAAACCCGCAATATGACACCTATTTCTGGCACTGCGGTTATTAATAATGTTTCAACTGGTGTAAGTGGTTTTTCTAATAAAACCCAAAATATTGAATTGGTCGCACAATATCAGTTTGATTTCGGTTTAAAACCTTCTTTGGCTTATATTCAATCTAAAGGAAAAGATATCGAAGGTGTTGGCGATGCTGACCTGGTCAAATACATTGACATCGGCGCTATATATTACTTCAATAAAAATATGTCAACCTATATCGATTATAAAATAAACCAGCTGAACAATGATAATAAACTGAAACTGAATACAGATAACGTTGTCGCGGTTGGTTTAGTCTATCAGTTCTAATCATTGTTGATACTCGTCATACTTCAAGCTGCATATGCGTTGGCTGCTTTCGTTCCCCCCAATCACTTACCTGTGTAATTGACTGGGGACTTGTGAATTTATTTCATTTGCAGTCATCACATTTTGCCGGGAGGTCACTCCCGGTTTTTTATGACTTATTAATAATCATTTTATCAATAATCATTTATTAACAGGAACAGATAATAACCCGACGTCACGCAGCGCTTCAGTTACCGCACCTTTTTGTTTTTTCTCCGTTTTGCTCGCTGTATCGGAAAAATCAGCTTGTGCAATCCACTGTTGATAACGATTTTCACCCAATGCTTTGTCTGCTTGAACCATTAGAGGGACTAGCCGTACACCAATATGATCACGGCTAGGATAGGGCCATTTGCTCTGCACAACAGAAAAAGGAGCCATAAAATCAAGGGTTTTAATCAAACCACTGCCATTCGGTGTTTGATAATGCCATAAATCGACTTGAACTTTATCAGCCAATTGGGCCATCAGTATGGCTGCTTGTAAACTGAAATAGCTGTAATGGAAAGAGCGCGTTCGCGCTAGCTCCAGTGGTTGGGAGCCATCTGCTGCTAATTGGACATTCAATTTATTTTTCAACAAATTAGCCATATCAACCAGGATCTGTGGCTGTTGCAAATACCAGGCGATACCCGCCACTTGTACCCCATACCAATTGCCATGATTATTCTGTGCCGCTGCTTCTTTTTTACCTGCTGGGCTGAACTGCAGCCACTGTAAATAGGCCGTCATCCACTGCCGAATTTGCTTTTCATCTTGCTCCGTCCAATGTTTATTCTGCCGTAACATTATCAATGAATCGACAATGCGAGTGGCAAAATAGCGTCCATCCAAGATCCCAGTTCCACGCCCTGCAGCAATTCCCGGCACGCCTTGAGCAAAATCTAGATTAGGATTCATTCGAGTATCAGGATCAATAAACCAGCTTCGAATCATGCTGATAGCTTTATCTGCATATTTCTGTTGGCCGGAAAAATACCAAGCTAATGTTAATGCTTGCACCTGAGTCGTAAAATCCGCCAAACGCACGCCATCACTATCGTCATTTTTACTGGCGGGGTTAATTTGCCCATCTTTATGTATCCAGGGTAAACCATCGCTTTTTTGACTATCTGGCCACCAATATACACTGAGACTCAGATAGTCATGTTTAGAGCCACTCGGCGGTACTCTATTTTTATCCATAACACTGGGGTCTGCCCGCTTTAGCGCTTTATCCGCTTGCTGCAATAACTGGCGATAGGCCAGCAGGGTTGCCAACGGCATCTGCCCTCGCTCTTTATCTTTATCTTCCGCGATAACCCGGTGGTTATGCTGCAACGCACTGGCAGATAAAAAAGCGTATTCACTCTGTGCTGCCTCGGCGATCGGCATAAAAAGCAGCGCCAGCAGTGTCGCCAGGCCGGAATAAGGACGTGTCAGATTAATAATACGCATCCTAATCTGGCTCCCCATTAGCAAACATATTGTTCCCATAAACCACTCACCTTATTTGATAATTGTCATATAGGCCCAGTTGAGTACCCTGATTTTATGCATCATGCCTGAAGCAATTTTTGCTTTCTTGATAAGAGTAGGTTTTGTCACTGATTATTAAGCCAACTATTGTTAACCATAAGAATAACTCTCTGTTTTAGACGAAAAATTAAAACGTAAATAAATGATAAAAACCTTTGCTAACGACAGCTATTCTCATGTTTACTGGTGCATGTCTGTTTTATTGTTCCTTTCCTATTGAATAACTATGCTAAAGCAAAATAGCCGTAATCTGTGGTTGCTGGTCGGTTCACTTTTCACCTTATACTTCGTCTGGGGTTCTACTTATTTGGTCATCCGTATCGGGGTCGAAAGCTGGCCGCCGTTGATGATGGCAGGATTACGCTACCTGATTGCCGGGGTATTATTGTTCAGTTTCCTGGCTATTCGTGGCCATGCCCTCCCCACTTTGCGCCAATGGATGGGGGCCAGCGCGATTGGTATTTTATTATTGGCTATCGGTAATGGGTTGGTCACCATTGCAGAACACCAGCATGTTCCCTCCGGTATTGCCGCCGTGATGGTTGCAACTGTCCCACTCTTCACTTTGTGTTTCAGTATGTTATGGGGCATGCGCAATACTAAATTGGAGTGGTCAGGTATTGCTCTTGGGCTGGTAGGTATTATATTGCTCAATACCGGCAGCAACTTATTAGGCAACCCATTGGGCGCACTGCTGATATTACTGGCTTCTGCCAGTTGGGCATTTGGCTCGGTCTGGAGCTCACGAATCGCGTTACCTAATGGGCCGATGTCCGGTGCAGCGCAAATGCTGGTCGCTGGCGTTGTTCTGCTGCTTGCCAGTACGCTAAGTGGTGAAGAACTAACCCAAACTCCCTCGATGGCGGGTATTCTGTCACTACTTTACTTGATTGTTTTTGGCTCTATGCTTGCCATCAGTGCCTATATGTTCCTACTGAAAAATGTCCGCCCAGCGGTGGCAACCAGTTATGCCTATGTAAACCCAGTCGTTGCAGTATTGTTGGGCATTGGTTTCGCCGGTGAAAATCTATCTACCCGAGAATGGTGGGCATTAGCCGTCATTGTTTCTGCGGTGGTTTTGGTAACCTTGGGGAAATTTCTGTTTAAATCTCGTTAATCTCTATGCTCTAAATAATTCGAGTCGCAGCTTGGAGCATCACGAGTATATACAGCAAGAATGCAACATGGTTGTTTCATTTAGTAAACGGGATATAATTCACGCTGTTTAGATAAAAAGTGAAAATAATTATGCTGAGAAAAGCACTCATTATTCTGATTGCAGTCATGGCTCTGAGTTCATTAGGTGGCGTTTTTCTGGCTGGGTTGAACATTTATACCCGTTCAACGACCCCACATGAAACTGAAACCACGGAATCCAGTCCATTGTCTGATATTGGCCCTGCGGGCTTGTCCAACAATGGTCAGGAATCACCGTAATCACCCATCCAATAACGGCATTTCTGCTATAAAAATCTGCAAGCCCCTGACCCGTTCAGACACCAATGAACAGTGGGGGCATAATAGATTTAAGGGCAAAACTTCCCCCTATCAATGCCCAATACCCGGCAATTTCACCATCATCATTGATATATTCGCCAGACCATATTTGCACAAGTGAGTGTTTTACTGTCAATGGTAGAAATGAGGCAATAGATTGATGTTGCTAGTAATTTTATATTATCACTGGAAAATAGCCGCATAACTGGCTGCATGATTGAAGTTTAAGATGGCAGTTTTTCTATTGTTTTTATACCTCTGCCTTAGCCTATTTCATCGAGAATCAGGGCTTCCTTATTGCCTGTTTTAAAGGGTTATTACGCCTAATGCAGCAGCCTTTTCTTGCATCTGTTTAATAACGTTATAAGCCGACCAGGGTAATACGCTAAATCCATTTATCAATAATATAGCCTTAGCTGAAGTTGCCTCTGGCGAATTGACTGTGACTCTGATGGCCTGACGTATCTGGATAAGCTCTTTTTCAGATGTTGTCACCGAAGTAATAAGTGGCAACCCAGGTGCGATGTCAGTTTTCGCGATAATCTTTAACCCGACAACGGCTGATGGATCATCACGCTCTAATAATGCGAAGCTAATACAATCTATCGCAGCAATATCTGCTTGCCGCTGTTGAATCATTTCAATTGAACGATAGTGACTACCCGAGGCTATATTGCGCGAAAAAAAACGCCCATTAACCGCTAATGGGGCAATCAAAGCACGTAACGCATTATACCCTGACTGGGAGTCTGTGCTGTTGTAGGCAACTGTCCGATGACGAAAGTCAGACAGTTGCTCGCCTTGTTCGTCGTCACGAACAACCACTAAACTGCGGTAGTACTCACCTGAACAATAAGGTGATTGATAACTGAATATCCCAACCAACCGTACCTGTTGTTGCAGTTGAGTCACCAAAGGAAAACCACAGGTCTGGCTCAAAAGCAGTGTAGGGTCACGCCAATGCTGCAATAAATCTAAAGGCCAGAGTAACTTTTCACTGGCTCCTGGCACACCATGCCTGTGCAACTGTTGCGATAATAATTGCCAAAAAGGCCGTACATCTTGTTCCGGCCGAACCCCATACATGGGCAGTGAAATCATTATAGGCACCTACTTAAGAAGAGCAGCAGACTGGAAGATCAGTTATGTTTTACGGCAGGGAGAGATTGTAATTCCCGCCAACGAGACAAACGCCGGTTCCAACGGGTAAAAATCATATCCGTAATAATGGCTAATAAGGCGACTATAATTGCGCCCTGGATAACATAAGCAGTATTAAAACCGCTTAGTCCGATAATAATTGGAGAACCTAGAGTTTTCGTCCCGACAGTTGAAGCAATAGCAGCAGTACCAATATTGATAATGACTGACGTTCGGATGCCCGCGACAATAACCGGTGCTGCCAAAGGCAATTCTACACGCCATAAAATCTGCCAGGCGCTCATCCCTACCCCTTCAGCTACCTCACGGATATCCCTGGAAACAGACTCAATACCCGTAATAGTCCCTTGTAAAATAGGTAATAAACCATAAAGTACTAAGGCAATAATGGCAGGTTTTTCGCTAAAGCCCATCACAGGTACGGCAATAGCAAGCACCGCAACAGGTGGAAATGTCTGCCCCATCGCGACAATAGTTTCTACCACCGAACGAAACTCTTTCCCTGCCGGGCGAGTCACTCCAATACCTGCGCTAACCCCAATGAAAACAGCGATAATACTGGAAATCAGTACCAACAAAACATGGGCAACCACCAGTGACCAAAATGTATCCTGCACATAAATAGGTCTGTCGAGATCAGGGAATAGCGCCGAAAAAACCCCGGCCAAGGAAGTCATACCAAAAACCAGACCTGCCAGTAAGAGTAATGCCCAACAAAGGGGGTCTTTTAAACAATACAATAATCCTGACTTGAGTTTTTCCAGAGGAAGCTCTTTCACATCCCCCATTTTGACAGCAGTCGGTTTCATGATCCCCTCTTATCCGCATCAGCTATCAGATCAGCAAAGTAAAGCACCCCTAATGATTGCCCATATTCGTCAGTAACCAGTAATTTATCTGTCTGACGCGACACAAACAGGGAAAGTGCTTCACGCAAGCTAGTCGTACCAAGTATTGGTTGTCCAACCAAAGTTTCACCACGCCTGACACGTTGTTCAGCTCGCCCGAGTGATAACAGCTTAATACCAAGATCACTGCGACCAAAGAAATCACGAACAAAATCATTAGCAGGTTGAGTTAACATTTCAAGAGGTGTCCCTTGCTGGATAACTCGCCCGCCATCCATCAAAACTATACGATCAGCCAAACTTAAAGCTTCATCAATATCATGAGTGACCAAAACAATAGTCCGACCCGATAACTGGTGAATACGGGTAATTTCGAACTGCAATGCTGAACGTGTCACTGGGTCTAATGCACCAAATGGCTCGTCCATCAACAACACTTCTGGATCTGCCGCCAAAGCTCGGGCAACACCTACCCGTTGTTGCTGCCCGCCTGACAATTGATGAGGATAACGATGAATAAACTGTTCGGGATCCAGAT
Source organism: Yersinia thracica (assembly GCF_902170565.1). Taxonomy (GTDB): domain Bacteria; phylum Pseudomonadota; class Gammaproteobacteria; order Enterobacterales; family Enterobacteriaceae; genus Yersinia; species Yersinia thracica. The sequence continues at coordinate 19,885 of NZ_CABHXX010000067.1, forward strand.
GCAATAACTCAAGCAATTCAATAACTCGTTGACGAATTCGCTCTTGAGGCCATTTAAGCAATTGCGGTACGGTGCCAATATTGCGTTCCACAGTCCAATGGGGGAATAACCCTATAGATTGGATTGCATAACCCATGCGACGCCGTATATCTTCAGGCTTATAATTACGAATTTCCTCGCCAGCAAAATGGATCTCCCCCTCATCATGTTCTATAAGCCGGTTAATCATTTTTAATGTGGTTGACTTACCGGAACCTGAGGTGCCAATCAGCACAGTAAATTCCCCTTTAGCGATCTGTAACGTTAGGTTATCTACTGCCCGTTTGCCGGCAAAATATTTAGTTACCTGATGGAAATGAATCATCGATGTGAAGTATCCATAAAAATAATGATGAATTTAAACAGCGAATCAACTACTACCGCCATCACTATCACGGGGATTACACCCAACAGCACCAAATCCAATGCACTGCTCAGTAAACCTTGAAATACAATCGCGCCCAACCCACCCGCCCCAATCAACGCAGCGACAACGGCCAACCCGACGGTTTGCACAGCAATAATACGAACTCCGGATAAAATAAATGGCATGGCAATCGGTATCTGAACCCGAAAGAACAACTGAGTGCGGGTCATTCCCATCCCTCGCGCTGATTCAACAACACTGTCAGGTACCGCTTCTAACCCGGCAACTACATTGCGTACTAATGGCAATAAAGCATAAAGCACCAGTGCGACGATAGCCGGAGCTAACCCGATACCACTCACCCCATGCTCCGCTAACCGAGGAATAGCCGCGGCCAGCCCAGCTAAAGGGGCTATCAGCAGGCCAAACAAAGCAATGGATGGAATAGTTTGAATAATATTCAATGTTGAAAAAATAGTGCCTTGAAAACGATGAGAGCGAAAGCAGAATAGACCAAGGGGAATGCCCAAGAGTACAGCAGGTATCAGTGTTGCCAACAAGATTTGAAGGTGTCGCCATAATGCATCATCAAACACATCTTGGCGATTAACGTACTCTTTCATTAATGACAATTGATCAAGCTGCCCGGTTGCCAACAATATTACAACTGGCAGAACTAACAAAACATTCGCCAAACTGCGCCAAACAGGATTCATAACCGCACGAGCCAAGCTATCGACCGCAATCAATATGCTCATCCCACTCATCAACCAAAACCCACTACCAAGTGACGTGCGCGCGAGGCTTTCTTCGCCTCCAGCAAGTTGTGTAGCTGTTTTTCCAGCCAGTAACAACAGGCCGAACAACAGTATTGCGGCTATCAAAACTGTCAACCAAAGCACCACAATATTTTGTTTAAAGAATGCAAAAGCAGATAGCATCAATATCGGCACTAACAGCCACCAAACAGGCCCAGCTATCAATGATATTAATGAAACTCCCTGACCAGAGATCAACCGATTCGGTGCATGGCTCATAAACGAAAAGCCCCCCCCAGATAGAATCATCAAAAGAACCAGCGCCAGTAGAACTCGGTTTTTTACAACCATAAACCCCATCTCCCTGACAGATAATCTTTTTATAACAATAGATTATCTGTTTATTTAATGGCGCTATAGGCAATAAAATAGATACCTATAGCACCATCTCTGATATACATCACTATCCTTTAACAAACCCTTTTTCTTTCAGGTAATTAGCAGCAACTTTCTTCGCATCCTGACCTTCTACTGCAATGCGAGCATTGAGTTTTTGTAAGGTTGCACTATCAAGTGTGGCAAATACGGGATCAAGCAAAGCAGGGATATTAGGATGCGCTTTCAGTGTGGCCTCACGGATTATTGGGGTTGGCGCATAGATAGGTTGTACACCTTTAGTATCTTCCAATGTTCGTAGCCCTAATGCAGCGACCGGACCATCAGTTCCATACGCCATGGCGGCATTAACTCCGGAGGTTTGCTCGGCAGCCGCTTTAATTGTTACCGCCGTGTCACCACCAGCCAATGATAACAGTTGGTCTTGATTCAATTTGAATCCATATGCTTGTTGGAAAGCTGGCAGGGCATCAGGTCTTTCAATAAATTCAGCTGAGGCAGCCAATTTGAATTTACCACCTGCATTTATCCATTTACCTAAATCATTTAATGTTTTCAAATTATTTGCATTAGCTAGATCTTGGCGAACAGCAATGGTCCAAGTGTTGTTCGCTGGCGCAGGTGAAAGCCACACCAGTTTATTCTTCTCATAATCTAATTTTTTTACTTTTTCATAGCCTGCTTTTGCATCTTTCCAAGCAGGATCTTTTTCATCAGAGAAGAAAAAAGCACCGTTACCCGTGTATTCAGGGTAAATATCAATCTCACCAGCAGTGATCGCTCCGCGCACCACTTTGGTGGTGCCCAACTGGGATTTATTGGTTGTTTTAATCCCATTAGCATCAAGAACCTGCACTATAATATTGCCCAGCAATGAGCCTTCAGTATCAATTTTTGAGCCAACACGGACAGTATCAGCAGCCTGTGATGCTCCACCTGACACAGCCAATATTACTGTGGCTAACGCAAAAATCCGGCTACGAGTTAGGGTCTTTGCCATGCTTTACCTCTATGTGCTCAAGGGTTAATGAAAGTTATCTCGTTAATGTCTGTAAAACGCCAATGCCAACAAGGCATAAAACCATAAACAAATCAGCAGCCATATTAGATTTAGTCAAAAATAAACCAAATAACCAATTGATATTAAATATATTATTCAAGTCACACTAGGTTAGAAGGCCAATCTATTTTATGCATAACAGTATGATAGCTAAGTATTTAAAAGGGTTTCGCTGATAAGATTGACCGTTAAGATTACACAAATAACTGTATATAACAACAGTAAAATACAGGTAAATGAAAACAAGTCCGATAGTTTTGCAGGTATCCCAGCCTCCTCGCTTTCACTTTGATAAGCGCTTTAGACTGACTCGGTATGCCTATCTCCACTGCCAATCACCGTGTCCTGTATCCTCTCAGTCAGAGCTTTATTTTCACTATCGTAAAAGGGATGAATTTCTATCTCCAAAGCTGTAAAAAAAAATGCTTCGAACCATTCAGTATAGCCGTTCACCACGAATTGCTCGCTGCGATGCTGATATTGGACTCGATTTTCCAGATAAATCTGGTGCAATCCATACCAAGGTAAAGCCGGTAAATCATGATGGACTAGATGATAATTGAGGTTTAAAAATAGTAGTCGCCACGGCCATGCAGCCTCATTTAAGGTCGAACGAGCGGCGCTATTTTCAGCAGCACGATGCTCGAAAAATGATCTTACTTTAGTCAGACTAAGTGCTGGATAGCTAATAACCAAAATATAAAAAATAGCCGAAATACCATAACCAGCCATCCAGTGAAACAATAAACCAAGTAAACCAAAATGAACCAGCCACATTGCAATAGCAGAGCGGTCACCCGTACTGATTGCACTGCGGATAGTGGCAATGATATCCAGTGCAGGCCCTAGAGTTAATCGGCCAATAAAAGTATTGCTAATACGCACTATGCTTTTGAATAATTGGGGAAAATTCTGCCATTGTTCCGCAGTGTAATAATAGCACTCTGGATCTTTTTCTGGATGAGTCAAGTCTTCGTCTTTGTGGTGCTGAATATGGGAGTCACGATAAAGACCATAGGGATACCAAACTGCTAATGGCAAAGTCCCTAATAGCTGATTAACCCGTCGCCAGCGAGTTGGATGACCGTGGATCAATTCATGTTGTAGTGACATATACCACGCGCTTAATAATATTAGCAATGTACTACCAAGCACTAAGCCTAATTGCTGCCAATAAATAACGCAGGCAAACCAGCCAGTATAAATAATCCCAATCAATATCCAGGTAGGCAATTCCAACCGCCATATCCAAGAACGAGATAACAATTTTATCCGCGCCCGTTGCTGCTCGCTAAGATAATAAGCGGCTCCGGCTTCACGGCCATTCAATTTGGTATCAGCAGAAGACATATTAAAAGCTCATACTTGGCATAATTCCGGCCAGTATCAACTTAATTATCTCTGCTGCTAACTAACTTAAAATACTATGTAAATCTGAGAATGAGATAATCACCCTATATAATGATGTAACAGAGGTCGAAAAACATTGAGCTATTGTCAACCATATCAATCTTCTACTACATTAACCCAGCACAACTCTTCTGCTGAAATAGCAATAGCATCTAGCACTCTGGAAACTTTCCAACCTTCTTCGAAATCTGGCCACATACGATCCCCGGCAGCAATTCCGTTAATCAAATCGCGGACTTCGACCGTTTTTTGGTCGTTAAATCCAATACCATGCCCAGAACTCACACAAAATGCTGCGTAGTCTGGATGTAATGGCCCTGTAAGTAAGGTTTTAAATCCTTGCCTGGATTGCGGTTCATCATGACGATAGAGCTGTAATTCCGCCATGCGCTCTTGGGAATAACTAATTGTGCCCTTAGTTCCAGTGACCACATAGGTCAAACCCATTTTGCGGCCACATGCAATACGTGATGTCTCTATGGTCCCCATTGCTCCATTAGCAAAACGCACGAGTGCTCCGGCTTGATCTTCATTTTCTACCGTCCGTAACAAAGAGGGATTTTTCGGGTCGGGCCGCTGTTTAATGACAGTCTGCATATCCCCACATACCCTAGTGATATCACCTACCAGATAATGGGCCATATTGACTATATGCGCGGCCAAATCGCCTAATGCTCCTAACCCTGCCTGAGCCTTAGTACAATGCCAATCTAACGGCGTCTGCGGGTCTGCCAGATAATCTTCATTATGAGTACCGTAAAAATGCACGATATCACCAATCTCACCATTGGCAATAATCTCGCGTGCTAGCTGAGTGGTGGGATTCTTTATATAGTTAAATCCCACCAACGTTTTTACACCTTTTTCACGGGCCGCTTCCGTCATTTCTTTGGCATCTGCCGCATTAAGAGCCAGAGGCTTTTCGGAATAAACATGCTTACCATGGCTTATAGCCGCGAGAGCAATTTCCTTGTGTAAGAAATTTGGTGCACAAATATCTACTACATCAATAGCTGGGTCGGCTACCAATTCTTGCCAACTTGCAGTCGATCGGGAGAAACCAAACTCAGCAGCACGTTGCCAGGCCAATTCAGGCGTGATTTCTGCCAACATTTCTAATATTGGAACCCCCTTTAAAGGAAAAACAGTTGCAACCTGTGCATAAGCAATGGCATGGCAACGACCAATATAGCCGGTGCCGATAAGGCCAATTCGGACCTTTTGCATTTTATTCCCCTGTTTGTTTAAGATTAAATCCACACCAAAAAACTTTGCATGTTAAGGGTTATACGAAGTTAAAATTTCACTATCAAGTAGAAAGTGAAATTAAAAATCCATTTTGCGAGCTAGTACAATTAATCGGTTAAACCCAATGAAAATTTGCATTAATAAGTATTAAACCTCATCATCTAGCTCACAAAAATAAATTATAAAATACAAAAAATGAATTATTTATTTTCTTTTATTATTATTATGAAAAAAACGCCTCGATTTGCGATGCGCTACGCATCACTGATAACTCAAGGTTTCAATACCGCCATTTCGTTATATAGTAAGCACCGCGATGAAGCATTTAACTAAGCTGCTTCTGTATAACTTCGACAGGAAATTTGCAATGAACTCACCTTTTCTGGTAACACCACAATGGCTGGCAGATCATATTAATAATATCGATATCACTATTCTGGATGCCAGAATGTCACCACCCGGGCTAACCCCTAAAAGAAATATTCAGGCCGAGTTTGAGCAAGGGCATATTCCTGGAGCTGTTTACTTTGATATTGATGCAGTTGCAGATAGCAGCACCGATTTGCCTCATATGCTGCCATCCCCACAAATATTCAGTGAGATGGCTGGCCAATTAGGGATAAATGAACAGCAAACCCTAGTCATTTATGATGATGGCAATTTGTTTTCAGCACCGCGCGTTTGGTGGACATTCCGTATATTTGGTGCCAAAAACGTATATATTTTGGCTGGGGGTTTTAGTGGGTGGCAACAGGCAGGCTTCGCATTAGAGAGCGGCCCGAGATACCCTACACCTCAAACCTTCAAAGCAATATTCAATGACGCAGCAGTCAAAAGTGTTGATGACGTTTTAGCCGCACTCGGGAACAATGAAATACAAATTATAGATGCTCGCCCGGCGGGTCGATTTAAAGCACAAGATCCAGAGCCGCGCCCCGGCCTACAGCTGGGCCGTATTCCCGGCAGTATTAATGTGCCTTGGGGAAACCTGATTGAAAATGGCAATCTGAAATCACCACAGGAACTGAAGAATATTTTTGCCAGCCAAGGTGTGGATTTGGCCAAACCTATTATTACCAGCTGTGGCTCGGGGGTTACGGCTGCGGTGGTTGCTCTGGGATTAGCCGCAGTAAATGCAACGTCGGTATCTTTATATGATGGCTCTTGGGCCGAATGGGGAGCATCAAATTCGCTACCAATCGATAACACTCGACTGTCATAAAATCACTTAAATAGCGGTCAGGACACGGGTACTATCAAGCTCGATATGAGTACCCTGTCCTCCCACTCTAGATAAAAGTCGAACGAAGTTTTAATTCCTAGAGATTTATATTCTAAATATTATTACTGTGCAAAGAAATCTCATAAAGTCTCATTAGCTGTGTGCAAGTCAATATATAGAGTAAAATACTTTACCTCCCCACGATTCTCGAACAATGGGTATTCATCAACAGGAGTGAGGATTACATTTAAATAAAAAAGGCAGAAGATTAAAATCTTAAATATATTAAACTATAAAAAATACAATTAAATCAATTTAAATAAAAAAAGGAATAGCATAATGCTACTCCTTTCTTACTTGCAATTAATATTAGTCTTTTATATCAATATAATTACTTTTATTTTTTAGGGCCACGGATACGCAATGTCAAACCTTTCAGGAAATAACGCAATACCTGATCACCACAAGGGCGGAAGTTTTTGCTGCCTTCTTTACGGAACAATGCATTTAACTCAGGCTTAGATACTGGGAATTCGACCGCGTTGAAAACATCGTGCATATCGGTATCTTTCAATTCAAATGCCACACGCAGTTTTTTTAGCACGATATTGTTCGTAATGACTGGTTCTACCGCTGGTGCCGGGAACTTGTCATCCTTACCACGTCTAAAGAAAATCAGGCCATTGAGGAAATGTGCCATCACCAGATCAGGGCAATCCTGATATCCAGCTTCGTCTTCTTTTTTAAGAAAATTAACGACATCCGCATTGTCCACATCAAAATCAGCCAGCTTAATGATCTCTGTTATCTTGGTATCGTTTACGTTAAGCATATAGCGAACACTACGGAGCACATCGTTGTTGATCATATTACTGCCCTATTCCTATTATTTAGATTAGGCGCGCGCGAATATCGCAAGAAAAAAATCGTCTTTAACGCCTAGCGGGCAGTATTGTATAGATCAACACCGATTTTCTCAATGCAAATCTGGCTGATAATAAAAATACACATATAGCAAAAATGGGAAGCTATGACGTATAATTATTTATTAGTTATTTTTGATAAATAACTAATAAAGGCAAGAGATAAACAAAAAATCACCTTAACTATTAAAATACAGATTAAGTCTTAGGTTTAATATTATTAGTTGGTTGATAAAGTGAAATTTCCTCACCAACAATATACTTCTTCCGCAAAGTAGAAGAAACTTTATCCATGGTCATTACAATGACAACCATTATTAAGGTAATAAACATCACGACATCCCAATTCCATAGTCTCATATTCTCAGCATAAACTAAGCCTATACCGCCAGCCCCCACAAAACCTAATACTGCGGCCGAACGGGTATTGGATTCAATCTGATAGAGGCTGAGGGCTAAGAAGATGGGAAAAGACTGAGTGAAAATGCCAAAACGCTGTTTTTGTAAAGCATTAGCTCCCAGAGCAGTCAAACCACGATTAGGTGATTTATCTACCGCTTCATGCCCTTCTGCATAGAGTTTACCGAGCAAGCCCATATCTTGCATAATAATCGCCAGCACCCCAGCAAGTGGCCCCATCCCGACAGCACGTACAAAAATCAGCCCCCAAATGGCCATATCAATACCACGGAAAATATCTAAGAAACGGCGCACGACAAATGAAATAAGGCGTAAACCCGGCGTCGACATCACATTTCGCGCAGCCAAAAATGATAGAGGCAAAGCAATCAAGGTCGCAGTGATTGTTCCGGCAAAAACAATGGCTAAGGTAATAAAAATCTGACCAAAGTAATATCTAAATGGCCAATTAACAAAATCATGCCAAACAAACATCCGTAAAAAGTACCGGCTTATTTGCTGGCTACCATTAACAAATGTCTGCCAGGGAATACCAAAGGTTTTGAAGAAAAAAAGATAATATAAAAAAATGCCTACAGCAATTATCGTGGCCCACTTTATATAGCGTTTTTGCTGTAAGAAAATCTGTGGATGCTGCTGTTTCACTGTTGCTAGCTGCTCTGCGCTCAAGTGGTCTGTCAGCATTATAACGCGCCCTCCACAACTCGTTTGCGTAATTTACCGGATGTATAATCCAATAACGAAACTACAATAATAATCAGTAGTAATGTCATACTCACCTGATCATAACGATCCAATTTTATTGAGGTCATCAATTCCTGACCGATTCCCCCCGCTCCCACCAAACCTAAAATGGTCGATTGGCGAAAATTAATTTCCAACCGCATAAAACTATAGGAAAGAAATATGGGTTTTACTTGCGGCCAAAGCGCAAAACGCATTCGTTGTAATTTGCCGGCACCACAAGCAGCAAGACCGCGAACAGGTTTATCCGATGCAGTTTCCAATGATTCGTAAAACAACTTAGTTAAGCTGCCAATAGTGTGTAATGCCAACGCCAAAAAACCGGGAATAGCCCCAATGCCAAAAGCCATGACGAACATCACCGCCCATGCCAATTCTGGCATAGTGCGTAAAAAGGCAACAAAGGTGCGAATAGATAATCTCAACCACGATGGAGTTTGACTATTATTCGCCGCTAAAAAGGCCAAAATAATAGCAACCATAACCGACAAAATTGTCGAAGCCACCGCCAGCTGTAGAGTTTCCCAGATTAGCGGTAACTGAATTGGCAAACGATAACCCCAATAAGCCAAGGAGCCTTCCGTATGACCATCTGCAAATAATTTATGCCAATGGAGCACAGGAATAGTTTCAACTAGATAATCAAAAAAATGTGGAATAGAAATAAAAATAGTATGTAAATTAAACTCAGCAATGTTTCCAGCACCAAGATAGATAATTGCCAGCACCAATGACCAAATCAGCGTTTCACGTTTTTGTTTAGCGCGAACCTTTTGATAGTAATAGTTAAAGTCTGTATTCAAAATTAGCTACCACCTAAAAATGATTGCCCCGGTAAACCAGAGCCATCATATTTTATCCGCAGGACCGACTTAACGGTCGCCTTTGGTTAATTCACGCTTCATATCAATAATAGTTTGATACTCGCTGAGTGATGTTTCACCAATATGCTGTTTGCCACCCATCGCTTTGATGAAACAACCATGATCTTCTTTATCCAATCTTTTAACCGCAGCCACCAGTTGCGCTTTAAACTCAGGTGGCAATGCACCGCGGACTAAAATCGGGCCATTAGGAATAAGGGGAGATTCCCAGATAATACGAATCTGTTTCATTAAATCTGGGTGATCCATACGAATCATGCGGGTAAATGCACCGCTGGTATAGCCCGTATTATAGTCACCAATCATCGATGCCCAAGTTACTGCACCATCAAATTGGCCATTAATGACACCAAGAATATCTTGCTCATGTCCGCCGGAGAATGTCACGCTAGAGAAGAAATTGTTATATTTGTTATCTGGTGTCCCGCCTAATTTCTGTTTGAATATTTGATTAGGGATCAAGAAACCAGAGGTTGAGTCTGGGTCAGCAAAGCCAAATGCTTTACCCTTTAAGTCTTCAATTTTCTGATAAGGACTATCTGCTTTTACAACGACGACAGAGTGGTAGCCGCGAGATTGGTCAGTATCATCAATAGCAATACCTACAATATCAACAGCTTTAGGATCTTTGATATAAACAGAGGCAAAGGAGGAGGGAGACATACTTAATACCAGGTCAATCTTTCCACCTAATAAACCTTGAATAACGCCGGAGTAGTCAGATGCGTTATGTAAATTTGTTTTAACATTTAATTCCTTATCTAAGAATTCCTTAACACATACATTATCGCCAATTTGCTGTGTTGCATTCTGACCGCCAAGGATACCCAGATTAATTTCTTTTGGCGCATCCGCTGCTGTGACATTAAATACCATTAAACTTGCCACTAATGAGGTAAGACAAAGTACTTTTTTCATTAAAATAACCTATTCTGATAAAGGGATAAGTGGGAGTTAATGCAAAAGCTCAGGTGATTCGTCACTATATATATCCTGAATAATGGTATCATTTAGCATAGAGGGGGGACCGTCAAAAATAATTCGTCCATGAGCGATACCAATAACTCTGGTACAATAATCTTTCACTAAATCGACAGAGTGTAAATTAACAACCACCGCAATATCATTCTCGCTTATTTTCTGTAATGTATTCATAATACGAGTCGTATTCTTAGGGTCCAAAGAAGCGACTGGCTCATCAGCCAATAATATTTTGGGGTTTTGCATCATGGCGCGGCAAATAGCAACACGCTGCATTTGTCCACCCGAAAGGTTTTCTGCGCGTTGCAAAGCATGCGGCAGCATATTAAGCCACTGTAATAACTCGATGGCTTTGGCGCGATCCTGGTCCGCAAATATCTTAAAAAATGATTTTAGTGTGGAGGTGTAACTGAGGCGGCCTAATAAAACGTTAGTTATAACATCAAGGCGCGGAACCAAACAGAAATCTTGAAAAATCATGCCACATTTAGCTCGCCATTTACGCATCTGCTTTGTTGTCAGGGCTGCTATATTTTGTGTTTCGCCGTTGTCATGGTAATTGATAATTTCACCCGCACTGCTGGGAATAGTACCATTTAAAACATGTAGTAATGTAGATTTACCGGCACCAGAACGGCCAATTATTGCGACAAACTCACCCGAATGAAGCTCAAAATTAATATCATCCAGAACTCGATGTTGTGACTTATACGCCTTAACCAAACCTTTAACAGCAAGTACCTTTTTACGCGGTTCTGACACCGCAGCTGGATAATCAGCCACAGTGAATTTACGTAATGCTTGGCCCATGTCATGTTTCTCAAATTGCCTGTAGTCATGTGCCATTAAAGAATATGTCTATTGCATATTGATGATAGTTTTATGAGAGAATGGTGACAAAATTCAGCCACCTTTCTTATATTCTTGATGAGCGAGCATTTTCTTGTTTAATACTTATTTAGTCAAAATAATGATTATTTAAAATCACTATAATAAGCACCTAAAAAATTGCTAACTTCTTAATTTTCGATAGACAAGCAGCACGACCAGTGAGCCAATAACCGCTACCACAAAGCTACCAAGGTTAAACCCATCAACCTTACCCATCCCAAAGAAAGTGCTAATATAGCCACCAACCAGCGCCCCTACCACGCCGAGGATTATAGTCATAATAAAACCACCACCATCCTCTCCTGGCATAATCCATTTAGCTAAAATCCCAGCGATAAGACCAAAAATAATCCAAGATAGTATGCCCATAAGTACCTCCATAAAATTAATTTTCACTGATAGCTGGCTTGCCTATCTCACTCATTACAAACTCAACATTACGGCCTTAAACCGCTATCGTCATTGTTAAGTTAAGACCCGAATAACAAAATCTGCAAATCAGATCTATCATGTTCAGTTAAAATTAAATAATGGGCTCACGGGGTGAGAAAATATGATTAACCCCCTGTTGCCGCAGTTTTTTCAGCAAATCATACCCGCCATTCGGTACACTATGGGCAAATTCTCTTTCACTGGCAAAAACGGGACTGGCCCAATATATATTAACCGGGTCATCTTGCTGGAGAGGCAATATTAGGCTATCTGCATTAGTATAAAGCTCTGATGACAAGATATAACCCTCATACCCCTGAGGGGCGACCTCTGATTCCAATGTGTGCCCCTCCCCCAGCCAAGTTATTTTACTCCAGGGTACATGAGCAAAACCTGCCAACGCACTAGCCATATAGATAGCGTTATCCTCATTAACAAATTGGCTATCAATCGCTATAGCCATTTCGAAACGCCGATATTTAGCAGCATCGTCATTAAATAATATTTCAACCCATGGTTGGGGACGAATACTGACCCCCAACGTCAGAAAGTAATATATTCCATCTTTTTCGTGCTGTGAGATAGCCATAGGCGGCCACTTACCTTGATCAATCGCATAATATTTAACCGATGAACCAAAGTGTTGTTCATAGCACTGAATATATTCAGCCTGTAATGCAGACCATGGATTCCCTTCCTCCTGCTGCCAAACCCGCCAAAATTGGCGAGTATTTTGTGCATGGGTATATTGGGTATTAGTGGAAGCAGACCCCAAAGGTAATGTTAGTGGGTTGTCTTTAATGCAACTGGCGGAATAACAAACCGAGTGATCAATATATAAACTCCAGCCGGGAATAATCGCCAGTAATTGCCCCTGATACCATAATGCTGCGCCGTCATCACTTTCTGACCAGATAATCGAAATAAACTGCGCATCAAGTTCAGCCTCGCCAGCCACATTACGGCAAAACTCTGCAGCCAAACGCGGAGCTAGTCCTTGTTCAAGGGCGGTATTATCAGCCAATATTGGCGCTGCGACCAAATTTCTCACCCAGCAAGCGCGGACGGGGAAACGTTCTTCAAACGCTTCTTGCGGATAAATATAGAAGTATACTACCCGTTGGTCTTGTTGCACCACAGCTACTAATGTCTGGTTTTCATTACTGACTTCGACCAGTACCTCAGATTCTTTCATATCGCCTCAACTCTATCGGCAAAGGATTTCAGGCTAAACACGCTGTATTGCATGCCGTAAAATAAGTTTATTAGCGGGAGTACACATAATCTTACGCCAATAACTCTATACTGGATAATATAAAAAGGTGACCGTAAAAACTCAGTGATAGTGTAAAACGACTTATCCCTTTAAATCATCAGCAAAAGTCTCAAAAATTATCAGTATCAACATGAATATCCAGACACCTATTTTTATAATTGATTCAATATGTTCCTATAGAAGCAGGTTCTAATGAAGAAGTCTGGCCTAAATATTAATAGCCAATAGTTGATAGTCTGCCGTCTGTTTTCACGCTAAAATACAAACATTGTTTCTCGCAGAATTGAAGGCTGATATGGCATATATACCAAAGAACTACGCGCGTCTGGAAAGTGGGTATAGGGAGAAAGCATTGAAGATCTTTCCGTGGGTTTGTGGTAAATGCTCACGAGAATTTGTTTATTCCAACCTGCGAGAACTAACAGTTCACCATATTGACCATGATCATAGTAATAACCCAGAAGATGGCAGCAATTGGGAGATGTTATGTCTTTTTTGTCATGATCATGAACACTCTAAATATACCGAAGCAGACCTTTATGGCTCGACGGTAATTGCCGGGGATGATGCGCAGAATGATCAGGGTGTTGCCACCCACAATCCATTCGCCAACTTGAAGTCTTTGATGAAAAAATAAACCTATTTGGCCGTGATACACAGAGCGGCCAAGACTTTATGATGACAAATCATACAATAATTAGAAACCGAGCAATTGCCGGTATGAACGGTTTTCTTGTTGTTCTATTAATAATCCTAATCGGTTAGCTAACTCTCGGCATTCTGCCTTAAGATTATCAAGGGCAGTAAAATCATCAGTCATGATGGCTATCTCAGCAAAATTGCCTAACTTCGCCAGACTATCAACCGTGACGTGAAACTTCCCAATAAAATAGATGCTACGTTGTTTTTCTAGTGTAAACGCAGGTTGATACCCTAACGTTGACAACATGCTCTTCACTTTATCGATATCTTCAATATTGCTCGCTTCACAGCGTTCCGTTCCCGGCCCCTTGACTATCCATAAACGAATACCTGATGGATTCATTTCACGTAAAAGCATACTGATCTGTTTAGCGGCTAAATCGCCACTATTCGCTTCCAGATAGATATCTTTTTCATGATTATTGACCGTAAATGGCACTGCTTTATGCATTGCTAACTGTTCATGTAATTGGGTGATGTTCGATACTTGGAACTTTAACTCAACTTCATATTTACCCACAAAATGCTCACTCATAAAATACCTTATTAATCAGCGTAGTTCTTGTATCTGATCCTATACCTCGGCGCGTAATGATCAAAACTCTTATCAAGATATTAAAGGATGAATCCATCACAATTCTCAGTCTTGTCCTCTCCATTAATCATCATAGTTAGTAATTTTTAAAACACAGCGATGCGAAGACTGAATGCTTTTTAAGCAAAAATAATGCGTGTGAGTTCACAAAAAACACGTTTTATCAGGAAAGCATACCGCCCCTCATGTTTACTTCATTGCACTAAAATAGTTGTTTCATACCGGGCTGAACGTGGGTATGAAAAGTAAATGTCATTACAGGGAGTCGCACGAATGAATCACTCTTATGATGAAAAAACGCAAACCTTACTGACTCAATTACAAGATATCGTAGGTGCGCGCTACTTATTGACTGGCGAACGACAAACTGAACGCTACCGTTCGGGTTTCAGATCAGGGGCTGGTTCTGCTCTCGCTGTAGTGTTCCCTTCTACGTTGTTACAGCAATGGCAATTGCTACAAGCCTGTGTTGCAGCTGATACAATCGTTATAATGCAAGCGGCTAATACAGGGCTGACTGAGGGGTCTACCCCTAGCGGTGATGATTACGACCGCCCCATTGTTATATTGAATACATTGCGGCTTAATCAAATTCAGCTACTCAATGATGGCAAACAAGTCATTGGCTTTCCTGGTAGCACATTGAATCAATTGGAAAAATGCTTAAAACCTTATGATCGAGAACCTCATTCCGTCATTGGTTCTTCCTGTATTGGTGCTTCGGTCATCGGAGGTATTTGCAATAATTCAGGCGGTTCATTGGTTCAAAGAGGCCCTGCATACACGGAAATGGCTCTATTCGCACAAATTGATGCACAAGGTGAGTTGCAATTAATTAATCACTTAGGAATTTATTTAGGCGATACACCAGAAGAGATTTTACAATGCTTGGAGCGAGGTAATTACCCTGTCAGTGATATTGATCAGGGCACTCAACATGCATCCGATCATGAATATGCGACACGGGTGAGAGATATTGATGCGCCAACGCCTTCTCGTTTTAATGCTGACCCACGCCGCCTCTTTGAAGCCTCTGGATGCGCAGGTAAATTAGCAGTATTTGCAGTACGGTTAGATACATTCCCCAGTGACAAACAGCAGCAAGTTTTCTATATCGGTACCAATCAAACTCAGGTCTTAACTGAGTTACGACGTGCTATTTTACGTGACTTCAAACATTTACCCGTTGCGGGCGAATATATGCATCGCGATATTTTTGATATTGCAGAAGTGTATGGCAAAGATACATTTGTGATGATCAACAAAATGGGCACCAATAGCATGCCGCGTTTTTTCACCTTAAAAGGTAAAATTGATGCCCGCCTCAATAAAGTTCCCTTTCTAATAGATCATTTAACTGACCGTATTATGCAAGGTTTCAGCCAGGTACTCCCCAACCATTTACCCAAACGTCTTAAGAGTTACCGTAGTAAATATGAGCATCACTTAATGCTAAAAATGTCAGGTGAAGGGATAACTGAAGCACTGCAATTTTTAAAAGATTTTTTTGCCACGGCGGAAGGTAACTTTATTACCTGCACTGCCGATGAAGGCAAAAAAGCTTTTTTACATCGCTTTGCCGCGGCAGGAGCAGCTGTTCGTTATCATGCCGTTCATGCCGATAAAGTTGAAGATATTCTGGCACTGGATATTGCTTTGCCACGTAATGAAGAACAGTGGTTTGAGACGCTACCGCCCGAAATAGATCAATGTCTGGTCGCCAAACTCTATTATGGTCATTTTTTGTGCCACGTTTTCCATCAGGATTATATCGTGAAGAAAGGGGTCGATACGCACGCCCTAAAACAAAAAATGTTGGCGCTTTTGAATGACAAAGGGGCGGAATACCCAGCTGAACATAATGTCGGGCACCTCTACATAGCCAAGCCGGCATTGAAGACGTTTTATCAGCAGATAGACCCTACTAATAGTTTTAATCCTGGGATCGGCAAAACCTCGAAACTTAAATATTGGCAGACAAAATAACTGAGGTGGGGATGGATATCTGACAAGTTAGAATAACTTAAGCATTATCCGAATTCCTACAACATACCCGATGAATTCTGCCAGACAAACTATAGTCATAGTCTGATACCAACGAAAGTTGGTATGGCTATCACATGTTGGTTTTATACGGAGTCTGGGAGAACAAATGAAAATAATACTGTGGATTATCGCGATCATTTTTATTGTCGGTTTATTGACCATTACTGGTGTATTTAAACTGATTATCTAATTGTTATCAGTAAGGCAAGAGCTATTAATCAAATACTATCGGCAGAGTTGCAGGCTGGTTGCAAACTCTGCCTTTCAATGACTATGACTGTATTTATTCAGTCACCTGGGCTAAACGCCCTTGAGCATCTTTTTGCTGACGATAACTTTTTGCAGCTCCAGGAATTGGTGCAGCCTTGCCAGTTTCCATCCAACTGCGCAGGCGGTTTGCATCCGCAAAATGCGTATATTTGCCAAAAGCATCCAAAACAACCAATGCAACAGGGCGATTACCAATAACGGTACGCATTGCCAGACAATGCCCTGCCTGATTGGTAAAACCGGTTTTAGTCAGCTGAATATTCCATTTATCGTTATAAACTAAATGGTTAGTATTGCGGAAAGGCAACGTATAATTGGGATCACGGAACGTAGCCATTTTCTCGGTAGTGGTACTTAATTGACCAATCAGTGGGTATTGTTTGGTCGCTATCAATAATTTAGTGAGGTCACGCGCCGTCGACACATTATTAATCGACAGACCGGTTGGTTCGACATAGCGAGTTTTCGTCATTCCTAGCGATTTAGCTTTTGCATTCATCGCCTTAATAAAGGCGTTATATCCACCGGGGTAATGATGAGCCAAACTAGCTGCGGCACGGTTTTCCGACGACATGAGCGCCAGCAACAGCATATCTTTGCGGCTAATTTCACTGTTCACTCGAACCCGAGAAAATACCCCTTTCATTTCTTTGGTTTGATGGATATCAACCGAAATAATCTCATCAAGCGGCAACTTGGCATCTAATACCACCATTGCTGTCATCAGTTTGGTGATTGAAGCAATCGGCACAACTTCATCTGCATTGTTGGCATAAATGACTTTATTTGTTTGTAAATCAACCACCATCGCGCTCCCCGAAGCCAATTCAAGAGGAGCCTTTCCTTTAACTTCATTAGCTCCGCCACTCGCTATCGCAATAGGAACGACACTGATAGAGGTAGATAAAAGCAAGAAACTTAATAGTGCAAAACGGATTTTCACATGCATGTTAGTCAGCTTAAATAGGTTGTCTGGAGACATTATGGTTGATCCGGCGCATTATAAATTACAGTAATGCCCTGCGCACCACACATTCTTAAAATGATTGTTACAAACATTAAAGCTGCCTAGTCATTGCTCAACAGTAAACATTTCCGAAAGAAAACAAAGCTAAAGTTATGATAGTGACTATTTTAAAAGATAGTTTTTGTTTATAAAACAATCAATATGCTCTGGTAGACTGGCTTATGCTGTAAACATTAAATTTTAGTCAATTTATCACCGGGCATTTTAATTAATCAAAATAATCTCAACAGTGCCTCAATAATGAGAAAAAATATCTGTATCAGACTAAATATCATCCTATAATTGCCAACATAAACTTTATGATAAATCTAATTTTTAGGTGTTTATATGGGAACAACAATTTTTGGTATTCTCTTCGGCGTATTTTTAATCGCAGCGGGCCTTGCTGACATTCATGATGAGAACTTGGCATCTTTGACATTTTGGGTTGATGCATTGCTGATTTTTGTTGGGGCAGTATTCCTATTGGGTATTGCTAAATTTATCGGCCGCAAGAAAAAGTAACATCCGGTTCTTTATCAAAAAAGGCGTTTAAAGCGCCTCAGACTGCTGACAAACCCCAATGACTCGATCTCGGGTGGTGAGGACGGGCAGAAGAGTAAAGCGTCCGCGCCAGGGATGGCGCGGCTCGAGCCTACAGGGATGCTTGTTTTTACAAAGGAAGTACGGTGTCTTTACGATCTGCCTGTTTTCACCGCTGCAGGCACTTTGTCAATAACCTCAGGCGCTTAAAGCGCCTTTTATTTCCGTTTACCTTATGCCAAATCTGTCATCACCCGTTGAGCAATTTCAAAGTAAATAATCAGACCTGTGCCATCAATAAAGGTCGCAATAAAGGGGGCAGACACCACCGCAGGATCTATAGACAAGCGCTTTAATACCATCGGAATAATGGAAGAAATAATGGCGCTCCATACTGTGATCGCAACGACAGTTAAGCTCACGACGATAGTGACTTCCATTCCTACCCCAAGGAACCAGGCGCGGATCCAAGCAGCTAAACCAATAGTTGCCGCTACCATTAGAGAAGTAGAAACCTCTTTACGCAATACTGCGCCAATATTGCGTAAACTAACTTCACCTAATGCCATTGCTCGTACTAAAGTGGAGGTAATTTGTGTTCCACTGTTCCCACCCGTACCAATTAATAATGGGATAAAAAATGCCAAGGCAATAGCGGCTTCGAGTTGTTCCTCAAACGCTTTTAATACCGTGCCAGTATAAGCCTCTGCGACAAATAACAGTAATAACCAAACAACCCGTTTGCGCCATAATGTTACTGGGCTGGTTTGTAAATATGGCTCATCCAGGGGGAAACTAGCGCCTTGTCTTTGAGCATCATCGGTATTTTCATCTTCAATCAACTCAGCAATATCTTGAGCCCTTAATACTCCCATTAATTTACCGTGACTTAATACTGGAACGATATCTAAACCGTTTTTTGACAATAGGCTGACCGCCTCATGACGCTTCTGATCTGGTGATACAGAGAAATAACTTTGATTGATAATTTGAAAAACTTTTATATCTTGCTGTTCTTCCGTCAATAATTTTTTAACTGAGAGTAAACCAAGCAAATGCCGATTATCATTAGTGACCAATAATTGTGTCGGTATTTCATCATCAGAGATATTCTGCAAGAAATAAGTTTTAGCCTCAGCGACTGACATATCAGCAGACACCGTAATATAGGCATCACTCATATAAGCGCCTAAAGTCGATTCCTTATCTTCGCCTGGATGGAACTGGCCTTGCTTTTGCAAGGCTAAATCGAGATGTGAACTCATAAAAGACCCTATTACTGTTATTAATCAATTAAACAGTCCTCACATAGGGGCGTAACCAGATTAGAGAGTGCTCCATGGCTATCTCCGTGTCTAAGTTTTAGCACTATACAACGTATCTGATTTCTCAGAAGTTACTTTGGGCTATACCTTAATCCGATATAGCCTGTCCTAACCTTGGGCGTCTCTGGACGTCATCAGATCAGTAACCTGTGTTTGTATAGGAGCCTCGCCTAACGAGATACTGCATTTAAAATGCCCACACACTATAAGCGTGATACTTAAAACAAATCAAAAAAATAACCATTCTCGTTTAAGGTGTATTTAGTTTTCGCCAAGAAACAATAGTTAATGTTTAGTAATGATTTATTGTTATTTAATCAATGTTAAATAATACCAGAGGTGGTCATTATTCCTACTGTACGAGTATATCCACTTAGGCTATATTTCTTTAAATCCCAGTAAAAATGCCATTATGGCATGGCATAAAATCACCATGATAAGAAGGAACTTATTGATGCGAATTTTAGTTAATACATCTATATTATTTATGTGTTCTATAGTAGGGGTGGGGTCTGTATCTGCTAATGAAATAATCTTATGGCGAGAACCCGCCCCTATGGTGAAAGAAGGAAAATATTACAGTCTTATCGTCGATCGAGGGCAACTGCAAAAAGCAGTCAAGAACACCAATAATGATTATCTTTTTTCTGAAAAAGGGAACGGTATTAAGCCGTTAGTGTTAATCGGCTCTCCTCTTGAGATTTCAGAGTTTTTGATTAAAAACGAAACTCGTGGTATCGAAAATCATATCAAAGAACTGCCAGATATCTATATGGGCATCACAAATTATGTCCCCCAAAAACGTTTTACCGGGTTATTTCCATTACATGACTTATTAACCAAAAGTGTTGAGCAGGCACTAAAATTCGTGCCAGTAGGCACTATTCTGACTGATACGGCCGGTATTCCTTCAGATCTAAACGAAATGTACGACGTTATTAAGAAATTGAAAAATAAAGATAAAATTGATGGAAAGCTTCTTTATGTCAAGTTTAGCTATCTACCGGAGGATGGAATGAAAAAGGTGGGTAGGAAAACAGTCAGTTTCGGTAAAATACTTAAACAAATGCAGGATGGAAATAAATAAGCCAGCAAAAACGGCCCCCTGGCAAACACTTTCAATTAGTCCCAGGGGCAGTGTTTGATAATGCCTAAAGCTAAATACGTTGGATAGCGAGCGCAATATCTTTCGAGGTTTTTAACGCGCGTATTTCGCCAAATAAATCCGTGGCTTCAGCATATTCTTTACGCAGATACCCTAGCCACTGTTTGATGCGGGCTACATGATATAAGCCCGTATCGCCCTGCTTTTCTAGCTGAACATATTTTTTCAACAGTTTGACCACTTCCGGCCACCGCATTCGCGGTTCGTTATACTTCACAACTCGGCTCAAGTTTGGCACATTCAGCGCCCCTCGGCCTAACATCACGGCATCACAGCCCGTCACTTTCATGCACTCTTGTGCGCTCTGATAATCCCAAATTTCACCGTTGGCGATCACCGGAATAGTGAGCCGCTGGCGGATCTCACCGATCGCCTGCCAGTTAATGCGTTCAGCTTGATAACCATCTTCTTTGGTACGGCCATGTACCGCCAGTTCTGTTGCACCCGCTTGTTGTACCGCATCGGCAATTTCAAACTGACGATCGCCCGAATCCCAGCCTAGACGAATTTTTACTGTTACCGGCAAATGAGCCGGAACAGCCTCACGCATGGCTTTGGTTCCCCGATAAATCAGCTCGGGATCTTTCAGCAATGTAGCACCGCCACCGCTGCCATTAACCAATTTTGACGGGCAACCACAGTTCAAATCGACCCCGTAAGATCCCAATTCAACCGCACGAGCGGCGTTTTCCGCCAACCATTCTGGGTATTGGCCTAACAATTGGATACGAACCTGAGTGCCGGAGGAAGTGCGGCTCTGATGATGCAGTTCAGGGCACAGACGATAGAAAGATTTTGCCGGCAATAACTGATCGACTACCCGTAAAAACTCGGTGATACAAAGGTCGTAATCATTGACTTCACTAAGAAGCTCGCGCACCAGTGAGTCTAATACACCCTCCATCGGCGCCAGTATTACCCGCATGCTAATGACCCCCGCCCCTCTATCCACGCCATGAATACACCCTGCCCAGTACCTATAAAACCAACATAGTATAATAGTAAAAAAGACCGGCAATGATACGGGGGAAGCAGGGAATAAAACAAGGGATAACCCAGTAATGACATGAATTCAGATGAAAAAAAACCGCCTCCGAAGAAGCGGTTTTATCAGCGAATACTTTCTAGCTTATTCGCCTGGTTTGCGGCTACGACCACGTGAAGACGGGCCTGCTGGGCGGCGTTGACCATCAGCCTGGCTGCGCGGGCGGCTGGCACGGCTATCACCGCGACCTGCTGCACCACCACCATTTTGTGGACGACCCGCACTGCTACCACGGCCCATTCCAGGGCGCTGCGCACCACGGCCTTGGCGACCATTTTGAATCGGATCCGCTTTAATGCTTGGGTCCGGCTCATAGCCATCAAGTGCAATACGCGGAATTTCACGTTTCAGTAAGCGCTCAATATCACGCAACAGTTTATGTTCATCAACACAAACCAGTGAAATCGCCTCGCCAGTGCGTTCCGCGCGGCCAGTACGGCCAATGCGGTGCACGTAATCTTCTGGTACGTTTGGCAATTCATAGTTAACTACATGAGGTAACTGATCAATATCCAAACCACGCGCGGCGATATCAGTCGCTACCAATACACGGATTTTACCATCTTTAAAATCAGCCAATGCACGGGTACGCGCCCCTTGGCTCTTGTTGCCATGAATTGCGGCGGCAGTAATACCGTCTTTATTCAATTGCTCGGCTAAATGGTTAGCGCCGTGTTTGGTGCGGTTGAACACCAATACTTGCTGCCAGTTACCTTCGCCAATCATCTGAGACAGCAGCTCACGCTTGCGGTTTTTATCAACAAAATGAACGCTTTGTGCAATTTGTTCCGATGCGGTGTTACGGCGCGCGACTTCAACAGAAGCCGGGTTGTGCAACAACTTGCTGGCTAAACCTTTAATTTCATCAGAGAAAGTGGCAGAGAACAGCAAGTTTTGGCGTTTGGCTGGCAGTTTGGCCAAGACACGACGGATATCGTGAATAAAGCCCATATCCAGCATGCGGTCAGCTTCGTCCAATACCAAAATTTCAATTTTGGACAAATCAACAGCGTTCTGATGTTCCAGATCCAGTAAACGGCCTGGGGTGGCGACCAAAATATCCACACCACCACGCAATTTCATCATCTGTGGGTTAATGCTAACGCCACCAAATACCACCAGCGAACGCAGCTTCAGGTATTTGCTGTAACTCTGTACGTTTTCGTCAATCTGCGCAGCCAGTTCGCGGGTTGGCGTCAAAATCAACGCACGCACCGGACGACGGCCTTTAATTGGCTCTTGGTTCTGGCTCAGCAGTTGCAACAACGGCAAGGTGAAACCAGCGGTTTTACCCGTACCGGTTTGCGCACTGGCCATTAAATCACGGCCTTCCAGTACCACAGGGATTGCCTGACGTTGAATCGGTGTCGGCACAAGGTAGCCCTGCTCTTCAACAGCACGCAGGATGTCGGCGTTTAGGCCGAGAGAATCAAATGACATATTACGAGAAGCTCCAGATCTTCCCAATCCTGGCGATAACGTCAGGTGCAGTTTCAAGGGAAGATTATCAGACGAGGCATGAATTGAGGCATTACCACGAGGATTGGCACAAACTGCAGTGCACCATTGCGGCTGATTATAGCAGATGTTGGCAAGAAAAGGGAGATTTACGCGTTTCTTAAGAATTTTATTAACTCAAACATCAACAGAATTGATTTATTAGCATCTATTAACCCATTCAGGATCACAAAAACAGGGCGAATTGCGGCCATAGCTTTACATATTCTCAGCAGAGACCTAAAGTTAATCATACGATTGATTTATTATTTAGCTATTATTATTAGCGCAAATCTTATCCATTTTTACCCAAATTTTGGGGAGTTACATTGAGTATGGAGCCTATGTCCCATTCCACACCTCACGATTTAACACCATCAATACCAGTGACCAGCCGCGGTGAACAAGCGCGCCAACAACTGATACAAGCTGCGACCGAACTGTTCGGCGAACAGGGTTTGAAAGGGGCAACCACCCGCGAGATTGCACAGCGGGCAGGACAGAATATTGCCGCGATTACTTATTACTTCAATTCTAAAGAAGGTTTGTATCTGGCGGTGGCACAACAAATTGCGGATTTTATCCGGCAAGCATTTGCGCCACTGGCAGTGGAAATTGACCAGTTTCTACGGCTGCCGAGCCAGGAGCAAAGCCCAGAGCAGCAGTTACATTTTATTCGCCGTGGTTTGCTGGAATTCAGCCATTTAATGACACAGCCGGAAACGCTAAATATCAGCAAAATCATGGCGCGGGAGCAACTCTCCCCCAGTGATGCATACCCGCTGATTCATGCTCAGGCCATTGCGCCCTTACACCAAAAACTGAATTTGTTGCTGGCGGCATTCATTGGTGCCGATGCAAGTGAGACGAAAACCATTCTCCATACCCATGCATTGATTGGTGAGGTTCTGGCTTTCCGCATGGCGCGGGAAACTATCCGCCGGCAAGCGGGTTGGCTGGAAATTGGTAAATCTGAAAGCGAGATGATTAATCAAGTGCTTATTGAACATATTGACCTGCTGCTTTATGGGCTGCGGGCGAAAGCATCGCAGTGAACTCATTGACCTTATAGTTATAAAGAATTGGTTACAGATAGGGAGCATTATGAATCGCAAGAAGATTATAGTGGCCGTCGTCATCGTCGCTTTGCTGGCGACCCTCGGTTACGGATGGAATTATTATCGTCAACAACAGGACGCGACATTGACATTATATGGCAATGTCGATATTCGCACCGTGAATCTGGGCTTTAGAGTCGGTGGTCGGCTGGCTTCTCTGGCGGTTGATGAGGGGGATAAAGTTCAGCCGGGCGAAGTCTTGGGCAAACTGGATGACGGCCCGTATCTCAATGCCCTCAAGCAGGCTCAGGCCAATGTGCAAAGTGCGCAAGCCCAGTTGGATTTACTGAAAGCAGGTTACCGGGAAGAAGAAATTGCCCAAGTGCGGTCTGAAGTCTCTCAGCGCGAGGCCGCATTCAGTTATGCCGACAGCTTCTTAAAACGCCAACAAGGGCTGTGGGCAAGCAAGGCCGTATCAGCCAATGAGCTGGAAAATGCCCGTACCGCGCGCAGTCAGGCCCAGGCTAATCTGCAAGCATCAAAAGATAAACTCGCCCAATATTTGAGCGGTAACCGCCCGCAAGAAATCGCGCAGGCCGAAGCGAATCTGGCGCAAAGTGAAGCTGAATTGGCACAAGCCCAACTCAACTTGCAAGACGCCACCTTACTTTCGCCTTCTGGCGGGACAGTGCTGACACGCGCAGTTGAGCCGGGCACTATTTTGTCTGCCAGTAATACCGTCTTTACACTCTCGCTGACGGATCCGGTTTGGGTGCGGGCCTATGTCAGTGAGCGCCACTTGGGGCAAGCCATTCCGGGGACTGAGGTCCAAATCTTTACCGATGGCCGCCCAGGCAAGCCTTATCACGGAAAAATTGGCTTTGTTTCGCCGACTGCCGAATTTACCCCTAAGAGTGTGGAAACACCGGATTTGCGCACCGACCTGGTTTATCGTTTGCGAATTATTATTACCGATGCTGATGAGTCACTACGCCAAGGTATGCCGGTCACCATCAGCTTTGCACAACCTTAAGGCGGCATAAGTTATGAATGGCATTCAGCATCTTATTACTCTGGAAGGTGTCGAAAAATCTTTCCCCGGACTAGAAAGCCCGGCGGTTGCCAGCCTGACTACTGAAATCCGCAGCGGGGCCGTCACCGGTTTGGTCGGGCCAGACGGCGCAGGTAAAACGACGCTGTTACGGATGTTGGCCGGGTTGCTGAAACCCAGCCAAGGTAAGCTAACGGTCGTCGGCCTTGACCCTGTAGAAAATGATCGCCAGTTACATTCCATCCTCGGCTATATGCCGCAAAAGTTTGGTTTATATGAAGATTTGACGGTGATGGAAAACCTGACGCTGTATGCCGATTTACGGGGCGTCACCGGTGAACAGCGCCGCCAGACCTTCGAGCGCCTGCTAACTTTTACCGATTTGACCCGCTTTACGGAGCGGCTGGCGGGCAAGCTATCCGGCGGCATGAAACAAAAATTGGGCTTGGCCTGTACTTTGGTCGGGCAGCCCAAAGTCTTGTTGCTGGATGAGCCGGGCGTTGGTGTCGACCCCATCTCACGCCGCGAGCTATGGCGCATGGTTCATGAGTTGGCAAGCGACGGTATGCTCATTCTCTGGAGCACATCTTATCTGGATGAAGCCGAGCAATGCCGCGAGGTTTTGCTGCTCAATGAGGGGAAATTGCTCTATAGCGGCGCGCCACAAGAGCTGACGCAGCGCATGAGCGGCCGGACTATTCTTGTCGCAGCCCAAACCGGCACTAACCGCAAATTACTACAACATGCTTTGGCGCTACCTCAGGTCAGTGATGGGGTTATTCAAGGTAAATATGTGCGGCTGATCCTCAAACCGGACGTAGACCATAGCCAGATATTATCCCTGTTAAATCAGTCTAATGGCGGGATTATGGAGGCTGAACCGCGCTTTGAGGATGCCTTTATCGACTTGCTGGGTGGCGGCCCGGCCAGTGAATCCGCACTGGCGAAAATCATGCCCAAAGTCGAGGGCAGCCATGATGAAACGGTGATTGAGGCCCAAGAGTTAACCAAGAAATTTGGTGACTTTGCCGCCACCGACCATGTGAATTTTCAGGTCAAACGCGGGGAGATATTTGGTTTGCTCGGGCCGAACGGTGCCGGTAAATCGACCACATTTAAAATGATGTGTGGCTTGCTGGTTCCCAGTAGCGGCAAGGCTTTGGTGCTGGGGATGGATCTGAAAACCAGCTCCGGTAAAGCGCGCCAACATTTGGGTTATATGGCGCAGAAATTCTCACTGTATGGCAATCTGACGGTGGAGCAAAATCTGAAATTTTTCTCCGGTGTTTATGGCCTACAAGGGAAAACTCAACGCGAAAAAATAGCCGATATGACGTCGGCGTTTAATTTCACGCCAATTCTCAAGCAAACGCCCGACTCACTGCCACTTGGGTTCAAACAGCGCCTGGCGCTGGCTTGCGCCCTGATGCATGAGCCAGATATTCTGTTTCTGGACGAGCCTACCTCCGGTGTTGATCCCCTCACCCGCCGTGAATTTTGGCTGCATATCAATGGGATGGTAGATAAAGGAGTGACTGTCATGGTCACCACCCACTTTATGGATGAAGCAGAATATTGCGACCGTATCGGGCTGGTTTATCGTGGCAAAATTATTGCGGCGGGCACGCCAGATGAGCTAAAGCAGCAAGTTGCCACGGGTGAAGCCCCTAATCCATCAATGGAAGAAGCATTTATCGGGTTGGTTCTGCGCTATGACCAACAAAACGATAAGGAGCAACAATCATGACCGAGCCACATGATTTCCATGTAAATAAAACCCCGGTAAATGAGAGTGAAACTTATCAAGACACCGGATTTTCTTGGCGTCGCCTGCGGGCGCTATGTCGTAAAGAAACCCGGCAAATTCTGCGCGACCCCAGCAGTGGGTTAATCGCCTTTGTTATCCCATTGTTATTGTTATTTATTTTTGGCTATGGCATCAATCTGGACTCCAGCAAACTGCATGTCGGCATTTTAATGGAGCAACAGAGTCAACCGGCGCAAGATTTGGCTAATGCGTTCGCCAGCTCGCCCTATATCTCCCCGCAAATCAGTGATAACCGTCAAGCGCTGATTCAAGCGATGCAAGCCGGTAAAATCCGCGGACTTATTGTGATTCCGAATGATTTTGCCGAGCAACTCGCACGGCCAGAGAGTAAAGCACCCATTCAGGTGATTACTGACGGCAGTGAGCCGAATACCGCCAACTTTGTGCAAGGTTATGCCCAAGGTGTGTGGCAAATCTGGCAACAACAGCAGGCGCAAAATCTGGGGCAAAAGAATGATCCGCTGATAGAAATTCAGGTGCGCTATTGGTTTAACCCCGCCGCCATCAGCCGACATTTTATCATTCCGGGGGCCATTACCATTATCATGACAGTGATTGGCGCGATCCTGACGTCACTGGTGATCGCGCGCGAGTGGGAACGCGGCACCATGGAGGCGCTACTTTCTACTCAGGTCACACGCAGTGAGTTATTACTGTCAAAACTTATCCCCTATTATGTGCTCGGGATGGTCGCCATGACGTTATGTATGGTGGTCGCGGTATTTATCCTCGGTGTACCTTATCGCGGCTCATTGTGGATATTATTTGTCATGACCAGCTTATTCTTAGCCAGCACACTGGGCATGGGGCTGTTGATTTCGACTATCACCCGCAACCAGTTTAATGCGGCCATGGTGGCACTGAACGCCGCATTCCTGCCCGCGGTTATGCTGTCAGGATTTATTTTCCAAATCGACAGCATGCCCGCCGTGGTCCGCGCCGTAACCTATATCATTCCTGCCCGCTATTTTGTCAGCAGCTTGCAAACTCTATTCCTGGCGGGAGATATCGGTACCGTTTTGGTGATTAACCTGTTGTTTTTGGTTGCATCCGCAACCGTGTTTATCGGCCTGACAGCATGGAAAACAAATCGTCGATTAGATTAGGTCGTCGGCTAGATTAACGGAAGGGAGTTAACGATGTTTCATCGCCTTTACACATTGATTATTAAAGAGTTGCAATCGCTGCTGCGCGAACCGCAAACCCGGGCGATATTAATCATGCCAGTGATATTGCAGGTGATTTTATTCCCATTCGCCGCCACATTAGAAGTGACCAATGCCACTATCGCCATTTATAGCGAAGACAGCGGTAAGGCGTCAATAGAACTCACTCAGCGCTTTGCTAAAGCCGAAGCATTTTCTCATGTGTTGCTGCTGCACAGCCCACAAGAGATTCAGCCAGTGATTGATAATCAGAAAGCCTTGCTGTTAATTCGCTTTCCTGCGCAATTCAGTGCGGACTTGGCAAATAGCAAAACCACTCAGTTACAGTTGGCTCTGGATGGTCGCAATTCTAACAGCGCCCAAATAGCCGCGAATTACATTCAGCAAATCGTGCAAGAATACCAATTAGAATTGACCAAGGGGCAAATCAAACCCAATAACAGCGAGCTAGTGATTCGAAATTGGTATAACCCGAACTTGGATTACAAATGGTTTGTGGTGCCATCATTGATAGCGATGATTACAACTATTGGCGTATTGATTGTCACGTCACTGTCGGTCGCCCGTGAGCGGGAACAAGGGACACTGGAACAGCTTTTAGTTTCACCACTGACCACCTGGCAGATATTTATCGGCAAAGCAGTTCCGGCACTGATAGTCGCCACTTTCCAGGCCACTATCGTGTTGTTTATCGGCATATTTTTCTACCAAATCCCTTTTGCAGGGTCACTGGCACTGTTTTATGGCACTATGCTGCTCTACGGCTTGTCATTGGTCGGTTTTGGCTTATTGATTTCATCGCTATGTTCTACTCAGCAGCAAGCCTTTATTGGCGTATTTGTCTTTATGATGCCCGCAATCTTGCTTTCTGGTTATGTCTCCCCAGTAGAGAACATGCCTGTTTGGCTGCAAAATATCACGTGGGTCAATCCTATCCGCCACTTTACTGATATCACCAAACAGATTTACCTCAAGGATGCCAGCTTCGACATCATCTGGCACAGTTTGTGGCCGCTGTTGGTGATAACCGCCACCACAGGGAGTGCGGCCTACGGGATGTTTAGACGGAAAATCGCGTAACACAGCAATTTTCTGTACTCACAAAAAACAAAAAGGACACCAATTAGGTGTCCTTTCAAATTTAGAGTTGTGTTCGCCGCGCCGCAGCTCTTAATCAACCAGCTTAGCGGCGGTTGCCGAAAATCCGCAACAGCATCAGGAACAGGTTGATGAAATCCAGATACAAGGTCAATGCGCCGACGATGGCATACTTACGGAAACCATCTTTATCATTGGCATCTAACTGCGCACCCATGTTTTTCAATTTCTGGGTATCGTAAGCTGTCAGGCCGACAAACACTAAGACACCGATGTAAGTCACAGCCCACATCAACGCCGGGCTTTTTAGCCAAATGTTAACCAAAGACGCCAGAATGATACCGATCAGGCCCATAAACAGGATGCTGCCCATACCACTCAAATCGCGTTTAGTGGTGTAGCCATAAAGGCTCATAGCACCAAACATCCCGGCACAAATGACAAAAGTACTGGCGATTGATGCGCCGGTGTACAGTATCAAGATGCTGGAGAGCGTCAGCCCCGTTAGCGCAGAGTACAGCATAAACAGTGACGTTGCGGCTGAACCACTCAGGCGATTAATCATGCCGGAGATAACAAAAACCAAACCAAGCTGAGCAATAATCAACCCGAAGAACAGGATTTGATTTGACTGCAAAGCAAAAATAATTGAAGGGGTGTTCGCTGCGTACCATGCGACTACCGCCGTTAATAACAGACCACAGGTCATCCAGCCGTATACCTGCGCCATATATGCCTGAATGCCAGAGTTGGCACGTTCGACAATTGAACCATTAGAGCGTGGATAGCGATCCATGGTAGTTACCTTATGCATATAAATAATGATACAGGCCATCAACTGACAGCCCACCGACTCTTTTAGGGTACCACAGAAATAGGGCAAACAAGGGAGTAAAAATAGGTATTTAGGGCCAATCTTTACACGGGTTTACTTACAGTTTACCAGCGCTTGGCTGCCGCATGATCACTGTCGCGTGATTCAACCCAACGTTCGCCGTCGGTGGTTGCTTCGCGTTTCCAAAATGGTGCCCGTGTTTTCAGATAGTCCATAATAAACTCAGCAGACTCAAACGCCATGCTGCGATGAGCGCTGGTCACGCCAACAAAGACGATTTCATCTCCGGGGAATAATGGCCCAACCCGATGAATCACTGACACGCGCTGTAAGGGCCAGCGGCTACGTGCTTGAGCAATAATTTCAGCCAGCGCTTTTTCTGTCATGCCAGGGTAATGTTCTAGTGTCAACGCACTGACATTGCTGCCCAAATTATGGTTACGGACTTTGCCGGTAAAGGTCACCACCGCCCCATCTTCATCACATTGCGACAACCAGGAGTATTCTTCGCCGACATTAAATGCTGCCAGCCCGACACGAATGCGCGTGTTGTCCATTATTAACCTCCCGTCACCGGAGGGAAGAAAGCGACTTCATCCCCTGCAACCAAGGGGTGTTGAGCATTGACCAGCGATTGATTCACCGCCGTGAGCAACTTCCCTTCTTCCAGAGCCAATTGCCAGCGGTCACCCCGTTGACACAAGGATTGGCGCAAAGCATCAACGGTTGAAAACTCCGCAGCCACTTGCAAGCGGTCAGTCCCTACCAACTCACGCACCTGAGCAAAAAATAGAATCTGAATCATGGACTTACCTTAAAATAACCAGATTTTCCGCCACTTTTCGCCAACAGGCGAACCGGGCCAATTATCATGTCTTTTTGTACGGCTTTACACATGTCATAAATGGTCAGCGCTGCGACGGATGCCGCAGTCAAAGCTTCCATTTCCACCCCAGTTTTACCCGTCAGGCGGCAGCAGGACTCAATGCGAACCCGATTGTGTTCCGGCTGTGCTTCCAACTGAACTTCGACTTTAGTCAGCAATAGCGGGTGGCACAGGGGAATTAATTCCCAGGTTTTTTTTGCGGCTTGAATACCGGCGATCCGTGCGGTGGCAAACACATCGCCTTTATGATGGCTGCCATCGATAATCATCGCCAATGTCGCGGCATGCATTTCAACAAAGGCTTCCGCACGTGCTTCACGCACAGTTTCCGCTTTGGCGGAGACATCCACCATATGGGCTTCGCCGGCGGCATTAATGTGAGTTAATTGGGTCATATATAACCTCTGTTCTTGATATTGCAGCCGATCAGCCACCAATAAATGATAAATTTTGCGTAATGCCGCTATTCCCTTGATGCAAGAAATGAGTTTGCTTCTTGGTTTGCAATGCACTTTGAATTCGCGCCATTAATTCATATTGCTGGTCATCACTGCCTAACAAATCACGCAGCGTGATACCCTGCTCGCCAAATAAGCATAAATGCAGGTTTCCCAGTGCTGAAACACGCAGGCGGTTACAACTGGCACAGAAGTCTTTCTCATACGGCATGATAAGCCCAATCTCCCCTAAATAGTCCGGGTGATGGAACACTTGAGCTGGGCCATCACTGCGCGCACGCTCTTGCTGTTGCCAGCCTTGCAGGAGTAATTGCTGACGGATGACATCACCGGAAACATGATGTTTACGGAACACATTGCCGCCCTCACCGGTCTCCATCAATTCAATAAATCGTAGTTGAATGGGGCGAGATTTTATCCAGTTAAGGAATGCTCCGAGATTCTTGTCATTGACATCCCGCATCAGCACGGCATTGATTTTGACTTTCTCAAAACCCGCATCAAAAGCCGCATCAATACCTTGCATCACTTGATGGAATTTATCTTGCCCGGTGATGGCATGAAATTGTCGAGGGTCGAGGCTATCAACACTGACATTAATCGCCGTCAACCCCGCCTCGCGCCACTGAGCGGCATCACGCGCTAAACGATAACCATTGGTGGTCACCGCCAAAGTGCGGATCGCGGAATTTTGACGAATGGTGGCGATAATATCGGTGAAATCGCGGCGCATAGACGGCTCGCCACCGGTTAAACGGATTTTTTCAGTTCCTAGCATGGCAAATGCACGGCTGACGCGACTTATTTCGTCAAGGCTCAGGAAACTTTTTAATCCGTCCGGGCGATAGCCATCGGGCAGGCAGTATGTGCAGCGAAAATTGCACACATCAGTAATCGATAGGCGCAAATAATAGAACTTGCGCGCAAATGCGTCTGTAAGTTGTACCATAACACCTTTCCAAATACGGGAGATGCAGGCATTTCCACCTCGCACCCTGGTGGCATAAAGCCACGGCCAGAGCATCATATTGTCCATAAAAGCAACAACGTAGACACCAAGGCTAGGAGTTTGTGCTCAGCTGCTGTTTGCTCACAGCTAACTGAACCATGGTTAAAAAGCAAAATTCGTTACAGCGGCTAACCGCTAAAAACCTTACTTTCTTTGCAGATTCTAACGCTAAAACGACAAGATAGCCAATCGCTGTTTTTCGCTATATATTTTTATATACAACGACTTATATAACAAAAATCAGCATTATACCCAAAGTAATTGGAGTTGCAGGTAGGCAGCAAGCAAGCAAATCCCGATGAGCTTACACTGGTAAGTAATTCGGGTTAGTGCGCGTAGCTAACACCCCTGCGGCTCCAAGTATGAAGGGTATTTTGAGCTTATTTTATTCCGAGGCTAATACTTTGTTTAAAATCACGAAAATCATGGCTTTTATCGCGTTTTGGCAGCAAATCCGTTAACTTATGCAGCAATTTCCCCATTAGCTATGCTTATTACAATATTTAGGCAGGAAAAATATGCGAAATCGCACATTAGCGGATCTCGACCGGGTCGTTGCATTAGGTGGAGGCCATGGGCTGGGGCGGGTGATGTCAGCTCTTTCTTCTTTAGGTTCACGCCTGACCGGTATTGTTACCACCACTGATAATGGGGGTTCGACTGGCCGCATACGCCGTTCCGAGGGGGGAATTGCCTGGGGGGATACCCGTAATTGTCTGAATCAATTGATCACTGAACCCAGTGTCGCTTCCGCCATGTTCGAATACCGTTTTACTGGCAATGGTGAGCTAGCGGGCCATAATCTGGGCAATTTAATGCTCAAATCGCTGGACCATCTTAGCATCCGCCCTCTTGAAGCCATTAATCTGGTGCGTAGCTTGCTGAAAATCGATGCCTGGTTGATCCCTATGTCAGAACAACCCGTCGACTTGATGGCCATCGATAATGAAGGGCACCCGATTTACGGTGAAGTCAATATTGACCAACTTGCACATATGCCGAAAGATTTGCTGCTATCCCCCCATGTCCATGCGACCAAGGAGGCGATTGAAGCTATCAGCCAGGCGGATGTTATCTTAATCGGGCCGGGCAGTTTTTTGACTAGCTTGATGCCACTATTATTGCTCGACGATCTCACTCAAGCTCTACGGCGCAGCTCTGCCAGTATGATTTATATTGGCAACCTGGGGCGCGAGCTAAGTGTTGCTGCCGCTGAGCTGTCTTTGCACGAAAAATTGGCAATAATGGAAAACAAGATTGGCAGAAAAATCATTGATGCCGCAATTGTCAGCCCACACATTGATATCAGTGGCGTTAGGGACAGAATCATTGTACAGCAGCCCTTGGAAGCCAAAGATATCCCCTATCGTCATGATCGGGAGCTACTGCGCCAAGCACTGGAAACCACCTTGCAGCAATTGGGTGGTGCAAATTCTGTGTCAGTGGACTAGTCCTGTGAGTGACGAAATTTTTCTTCCAGAGCCGCAGTATCATTCATGTGGATATATAGCTCTTCCACTTTAGTGCGCGCCCACGGAGTTCGCCGCAAAAACTTCAAACTAGATTTAATACTCGGTGAGCTGATGAAACAGTTGATCCGAATGCGGTGTGCTAACTCTTCCCAGCCGTAGTGCTCGACCAGTTTGGTCAACAGTTGTTCAAGGGTAATGCCGTGTAACGGATCTTTTGATACATGGTCGCTCATCATTTGCCCTGTTTATTTATCTATTAACCCTAAATTTAGCGGCACACCTTACGAGGAATCGAGGTATGCCGCAAGATATTAAGATATGGCGATGAATTGCTGGCGCAACTGGTGTACTTGATCGCGTAATTCTGCCGCCTGTTCGAACTCCAGATTTTGCGCGTGTGTGTACATTTTCGCTTCCAACTCGCGGATTTTTTGGTCAAGCGCTTTCGGTGCCAGAGATTGGTAATCATGGGTATCAGCCACTTTACCGCCCCGCCCTTTCCCTTTACCGCGCAGTGAAGGTTGGCCCAATTGCAGAAGATCGCCGACCTTCTTGTTAAGCCCCTGTGGAATAATGCCGCGCTCTTCATTGTAAGTTTGCTGCTTAGCCCGGCGGCGCTGTGTTTCACCAATGGCTTTTTCCATCGAGGCCGTAATTCTGTCACCATAAAGAATTGCTTTACCATTGAGGTTACGTGCTGCACGGCCAATGGTCTGGATTAAGGAGCGCTCGGAGCGCAGGAAACCCTCTTTATCAGCATCAAGGATGGCGACAAGAGAAACCTCCGGCATATCCAGCCCTTCTCGCAGTAAGTTGATCCCCACCAGCACATCAAACTCGCCCAGACGCAAATCGCGAATAATCTCTACGCGCTCAACGGTATCAATATCCGAATGCAAGTAACGCACCCGCGCACCATGTTCTACCAGATACTCCGTTAAGTCTTCAGCCATCCGCTTAGTTAGCGTGGTCACCAATACCCGCTCATTAATCGCGGCGCGGATGCGGATCTCTGACAGCAAATCATCCACTTGTGTTGCCACTGGGCGCACTTCAATCAATGGATCGAGCAAGCCGGTTGGGCGCACTACCTGCTCAATAATATCACCACCGGATTTCTCCAGTTCATATTTGCCGGGAGTGGCAGAGACATAAATGGTCTGTGGCGCCAGAGCTTCAAATTCTTCAAAGCGCATTGGGCGGTTATCCAGCGCCGATGGCAGGCGGAAGCCATATTCCACCAAGGTTTCTTTCCGCGAACGGTCACCTTTGTACATCCCGCCGATTTGCGGGATGGTGACGTGGGATTCATCCACAATCAGCAAACCATCCGCCGGTAGATAATCAAAGAGGGTTGGCGGCGCTTCACCCGGCCCACGGCCAGAAAGATAGCGGGAATAGTTTTCAATGCCGGAGCAGTAGCCCAGTTCATTCATCATTTCGAGATCAAATTGAGTTCGCTGTGTAATACGCTGTTCTTCAACCAATTTATTGTTGGCTAACAACACCTGACGCCGCTCAGCCAGCTCAACTTTGATGTCTTCCATCGCCTGTAAAATACGTTCCCTCGGGGTAACGTAGTGCGTTTTAGGATAGACCGTAAAACGAGGAACTTCATGCTGTAGCTGGCCGGTGAGAGGATCAAAAATGGACAGTCGCTCAACTTCCTCATCAAATAATTCAACCCGCACTGCCCACTCATCAGATTCCGCCGGGAAGATGTCGATAACCTCGCCCCGCACCCGGAAAGTGCCGCGCTGAAATACCTGGTCATTGCGGCTATATTGCAATTCTGACAAGCGCCGTAAAATTGCGCGCTGATCGATTATCATGCCCTTGGTTAAATGCAGCATCATTTTCAGGTATAAGTCGGGGTCACCCAAACCATAAATGGCGGAGACCGAGGCAACCACCACTACATCGCGCCGCTCCAGCAGGGCTTTAGTCGCCGACAGCCGCATTTGCTCAATATGCTCGTTTACCGAGGCATCTTTCTCAATAAAGGTATCAGAGCTTGGGACATAGGCTTCGGGCTGATAATAGTCATAGTAGGAGACGAAATATTCCACCGCATTATCGGGGAAAAACTCTTTCATCTCGCCATAAAGCTGTGCCGCCAAGGTTTTGTTGGGCGCTAATACCATCGTGGGTCGATTCAAATCAGCTATAACATTGGCAACCGTAAAGGTTTTGCCCGACCCCGTCACCCCCAACAGCGTCTGGTGGGCCAGACCATTCTCCAGCCCCTCCTCCAGTTTGCGGATGGCCTCAGGCTGATCACCTGCTGGCTTAAACTCAGAATGTAGTTTGAATAATTTACTCATGAATTTGCTACCCGCCGGAGAAATACACACTGTCAGGAGGCTAATTATGAAAGCCCCATAGATTTTTTCCACTGCTATGATACTGGATATAAAACCAGCTTCAAGCAGCAAAATGCCAAAATCGCTCTCAATGCGATGTCCTTTGCATTGTTACAGTGACATGTAACTGATATTTTCACCCTAAATGTATTTTATCCCCAGCCGTTAACATAAATACATTATTGATAGTTAATTGATTAAAGATCATCCATATGTGCGGGCTATATTTTTTGAGTGCTTGATTTTAATTAACTCATTGAAAATTAAATAAATTACCAAAAAGTCGAGAATCCGGACAACATGAGCGTAAGCCGCGTCCGCTCTCGCTTGCCATCAGTTTTCTATGGCTAATGCACAAGGTTATCCACAGGAATGGTGGATAACTCATTCAAGCCCATAAGGGCCGCGTGTTGGCGAAAAGCAAAGCTTAGCGATGTAATAGTGACAAACTGGCTTTTTTAGTGTTTTTTTTACATTTTTATTTCACCGCATATTTCAATTAGTGCTAACAAATCTATTTGCTAATTCTATAATTTCAGCATTCTACGTGTACAAATTGAACAGTCACCTACGTGACTGTATCTTTTGCACCATGTTCTGCTTGATAGCACTGCTTAAGTGCAAAGAATGCCCACTCTCCTGCTATCCCTCCCACGACTTGAGCTGTTTGAGTCTATCCTCGCGAGCCAAAACTATTTACAGCCCATTAACATACGCATTTTAGCTCGGTTCACCGCAACTTGGCCCAAGAGTTGCTTGATCTTGATAGAGAGATACTCACAACCACTCGTCAGAAAGATGGTTTTTATGCTGTGCTGCCGCTACCCAGTATGCAGATTTGCTGGTTAATCCTCACTAGCCGTTACAGAACACCGGGATACCTGTGAACAACTGAGACTGACTAAGGAGAAGCACTGATGCTGAGTTTAACCGCTGTAAATCAATACTATGGGCAGAATCATATCCTTTGGGATATCAATCTGGAGATTCCTCGCGGCCAATGTACCTGCCTAATTGGCCGCAACGGCGTAGGGAAAACCACATTAATTAATTGCATCATGGGCCATCTGCCGATTAAAAGTGGCACCATGACCTGGCAGCCTAACCATGAACCACCACAGAATTTGCTACAGCACCCTGTCGAGGAGCGCACCGCACTGGGCATCGGCTATGTTCCTCAAGGGCAACAGATTTTTTCCCAAATGAGTGTCGAGGAGAATATGTTGATAGCCGTGTTGGCTGGCCGCCATCAATCGCGCCATATTCCGAGCTGGGTTTTTGAGTTGTTTCCCCAGCTATATGACAAACGCAGTCTGCGGGGTGGCGAACTGAGCCGCAATCAGCAGCAACAGTTGGCCATTGCCCGTGCACTGGTGACCGAGCCGGAGTTGCTTATCCTTGATGAGCCGGGCAGTGGCGTGTTGCCACCATTACGTGAAGAAATCGGCAATATATTGCACCAACTCAGCAGCAGCTTTGGCATGACAGTATTGTTAGTCGAGCATAGATTGCCGTTTATTCAACATGTTGCGGATAGATTCTGTCTGATGGCAGGCGGCAGAAATGTGGCACAAGGGACATTAGATCAGTTGGATGAAAATATGATTATTGAGCATTTAACCCGTTGATATGGCGCAGGCAAGCTCCGTCAGCAGTATATTGGTGCCAAAAAAAAGTGGGCTAATAACCGCTATTAGCCCTTTTCGTCGCCTAATGGCTAAAAGTCCGTATTTACCGCGCCGCAGCCAGTAAACTTAAATCTAGATAGTCACCCAGATCAGAGCGCGTCGTCGCAGGATTATCAGCCAGATCATCCAAATGAGGAATCACGCCCAATAAGGGGGCGCTAATCATTTGTGTCAGTGTTGCCATGTATTCAGTTTGTCGCCGCCCCGCAGGGATCACTTCATTAGCGACCCAACCCACCAGACTCAGCCCCACCTGCTCAATAGCCAAAGCGGTCAACAATGCATGATTGATGCACCCCAGTTTTATCCCAACAACCATAATCACCGGCAATTGTTCTTGTTGCACCCAATCAGCAAAAGTGGCTTGTGGGGAAAGTGGCGTAAACCAGCCCCCCGCCCCCTCGACCAGTATCCAGTCAGCGGATTGCTCAAGCTGGCGCAACCCTTCAGATAACACAGACAAATGAATCTCTTGCCCTTCACTTACACTGGCAATATGTGGCGAAGTCGCCTCCAGCAATGTCAGCGGGTTCACCTGTGCATAAGACAATGCTTGAGTGCTGTTGGCCTGTAATGCCAGCGCATCACTGTTACGCAAGCCATCAGCCGTCATCTGGCTGCCCGAGGCCACCGGTTTATAACCGGCAGTGCGATACCCCTCAAGTGCAGCAGCTTGTAATAATGCACAACTGGCAACTGTCTTACCGACATCAGTATCTGTGCCGGTGATAAACCAACGTTTAGTCACGATAAATAACCCCATAAACTAAATGGTAACTCAGCGGATAATAACCGGATTGCATGTTATAAGCGCGCTGTAAGGCCATTAGGCGTTCGCGGCCACTCAACCCAGCCTCACGCCCCTGATGCAAATGCGTGGCACCAATGCCCTGTAGCGAGCGCATAAGCGCAATGACATTCGGAAATTGTTGCTGATATAACTGCGGTGTCAGCCTGTGCCGATAATCTTGGCAGGCCGCGCTAATGTGCTGAAATGGCAGGAAATCATTCACATGCCGCTGGCCATCAACCTGTTGCCATGCCCACCCCAACTCATCAAGTGAGCCACTTGCCAATGTTGAAAACAGAATGATCCCACCGCGGCGTGTAACCCGATACAGCTCAGTCAGCGCCACCGATAAATCGGCGCACCACTGCACCGCTAAGTTACTAAAACTGATATCAACTGATTGATCAGAAAGCGGAATATTTTCAATGTCGGCGAGAAGATAGTCATCGGCAGCCTGGTGTTGGCGGGCGTGTTCCAGCATCCCAGCCGCCAAATCCAATGCAATAACCTGCTTACCGCGCTCGCGCCATAGGCGAGAAAAATATCCGGTGCCGCAGCCCGCATCCAATACCCTTTGCCCCGGATGCTGCGCGCCGAGGGCCAGCAAGCTATGACCGGTTTCCCGCTGTAAATCGGCGGCGGTGTCGTAACTGCCAGCCGCCCGACTAAAAGCTGCGGCAATCGCCGGTTTATTCACTTTTGCTTTATTCACTTTCGGCTGATTCACTGCCCGCTTCTTACCCCATGCGGGCGGTGCATTTTCAGTGGCAAACGCCATATAGCACCTCCAGCAACCGGTCGATATCTTCACTTTGATGAGCCGAACTCAGAGTAATGCGCAATCGGGCACCACCAGGGGGAACTGTTGGCGGGCGAATGGCCGTGACCCACAAACCCGCTGCGCGTAGCTGTTGCGCCAATGCCACAGCCTGCTGATTGTCACCGACTAATAGTGGCTGAATGGCGGTGTCAGATGCGCCTAATTGCAGCGGTAAATCTGCCGCACCGCGGCGAAATTGTGCAATACGTTGCTGAAGTTGTTGGCGCAAATCATCACCTTGCTGAATACGCAGCAATGCAGCTTGCAAAGCACAAGCTTGTGCCGGGGGCATTGCGGTGCTGTATATCAGATGACGGGCATATTGCAGCAAATATTCGGCAACGGGTTCCTGACACAATACTGCTGCGCCGCTTAACCCAAATGCCTTGCCAAAAGTGACCACCAATAGCTCGGGCTTCACCCCTTGTAACTGACAACTGCCCCGCCCCGCTTCCCCCCGCACGCCGATACCGTGGGCATCATCCACTAATAACCAGCCCCCTGCCGCCGCAGTGTGTTGCTGTATTACCGCCAATGGCGCACTGTCGCCATCCATGCTAAAAACGCCTTCCGTCACCACCAAAGTTTGCCCTGAACACGGATTTTTGAGCAGTTTTTGCAGAGCATCGGGCTGATTGTGAGCAAAACGCCGCAGTTGAGCTGGCGAGTGTGCAGCGGCCTCCAGCAAAGAGGCGTGACTGAGTTTATCGGCCAAAATTCGGTCATCGACAGCAGTTATCGCCGCCAATACCGCCTGATTGGCCGCATAACCGGAGATAAATAACACCGCGCGCGGGTAACCCAGCCAGTCAGCCAATTGCTGTTCCAATTGGGCATGAGGCAAGCTGTAGCCCGTCACATGGCCGGAGCCGCCGCTACCCACGCCATAGCGCTGCGCCCCTTGCTGCCAGGCCGCAATCACCGCGGCATCCTGACTCAACCCCAAATAATCATTACTGGAAAAGTTAAGATATCGCCGCGCGCCGGTCTGCAACCAGCGCCCATTAGCGCCGTCATTCATTTGGCGACTGCGGTAAGCAGCTGCATCGCGCCGTTGCTGCAAACCCTGCTCTATTTTGTCCTGCCAGCTCATCAGACCGCCGCGTTATAAAATTGAACAGAGTCTTCGGACGAGGAGTCGCCGTGCAATAATTGCTCGGTCAAGGCCTGTTGTTGTTCACGATCACCGTGATCGGTTGCCGTCTGCTGTGGGTTCAGCCCCAATTTGCGGAACAGTTGTAAATCTTTATCTTCTTCCGGGTTCGGTGTGGTGAGTAATTTGCAGCCATAGAAAATGGAATTAGCCCCCGCCATAAAGCACATCGCCTGGGTCTGTTCATTCATCTGCTCGCGACCGGCGGAGAGCCGTACATAGGAGGTGGGCATCATGATGCGGGCAATGGCGATAGTGCGAATAAAGTCGAAAGCATCCACATCTTCGTTATTTTCCATTGGCGTGCCTTTCACTTTGACCAACATGTTGATCGGCACACTTTCCGGTGGTTTCGGCAAATTCGCCAATTGCACCAGCAACCCGGCCCGGTCACGAACGCTTTCCCCCAGCCCGACAATCCCACCGGAGCAAACTTTAATGCCCGCATCACGCACTTCGCTGAGAGTATCGAGCCGCTCCTGATAACTGCGGGTGGTAATGACACTGCCATAGAACTCCGGCGAGGTATCCAGATTGTGATTGTAATAATCCAACCCGGCATCGGCCAAACGGTGGGCTTGCTGCTTGTCCAAGGTGCCAAGTGTCATGCAGGTTTCCATGCCCATCGCCTTGACACCTTCGACCATTTTTTCCAGGTAGGGCATATC
The DNA here is from genome assembly GCF_902170565.1 of Yersinia thracica. Taxonomy (GTDB): domain Bacteria; phylum Pseudomonadota; class Gammaproteobacteria; order Enterobacterales; family Enterobacteriaceae; genus Yersinia; species Yersinia thracica. Next base: position 61,473 of record NZ_CABHXX010000067.1, read on the forward strand.
GCGTTCATGAGGGTTTTTCCAGGCCGCCCCCATACAGAAACGAGTTGAACCCGCCGCTTTGGCTTTTTTCGCTGACTCCAGCACTTGTTCGACTTGCATTAATCGCTCACTTTCCAGTCCGGTTTTGTAGCGCGAACTTTGTGGGCAATATTTACAATCTTCCGGGCAAGCACCGGTTTTAATCGACAACAAGGTACTGACCTGAACCTGGCGCGGATCAAAATGCTGACGATGAACAAGCTGTGCTTCAAACAATAAATCCAACAAAGGTTTTTCAAACAGGGCTTGGGCTTGCCCGACTGTCCAGCGAATATAATTTGCCATTACGGCCTCTCCAGGGAAGAGAAAAAAGTGTCGTCAGTGTAAATAAACTCGATATACTGTCAACCATTCTTGTATCAATTTGGTTTACAATAGAACCTCATGACACCTTCTGACCTGGCTTTTGACCAACGCCATATTTGGCACCCCTACACCTCAATGACCGACCCGCTCCCTTGCTATCCCGTGGTGGCGGCTGAGGGGGTTGAGCTACAACTGGCAGATGGTCGGCGGCTGATTGATGGCATGTCATCATGGTGGGCGGCTATTCACGGATACAACCATCCGGCACTGAATCAGGCGGCACACCAACAGTTGGATAAAATGTCGCATGTGATGTTTGGCGGTATCACCCATCCACCCGCAGTGAAACTCTGCCAACAACTGGTCGCCATGACCCCCCCGGCGCTGGAATGTGTGTTTCTGGCCGATTCGGGTTCGGTGGCGGTCGAGGTTGCCCTGAAAATGGCCTTGCAATACTGGCAGGCAAAAGGGGAGCGGCGGCAGCGGATTTTGACCCTACGCCATGGTTATCATGGCGATACTTTCGGCGCGATGTCAGTGTGTGACCCGCAGAATTCCATGCACAGTTTGTATCAAGGTTACTTAGCGGAAAATCTGTTCGCGACCGCGCCACAATGCCGCTTTGATGAGGAGTGGAACCCGGAAGACATCACGGATTTTGCTACCATGATAGCAAAACACGCAGGTGAAATTGCGGCAGTGATTTTAGAGCCAATAGTGCAAGGCGCGGGCGGGATGCGGATTTACCACCCCGCCTACCTGCGCGAGGTGAGAGCATTGTGCGATCAGCATAAAATTTTGTTGATTGCCGATGAAATCGCCACCGGTTTTGGCCGCACCGGTAAGCTTTTTGCCTGTGAACACGCACAAATCGTGCCGGACATTCTCTGTCTGGGTAAGGCGCTCACTGGCGGGTATTTGACTTTATCGGCCACACTGACCACCCGAAAAGTGGCAGAAACCATCAGTAATGGTGATGCTGGGTGCTTTATGCATGGGCCGACATTTATGGCAAACCCGCTGGCTTGCGCGGTGGCCTCGGCTAGTTTGAATTTATTGGCTGAAAATCACTGGCAACAGCAAGTTTCCGCCATAGAAATTCAGTTGAAACAAGCACTTTTGCCATTGACAGAGCATAAAACAGTGGCTGATGTTCGGGTATTAGGGGCCATCGGGGTAGTGGAAATGAAACAGCCGGTTAACGTCGCCCGCCTACAACGCGGTTTTGTCGAACACGGCGTGTGGATCCGGCCCTTTGGCAAGCTTATTTACCTGATGCCGCCTTATATTATTTCGTCGGAGGCATTATCTCGGCTGACTGATGCAGTGGCATCAGCAGTGGAAAGAGCCCATTAGAAAAATGACCTTATTGGCGTCATTGTCGCAGTCAGTTTGGATGCGGACAGCGCACAGTAACCGGAGCGTACAAAAAAGTACGTGAGGATTACGAGCACTGCCCAAATTCAAAATGGCAAGTAAAATAGCCTATTTCGCCAAAATACTGACCCACATCGGGCCTTTCCCGACTGGATAGCGGTTTAGCGTGGTCAGCTCGCCGCTGTTCTGGTCAATACGATACACTGCAATATGATCGGATTTCTGACCAGAAGAGATCAAGAACTGGCCGCTGTGGTCAATATTGAAACCGCGCGGCTGTGCTTCAGTCGGATGATGCCCGACCAAGGCAATCTCTCGCCCGTCCTCAGAAACACTGAAAATCCCCAACAAACTGGCGGTACGGTCACTAATATACAAATGGCGACCATTTGGCGTGATATGAATATCAGCCGCCCAACGGGTATCACTAAAGCCCGCTGGCATAGCATCCAGTGTTTGAATAATCTTATATTCTTGTCTGTTATTACTGATTTGGTATACATCAACCGAGCTATTCAGCTCATTCACACAATAAGCCACCTGCTGATTCGGGTGGAAAGCCATGTGACGCGGGCCAGCACCTGCGGCAACCGTCACACTCGCCTGCGCATGTGGGGTTAATTTGCCCGCAACACTCAAATCAAATAAACGCACTTTGTCTTCTTTCAAACAAGGCACCAACAGGATTTGATTGGTCGGGTCAATATTTGCCGAGTGCGGCGCAGGTAAGTCATCAAGCTGCTGAATAGGTGTCTGTACCACACCATGCTCATCAATGGGGCTGATACTGACACAGTTGAAACTGTAAGAAGCAGAGAACAAGAAACGGCCTTGTAAATCGGTACCAATGTGAGTTGGGCTGCCCGGCAGTGGGGCCATACCGGCGGCAGTCAAGGTGCCATCGTCGCCGATGTTGTAGCTAACAATGCCAAAATCAGGGCGAACGCCAACATACAGATGGCGCTGGTTTGGGTTGATTGTCATCGGCTGCACCTGGCCCGGCGCCTCTACCTTTTGCAGTAAAGTTAATGCGCCGGAGGAATCTAATTGCCAGACATGAATCTGTTGACTGTCTGGGCTTGCCACGTAAACCACTTGCTTCATCTCTACTCCTTAGTCGAACCTGTTGGGCAATGCTATTAACAAATTATTTATACCCTAGATAATACAACAGTCCGCCGTTGCGCGGCTCAAAACTTCTCCCGCTTATTTTTAACCGATTATGCTCCCCGCGCCCAAGCCAGGTTTAATCAGCCTGCTATCCGGTGTACCATCAGAAAATACTATCCAAACATATTATTTATATACTTTTTAATAAAACTGGGGCTGCCATGACATACCGTATTATTGCATTGGATCTGGATGGAACACTGCTCGACAGCAAGAAACGTATTTTGCCAGAATCTTTATCTGCACTGGCCCAGGCACGGGCTGAGGGTGTGAAAGTGGTGGTGGTCACTGGCCGCCATCATGTGGCGATTCACCCGTTTTATCAGGCTTTAGCGCTAGACACCCCCGCAATTTGCTGTAATGGCACCTATATTTATGATTATCAAGCCAAAAAAGTTTTGGATTCCAATCCATTACAGCCCCAGCAGGCGGTTCAAGTATTACAATTACTGGAACAAAGTGATATCCACGGGTTGATGTATGTCGATGACGCCATGCTTTATCAGCAGACCAGCGGGCATGTTGTTCGCTCCCTGAGCTGGGCCGAATCATTGCCGGTTGCCCAACGCCCAACACTGCTGCATGTCGAGAGCTTATTAGATGCTGCCCATAGCGCCAATGCCATCTGGAAATTTGCAACTTCCCATGCCGATATTGACCAACTAAAAGCATTCGCCAGCAAAGTAGAAAATGAAATGGGGCTGGCGTGTGAATGGTCGTGGCATGATCAGGTGGATATTGCGCAAGCCGGTAATAGCAAAGGGATGCGCCTGCAACAATGGGTTGAGTCTCAAGGTTTGAGCATGAAAGACGTGGTGGCTTTTGGCGATAACTTTAATGATTTAAGCATGCTTGAGACCGCCGGTTTAGGTGTGGCGATGGGCAACAGCGCCGATGCCATCAAACAACGGGCTGATTTGGTGATTGCCGATAACGAACAGCCGGGCATTGCCGCCGTTATCCGCCAGCATGTATTGGCTTAATCATTAAGCTGAAAAAAAGTGCCTCAATGACGGGCTTTTTAACCTATTGATAATAGCTAATTTTTGCGATTAAACGACACACTTTTTATCTGTGCGTAAACCCACTGGCCGGGCTTCAGCCCCAGCTCATCCCGCGCCCATGGTGTAATTCTCGCCCATAACCATTGGTCGCCAACCGCCAGTTTGACATCAATCTGCCCATCAACTTCAAGGCATTCGGCTATTTTTACCGGCAAGATATTGCGAATACTGCTGTTTTGCGGCGGCTGCAAGACTAAGGAAACATCGGCCGCATTAATCCGGATGCGCATTGAGTCGCCCTCTTGCGCCTCCAATTTGCCGACCCACAACCGCTGGTCGCCTAATGCCAACGCCGTCATTGCATAACGGTCATGATGACCAATGACATTCACCCGCAATATGCTGCTCGGCTCTTCCCGTTGCAGCCATGGGCGCAGTGCGCTACTGGCCCACACTTCCTCCAATCCACCTACCGCCCGAACTTTACCGGCATCCATCACCACCACTTGATCCGCCAGACGCAAAATCTCGTCCATGCTGTGGCTGACATACAATATCGGCGTATTGACGTCTTGCGCCAAGCGCTCCAGGTACGGCAACAGCTCGCGTTTACGCGGCAAATCCAGTGAGGCCAAGGGCTCATCCATCAGCAACAGCTCAGGGGCGGTCAGTAATGCACGGCCAATGGCCACCCGCTGTTTTTCGCCACCAGACAGGGTAAGTGGGAAGCGGCCTAATAGCGCCTCAATACCCAGCAAACCCACAATGGTATCAAACTGCCCGCGCATTGACGGCTTCATGCCATATTGCAAGTTGCCCATCACGCGATAATGGGGGAACAAACGCGCATCCTGAAAGACATAACCTACCCGACGTTTTTCCGGTGGCAGATAAATATTCTGTTCTGCATCCACCAGCACCCGGCCATTAAGCACAACTTTACCTTGCTGCGGGCAAGTCAAACCACCAATCACATTGATCAGCGACGTCTTACCGGCTCCCGACAAACCAAAAATAGCCGTAATGCCTTGGGCGGGTAAATTAGTGGTCACTTGTAAATGCAAATCACCCAGTTGTTGGCTGAAATCCAGTTCTAGCATGGTACCCCCATGCGCTTTTTACCCCAACGGGCCAGCCATTCCGACAACAACAGAGAAGCCAGCGACAGAATAATGGCGATAATACACAGCCGCGCCGCCGCAGCTTCAGCGCCGGGTGTTTCAATTAGGGTGTACATGGCCAATGGAATGGTGCGGGTTTCGCCGGGAATATTGGAAACGAAAGTGATGGTGGCACCAAATTCCCCCAGCGAACGGGCAAAAGACAATACCGTGCCAGCAATGACGCCCGGTAAAGATAGCGGCAATGTAATGGTGAAAAACACCCGCCACGGATTTGCCCCGAGAGTACGTGCAGCCAGCTCCAGGCGGGTATCGACCGCTTCCAGCGCCAGCCGGATGGCCCTGACCATCAACGGGAAAGCGACCACCGCCGAGGCCAACGCCGCACCGCGCCAACTGAAACTGAAATTGATGCCAAACCAGCTATAGAGCCATTCGCCAATAAAACCGCGCCGACCCATGCTTATCAACAGCAAATAACCAATCACCACTGGCGGTAACACCAGTGGCAAGTGAATCACGCTGTCTAACAAGGACTTACCGGGGAAGCGGCAGCGCACTAAAATCCATGCCATTAAAATACCTAATGGCAAACTGCACACCACCGCAACACCAGACACCTTCAGGCTCAGAATAATGGCCTGCCACTCATACTCGCTCAGAATCATTAGCGTGTGGTAAACCCATATTTTTCGAAAATAACTGCCGCTGCCGGGCTTTTAAGGTAATCATAAAAAGCTGTAACGGTAGGATTTTCATGACCTTTGACAACCGCCATTGGATATTCAACCGGCTTATGACTCGCTGCCGGGAATACCCCCACAACTTTCACTTTATCGCTGGCAATAGCATCTGAGCCATAGACGATACCCAGTGGCGCTTCGGCCCGCTCGACCAGTGCCATAGCACTGCGGACGTTATTGGCTCGCGCCATTTCTGGGGCTAAAGTTGTCCAGGCACCTAAATTCTCCAGTGACTCTTTGGCATAAATCCCAGCAGGAACATGATCAGGATCGCCGACAGCCAGGCGGCCGCCATCTAACAATTTCTTCCAATCGGTTTTTTTATCAATCTCGACTTTATCAATTTGGCTGTCTTTTGGCGCGATCAACACCAGTTCATTACCTAGCAGGGTATAGCGGGTGTTAGCCACCATTTGTTGTTTATCAATGGCATAATCCATCCATTGCTGGTCAGCAGAAATAAACAAATCCGCCGGTGCGCCCTGCTCAATCTGGCGCGCCAGAGTCGAAGAGGAAGCATAAGAAGCCACGACATCAACTTGCTTCTCTTTTTTATACTGTGCCGCAATGTCTTGCAGCGCATTGGTCAAAGAGGCCGCAGCAAAAACCGTCATGTCAGCCGCCATAGCCGAACTGGAAAATGCCGCCAACAGTGCTGCACTCGCGACCCATTTATTCACTTTACCGTATTGATTCTTCATCTTGTTCTCCACATGAGTGATATCGTTATATACATTGAAATATAACGTAACATTCCAGGCAGGTCATTCAGTTTATCGGCAAGATGTGAGGTAACTTGAGTTGTCGCAAGATAGCGCAAGAAATGCAGCAGAAGATAAAAACGAAAATGCCCGGCGTTCGTCCGCCAGGCATTTATAAGATGGATACAAACACGTCAAAAAATTTTAATGACTGTAGATTAAGCGCGTTCTTTCTTATTACTGCTTTTGGAGATGATGTTAAATACCTCACCCAGCCCATAGATCAGGCCCAAAATCACTGCCATCACTACCGGGACCATGACCACAGCAAAGAGCAGACTTTTCAATAGATCTAACATATCAACCTCTCATGACCACTTTATAGCGCGATAAACCACGTTATCACAATAACCAATAGATATCATTCGCTGTATTTTATATGAGCAATGAATGAATCCAGCTATTTTAACCCACACTAAAAGAATGTAACCTGCCAAACGTGCGGTTTGAACCTCGGCGCTATCCACTTGATGTTCATTGGATATACATCGATTGTGAGTCACAATATCCATTTCCCGCTGGAGCAAATAATCATGCAGGCCGAAATCCTACTTACGTTAAAACTTCAGCAGCGACTGTTTGCCGATCCACGACGTATTTCATTACTTAAACAAATACAAAATACGGGTTCTATCAGTCAGGGCGCGAAACTCGCTGGGATTAGCTATAAAAGCGCCTGGGATGCCATCAATGAAATGAATACATTGGCAGAGGAAACACTGGTCGAGCGCGCGACAGGTGGCAAGGGCGGCGGCGGTGCTTTTCTGACCCGCTATGGCGAGCGCTTAATTCAGCTTTATGATTTGCTGGCGATAATTCAACAAAAAGCCTTTGATACCCTGAAAGACGACTCCATGCCGCTGGACAGCTTACTCGCGGCCATTTCTCGTTTTTCACTGCAAACCAGTGCCCGTAATCAATTTTTCGGCACTGTGATTGAACGCGACCACCAGCATGTCCAGCAACACGTCAATATTCTTTTATCTGACGGAAAAACCCGGCTATCTGCGGCGATAACCCAGCAAAGTGCTGACCGGCTACAACTGACAACCGGTAAAGAAGTATTGGCACTTATCAAAGCGCCCTGGATAAAACTGGTGACTGACCAGGCGCTGGCGGGTGCTGCCGATAACTCTCTGCCAGGGACGGTAAGCAGTATCGAGCCAGGTAATGAGCACAGCGAAGTTATCTTGACCTTAGCGGGAGGTGCCAGCCTCTGTTCGACACAGAATAACAGTGAACTGCACAAGCTTAATTTACGTGTGGGCAGCCAGGTTATTGCACAATTCAATGCTGATCGCGTCATTATCGCGACACTTTGCTAAATAATTCAGATTAGTTATTAACCATGGGCAATATATTTACCTGTTGACATTTAACCCTATTCCGCCTATCCCTACATTATTATCACGTTGCAGAATATGGGAAAGATAATGTCTAAATTGCAAATATCGCAAGGTTGTTTTCGCCTAAGTGACACCAAGACACTCATCTTGCCCGAGCTTTCTATTTCCTCCGGTGATCAGAAACAGCCTGGCGATAGCTGGGCATTTGTCGGGGCTAATGGCAGTGGAAAATCGTCGTTGGCCAAAGCCTTATCAGGGGAACTGACCTTGCTTAACGGCACCCGCCAGAGCAATTTCAACCATATTGTGCGTTTGTCCTTCGAGCAACTCCAACAATTAGTCAGCGAAGAATGGCAGCGCAATAACACCGATTTACTCAGCGTCGATGAAGATGATACCGGGCGTACCACCGCCGAAATCATTCAGGAAGAATGCAGTGACACGCCGCGTTGCCAACAGTTAGCCGAGCAATTTGGTATCAGCCATTTACTCTCACGCCGCTTTAAGTATCTTTCGACCGGCGAAACCCGCAAAACACTGCTGTGCCGGGCATTAATGCCGCAACCCGACCTGCTGATTCTGGATGAGCCGTTTGACGGCCTGGATGTGGCCGCCCGCGCGCAGTTAGCCGGTATGTTGTCCACACTTTCTGATCACGGGGTCACACTGGTTTTGGTGCTTAACCGCTTTGATGATATTCCCGATTTTGTGCAACACGTTGGCGTGCTCGCCGACTGTCAATTGACCCATACCGGCCCGCGCCAACAGATCCTTGCCGAAGCTCTGATTACTCAACTGGCACACAGTGAAAACATTGATGGTTTGTTATTGCCCGAGACGGAAAATCCACAGCAACACACTCGCCCCCCACAAGATAAGCCGCTGATTATATTGTGCAATGGGGTCGTTGAGTATAATGACCGCCCCATTTTGCATAATTTGAACTGGCAGGTTAACCCCGGAGAACACTGGCAAATTATCGGCCAGAATGGTGCGGGCAAATCAACTTTACTCAGCTTGATTACTGGCGACCATCCACAAGGTTACAGTAATGATTTGACACTGTTTGGCCGCCGCCGTGGCAGCGGGGAAACCATCTGGGATATCAAGCGCCATATCGGTTATGTCAGCAGTAGCTTGCATTTGGACTACCGTGTCAGCACTAACCTGCGTACCGTGATTTTATCCGGATTTTTCGATTCAATTGGTATTTATCAGGCAGTATCAGACCGGCAACAGCAGCTTGCCGATCAATGGCTGGCTTTGCTGGGGTTTACCGCCGCAACTGCCGATCAGCCCTTCCACAGTTTATCCTGGGGGCAACAGCGGTTAGCACTGATCGCCAGGGCGCTGGTCAAACACCCTGCACTATTGATTCTTGATGAGCCGCTACAAGGTTTGGACCCACTCAACCGCTTGTTAGTGCGACGTTTTATTGATGTGATGATCGGCGAGGGGGAAACTCAACTGCTGTTTGTCTCTCACCACGCAGAAGATGCACCGCAGTGCATTACCCACCGGCTGACCTTTGTTCCTGCTGGCGATATTTATCAATATCAACAGGAGAAATTGCCCCGCTAAATGCGGTTAAAATATTCATATGATTATATTCTACTAAAAAATAATAGCCTCTTTTCACCCCAATTCTGGGGGTTATTTGCAGTCATTTATGCTAGCATTCCCACCATCAGATATGATTCATGCTGATGGCAGGAATGGTTTCGATTATCTGGTTTAAAATAGTTAGGATTTAACAACTAAAGGGATGATTTATGTGGGGCGTACTTGCTGCATCACTGCTTTTCTTATCAATTAACCGGGTACTCTCCCTGTTTCTTTTGGCTTTATCATTATCTATAGCCCTTTATCACGGCGTTCTGACACTCCCCTCGGCGGGGTTCTTGCTGCTGACACTGATAGTTGCCCTGCTGCTGAAAAAATACCGCCAACAAAAATGGCTGGCCGTCGGGCTAGAGTTGCTCTTGGTGCTCGCTGCTATCGTCTTATTCCTGCATCTGGTTCCTGGTTTTAATAACCTCAAAATATTAGATAAAGTCAAGGTTGGGCCGCTCAGCACCGCCTTTAGCATGTATTACAACCTTGATAAGGCGCTGATACCCTTTATTTTACTTGCTTGCCTGCCCACCCTGTTTGTTGCTAAAAAGCATCTATCTGTCGGGCGGCTCGGCTGGGCAACTTTGATTGTGAGTATTCCGGCATTGCTACTGCTGGCGGTCGCCTTAGGCGGTTTGAAAGTTGAAATGCACACTCCAGCATGGATTGGCTCCTTTGTTATCGCCAACGTGTTTTTTGTGTGTTTGGCCGAAGAAGCACTCTTTCGCGGCTATTTGCAGCAACGCCTAAGCCAATATGTTGGGAATTACCCAGCGCTGCTGCTCACTGCCCTGCTATTCGGCGCAGCGCATATCGCCGGTGGCCCGCTATTAATGGTCTTTGCCGCATTGGCTGGGGTGATTTATGGTTTGGCATGGCTGTGGAGTGGCCGTTTATGGGTGGCCGTGGCCTTTCATTTTGGCCTGAATTTAATACATTTGCTGTTCTTTACCTATCCGCTGTATTCCGCCCACTGATCTTTGCTGACTGCGGGCCAGGTGCCACTTTTCCCACGGCATCTGGCCGTAGCTATCACCAACAGGATATTCCTGCTAAATTTATGGATGAGAACGCTACCATTTCCTTCCTGTTTATCACGCCCGAAGTTTCTGAGTTTTCGCCCATTCTGACTGATTGCCCTGTATTTATACCCTGACAGAGATTAAGCTAGAATAAAATTAAATGTAAACGATTCCATTATTGAGCGCAGATCACCTTTTCTTACATAATGGCATGCTATCTTTCTGAGACAAAAATGATTCGAGGAGTCTTTATGTACGTTCTGGTAACAGGTGGTAGCGGTTACATTGGTAGCCATACCTGTGTACAGTTGATTGAAGCGGGTTACAAGCCCGTCATTCTCGACAACCTTTGCAACAGTAAATCCAGCGTATTGGCCCGGATACATCAATTGACCGGCTACACACCTGAACTTTATCAAGGTGATATCCGTGACCGCGCCCTACTCGACCAAATATTTGCCGCTCATTCTATTCATGCTGTCATTCATTTTGCCGGCTTAAAAGCTGTGGGCGAATCTGTCAGTAAGCCATTGGAATATTACAATAATAATGTCTTCGGCACCTTAGTCTTGCTGGACGCGATGCGCGCCGCTGGGATCAAAAACTTCATCTTCAGTTCTTCCGCCACGGTGTATGGCGATCAACCGCAAATTCCTTATGTTGAAAGCTTCCCGACCGGTTTACCTTCCAGCCCCTATGGCCGCAGCAAATTAATGGTTGAGCAAATTCTGCAAGATGTTCAATTAGCTGATCCGCAATGGAATATGACTATCTTGCGCTATTTCAACCCGGTGGGAGCGCATCCGTCAGGGCTAATGGGGGAAGACCCACAGGGTATTCCGAACAACTTGATGCCGTTTATTGCGCAGGTTGCAGTCGGCCGCCGTGAATCACTGGCGATATTCGGCGATGACTACCCGACCCCTGATGGCACTGGGGTGCGTGATTATATTCATGTAGTCGACTTAGCTGATGGTCATGTCGCGGCGATGAAAACACTGCACAACCAACCCGGCGTGCACATCTTCAATTTGGGTGCAGGTGTCGGCCACAGTGTTTTACAAGTGGTCGAGGCTTTCAGCAAAGCTTGCGGTAAGCCCCTGGCTTACCATTTTGCACCACGTCGCGCCGGCGATCTCCCGGCTTATTGGGCAGACGCCAGCAAAGCCGCAGAACAGTTGGGTTGGAGAGTCAGCCGCTCACTGGATGAAATGGCCGCTGATACCTGGCGCTGGCAATCATATAATCCTCAGGGCTATCCCGATTAAGGTATTGTTATGACTGATTTTAACCCTGTGGATCATCCACACCGCAGATATAATCCGCTCAGCGATCAGTGGGTTTTGGTCTCGCCGCATCGGGCCAAGCGCCCATGGCAAGGTCAGCAGGAAGCGCCCGCGACTGAGCGTTTACCCGCGCACGATGCTGATTGTTTCCTATGCCCCGGCAATACCCGGGTGACTGGCGACGTCAACCCTGACTATCCGTCAACCTATGTATTTACCAATGACTTTGCCGCGCTCATGCCCGACACCCCCGACGCGCCGCCAAGTGATGATCCACTGATGCGCAGTCAGTGCGCGCGCGGCACCAGCAGGGTTATTTGCTTCTCACCGGATCACAGTAAGACATTGCCGCAACTGACATTACCCGCACTGGAAGATGTCATCCAAACCTGGCAACAGCAAAGTGCCGAGTTGGGGAAAATTTACCCTTGGGTACAAGTATTTGAAAATAAAGGTGCGGCCATGGGCTGCTCGAATCCCCATCCACATGGGCAAATTTGGGCCAATAGCTTCCTGCCAAATGAAGCCGCGCGCGAAGACCGGCTACAACAGCAATATGTTCAACAGCATCAGTCACCTATGCTGCTCGATTATGCCGAACGTGAGCGCCGTGACGGCAGCCGGACGGTGGTTGAAACCGAGCATTGGTTAGCCGTGGTGCCCTACTGGGCGGCATGGCCGTTTGAAACCCTGCTGCTACCCAAAGCCCATGTCCTGCGTTTAGAGGATTTATCTGATGAACAGCGCCGCGATTTGGCTATTGCCCTGAAAAAGCTGACCAGCCGCTACGACAATCTGTTCTCATGCTCTTTCCCTTATTCAATGGGATGGCACGGCGCACCCTATAACGCCGATAACAACCAACATTGGCAATTACATGCACATTTTTATCCGCCATTACTGCGCTCTGCGTCAGTACGGAAATTTATGGTGGGTTATGAAATGCTGGCTGAAACCCAGCGCGATCTTACAGCAGAGCAGGCGGCTGAACAGCTGCGGGCAGTCAGTGATGTTCATTATCGAGAAGCCGGAGCCAAATAATGAGTTTAAAACAGCATACCCAGGCCATTTTCCGCCAACAGTTTAGCCGCGAACCTGACATCACCATTAAAGCGCCGGGGCGCGTCAACCTGATTGGCGAACATACCGATTATAATGATGGTTTTGTGCTGCCCTGCGCCATTGATTATGAAACCGTGATAAGCATTAGTAAACGTGATGACCGCCAGATTCGTGTTATTGCGGCTGATTATGAAAATCAGCAAGACATATTCTCGCTCGATGAGCCAATTGTCCCACATGCGCAATACCGTTGGGCAGATTATGTGCGCGGGGTGGTAAAACACTTGCAGCTGCGTCATGCCGATTTTGCTGGGGCAAACTTGGTCATCAGCGGCAATGTTCCACAAGGTGCTGGCCTGAGTTCATCGGCTTCTTTAGAAGTGGCGGTCGGACAGGCGCTGCAATCACTCTATCAGCTGCCCCTGAGTGGGGTGGAACTGGCGCTCAATGGGCAAGAAGCTGAAAATCAGTTTGTCGGCTGTAACTGCGGCATCATGGATCAGCTGATTTCAGCTCTCGGTAAACAAGATCATGCGCTGTTGATTGACTGCCGCACTCTTGAAACTCGCGCAGTGCCAATGCCCAAAAACGTGGCGGTGGTGATTATCAATTCCAATGTGAAGCGCGGCTTGGTTGATAGCGAATACAACACCCGCCGCGAGCAATGTGAAACCGCAGCGCGCTTCTTTGGGGTTAAAGCCCTGCGCGATGTTGACACTAAGCTGTTCTTCTCTATTGAGAATGAGTTAGACCCGGTGGTAGCTAAACGTGCTCGCCATGTCATTACCGAAAATGAGCGCACTCTGGCTGCGGCAGATGCATTGGCTGCTGGTGATTTGAAATTGATGGGACAATTGATGCACGAGTCTCATATTTCAATGCGTGATGATTTCGAGATCACAGTTCCGCCGATAGATAGCCTGGTGGATATTGTGAAATCCGTTATTGGGGAGCAAGGTGGTGTCCGTATGACTGGCGGTGGTTTTGGCGGCTGTATTGTCGCGCTGATGCCAAATTCGCTGGTCGAGCAAGTTCGTGCCGCTGTCGCGCAGCAATATCCAGCATACAGCGGCGGCAGGACTGAAACCTTTTACGTTTGCCAAGCTTCACAAGGAGCGGGTTTATGCTGAAAAACGACGCTGCATCACCAAGCAGTGTTGACCAGTTAGCACCGGATGGTCACCCTTTTGAATTGACCGAATTACATAATAAAGCCGGCATGAGCGTGACGCTGATGGATTGGGGCGCTACCTGGCTATCGGCCATATTGCCGCTAAAAGGGGGCGAAAAACGCGAATTGCTGCTGGGTTGCCAAACCCCGGCCGACTATTTGCGTCAGCGCGCTTATCTTGGCGCAACCGTTGGCCGCTACGCCAACCGCATTGCAAAAGCGCAAATCACCGTGGAGGGCGAAACCTTTCATTTGATAGCGAACCAAGGTGAGAATCAGTTACATGGTGGCCCGGAAGGTTTCCATACCCGGCGCTGGAAAAAGGTTAAGCAGGATGAAAAACAGGTGACTTATCAACTATTTTCTCCTGATGGCGATCAGGGGTTCCCCGGTAATCTGACTGTCGAAGCCCAATATTTACTGACTGAAGATAATCGCCTGGAAATTCACTATCAGGCGCAGGTCGATAAAACCTGCCCGGTCAACCTGACCAATCATGCTTACTTCAACCTGGATGGCGAAGGAAAAGACGTGCGTGGGCATCGATTACAGTTATTTGCCGACCGCTACTTACCCTCAGGCAGTGATGGACTCCCCATCGGCGGGCTAGAGAGTGTTGAAAGAACTGGCATGGATTTCCGCCAGGCTAAAACGCTGGCGCGCGACTTCCTAAAAGACCGTTGCCAGCAGCGGGTTAAAGGCTATGACCATGCTTATCTGCTGCACCGGACTTGTGGTGCGACTGAAAGCCCGGCAGCCCATTTGTGGTCATCCGATAATCAGGTTCAAATGAGTGTCTACACCACAGCACCGGCATTGCAGCTGTATAGTGGTAATTCCCTGAGCGGAGCCCCCGCGCGCAATGGCGGAACTTATGCGAACTACACCGGTGTGGCACTGGAAAGTGAATTCCTGCCTGATAGCCCTAATCACCCAGAATGGCCACAACCTGACTGCTGGCTAAAGCCGGGGAAAGTCTACCACTCGACCACTGTTTATCACTTTATTGCGCTATAAAAGCTTTGCCGCTCCAGCGGCAAGGCTAATGGCATAAGATACAACCGAATGACTACCCATATTCTGCGCCGCCAACTACCCTTAACTGCATCTGTCAGGCGGTGTTTAACCTGCTGCCCGCCCTTTCAGACCTTCAAACATCATCTTAAGGAATTCCTATGCGCTTAACGACTTTATGGTTACTCTCAGCCGGATTACTACTCAGTGCGAATGTGATGGCGGCGGATACAGCAGTGAAAACACCCTCGCCCGCTCAGGCTGCGCAACAGAAAAAAATGACCGACTGTAATCAGCAAGCTGCCACTCAATCGCTGAAAGGCGATGACCGCAAGAAATTTATGAGCCAATGCTTGAAAGCACAGGTTCATCCGGATGAAAAAGCGCTCACGCCACAACAGCAGAAAATGAAAAGTTGTCATGCTGAAGCCGCCACCAAAGCGCTAAAAGGCGATGCACGCAAAACCTTCATGAGCACTTGCCTGAAAAAAGCCGCTTAATCCCACGTAATTCTATGGGGTATTTACCACCCCATAGATTAATTAATTATAGCTATAGCAAAATCGATTCGACTCCCTGTCTTACGTTCCCTTAAAAAATTGGCTATGGTTAAACACAAACGATTGCTGTCTGTGGCAATCCCGCAATATAATGATAATAGTTATCATTGAATAAGTTAGATTGAGGAGTTTGAACTATGGCAGTAACAAAGCTGGTTCTGGTACGTCACGGCGAAAGTCAATGGAACAACGAAAACCGCTTCACCGGTTGGTATGACGTTGATCTGTCCGAGAAAGGCCGTACTGAAGCAAAAGCAGCTGGCAAGCTGTTGAAAGATGAAGGTTTTACTTTTGATTTCGCCTACACCTCAGTATTAAAGCGCGCTATCCATACCTTATGGAGCATCCTGGACGAACTGGATCAGGCTTGGCTACCAACGGAAAAAACTTGGAAGCTGAATGAACGTCATTACGGCGCATTGCAAGGTCTGGATAAATCAGAAACCGCCGCTAAATACGGTGATGACCAAGTCAAACTGTGGCGTCGCGGTTTTGCTATCACCCCTCCAGCACTGGATAAAAGTGATGAGCGCTTCCCTGGCCATGACCCGCGTTATGCAAAATTAACCGATGCAGAGCTGCCAACCACTGAAAGCCTGGCTCTGACTATTGATCGCGTTATCCCTTACTGGGAAGAAGTGATCAAACCACGCATCGCCAGTGGTGAGCGCGTTATCATCGCCGCCCACGGTAACTCACTGCGCGCGCTGGTTAAATATCTGGATAACCTGAATGAAGACGAAATTCTTGAGCTGAATATCCCGACTGGCGTGCCTTTGGTGTATGAGTTTGATGAAAACTTCAAACCAATCAAACACTACTATCTGGGCAATGCTGATGAGATCGCGGCTAAAGCTGCTGCGGTAGCCAATCAGGGTAAAGCGAAGTAATCATTCCTGATTCGTGCCATTAAAAAAACCCCCGTGCATCATGGATGCCGGGGGTTTTTATTGGCCAGATATTGGGAGAAACACTGCCCAAATTCAAAATGGCAAGTACGATAACCGTATTTTACCAGTAGGCGTTATCAGCGCAGGCAGTTTGGACGCGGACAGCGCGCAACAACCGGAGCGTACACAAGTACGTGAGGATTGTGAGCACTGCCCAAATTCAAAATGGCAAGTCCGGTAGCCTACTGGCGACGAGCCTTCACCGCGCCAGCCAACTGGCGTAGCAACACTTCAGTGTCTTCCCAACCAATACACGCATCAGTGACACTTTTGCCGTAAGTCAGTGGTTCGCCACTTTCCAGATTCTGGTTACCTTCTATCAGATGGCTTTCAATCATCACGCCCATAATAGATTTTTCGCCCTGCGCAATCTGGCGGCAAACGTCGGTTCCCACTTCCATTTGCTTTTTGAATTGCTTGCTGCTGTTAGCATGGCTGAAATCAATCATAATTTGTGGTTCGAGGCCAGCTTTGCTTAAGCCTTCTTTTACTGCTGCCACATGCGCACTGCTGTAATTCGGCTCTTTACCGCCACGCAAAATGATATGGCAATCATCATTACCGGCCGTGTTTACAATCGCCGAATGACCCCATTTAGTCACTGACAGGAAACAGTGTGGCGCGCTGGCAGCATTGATAGCATCAATAGCCACTTTAATAGTGCCGTCGGTGCCATTTTTAAAACCAACCGGGCAAGACAGCCCAGAGGCCAGTTCGCGGTGAACCTGTGATTCAGTGGTACGGGCGCCAATAGCCCCCCAGCTCATCAGGTCAGCCAGGTATTGCGGGGTTATCATATCCAAAAACTCCCCCGCAGCCGGTAAACCACTCTCGTTAATATCTAATAGCAACTTACGCGCAATACGCAGACCATCATTGATGTCGTAGCTACCATCCATATGCGGATCGTTAATCAGACCTTTCCAACCCACCGTAGTACGCGGTTTTTCAAAATAGACGCGCATCACCACTTCAAGCTCACCTTGTAGCTCTTCACGCAATGTCAGCAAACGGGCCGCATATTCTTTGGCCGCTTGGGTATCGTGAATTGAGCATGGGCCAATCACTACCAGCAAGCGATCATCCTGAGCGCGCAAGATGTTGTGAATCGCAGTACGGGTTTTGGATACCGTTTCTGCTGCATTGTTACTGGCCGGAAACTTCTCTAACAGGGCAACAGGTGGGAGGAGTTCCTTAATTTCATTAATCCGTAGGTCATCATTCAGGTAGTTCATAGCTCTTCCATTAAGTCTCTGACGGTCATCGCACAACCATTATTTAAGCAATCTATACCCTATATAATTCGAGTTGCAGGTAGGCGGCAAGTGAATGAATCCCGATGAGCTTACGGTGTTGTAAGTGATTCGGGTGATTGAACGCAGCCAACGCACATGTAGCTTGAAGTATGACGGATATAACTGAACCAATCTAACGGGTGAATGGGACGCTGTAAATCGACTTTATTGTATTAGAGGTTCAGTACAGATAAACAATGATTGATATGTATTATCTATAATACATATCAATCATTGAATGAAATCTTATTAGAGTTAACTTTCTCATTCTGTCTTCACCTTTTATGGTTAAAGGATAAATATGTCTGCATCATCGTTTTTCCCGCAAGACAGCAACAGCAAACGTCTGCTAATCGCTTTCGTGGTCACCACTGTGTTTATGGTGGCCGAGGCCATTGGTGGCTGGCTATCAGGCTCACTGGCGCTCTTAGCTGATGCCGGGCATATGCTGACGGATTCTGCTGCATTGTTTATCGCCTTAATGGCAGTCCATTTTTCGCAGAGGAAGCCGGACTCTCGCCATACCTTTGGTTATTTGCGCCTCACTACGCTGGCGGCTTTTGTTAATGCCGCTGCATTATTGTTGATTGTGGTGCTGATTTTTTGGGAGGCGGTTCAGCGCTTTTTTACCCCTCATGAAGTGATGGGAGGGCCAATGTTAATCATCGCTATCGCGGGGTTATGCGCGAATATTTTCTGCTTCTGGATACTTCATCGCGGTGAGGAAATAAAGAATATTAATGTGCGAGCTGCCGCTTTGCATGTCATGGGGGATTTATTAGGTTCAGTTGGGGCTATCGTGGCGGCAGTGGTGATCCTGACCACCGGCTGGACACCAATAGACCCGATTTTGTCAGTATTGGTCTCGGTATTGGTGTTACGCAGCGCCTGGCGGCTGTTGAAAGAAAGCTTTCACGAGCTATTGGAGGGGGCACCGCAAGAAATTGATATCAATAAACTACGCAAAAATCTCTGCACCAGCATATATGAAGTGCGGGATGTCCATCACGTACATTTATGGCAAGTCGGTGACCAAAAACTGATGACGCTGCATGTGCAAGTCATCCCACCGCAAGATAATGATGAATTACTGCAACGCATTCAGCACCATCTGCTGCATCATTATAATATTGGTCATGCCACCATTCAGATGGAATACCAACACTGCAAAGCACCAGATTGTGGCATTCATCAAGCCACCAGCGCAGGAGAGCACCATCATCACCATCATTGATGACCCTCAGTCAGGCGCATGCTCTGTAGCACTTCGCCTGACTGACATTTCCATCAACAGCTATTGGGATTAAATATTAATCACTCTGAGTAGACAGTGGGCGTGAATGATTCCGCGCCGCACTCTTAATCCACAACCAAGAACCATTCAGGGCGATCAGGGTCAGTAACACATATTCCAGCGCCATGGCGTAGACGCCCTGATAGGCGAAAATGGCCACACTAATGACATCAATAACCACCCAAATCAGCCAGTTTTCAACATATTTCCGAGTCATCAGAATCATCGCCACAATAGATAAGACCATCATGGTGGAGTCCCAGAATGGGAAAGCATCTGGTTGCAATTCAGGCATTTGGACATTAGCACCCAAACTTTGCATCACTGTCACTGCCGCGCGGGTCAGCCAGGCAAATACGGTATCAATATGTAATGTCATCAAGGTGATGCCCGCCACGCAGGCGGCCCCCCAAGCCAATGCTTTCGGCAAAGATAGCCAGCGGATTTTCAATTCAGCTTGGTTATCAGGAGTTTGCTTGCTCCAGGCATACCAACCATAAATATTGGCAACAAAGAAGAACAGCTGTAACAACAAGCTGGCGTAAAGTTGAATCTGGAAGAAAATCACCGCGAACAAAGTCACGTTTATCAACCCAAACAAGTAGTTGATGATTTTCTCTTTGCTGGCAAACCAGATACACAGTAACCCGAACAGTGTCCCAATCGCCTCTATCCATGAAAGGTCATACCCGCCCGCCCCCAGCGGAATATGGACTAATATGTTGCTGGTACTGAAGAAATCCATCTAGCAATCCTTTTCGCGGTTAATACAGTAGTGAATATACTCTAAATAATTCGAGTTGCAGGAAGGCGGCAAGCGAATGAATCCCGACGAGCTTACTGTAGTAAGTGATTCGGGTGATTGAGCGCGGCCAACGCACATGCAGCTTGAAGTATGACGAGTATAAGTGTTTAGGCATTGCCTTTGACTTGCAGTTTCAACTGATTGGCAAAATCCAACATGCGGTTTAGCGGTATCAGCGCCTGCTGACGCAATTCTTCATCAACATGTATCTCATGCATTGCTCCACCCTGCTCCAGCCCCTCAGCAATCGCTCTGAGGCCATTCATCGCCATCCACGGGCAGTGAGCGCAGCTTCTGCATGTCGCACCTTCGCCCGCCGTCGGCGCTTCAAATAATTCTTTATCGGGGCAAGCCTGCTGCATTTTGTAAAAAATGCCACGATCCGTTGCCACGATCAGTTTCTTCTGTGGCAATGTTTTTGCCGCCGTAATCAACTGGCTGGTTGAGCCGACAGCATCAGCCATATCGACTACCGCTTGCGGTGACTCTGGGTGAACCAATACAGCAGCGTCCGGGTGTAAGGCTTTCATTCGGGCCAACGCCTGGGTTTTAAACTCGTCATGGACGATACAGGCCCCTTGCCAGCACAATACATCTGCACCACTCTTTTT
Organism: Yersinia thracica; assembly: GCF_902170565.1. GTDB lineage: Bacteria > Pseudomonadota > Gammaproteobacteria > Enterobacterales > Enterobacteriaceae > Yersinia > Yersinia thracica. The sequence continues at coordinate 82,024 of NZ_CABHXX010000067.1, forward strand.
CTGCACGTAGCTGCCCAGATGCTTGTCTGGTGCCCAAATTATTTTCTCGCCCAAGCTATCGAGATGCTCGATTAACTCAACCGCAATACTGGAAGTGACCACCCAATCCGCTCGGGCTTTTACTGCCGCCGAGGTATTGGCATACACCACCACGGTGCGGTCAGGGTGACTATCGCAAAACGCCGCAAATTCATCAGCTGGACAACCTAAATCCAGTGAACATTCAGCATGGAGAGTTGGCATCAATACTTGTTTTTCAGGATTGAGTATTTTGGCCGTTTCCCCCATAAAGCGCACACCGGCGACCAATAAAGTCGATGCCGAATGACTATTGCCAAAGCGCGCCATTTCAAGGGAGTCTGCGACACAGCCGCCGGTCTCTTCAGCCAGTGCCTGAATTTCAGGATCAGTATAATAGTGAGCGACTAACACGGCATCGCGTTGCTTCAGCAGTGTCTTGATTTTCTCACGGTAAAAGGCTTTTTGATCCACATCCAATGGGACAGGCCGCGCAGGGAAAGGATAAATAGCCGCATTCACATCAAAAGTTTCGCTCATCGCTCACATCTCTATTGCCAGTTATTCCGGAGCCACTATACCACTCAGGCCACCAGTAAGATTAATTTGTTTTTTATCCTAAACAAAATACTTAATATTTAGCGAAAAGTCGCTCAAATTCGTCTGATAATGGCAAAAATGTTTAATAGAGTTAAAAATGAGGTGAAAATTTGAGTGACTGAAAGGATATCAGAGGATTATAGGGGTCTGTTTGGAATTCTGGAATAAGAAGTATAAATGAGATTGCTGGGGAAAAGTATAACAGGGAGAAGGATAACATCATAATGGTGGGTCGTGCGGGATGACTCGGCCGCTGGCCTCGCCCTTCGGGTCAACGCTGCGCGTTGCTGTCTCGCTTCGCTCGGCTCGAACCTGAACGCAGGATCTACTCGTATCATCTTGATACTCGCCCTGCGGGCCAACACAAGTGTTGTTCAAAATTGTTCCATACAATTTTGTCACCCACACGATATCGTGTCGTATATTGTTTCTGTGTTTGGGGGGGATTTACTAAGGTACTAGATATAATGGTGGGTCGTGCGGGATTCGAACCTGCGACCAATTGATTAAAAGTCAACTGCTCTACCAACTGAGCTAACGACC
>NZ_CABHXX010000068.1 GCF_902170565.1 Yersinia thracica
TTGTAAAGTATATATAATTTCCCTTGTCGGATAATGTTTCTACTTAAAGTCAAGTACCATTCCAACCCCTATCTCTTCTATATCAACCGCACCGGCTAATGCTATTTTGGCTTTTAGGTCAGTACAGTGACAGGGATAGAGTGCTTGTGCGTTGAGTTGCTTGAAATAGTCCGATGTTCTGATGAGGGTAGATTTTTCTGTATTTAATAGATGAAACCCACCAATAACAGCCCGAACGCGTTTATCACCGGTCACTTTAATAGCATAATCAATAATATTGCAGATCCCAGAATGAGAGCAGCCAGTAATAATTACAATACCCTCTGGGCTGGTATAAACTATCGCGCTGTCGTCTATGACAAAATCGTCAACTTCATGGCCACAACAATTGATAGTTTTCCCTATAGGATGCAGCCCTTCAAAATCGTTACTACGCTCTATCTCACCTAAAAAAAGCAAATTATCAGTAATGTAATAAACTCCGGACTGATCAATTCGTTCGAAAAAGGTGGGATAGCCATCAGCCGGAAAATGAGAACCTATTGATTTATTTTCGTAGTATTTAGGGGCAAAAGCATTGGGGTGAGCCACAAGTTTTATTTTCTGCTCACAATAGTGATTTGTTCGGTCAAGATATTGTGCAAGATGGGTTAAGCCCCCGCTATGATCGTTATGACCATGAGAGAAAATCACACTATCGATATTGCTGATATTCATACCCAGAATTGCCGCGTTACATAGAAAAACATCAGAGTAGCCGGTATCAAAAAGGAAACTTTTTCCCTCAATTTCAATGTAATAACAGACTCCTGGCTCAGCTATAAGATATTTGTCTATTAGGGTGTTGTTATCAACCAACACAGTTAACTGCATATCCTTTTCTTTGTTTATTCACATTATTCCGACACAAGTTTTATTTGCGGCTATCGAAAAGTAATTTACACGCTAATCCGGTAAAGACTCCGCTTAGCAAATAGTTTGGCCAGCGAGCTGAAAACGCCCCGGTCTTAAAGCAGTTACGCATATTACTGACCACTAAAATCAGGCTACCATTAATAATCAAGCCAATAGCATTCAGGATGGTAGCCAATAACAACATTTGCACAATAACTGAACCTATGTTGTTCATTGATCCCATCTATCACAGTAAAGGTTTTGGAAAAATGCTGTTGGCGCATGCTCAGCCTTTAAAGGGAGAACTCAGTGTGGATGTGAATGAACAAAATCCCGCCGCGTTAGCTTTTTACTTGAAATGCGGATTTGTAAAAACCGGTCGCTCAGAACAGGACGGCGAGGGAAAGGTATTTCCACTGCTTCACCTGGTGCAGGTAGAGTAATAAAAACCCGGATTTCTCCGGGCTTCAGTAAAACGGGTGACTAAAATAAGTTACTCGATATTTTGAATCTGCTCGCGCATTTGTTCGATAAGCACTTTCAGCTCGATAGCTGAATTGGTGACTTCGGCATTGATAGATTTTGATGCCAGCGTATTCGATTCGCGGTTAAATTCTTGCATCATAAAATCAAGGCGGCGGCCAACGGCTTCTTTCTTCTTCAGAATATTGTGTGTTTCTTTGACATGCGCTTCAAGTCGATCCAACTCTTCAGCCACATCGACACGCTGTGCCATCAGCAATAATTCTTGCTCTAGGCGAGTGTTTTCCAACTGGACCTGTGCTTCTTCCAGTTTGTTGAGCAAACGCTCACGCTGCCATTGCAAGATGTTTGGCATATGCGCACGGACTTTAACCACTTCCGCACTAACGCCATCCAGCCGCTGTTCAATAAGCACTTTTAGTGCTGCACCTTCGGTTTCGCGGGAAACGATAAAGTCATCTAACACAATATCCAGTGCCTGCATTAGCTCAGTACTGATGGCATCCAGATCCTGTTCTTCTGCAGCCATAACACCCGGCCAGCGCAGAATATCCACTGGATTAATTTCGCCTTCATCACTTTGCATCTTGACCCACTGACCAGCTTCAACGAGTTGCTTTGCCAGTTTTTCATTAAGAATCAAAGAGCTTTGTGAGTTAGCATCCAACTCAAAGCGCAAGCTGCACTCAATTTTGCCACGGGTCAGACGGTTGCGGATACGTTCGCGAATAACCGGTTCCAGGCTACGGAACTGTTCAGGTAAGCGAATGTAAGTTTCTAAATAGCGTTGGTTAACGGAACGCAGCTCCCAGGCTGCGCTACCCCATTCACCCTTAATGTCACGTCGAGCGTAAGCGGTCATGCTGCGGATCATTGTTGCGTACCCGTTTTCAAGAAAAGATGCAGGGATTATAGCCTCCGAGGCGCAGGCAGGATAGGCATTACATCACTAAGGCCGTATAATGCGCGACCAATATCGATTTAAAGCCGGAGAAAGCCCCATGCGCCCAGCAGGCCGAGCAGCACAACAAGTCCGCCCATTGACCCTGACCCGTAATTACACGAAACACGCGGAAGGTTCCGTGTTGGTTGAGTTTGGCGATACCAAAGTATTGTGCACCGCCACGGTCGAAGAGGGTGTTCCGCGCTTTCTGAAAGGCCAAGGTCAGGGCTGGATAACAGCTGAATATGGCATGTTGCCGCGTTCGACCCACAGCCGTAATGCGCGCGAAGCCGCAAAAGGCAAACAAGGTGGTCGCACTTTAGAAATTCAGCGCCTAATTGCTCGTTCTTTGCGTGCGGCAGTTGATTTGAAGAAATTGGGTGAGTTCACCATTACGTTAGACTGCGATGTGTTGCAGGCTGATGGTGGCACCCGTACAGCCTCAATCAGTGGTGCTTGTGTGGCTCTGGCTGATGCATTGAATAACTTAGTTGCTGCCGGTAAATTGAAAGCTAACCCGATGAAAGGGCTGGTAGCCGCGGTTTCTGTTGGTATCGTGAAAGGTGAAGCCCTTTGCGATCTGGAATATATAGAAGATTCTGCCGCAGAAACTGATATGAATGTGGTGATGATGGAAGATGGCCGGATGATTGAGGTGCAAGGCACCGCAGAAGGCGAGCCGTTCAGTCACGAAGAGTTACTGGCGTTGTTGGAACTGGCTCGGGGAGGGATAGAAACTATCTTCCTGGCGCAGAAGGCGACGTTAGAACAATAATTGAGAAAGGCGACTTGCTAGTCGCCTTTTTTTTTGCCTGCAATTTAGGTACCGAATCATTCAACAAAGTAATTAATGACAGTAGCCACAATCTAGAGGAGACGTACCAATGAAAGCCTATCAGCGCGATTTTATCGAGTTTGCGCTTAACAAGCAGGTATTGAAGTTTGGCGAATTTACCCTGAAGTCTGGGCGGATTAGCCCCTATTTCTTTAATGCTGGGTTGTTTAATACCGGGCTTGATCTGGCAAAACTCGGGCGCTTCTACGCCGCAGCGTTAATGGATTGTGGTGTAGAGTTCGACCTTTTATTCGGGCCAGCATACAAGGGCATTCCTATTGCCACCACCACCGCCGTAGCCTTGGCTGAGCATCATGATCGTGATGTACCTTACTGCTTTAACCGTAAAGAAGCTAAAAATCACGGTGAAGGTGGCAGCTTGGTGGGAAGCCCGTTAAAAGGCCGAGTCATGCTGGTTGATGATGTAATAACCGCGGGTACTGCGATTCGTGAATCAATGGAAATTATCAATGCGCAGGGCGCCACCCTCGCTGGTGTGATGATTTCATTGGATCGTCAAGAACGTGGTCGTGGTGAAATCTCTGCGATTCAGGAAGTTGAACATGATTATCACTGTAAAGTCATCGCGATTGTGACACTGAATGATGTGATCAGTTATCTGGAGGAGAAACCGGAGATGGCGGTTCATCTGACGGCGGTGCGCCAATATCGTGAGCAATATGGCGTTTAAGCCCTAATACGGAATTAATGTGAAAGGGTCAGATGGCCCTTTTAACGACAAATGTTAAGTTTGTTATTTTGTACATAAATCCTTACAGCCATTGTTCACTGTATAAGACAGTGCGTCCAAATAATGCTTCTACTCCTCTCGTGGTTCTAAATCTATACTTTTTCCACCTTATAAATTCATACGACAATCATGAACCATATCCTTGGTGGCTATAGCTCAGTGGCAAAATGATGGTGAGTTATGGCTATATTGCCGTGAATATATTAGGGCGGGATCGCTTTGGTGATCACCGATGTCAACCGTGGGCATTTGGATAAATTGTCCGCTAACGACCTTTAAAGCATGAATAATAATGCGATAAAGAAATTCGGTAGTCTGATTTAAAAGGAGAGAGTACTCATGAGTACACCTGCTAACTTCAACAATCAAAAACCTATAATTGACCCAACCAATGTGGCCATGCTGCTGATTGATCATCAAAGTGGCCTGTTCCAGACGGTACACGACATGCCTTTTACTACCTTGCGCCGTTTGGCTGTTGCCCTGGCTAAAATAGCTACCTTGGCCAAGATCCCAGTGATCACAACAGCTTCTGTGCCGCAAGGCCCCAACGGCCCATTGATTCCTGAGATCCATGAATATGCTCCGCATGCGCAATATGTGGCGCGCAAGGGGGAAATTAACGCATGGGATAACCCGGATTTCGTCGCAGCGGTAAAGGCGACTAGCAAGAAACAACTTATCATCGCGGGCACCATTACTAGCGTGTGTATGGCATTCCCTGCTATCGCGGCTGTTGCTGATGGTTACCAAGTTTTTGCTGTGATTGACGCTTCAGGAACTTACTCCAAAATGGCCGAGGAAATTACACTGGCACGTGTAATGCAGGCGGGGGTGGTGCCAATTGATGTGGCCGGAGTGGCCGCTGAGCTGCAAAAAACCTGGAACCGTAAAGATGCTGCTGAGTGGGCACAGGCATATACGGGGATTTTCCCAAACTATCAGTTGCTTATAGAGAGCTATACTAAGGCTCAGGACGTCGTCAAAAACAGTGAAAAACTGGATTCTGAACGCAAGTAAGCCAAAAGCAATATGAGCCGCAGGTATTGATCCCAATGCATGCTGCGGTAACTTTAACCATATTTAAGGGCCGTTTGGCCCTTTTTATAGACTATTACAGCGACTTTGCGGCTTATTGCAACTGAGCCACAATCAAAGGCCAGCGAGAATCAAACTCTTGCGTTGGCCGGTAGCGGAATTCTGAGCGCACAAAACGTGAAAGCATCCCTTCACAAAATGCTAATAGCTGTGTTGCCAATAGCGCTTCATCATGGATAAAACCTTGCCCATCACGCAGTTTTTTCTCGCGCAGCACCTGGCGTAGCTGTACTTCAATTCGTTCAAACAATTGGTTAATTCGCCCTTGCAAGCGGTCTTGCTCGAACATCAGTGCATGCCCAGTCATGATGCGAGTTAGCCCTGGATTGCGTTCCGCAAAGCCTAATATCAGCAATAGGATCAGCCGGAGGCGATTAAACGTCTCTTTTTCATCTTGCAGAATCAAATTAATGCGGGACATCAGACTGTCTTCAATAAACTCGATCAGGCTATCAAACATCCGCGTTTTGCTGGGGAAATGACGATAAAGCGCGGCTTCCGAAACTCCCACATTCGCGGCGAGTTTGGCGGTAGTAATGCGTTGGCTGCCGTCGCTGGATTCCAGCATTTGCGCTAAAGCCTGCAAAATTTCCTCGCGCCTATTCCTTTTCGTATTTTCTTTTTCTGCCATGTCCGAGTAGACCCTTGCTAAAAATGACTTAATAACAAAAACCCAAATACCGGCCGCACTGGATACCAAACCCCGGCGGCTTATGTGATAGCTTTTTTACGGTATCAGGGTCTAGGGTAGGTTATTGGCGCCCAGAATGACCAAAACCACCGGTACCACGTTCAGTAAGGTCAAAATCTTCAACCAAATTGAATTCTGCTTGTACTACGGGAACAAATACCATTTGTGCGATACGTTCGCCGGGTTCGATGGTAAAAGGCTGTTGACCACGGTTCCAGACTGACACCATCAACTGACCTTGATAATCGGAATCAATCAGCCCGACCAAATTACCCAATACCACCCCATGTTTATGTCCCAAACCTGAGCGCGGCAGAATGACCGCCGCCAGGGCGTTATCACCGATATGTATCGCTAAACCAGTGGGTAACAATGTAGTTTGCCCCGGCAGTAAATCAACTGCTTCGTCCAGACAAGCACGTAAATCCAGCCCGGCAGAACCTTCTGTAGCATACGTTGGTAAAGGGAATTCCTTGCCAACTCGTGGGTCCAGAATTTTAATGTCGATTTTTTTCATCATAACGGCTGACAATCTCGTCTATTAAACGCTGACTGAGGAGGTGTTTATCGCTGAGCGGTAAACGTTTCTCTCCAGTCGGCCAAAAAAGGTGCAAAGCATTGGTATCACTGTTAAAACCATGCTCTGCGAGCGATACATCATTAGCGCAAATAAGATCCAGATTCTTCCGCGCTAGTTTTTGTCGCGCGTATTCTTCCACATTCTGGGTTTCGGCAGCAAATCCAACAACAAATGGACGTTTTTTAGCCATCGAAGCCACCCCGGCGACAATATCCGGGTTTTTCACTAACTTAAGGGTAATTTCGTCACCCTGTTTTTTTATTTTCTCGTCAGAAACTTGCTCGGCGCGGTAATCCGCTACCGCAGCACAAGAAATAAAAATATTCTGCTGGGCGGCTAAGTTCTGAACTGTTTGCTGCATCTCCAGCGCACTGACAACATCAATGCGATTCACAGCAGCTGGTGTTGGGAGGTTCACTGGCCCGGCAATTAGAGTGACTTTTGCCCCTCTGGCGGCGGCCGCTTGAGCAATCGCGAAGCCCATTTTTCCCGAACTTTGATTGCTGATAAAGCGCACTGGATCAAGCGCTTCACGCGTCGGCCCAGCGGTAATCATGACACTCAAATGTTTCAGGTCTTGTTTTGCTGCAAAATGTTCATGTGCCAGTGCGACAATTTCCAGAGGGTCCAGCATTCTGCCTGGGCCAACATCCCCACAAGCCTGACTGCCGCTATCTGGCCCCCACAATAGCATTCCGTGATTGGCTAGGGTCTGTAGATTGGCTTGGGTAGCTGCTGCGCGGTACATCTGTTGATTCATAGCAGGCACGGCAGCAACAGGAGATGCGGTTGCCAGGCAAACTGTTGTTAGCAAGTCATTTGCCATGCCGGCGGCCACTCGCGCCAGTAAATCCGCTGTGGCGGGGGCTATTATCACTAAATCAGCCCATTTACCCAGCTCAATATGTCCCATCGCCGCTTCTGCCGCAGGGTCGAGTAAATCATCAGAGACGGGATAGCCCGAGACTGCCTGCAACGTGAGTGGCGTAATGAATGCTTTAGCCGCGTGGGTCATCACCACACGTACCTCTGCACCTCTGTCGCGTAAGCGGCGTACCAGCTCAGGAGATTTATATGCGGCAATACCCCCGCTAATCCCGAGCACAATCTTTTTACCAGAAAGATGTTCGCCGGAAAGTCCCGTCATCATGATTGTCCGAATGAAAGTCATAAGAGGCGATATTTTAGCATAACCGCCGGGTAGATTAGCTATCAGGGCATCTCCTGATGCCATCAATCATCAAATTTGCGAGGCGTTACGCATGCTGCTCATCATGGAGTCGCAGCTCATAAAGCCTTCTGTCATGCTGTTTGTACTGTTCAGGGATAAACAGGAGCCAAGGAATGGATGAGTGGTATGGGCATATGGCCCCAAGAGAAAAACTGCTGAAATACGGTGCCGCGGTACTGACTGATGCCGAATTGCTCGCTATTTTTCTGCGTACGGGCATCCCAGGCATGCATGTAATGAGAATGGCTGAATATTTGATTGATGAGTTTGGCTCACTTCATGAGCTTATCTCGGCGGATTATCAGGCGTTATGTGCAAAAAAGGGGATTGGTGTTTCGAAATATAGTCAGATTCAGGCTATCGCAGAACTGGCTGGTCGCTGCTTTTCATCTCATCTGATGCGCGAAAGTGCCCTGCTTAATGCCGATATTACACAAAAATTTCTACAAAATATCCTTTCTCATCGTGAAAGAGAGGTTTTTTTAGTGATGTTTTTGGATAACCAGCATCGTGTTATTCGCCATGAGGAGATGTTTACTGGTACCATCAGTAGTGTTGAAGTCCATCCGAGAGAAATTGTGCGTGAAGCGTTGAAGGTTAATGCCGCCGCGCTGATTCTGGCGCATAATCACCCTTCGGGTAAGGCTGAACCGAGCCAAGCTGACCGTTTGATGACTACGCAGGTGATAAAAGCCTGTTCATTATTAGATATTCGAGTGCTCGATCATTTGGTGGTTGGACGGGGTGAATGTGTCTCATTTGCCGAACGCGGATGGCTTTAGAGAAATAATAATTGATCCTTTCGGGATCTTTAGCTGTTCGGGACTTGAGCACTTACGCTTCAGAGCGTATACTACGCCACCTTTGAGAATCTTGGGTTTGGCGTGAAGAGCCTATCTCAACAGGTTTATAGCCTGGTGACAGGGGTTTCTGACCTGATGACAGTGAGCCTTCTCAGTGAATTTGCTGAGATGGGCTCTAAAGCCTGACGAGGCGGCCAAATCCTATACGAAGCTCGAGCTGATTTGATTTTTGGAGAATAGACATGTCCCGAGTCTGCCAAGTTACTGGCAAGCGCCCGGTGAGCGGTAACAACCGTTCCCACGCAATGAACGCGACCAAACGCCGTTTTCTGCCGAACCTTCACTCTCACCGTTTTTGGGTTGAGGGCGAGAAGCGCTTTGTAACTCTGCGTGTATCTGCTAAAGGTATGCGTGTTATTGATAAGAAGGGTATTGAAACGGTCTTGGCCGAAATTCGTGCCCGCGGTGAGAAGTATTAAGGAACTGAATCATGGCTAAAGGTGTTCGCGAGAAGATCAAGCTGGTTTCTTCTGCTGGTACTGGTCACTTCTATACCACCACGAAGAACAAGCGTACTAAGCCGGAAAAATTGGAATTGAAGAAATTCGATCCAGTTGTCCGTCAACACGTGATCTACAAAGAAGCTAAAATTAAGTAATTTTAATTTTGGTGGATTAAGAAAACCCGGCCTCGGCCGGGTTTTTTATTATATAAAGTCTAGTGAGACACGTTGAGGGAGGTCGCATGCCTGAATTACCAGAAGTTGAAACCAGCCGACGCGGGATCGAACCTTATCTTGTCGGCCAAACCATTCTTTATGCTGTGGTCAGAAATGCTCGCTTACGCTGGCCAGTGTCGAATGAAATCCTGGCACTCAGTGACCAGCCGGTACTTAGTGTCCAACGCCGAGCTAAATATTTACTGATAGAGCTGAAAACAGGCTGGATTATCGTCCATCTAGGGATGTCAGGTAGCCTGCGTATTTTGTCGGAAGAAACCGAAGCGCAGAAACATGATCACGTCGATTTGGTTATCAGTAATGGCAAAATTCTGCGTTATACCGATCCGCGCCGCTTTGGTGCCTGGCTATGGGCAAAAGACCTTGAAACCAGTAGCGTACTCGCGCACTTAGGGCCAGAACCCCTGAGTGATGAATTTACCGCTGGGTATCTGTTTGAAAAGTCACGCAACAAACGCACTGTAGTTAAACAGTGGCTAATGGATAATAAAGTGGTGGTCGGGGTGGGTAACATCTATGCCAGTGAATCGCTATTCACTGCGGGTATTCTGCCGGAGCGCGCCGCTGGTTCATTAACCGAAGCCGAGGTCACACTGTTGGTGGCAACAATCAAAGCCGTGTTATTGCACTCTATTGAGCAGGGTGGCACGACATTGCGCGACTTTTTACAGTCAGATGGCAAACCGGGTTATTTCGCGCAAGAATTACAGGTATATGGGCGGGCAGGTGAGTTATGTCGGCGCTGTGGGAATGTGATTGAAATTGCGAAGCACGGGCAGCGTAGCACGTTTTTTTGCCGCCACTGCCAGCGTTAACCTATATTCTTCGTATTTGAAACCGCAGGGAGTGACCGCCTGTCTACAACTCCAATTACGTGGGTATTGTGTCAATAAAGAATCACGCCAACTTAGCCATTAGCGCTGCGGTTACGGGCGCAGGAAGGAATGGCGAGATATCTCCACCATGGCGCGCCACTTCTTTCACTAATGACGAAGAGATAAATGACCACTTTTCTGATGGCATCAGAAAAACACTTTCCAGCTTTGGCATTAGATGGCGGTTCATATTGGCCAGTTGCCATTCATATTCGAAATCTGATACCGATCGTAAACCTCGCACCAAAATATTCGCGTTATTTTTTTTGGCAAACTCCGCCATCAGCTCACTGAAGCTCAAAACTTCCACATTCTTCAGTGGTGCGGTCACTTGTTTTGCCAAGGCGACCCGCTCGTCTAGGGTAAACATCGGTTTTTTACTGGAACTGTCGGCGATAGCCAAGATGACATGACTAAACATTGCTGAGGCGCGGGTGACTAAGTCCAAATGCCCATTGGTAATAGGATCAAAGGTCCCCGGATAGATGGCTTTGGTGGTCATGAATTCTCGCTTTTCTGATATTGATGGCTCAATGCCCACAGAGCCGCATATTTGTTAAAAGTATATTGCGCGTTGACCACCGCCAGCAATAGCCCTTGTTTACCATCGAGGAAACCGGCACGTAATAGCCATGTCTTACAGAATGCCCCAAGAGTATGGCTGAGAATTGAAAAATAGCTGCAACTTTTGCCTTCTTGATGACGCTGATCCGCCCAAGCTTGCGCATAGTTGAGTTGTTTTTGTTGAAAGGTGAAAAAGTCACGGCAAGTCAGGTGCAGTAAATCTCCAGCTAGCGGGATAACTTTAGCGGAGCCGCTATCAAGTGATTCATGAACTAAATTATCGTTATAACGGTATTGATCGCGCGGATACAGCCGGGTCACTCTATCTGGATACCAACCGCTATGGCGCATAAAGCGGCCTAAAAACAGGTTCCGCCGTGCACAGCTATAAACAGCACCTTCTTCTGGTGCCAATAACACCGCTTCAATCGCGGTTTTTAGCTCGGGAGTCACTCGCTCATCAGCATCCAGCATTAGAATATAATCGCCAGTGGCATATTGCTGGGCTAATTGCCGCTGTTTACCATAACCCGGCCATTCTGTGTTGCTGTAGACTTTTGCGCCATATTGCGTGGCCAGGGCGAGGGTTTCATCTTCACTACCTGAATCTAAAACCACTATTTCATCAGCCCAGATAACGGATGCCAAACAATCCGCCAGCAGTGAGGCTTCATTTTTAGCAATCATCACCACTGACAGGCGTTTTTTGACACTCATTTAGTGGCTCCGTTGCGGTAGATAAGGCTCCAGCAAGTGCAATAGCCGTTGTAGCGCGCCCTGATTTTCATGCAATACATCAACCGCATGGCGGCCATAATAGAGGCGGCAATCTTCATCAGTCAGCAGCATGGTGATTTCTTTCACCAGTGACAGGGTATCAGTGACAGTAATCAACCCTTCAGCCTGCTCCAGCTTGGCACAAATGTCTTTAAAATTAAACGTATGTGGCCCCATCAACACAGGGATGGCATGCGCTGCTGCTTCCAATGGATTATGACCGCCGCGCTCAACCAGGCTACCGCCAACAAAAGCTAAATCAGCGATGCCATACAGCAACATTAGCTCACCCATGGTATCGCCGATCACCACTTGTGTGCTACTCGAAGGCACTTCGCCTTTGCTACGCAATGTATAACTTAGCCCGGCTTTTTGTGTTAATTCAATGGCTTTCGGGAAGCGTTCTGGGTGGCGTGGCACCAGAATAAGCAGCAAGGTCGGGAACTGCTGTAATAATTGGCGATGGGCTTCCAGCAAGATAGTTTCTTCGCCGTCGTGGGTACTGGTCGCTATCCAAACAGGACGATGTGGTGCCCACTGGCGGCGTAAGGTGATGGCTCTGGCGGCTAATTCGGGGGTTACAGAAATATCAAATTTCAGACTGCCGGTGACTGTAAGCTGTGAGCGCCGAAGGCCCAATTCAATAAAACGATCGCCATCTTCTTGATTTTGCGCGGCAATCAGAGTGATCCGTTGCAGCATATTACGGATAAAACTACCGATTTTTTTATAGCCAGCGGCAGACCGTGCAGAAAGGCGCGCATTGGCAATCACCAGCGGTATCTTGCGGCGATGTAGCGCATTGATAAGGTTCGGCCACAGTTCAGTTTCCATGATGATGACCAGCTTGGGATTCACCTGATCAAGAAAACGGTTCACAGAACCGGGAAGGTCGTAGGGCAGATAAACGTGATGGACATCTTTGCCAAAAGCGGATTGAACGCGCTCGGAGCCGGTAGGTGTCATGGTGGTCACGGTAATGGGCAATGACGGGTAACGGTGGCGTAATGCTCGGACTAAAGGGATAGCGGCCAGTGTTTCACCGACTGAAACTGAATGCAGCATAATACCGCCAGCAACAACTTTACCGGCACAAAAACCATAGCGTTCCCCCCAGCGTTTGCGGTAAGCCGGGGCTTTACGGCTGCGTAACAGCAATCGCAGCCAAATCAGAGGTTGAATAAGGTAGAGTAATACCTGATATAAACGCAGTAACATTCTATCAATTTCATTTATATGGATTATTAAGAATAATACCATATTTGAGCAAGAAAGGCTCTTTTCCACTGGGGCTGCTTGATAACCCAAGCAGGGTCAGGTTATTCATAAAAAAGAATATAAACTTTCAACAAATGAGAGGGAGGGAAATTGATTTTTCTTGTTTAAAATGAGAATGATTTTCATTACTTCGGGGTGTAATTAATGATGTTGCTGTATATATCAT
>NZ_CABHXX010000069.1 GCF_902170565.1 Yersinia thracica
TAATAACTCCGTGTCATTCTTGTGTTATATTATTAAGGTTTTTTAAAACGGCAAGTTCAATGGCTACTATAGAGAATAGAAAGTGAATAAACTCTTTAATCATCTCTTTATTTGTTTTTTATTCTTTTGTGGGAGTACGATACTTTTTGTTGAGGGTGTTATATTAAATGTGTAAAGCGAGGGTAATAAGTATTTAATTAGACTAAGGGACGCTGGGAATATTTGATGATTTATTTACTGATGCCGCTGCCACTGCATAGTTAAAATAACATTTTTAGTTTCCGCATTATAGGCCCGCTCGGTGACAACAAAACCTTGTTTACGATAAAAGTGATAAGCCCGATGATTTTTTTGATAAACCTCCAGAGTTAGCGCTTTATAGTGTTGCTGAACGCCATCCATCAGTATTTTTCCCACTCCTTTACCGTAATAGAATGGGTCAACAAATAATGCGCCGACCAGTTGTTCTTCAAGGATACTAATAAACCCGGCGATGGTGTTTCCGCTGTCAGTGGGTTCCGATGGCACTTCTTGCGGTAAATATACCCAAGTCCGCGCCGCCGGAAGATAGGTATCTCGCACCAACGAGGCGCTCTCGTGCCAATATTGCTCGGTAACAAAAGGGTGCGCAGCAATAGTGCTGCTCAACCACAATTGCATTACGGCATCAAGATCGTCAGGTTGGTAAGTTCTTATCATTTTACTACGTTATCCGGGTGGCAAAAACAGCTCGCAAGATGATCGTTCACCAGTCCACTGGCCTGCATAAAGGCATAGCAAATGGTGGAGCCGATAAACTTAAAACCTCGTTTTTTGAGTGCTTTTGACATCGCATCAGAGGTTGGTGTCATTGCCGGGCATTCAGCCAAACACCACCAGTGGTTAATTTTGGGTTCACCGTCGATAAAACTCCAAATAAAACGCGAAAAATCTTCGCCGTTAGCTTCCATTGCCAGATAGGCCTGTGCATTAGTGATAATGGCCTGAATTTTACCGCGGTGGCGGATAATACCACTGTCCAGCACCAGCTTTTCGACTTCTTCCTGCCCCATTTTCGCCACACGCACGGGATCAAAATTATGGAAGCATTTGCGATAGTGTTCGCGTTTTTTCAGCACGGTTATCCACGAAAGCCCAGCTTGTTGGCCTTCGAGGCACAGCATTTCGAATAATGCCTGGCTATCAGTTCGTGGAATGCCCCATTCAGTATCGTGATAAGCAAGATAAAGCGGATCAGTTGTCACCCAAGCGCAGCGTTGTAAATCCATATTTATCTCCCTTTGATGTTTGTTACAGACGGGGATAATCGCTGTTCGGGCGATAATAAGCAACCGACTGATTTTTATTCTGCAATAACCTTGACGCAACTTTGATCTGGTCAATAATTGAACTTGTTATAGTGCTAAATTCCATAATTAATCAATTATCTGGCTATTTATTGAGGTTATATATGATTTTACAGAGATATCTTCTGACTGGTTTATTTGTAGCTGTAATTCTCTTTATTGGTGGTGGGGTTGGCTCCTGTTTCGCCGCCCATACTTTGTCACTGCCGCCCCCGTGCCATGGTTCATGCAAGAGTTCGTCTGGTCAAAATTCACTATTGCAATATGCTATTCCCACCACAATTAATTACGATAAAATTCAGCTGCTTGCAGCCATACCCGGCCCGATCATCTGGAAGTGTAGGTTTGCCTGTCCACTGCCATAAAAAATGAGGATTAAAAGGAGGGCCGCTGCTTGCGGTCCGGTTTGAATCTCAACAAATCTCGTTTGATTACGACATCTTTCCGGATTCTGGCTGTATATCTTACGGTCAACGGGTATACTGACCCATTCCATTTTAATTCACTTGTATCGCGTGCGAATCCAACATGCAAAAGTTTGATACCAAGACCTTTCAGGGCCTGATCCTGACGTTACAGGACTATTGGGCGCGCCAAGGCTGCACCATTGTTCAACCACTGGACATGGAAGTCGGCGCGGGTACCTCCCACCCTATGACCTGCCTGCGTGCACTTGGCCCAGAGCCAATCGCTGCCGCTTATGTACAACCTTCACGCCGCCCGACCGATGGTCGCTACGGTGAGAACCCGAACCGCCTGCAACACTATTATCAGTTCCAGGTGATTATCAAACCTTCACCAGACAACATTCAGGAACTCTATTTAGGTTCATTGAAAGAGCTGGGCCTGGATCCGTTGATCCACGACATTCGCTTTGTCGAAGATAACTGGGAGAACCCAACACTGGGTGCCTGGGGTCTGGGCTGGGAAGTGTGGCTAAACGGCATGGAAGTGACGCAGTTCACTTACTTCCAGCAAGTAGGCGGTTTGGAATGTAAACCGGTCACCGGCGAAATAACTTATGGTCTGGAACGTCTCGCCATGTACATTCAGGGCGTAGACAGTGTTTATGACCTGATTTGGTGTGACGGCCCACTGGGCAAAACCACTTACGGCGATATTTATCATCAAAATGAAGTGGAGCAATCCACCTATAACTTTGAATACGCCGATGTGGACTTCCTGTTCTCCTGCTTCGAGCAATATGAGAAAGAAGCCCAGTCACTGCTGGCGCTGGAAGTCCCGCTGCCACTGCCGGCTTATGAACGCATTCTGAAAGCTGGCCACACCTTTAACCTGCTCGACGCCCGTAAAGCCATCTCGGTGACTGAGCGTCAGCGTTATATTCTGCGCATTCGTACGCTGACCAAAGCTGTCGCCGAAGCTTATTATGCTTCTCGCGAGGCATTGGGCTTCCCTATGTGCAAAAAGAATCAGAACTAAGAGGCTGTCATGACTCAACAGACTTTCCTGGTGGAAATCGGCACGGAAGAGTTGCCACCGAAGGCTCTTCGTTCTCTGGCCGAATCTTTTGCTGCCAATTTTACGGCTGAACTCGATAGCGCCAACTTGCCTCATGGCGAGGTTATTTGGTATGCCGCACCGCGCCGTTTAGCGTTAAAAGTCATTAATTTAAGTGCTGCTCAGGCTGATCGTGAAGTCGAAAAACGCGGCCCGGCAATTGCGCAAGCGTTTGATGCTGAAGGTAAACCAAGCAAAGCGGCAGAAGGTTGGGCGCGCGGTTGTGGTATTATGGTCGATCAAGCAGAGCGTCTGGTCACTGATAAAGGTGAATGGCTGCTGTATCGCGCCCATGTAAAAGGGCAATCAGCACAATTATTGCTGGCGGGGATGGTGAGTACTGCGCTGAGCAAATTGCCTATTCCTAAATTGATGCGTTGGGGTGATAAAGAAACCCAATTCGTTCGCCCGGTTCATACCGTGACCCTGCTGTTAGGTTCTGAAGTGATTCCTGGCACCGTGTTGGGTATCGATTCAGACCGAGTTATTCGTGGTCACCGCTTTATGGGTGAATCCGAGTTTGCGCTCGATAATGCTGATCAATACCCGCAACTCTTGCTGGATCGCGGTAAAGTTATCGCTGATTATGAATTGCGCAAAGCTATCATTAAGCGTGATGCCGAATTGGCGGCACAGAAGATTGGCGGTATTGCTGACCTGAGTGAAAGCTTGCTGGAAGAAGTGGCATCACTGGTGGAATGGCCGGTGGTATTGACTGCCAAGTTTGAAGAGAAATTCCTGGCAGTTCCTGCGGAAGCACTGGTTTACACCATGAAGGGTGACCAGAAATATTTCCCGGTTTACGACACTGCCGGTAACTTGATGCCAAACTTTATCTTTGTTGCCAACATTGAATCGAAAGATCCTCAGCAGATTATTTCGGGTAACGAGAAAGTGGTACGCCCACGTCTGGCGGATGCCGAGTTCTTCTTTAATACCGATCGTAAAAAACGCCTTGAAGACAATCTCCCGCGTCTGGAAACCGTGCTGTTCCAACAACAATTGGGCACCCTGCGCGATAAAACAGATCGTATTCAAGCACTGGCCGGTTGGGTTGCTGCGCAAATTGGTGCAGATGTTAACCATGCCACGCGCGCCGGTTTGCTGTCCAAGTGCGACCTGATGACCAATATGGTGTTCGAATTCACTGACACCCAAGGTGTGATGGGGATGCATTACGCCCGTTACGATGGTGAAGCTGAAGACGTTGCGGTTGCACTGAATGAGCAGTATCAGCCACGTTTTGCCGGTGATGATTTGCCGTCAAATCCGGTTGCTTGTGCATTGGCTATTGCCGATAAAATGGACACGCTGGCCGGGATTTTCGGTATCGGTCAACATCCTAAAGGCGATAAAGACCCATTTGCTCTGCGCCGCGCGGCGTTGGGTGTATTGCGTATTATCGTTGAGAAGAATTTGCCGCTGGATCTGCAAACGCTGACCGAAGAGGCCGTGCGCCTGTATGGTAGCAAGCTAACCAATACTAAAGTGGTCGATGAAGTGATTGAGTTCATGCTGGGCCGCTTCCGCGCCTGGTATCAGGATGAAGGTCATAGCGTCGATACCATTCAGGCGGTATTGGCTCGTCGACCAACCAAACCGGCTGATTTTGATGCTCGGGTGAAAGCGGTAACTTATTTCCGCACACTGGATGCTGCCGCTGCATTGGCTGCCGCGAATAAGCGTGTGTCGAATATTCTGGCAAAATCCACTGATACTCTGAATGACCATGTTCGTGCTTCGGTGTTAAAAGAACCGGCGGAGCTGAAACTGGCCACTCATTTGGTGGTATTGCGCGATAAGCTGGAGCCGGTGTTTGCTGCAGGTCAATACCAGGAAGCACTGGTTGAACTGGCAGCGTTGCGGGAAACAGTCGATGAGTTCTTTGATAGTGTGATGGTGATGGCCGAAGACGATGCCGTGCGAGTTAACCGCCTGACGTTGTTGAGCAAATTACGCGAGCTGTTTTTACAGGTTGCTGATATTTCGCTGTTGCAGTAATCCTGTACTCGGCTCGTCACAGGGGAGCGTAGTTACCCAAAGAACTTGGTGTTGCGGGTAGGCTGCAAACGAGCGCATCCCGATGAGCTTACTCAAGTAAGTGATTCGGGTGAGCGAGAGCAGCGAACACCCCTGCAACCTCAAGTAAGAAGGGTATATCGCTCCCCTTAGCTATTCTTAATGCTGGAGTTGGGTAATAAGAATAGAATTTGGTGAAAATAAGTACTTATTACAGGAGTAGCTTCACATGACTTTTGCACTGAATACGACCCGATATTCACGTTGGTTAGCGCCTTTTCTGGCGTTGCTGGTGGTGTTCCAATTGACCGCCTGCGGGGATAAAGAACCAGAACAACGTAAGGCTTTTATTGATTATCTGCAAAATACAGTGATGCGCAGTGGGATGAAACTGCCAACGCTGAGTGAAGATCAAAAACAGAAATTTGGCCCTTATGTCAGCGATTACGCGATTTTAGTGACTTTTTCGCAGCAACTCAGTAAATCTGTGGATGCTAGCCTGAGCCCGGCGATTGCGCAAATCAATGAGATTCGTATGGCGCAGGATTATCTTAATCAGCGCGATGCATTGCAGCAGTCAGCGGGTGCGCTGAATTTGTTAGTGCAGCAGATTCGCACCGCCAAAACACAAGCAGATGCCGCGGTATCCGCGTTGAAGCAGCCGGATGACTTGAAAGTCGTTTTCAATAAAGCTTTTGATAATATTGTGACTCAACCTACCAATGTGCTCATTCCGGCTGTTCCAGTCGTTTCTGCCTTTGTGCAGGATCTGGCGCAGGTTGGGGATTTCCTGCAACAGCAGGGGACTCAAGTGACCTTTAATAATGGTGGTGTTCAGTTCCAGACAGCGCAACAAGCGGCACAATACAACGCGATGATGGCTAATTTAGTCGCCAAGTACCCGGCGATGATGGCGGCGCAGAAGAGTGTCATGAGTGTGATTCAGTAGGTTTTTGGATTGAATTGCATTGGATTGGTGATCGGTTCGGTTGTGAGGACTGATCGAGTTATTGTTTCGGTTGATATTGGTTCAGTGGTCATTTTAGCTCAGTAGCCTCAACCGAGTTAAGGCCCATAAGCGTGGGCCTTAACAATCCGCGCTTTCGCACGTATCGCCTGCCTGCTTCGCAGGTTCCCTCGGTTCATCATTACGCTGGCGGGACGGCTTTATTCGCGTCCCTGCTCATGACGCCTAAATCCGCCGTCCATGGCGGATTTCCTTGGCTACATTCTTCACTCGGCAGCTCAAATGTGCTTTTAACATCAAGGTCAAAATCATGGTTTTGACTTTCTCTGTTGACCTTGAGCGCAATCAGGAATATTACCGACAAAGACGGTGGCCCGAGTGAGCCGCCATGGACAAATCTGCCGGGAGCAGATTTGAACGCTGCTTGCAGCGACCCCGTAGGGGTGAGTCCCAGGGATGGGACGAATAACCCGGCGAAAAGCGCGCTGGAGCAGGAAGCGACTCGCGCTGGCTCGATAAGGCCAACGGCTGCCGGAGGGGACTGCGAATAGCAGTAATATTTCGCGCAAGCGCAGGGGTTCCAAGGGGGTTACGCGCTTGTAACCCCCTTGGCGGTTGAGGCTGCGAAGGCCAAGTGATTACTAATCTTATGTCAACCGAACCTAATCACCGAAAAAATCCCAAGCGAAACAAAAAATCATCACCCTCTTCCCCCCTGTTGTTTTATTACACATTTACCACGTAACTTGGCGGCTCAATCCGAATAAGATGGGTGAATGTCTCATCCTTCTTCTGCGAGCAAAAATAACTTGTGATTAACATCACATTTTCAAAACAAATGGTCGCCACTAAAGTGTGATATGAATCACTATATTGGCCGCTTGCAGCTTAAAAATTCTCCGTTGTGGCTTTCTTACACCCTAATAGTGTGATCTTAATCAACAAATCCACCCCTATAGTGGGGGTTTTAGTGTGATATCTGTCACATGTCTGGGGTGAGCTACGCGTGAGCAAAGGAGCATGCTAAAGTTTGTTTTGCATACAGCGGGTTTGTATTCGATAACACCGGCGGGTTTTGCAGAACTGCCTCAACAAAACAATTATATCGCGCTCTTATTGTTAGCGCGTACCAATAGGGGTGTTTTATGTTTTCACCAGACGCAAAGGTCAGAATTCAAAATTTTGGCCGATTCCTCAGTAACATGGTCATGCCCAACATCGGCGCATTTATCGCCTGGGGTATTATCACCGCGCTGTTTATCCCAACGGGTTGGCTGCCGAATGAAACGCTAGCCAAATTAGTTGGCCCGATGATCACCTTCCTGTTACCACTGCTGATCGGTTTTACCGGTGGTCGTTTGGTCGGTGGTGACCGTGGTGGTGTGGTGGGTGCTATCACCACCATGGGGGTTATCGTTGGTGCTGATATGCCAATGTTCCTCGGTGCGATGATTGCTGGCCCATTAGGTGGCTGGGCAATCAAACACTTTGACCGCTGGGTTGAAGGTAAAATCAAAAGCGGCTTTGAGATGCTGGTTAACAACTTCTCAGCCGGTATTATCGGGATGTTGCTGGCTATTCTAGCCTTTATGGCGATTGGCCCGTTGGTCGAGATTTTGTCTAAAGCACTGGCTGCTGGCGTGCACATCATGGTGCAGAATAACCTGCTGCCACTGACGTCAATCTTTGTTGAACCGGCCAAAATCCTGTTCCTGAATAACGCTATCAACCACGGTATCTTCTCACCGCTGGGTATCCAGCAGGCGACTGAGACCGGTAAGTCTATCTTCTTCCTGATTGAGGCTAACCCAGGCCCAGGTTTGGGTGTGTTGATGGCTTATATGTTCTTCGGTAAAGGTAACGCTAAGCAATCTGCTGGCGGCGCGGCTATCATCCACTTCTTCGGTGGTATCCACGAAATCTATTTCCCATACGTTCTGATGAACCCACGTTTATTGCTGGCGGTGATTCTGGGCGGTATGACTGGCGTGTTTACTCTGACTTTGCTGAACGGCGGTCTGGTATCTCCAGCGTCTCCGGGTTCTATCCTGGCCGTATTGGCGATGACACCAAAAGGTGCTTATTTTGCCAACATTGCTGCGGTTGCTGCTGCGTTTGCGGTGTCCTTCGTGGTGTCAGCTATCTTGCTGAAAACTTCTAAAGTCAAAGACGACGAAGAAGATAGCCTGGAAGATGCAACTCGCCGTATGCAAGACATGAAAGCGCAATCTAAAGGCGCACAAGCGGCTAATGCTGCCGCTGCTGCGGGCGACTTGAGCACTGTGCGGAAAATCATTGTTGCCTGTGATGCGGGTATGGGTTCCAGCGCGATGGGTGCCGGTGTGTTGCGTAAGAAAGTGCAAGATGCGGGCCTGAAGTACATCTCGGTCACGAACTGCGCCATTAACAACCTGCCGGAAGATGTTGATTTAGTTATCACGCACCGTGATTTGACTGAGCGAGCAATGCGTCATGCACCGCAAGCACAGCATATCTCGCTGACTAACTTCCTCGACAGCCAGTTGTATACCAACCTGACGGCACGTTTAGTCGAAGTGAGTAACGCGACAGCGACCACACAAAAAGTGATTGAAACGCTGGATGATAGCTTTGAGCCATCAGAAGCCAATCTGTTCAAACTGACTGCGGAAAATATCTTCCTCAATCAACACGCTACAGATAAATGGCAAGCTATTCGCTTCGCCGGTGAGCAGTTGGTAAAAGGCGGTTATGTCGAGCCAGAATATGTTGAAGCGATGTTGGAACGTGAAAAACTGACTTCCACTTATCTGGGCGAATCTATCGCCGTACCACACGGCACCATCGAAGCTAAAGACCGCGTACTGAAGACTGGTGTAGTGTTCTGCCAATACCCTCAAGGTGTGCGCTTTGGCGAAGAAGAAGATGAAGTGGCTCGCTTGGTGATTGGTATTGCTGCCCGTAATAATGAGCATATTCATGTGATTACCAGCCTGACCAACGCGCTGGACGATGATTCTGTCATTGAGCGTTTAAGTAAAACCACCAGTGTGCAAGAAGTCTTGGATTTGCTCGGTGGTAAAAAGTAACTGGACGGAAAAAATAGCCCAGTAATAACTGAATAGGGCCGTTGGGAGAAAACGGCCCTTTACAGCAAAAGGTGAAAAATATGAAAGCATTACATTTTGGCGCGGGTAATATTGGCCGGGGCTTCATTGGTAAACTTCTTGCTGATGCCGGTGCGCAACTTACTTTCGCCGATGTTAATCAGCCGCTATTGGATGAGCTGAATAAGCGTAAGAGTTATCAAGTTAATGTAGTGGGTGAGCAAGCCCGTGTTGAAGAAGTGAAAAATGTTAGCGCAGTGAACAGTGGTAGCCCGGAAGTGGTGGAGCTGATTGCGCAAGCGGATATTGTCACGACCGCCGTTGGCCCACAAATTTTGGCCCGCATCGCCGGCACTGTGGCGCAAGGTTTGGTGACCCGTCATCAACAAGGTAATACCCGCCCACTGAATATTATTGCTTGTGAGAATATGGTGCGCGGCACCAGCCAGTTAAAACAGCATGTGTTTGCCGTCTTGCCAGAAAGTGAGCAGGCGTGGGTTGAGCAACATGTTGGTTTTGTTGATTCTGCGGTAGACCGCATTGTGCCGCCATCAGAAGCGGGCAGCACGGATATTCTGGCCGTGACAGTAGAAACATTCAGCGAGTGGATTGTTGATGGTACCCAATTTAAAGGGCAGCCGCCGCAAATCGCCGGTATGGAACTGACTGACAACCTAATGGCCTTTGTGGAGCGCAAACTCTTCACGCTGAACACCGGGCATGCCATTACCGCCTATTTGGGCCAGCTTGCTGGTCACCAAACCATTCGTGATGCGATTCTTGACTCAGCCGTTCGCCAGACAGTGAAAGGTGCAATGGAAGAAAGCGGCGCAGTGCTGATCAAACGCTATGCTTTTGATCCGCAGAAACATGCGGCTTATATCGATAAAATTCTCTCCCGTTTTGAAAACCCTTACCTGCATGACGATGTTGAGCGCGTTGGCCGTCAGCCATTGCGTAAACTGAGTGCCGGTGACCGTTTGATCAAGCCGCTGTTGGGGACATTGGAATATCAGTTGCCACATAATCATCTGGTGACCGGCATTGCTGCCGCGATGAGTTATCGCAGTGAGCAAGATCCGCAAGCGCAGGAACTGGTTGAATTACTGGCTAAATTAGGGCCAAAAGCCACTCTTGCTCAAATTTCCGGTCTGCCAGCGGATAGCGAGGTTGTGGAACAGGCGGTGAGTGTGTATAACGCCATGCAGAACAAGCTGGCGCACTAATTCTGTTTCGTTATGAACAAAACGCGTTTGCGTTAGGGGATAAATACCGTGTCAGATTGCGCGGTATTTATCCTTTGATAGCCTGATAATCGGCAACCACCCCAGTGACAAGCGATGATTGAAAAAACACAGGCATTTGAGAATCGGGTACTTGAACATCTGAACGCGGGAAAGACCGTTCGGAGTTTCTTGATGGCTGCTGTCGACTTATTGGCAGAAGCATTGAACATTCTCGTGGTGCAGGTTTTCCGTAAAGATGACTATGCGGTGAAATATGCCGTGGAGCCATTGCTGGTCGGGGATGGGCCGTTGGGTGAATTATCAGTAAGATTGAAGTTGGTTTATGCTCTGGGCGTCATAACCCGTCATGAATATGAAGATGCCGAGCTATTGATGGCGCTACGTGAAGAGCTAAACCATGATGGCACCGAGTACCGCTTTACCGATGACGAAATCCTCGGGCCATTTGGTGAACTACATTGTGTGGCTGAGTTGCCGCCAGTCCCGACATTCTTACGCCCGGATGAAGCAGATGCTTCGCTGATTGCCATGCAACGCCAGCGTTATCAGCAAATGGTGCGCTCCACTATGGTGCTGTCGATTACAGAATTACTCTCCCGTATCAGTCAAAAACAAGTTTCTAAACTCTCGCCACTCGGACATGTTTAATTATTGAAGACACTGAGCCATTCCTCAGCTAACAACCACAGGGCCGTTATTGCCATCAATCCGCCCATCACGCCATTAAATAGCCGCAACTTCCAATTAACGCGCAGCGCATGACGCAATTGATCGCCCATCACCGCCCAAACCGCCACGCAAGGCAGATTTAATAAAGCAAAGCCACCGACAATCAGCAAAGTATGACTCAGTGTTGCACCTTCGCGTGGGGTGAATAAGATGGCGACATTCATTGCCATCAACCAGGCTTTTGGATTAATCGCTTGAAATAATGCCCCCTGAATGAATCCCATTGGTTGCTCATTGTCCCGAGCATTGGGGCTACCAGAATTAAAAATCTTCCAGGATAACCACAGTAAATAACCGCCACCCAATGTGACTAATGGCAAGCGAACAACCCCTACCCAGCTGAGGATAAATGCCAATAGCGTGGTCATTAGTGCGCATTGCAGTGCACAACCAAAGGTAATCCCTAGCATCATCGGGAAAGTTCGGCGCAAACCAAAATTGACACCAGCGGCGGCCAATAACAGGTTGTTTGGGCCTGGGGTGATCGACATTACGGTGACGTAACTGATAAAGGCACTGTCCAGCATAAGAACCCCTCGGGTATTATATTATTGATGTTGCCAAGAGATTCAGCATAAACAGCAATCGGCGCTAGCGGCAGAAGCAGAAGTTATCTATTGTTATGGGTACAGTTTTCATGATACTTAACTGTACCCATCAATTCTCTAGAGAACTGTCACCATGTCCCTTGTTATGAATGAAATTCGCTACTTACAAGTGGCAGACAATTTGGCGCAAGCCATTAAAAATGGCAGTCTCCTGGCGGGTAGCCGCTTACTCTCGGTGCGGGGCTACGCGCAGAGTCATCAGGTGAGTATCAATACCGTGGTGGCAGCCTATCGCACATTGGAAGACCGCGGCTTGATTGAGGCCCGCCCGCAGTCAGGTTTTTATGTCTGTAGCCCGTCAACCGCCGTGGTGCCAACCGCCACAGTGGGGAAACCGGTGGATGAAGTGCTGGATTTGATTGATACCGTATTTGCTGCGCAACAAAATCCGCGCTTTACCAATATCTCGCTGGCCTGCCCGCAGACTGGCGATTTCTATCCCAGCGCCAAGTTGGGGCGCATTATGGCTTCTTTGTTACGTCGTCAGCCGCAGTTAATCAGTCAATATGCATTGCCACCCGGCAGTCAGCGCCTACGCCAGCAAATAGCTCGCCGCGCTATGACGTTGGGAATGCTGGCCGATCCGGCAGATATCACCATTACCCATGGGTGTATGGAGGCGCTGCAATTAGCGCTCCGGGTGACCACTAAACTGGGGGATTGTGTCGGGCTGGAGTCGCCGACTTATTTCTATCTGATGCCCTTGTTAGCTAGCCTTGGCTTGAAAGCCGTGGAGATTCCGACTGATCCGCAGCAAGGACTTTCATTGGATGTGTTGGAGTTATTGCTTAAAGAAGGGCGGTTGAATGCACTGATTGCAATGCCGACGGTGCAAAATCCCATGGGCTATACCATGCCGCTCGCCGCGAAAAAAAGATTGGCGCAGCTGATGAACGATCATCAAGTGCCACTAATTGAAGATGGTTTATATGCCGAAATTCAATTCGGCTCGACTTTATCTCCGGCGGTCAAAGCATTCGATCGTGACGGCTGGATACTGTTTTGCTCCAGCTTCACCAAAACGCTGGCACCGGATTTCCGTATTGGTTGGATTGATGGGGGCCGCTTCGCAGAAGCATTGCACAAGCTAAAAGCGGTATCGTCGATGGCGGAGCCGATGCTACTGTCAGAAACCTTGGCACTGTTCCTTGAGTCTGGCGGCTATGACCACCATCTGCGCAGTTTGCGCCGCCGTTATGCGCAGCAGGTTCAGCAAGCTCAACAACTGATTACCCGCTCCTTTCCGCGGGGAACCACAGTGACACAACCAGCTGGCGGGTTTGTTTTTTGGGTCGAATTCCCTGATAGCGTCGATACCGTCACGCTGTTCCATCAATTGCTGCAAGAGCAGATTTGCCTGACGCCGGGGACGCTTTATTCACCCAGCGGCCGGTATCGCAATGCATTTCGCCTCTCTTGCTGTTACCCATTCAATAGCCGCTATACCGGGGCGTTGGAGCGGTTGGGGGCGGTTGCATGTGAAATTAGCGGCTTACCCGCCGGAATGCAGTGGCAATCGGCACAGGAGGCTGCTGTCGAAAGGCCTGCATCCTGATACACTATCCATCTTGATGCACAATCAGTGCTATCCTATCTCCAACTTTAGCGAAATATCGTGCCCATCAGTGGCATGTACGGGCCAATACTATGAAAGAACATGCAGAAATAAAACGTCTAAGCGATATGCTGGATGCGCTGAACCACAAAGATCCGACTGTTATACAGCAGGGTAATGTGGAGTTAATCGCACAGCATATGAAGGAAAAAGAGAAACTGGCGGCTGAAATTCAGCGCCTGAAAGAAGTGCGGGTTAAAAACCTGAGTGCTGAAGCCCAGAAACTGGCGCAACTGCCGTTCAGCCGAGCGATTACCAAGAAAGAGCAAGCCGATATGGGCATCTTGAAGAAAGCGGTGCGCGGCATTGTGGTGGTTCACCCAATGACCGCATTAGGTCGCGAGATGGGCCTGAAAGAAGTGACTGGTTTCGCCAAAAAAGCGTTCTGATTGCTATTTTCGATAGAGCCGGGTGTGTGGCATCGCCGTTGCCCGGTTTTTGCGGATTTGCATGACTCTTGACATATGCTAAGCATATGCTAGTGTTTTTTGTGGGGCACTGCTATCAGGAGTAAAAATATGAGAACTGTATCTATTTTCAAAAATGGGCAGAATAGGGCAATACGTTTACCCAAAGATATGGATTTTGAGGGCGTCACTGAGCTGGAAATACTCAAAGACGGCGACAATATCATTTTACGGCCGATACGCCCTACATGGGTATCATTCATGGATGAAGATAAAGCAGATAATGACTTTCTTGCGGAAAGACAAGAAGTTATCGAAGAAGGACGCTTCGAGTTATGATCAAAAAAGTGTATATGCTTGATACTAATATTTGTTCTTTTATTATGCGAGAACGCCCAGCGGAAATAATTATAAAATTACAAAAGTGTATTGAGCAGCAGAATAAAATAGTTGTTTCAGCAATTACTTATTCAGAAATGCGTTTCGGTGCGATAGGTAAAAAAGCATCACCAAAACATATCTATTTGGTAGATGAATTTGTAAAAAGATTGGACTCTATCTTACCCTGGGATGTCGCCGCTATTGGTGCTACAACCCATATTAAAATGGAGCTAGCAAAGCAGGGAACGCCAATTGGAGGCAATGATGCTGCTATAGCGGGGCATGCTATTTCTACCGGTGCGATATTAGTAACTAATAATATTAGAGAGTTCGAAAGAGTTAAAAAGTTGCGAATTGAAGATTGGGCACAATAATAACTATTAATATTACTAATTAATATTTTCAGAAGATTAATTGTAACAATATGGTGAAGTATCCGTTTTAAGGAATTCTCTCGTATTAGTTTGCCATCCTTGGCAATATTGTTTTGACTGACTATTCTCCTTGTCTGTACCCAAAATAAATAATCAGAAAGTTTCCCAATTATCCTGCTGATTATTACGGCTAGCGTCTGGGGCCGGGCGCGGTGTGGTTACACGTGAGGCGCTGGTATTGCTTTGAACCGTTTCAGCTTCAGCTTCGGACAGGCGGAATACCGCGACCGCTTGCGCCAGTAAGATGGCTTGTTCAGCCAGTGAATCGGCGGCGGCGGCGGACTCTTCCACCAATGCGGCGTTCTGTTGAGTGGTGCTGTCCATTTCGGAAATAGCCTGGCTGACTTGTGTGATACCCCGGCTTTGTTCATCAGAGGCCGAGGCGATTTCCGCCATGATATCGCGCACATGGGTGACTGAGCGGACGATATCTTCCATAGTTTGACCCGCATTCTTCACCAGCGAGGTACCGGCATTCACCTGCGATACTGACTCACTAATCAGCCCCTCAATTTCTTTCGCCGCTTGCGCACTTCGCTGCGCCAGATTACGCACTTCGCTGGCGACCACGGCAAAGCCCCGGCCTTGCTCACCGGCGCGTGCTGCTTCAACTGCGGCATTCAGCGCCAAAATATTGGTCTGGAAAGCAATACTGTTAATCACCGAGGTGATTTCAGAAATGCGTTTAGAGCTGCCGGATATATCATTCATGGTGCGCACCACATCATTAACCAGTTTGCCCCCCTGTTGCGCAGTTTTTGATGCCTCGGTAGCCAGTTGATTAGCGTGGTGAGCGTTATCGGCATTCTGTTTAACCGTGGCATTCAATTGCTCCATACTGGCGGCAGTTTCTTCTACAGCGGCGGCTTGTTGCTCGGTTCGGGATGATAAATCAGTATTGCCGGCTGCAATCTCGCCGGATGCATAGGACACTTGGCTGACGCCGATACGAATTTCATCAATCATGGCGCGCAGGTTTTCATTCATCCGGGCGACGGTATTCATCAGCAAGCCCAGTTCATCAGTACGGTTTGATGTTGTCTCTGCGGTTAAATCGCCGTTAGCAATGCGTTCAGCCATTGCCAGCGTGGTGCGCAATGGCACGGTAATCTGGCGGGTCATGCGCCATGAAATCAGCAAACCAAATAGCAAAGCAGCAATGACAGTAATGGCTAGCTGCAATTGCGCATTATTGATTTCGTCATGGGTGCCTTGCAGTTCTTGGGTGAATAGATGTGTCGCCAACTTATTCAATTCATTGGCATTATCTTCCATCACTTTACCCACTTCCAACTCTTGCTGATAAGCCGGTAAAAAGGCCAGCACATTGCCTTTATAAGCGCTGAGGCTGGAGATGACGGGGGATAATAACTTTTGCTGGTCGGCGGATAACACCGGCATGAAAGCATTCGCCGCACTGTTAGCAATATTGATCGAGGTTATCAACGAAGATTCTGCATCTTGGTTGCGATCCAGCAATAAACCCCGCGCGTTATAGCGCACGGTCATTAATTTTTGGTTCATTTCTGCCAGTAGAATCTGGGTGTTGGTATCCGCACCCTCATTGAGCAAGCTTTGTTGTAACTCATTGAGATTCTTTTGAGTTTCAGAGATATTCCAGCTTTTACGCACATCGTCTTTATGGGCCACTGCATTCACAAAGTTGCTTTGTTGTTGCAGATATTCTTCTACCACATCGGCAATACTATTGATCGTTTTACGGTTATTTTCCGACCAGGCAAGATCTTCACTTTGGGAGAGCAGATTTTTTATCTTATTGATATGCTCTGAGTTTTCTTCGATATATTTCAGGTCATAAGTGCGTTCATATAGCGCACGATTATATTTCGCCTGATTAGCCTCATCATTAATTTTGTAGCTCAAATCGACTTTATAAGCATGTTCTTCAATGACGGAGAAATGATATGCGGTGGTACCAGCGATGATCCCAACCAATAACAACATCAGGAAAAAGCTTAACCCCAGCTTTTTACCGACTTTCACGTTTTCAAAGTTACCAAAAACTTTGCTAAATCCTGCCATGTTCTTCTCCGTTATGCGGTGTTTTTGCTGCAAATCAATCAGCGTAGGTGAGTTTGGGGAGGTCTAATTATTAGAGGATTTCGGGGAACTGGCAGTATGTGGGGCAGCCTTGGCAAGAGTGCTTTTCCCAAACGCAATGACTTCTACATTCATAGATTTCTTCCATGAATACCAGTGACCTTCTTGTACATTCTATCGGCAGGAATTGGCTAAACTTTAACAATAAAAATGTCAGTAAGTAGCAATAAAAAATGCCAGCAAGAGGGCCTTGCTGGCATATATCTTTCGTACTTGAAGCCGCAGGGTTGTTAGCTGCTCTCATTCACCCGAATCACTGACCAATGTCAGCTCATCGGGATTCGTTCGCTTGCTGCCTACCTGCAACTTCAAGTTCTTTGGATATGTAACGTGCGGTTTATGCGGTTCTGGTGAATTACTTAGCTTGAGCGAAACGCGCTGCTGCTTCGTCCCAGTTAACGACGTTCCAGAATGCTTTGATGTAGTCTGGGCGGCGGTTTTGGAATTTCAGGTAGTAAGCGTGTTCCCACACATCCAGGCCAATAATCGGGAAGCCAGACGCGCCAGAAACAGCTTCG
This sequence comes from Yersinia thracica, assembly GCF_902170565.1. GTDB lineage: Bacteria > Pseudomonadota > Gammaproteobacteria > Enterobacterales > Enterobacteriaceae > Yersinia > Yersinia thracica. The sequence continues at coordinate 17,000 of NZ_CABHXX010000069.1, forward strand.
CCCATCAGCGGGCTGTCTTGGTTAGCTGTAGAAACAACCGCCAGTTTGCCATCGTCTTTCAGCACCAGCCAAGCCCAACCTGAACCGAAACGCGTTGCCGCAGCTTGCTCAAATTTTTCTTTGAAGCTGTCAACGCTGCCGAAGTCGCGCTCGATAGCGGCTTTCAGGTCACCGGTCAGAGTGGTGCCCAGTTTCAAGCCCTTCCAGAACAGGCTGTGGTTAGCGTGACCGCCGGCGTTATTACGCATAAAGGTGCGTTTTTCAGCTGGGACTTTATCCAGATCTTTGATCAGATCTTCAACGCTGAATTTAGCCAGCTCAGGGAAGCTCTCCAACACCGTATTTGCATTGTTAACATAGGTTTGGTGGTGTTTGGTATGATGGATTTCCATCGTCTGCTTATCGAAGTGGGGTTCTAAGGCATCATAAGCATAAGGCAGGGATGGCAGTGAGTAACTCATAATCATCGTCTCCGTAGGTGTAGGGCGGCGCAAAAAAGTAAGCACCGCGTAAGCATTCGGATCATTATAGTTAATTAAATGATATTGAAAATGATTATCAATGCCGTACTAATTGTGTGGTTTTTATGTGTTAATCCGCTGCGGGTGTGTGTATACCGTTGCTCTGCCGAGTTTACTGAAACCAACCAAGGTGAGATTACAGCGCTCGGCGACTTCAACGGCTAAGGTTGTGGCAGCTGAAACAGCAAATAAAATTTCAGCCCCGCACATGGCGGTTTTCTGCACCATCTCATAGCTGGCGCGGCTGGAGACCAGCACCGCACCTTGCTGCCACGGCTGTTTAGCTCGAATCCCAAGCAGTTTATCCAGTGCGACATGGCGGCCCACATCTTCACAGCCCCCTAATAATTCCCCTTGAGGATTAATCCAGGCGGCGGCATGAGTACAGCCGGTCAGTTGGCCCACGGTTTGTACCTGTTTGAGCTGTGCGAGGGCGCGGTCGAGGTTGTTAAGATCAAAAGTTTGTGTGAAGGGTAAGGGCGTGATTGGGCGGAATATATCATCCAGTTGCTCAATACCACAGACACCGCACCCCGTGCGGCCAGCCATCGCCCGGCGGCGTTCTTTTAACCCGACAAAACGGCGGCTGGATAATTCAATGTTAACTTCTATGCCATTACAGCCAGGATTAACATCAATGGCGTAGATTTCTTGCGGCGCACTAATAATTCCCTCTGATAACGAAAACCCCAGCGCGAAAGCCTCTAAATCCTTGGGGGTGGCCATCATCACGACATGAGAAATGCCGTTGTACACCAGTGCTACCGGCACTTCCTCCGCCAACCAATCCAACTGTGGCTCGGCCATTTTATGGCGCTGTAGCACGTTAAGTTGCCTGGCTCCGCAAATTCCGGTGGAAAGGTCAATATCTGAAGGTTTGATCTGGCTCACTATGCGGCCCTGAAAGTTATAACCCATAATCACAATGTGGTAACATTCACATTAAGAATGGTATGGGTATGATTCCATTTCAACAGGAATGTATCCCACACCGATAAAGGTGATATCGCATTAGCGATTTTAGCGCTTCTGGTTTTGTTGAGGGAAGCGCGAACTGAATTTTAAATTCATACAATGTGACAATGAATGAAGGAGAGACCCATGCAGGTCAGCAGAAGGCAGTTCTTTAAGATCTGCGCTGGCGGTATGGCAGGAACCACGGTCGCGGCACTCGGCTTTACGCCGTCAGTGGCGCTGGCGGAAACGCGCAATTATAAGTTGCTGCGCGCCCGTGAAACGCGGAATACCTGCACATATTGCTCCGTTGGTTGCGGGCTTTTGATGTATAGCCTCGGCGATGGCGCTAAAAACGCCAAAGAGAGTATTTTCCACATTGAAGGGGACCCGGATCATCCGGTAAACCGTGGTGCACTGTGCCCTAAAGGTGCGGGGCTGGTGGATTTCATTCACAGCGAAAGCCGCTTGAAATACCCAGAATATCGCGCGCCAGGTTCAGATAAATGGCAGCGAATCACTTGGAATGATGCATTTGACCGCATTGCCAAGCTGATGAAAGAAGACCGGGACGCTAATTTCATTAAGACCAACGACGCGGGTGTGACCGTCAACCGTTGGCTGAGTACCGGTATGTTGTGTGCTTCGGCATCCAGCAATGAAACGGGTTATTTGACCCAGAAATTTAGTCGCGCTCTCGGCATGCTTGCCGTAGACAACCAAGCACGTGTCTGACACGGACCAACGGTAGCAAGTCTTGCTCCAACATTTGGTCGCGGTGCGATGACCAACCACTGGGTTGATATCAAGAACGCAGACTTAATTATCGTCATGGGCGGTAATGCGGCAGAAGCGCATCCGGTGGGGTTCCGCTGGGCGATGGAAGCCAAAATCCACAACAATGCCAAGTTGCTGGTGATCGACCCGCGCTTTACTCGTACTGCATCGGTGGCTGACTTCTATACGCCAATCCGCTCCGGTAGCGATATCGCGTTCCTGTCCGGCGTGTTGTTGTATCTGATGACCAACAACAAAATTAACCGCGAATACGTCGAGGCCTATACCAACGCCAGCTTGCTGGTGCGGGAAGACTATGCTTTCGATGATGGTTTGTTCAGTGGTTATGACGCCGAAAATCGCAAATACGATAAAACCACCTGGAATTATCAGCTGGATGAAAACGGCTTTGCTAAACGCGATGTCACCTTGCAAGACCCGCGCTGTGTGTGGAACTTGCTAAAAGAACACGTCAGCCGTTACACGCCGGATGTGGTCTCCAACATTTGCGGCACACCAAAAGAAGATTTCTTGCAGGTTTGCGAATATCTCGCCGAAACCAGTGTGTCCAATAAAACCGCCACATTCCTTTACGCATTGGGCTGGACACAGCACTCAGTTGGCGCGCAGAACATCCGTACCATGGCGATGATCCAGTTGTTGCTCGGCAATATGGGCATGGCGGGGGGCGGGATTAACGCCTTGCGCGGTCACTCTAATATTCAGGGCTTAACTGACCTGGGCTTGTTGTCACAAAGCTTGCCGGGCTACCTGAATTTGCCGTCAGAAAAACAGCCGGATATTGATACTTACCTGAAGGCCAACACGCCGAAAACCCTGTTGCCGGGCCAGGTTAACTACTGGAGCAACTACCCGAAATTCTTCGTCAGCTTGATGAAAAGTTTCTACGGTGACAACGCCCAGAAAGAAAATGGCTGGGGCTACGACTGGTTGCCGAAGTGGGATAAAGGCTACGACGTATTGCAGTATTTCGAGATGATGTCGCAGGGAAAAGTGAATGGCTATATTTGCCAGGGCTTTAACCCGGTGGCTTCATTCCCGAACAAAAACAAAGTGGTAGCCTCACTGTCGAAACTGAAGTTCCTGATAACTATTGACCCGCTCAATACGGAAACCTCGAATTTCTGGCAAAACCACGGCGAATTTAACGATGTCGACCCATCGAAAATTCAAACCGAGGTATTCCGCTTGCCATCCAGTTGTTTTGCTGAAGAAAACGGTTCCATCGTTAACTCCAGCCGCTGGTTGCAATGGCACTGGAAAGGCGCGGATTCACCGGGCGAAGCATTGAACGACGGCGCTATTTTGGCGGGTATCTTTAGCCGTCTACGTGATATGTACCGCCGGGAAGGTGGTGCGGTGCCAGAGCAGGTGCTCAATATGACTTGGGATTACCTGACGCCAGATAATCCAGAGCCAGAAGAAGTGGCGCAGGAAAGCAATGGTAAAGCATTGGCCGATATCACTGATGCCGATGGCAAAGTGCTGGTCAAAAAAGGCGAGCAGCTCAGCACCTTTGCTCACTTGCGCGATGACGGCACCACCGCCAGTGGTTGCTGGATTTTTGCCGGTAGTTGGACACCGGCGGGCAACCAGATGGCACGGCGCGATAATGCTGATCCATCCGGTTTGGGCAATACCTTGGGCTGGGCATGGGCATGGCCGCTTAACCGCCGCATTCTGTACAACCGCGCGTCTGCTGACCCTCAGGGTAAACCTTGGGATCCAAAACGCCAGTTATTGGAGTGGGATGGGGCTAAATGGGGGGGCATTGATATCCCTGATTACAGCGCCGCCGCACCGGGCAGTGATGTCGGGCCATTTATCATGCAGCCAGAGGGCATGGGCCGCTTGTTTGCCATCGACAAAATGGCGGAAGGGCCATTCCCGGAACATTATGAGCCGTTTGAAACGCCGCTGGGCACCAACCCGCTGCATCCGAATGTGATATCCAACCCAGCCGCGCGCGTCTTTAAAGACGATTTGGCTGCTATGGGTTCTCATGAGCAGTTCCCGTATGTCGGCACCACTTATCGTCTGACCGAGCATTTCCATTACTGGACTAAGCATGCGTTGCTCAATGCTATCGCGCAGCCAGAACAGTTTATTGAGATTGGCGAAAAGCTGGCGGCGAAAAAGGGCATTAAGCAGGGCGATACCGTGAAAGTCAGTTCCAACCGTGGTTATATCAAAGCCAAGGCGGTAGTGACCAAACGTATTCGCACGCTGAATGTTCATGGGCAAGAAGTTGACACAATTGGTATCCCCATTCACTGGGGCTATGAAGGGGTAGCGAAAAAAGGCTTCCTGGCCAATACCCTGACACCCTTTGTCGGTGATGCTAATACACAAACGCCAGAGTTCAAGGCGTTCCTGGTCAACGTGGAAAAGGTGTAACGGAGATAATCTATGTCACTGCAAACTCAAGACATTATCCGGCGCTCCGGCACCAACTCCCTTACGCCGCCGCCACAGGCTCGTAACCATCAGGAAGAGGTGGCCAAGCTTATCGACGTCACCACCTGTATCGGCTGCAAAGCCTGTCAGGTGGCGTGTTCGGAATGGAACGATATCCGTGATGAAGTGGGCCATAATGTCGGGGTGTACGATAACCCCGCCGATTTGACCGCTAAATCCTGGACGGTGATGCGCTTCTCTGAAGTTGAAGACGAAGATAGCGGCAAGCTGGAGTGGCTAATCCGTAAGGATGGCTGCATGCATTGTGCTGATCCGGGCTGTTTGAAAGCCTGTCCGTCAGAGGGTGCAATCATTCAGTATGCGAATGGCATCGTCGATTTCCAATCAGAACACTGTATCGGCTGTGGCTACTGTATCGCCGGTTGCCCATTTGACGTGCCGCGCATGAATAAAGACGACAATCGGGTGTACAAATGTACTCTGTGCGTCGATCGTGTCGGTGTTGGTCAAGAACCTGCTTGTGTGAAAACTTGCCCGACCGGGGCGATTCACTTTGGTACCAAAGAGGCGATGAAAGAAGTGGCCGCGGGCCGAGTGAGCGAGTTGAAAACGCGTGGTTTTGATAACGCCGGGTTATATGACCCAGCGGGTGTTGGGGGCACTCACGTGATGTATGTTCTTCATCATGCTGATAAACCTCAGCTTTATCATGGCTTGCCGGAGAACCCGACGATCAGCCCGACCATCACTTTCTGGAAAGGCATCTGGAAACCGCTGGCGGCGATCGGCTTTGCTGCGACCTTTGCTGCCAGTATCTTCCATTACGTGGGCGTCGGCCCGAACCGGGTTGAGGAAGAAGAGGTCGAAGACGATAAATCGGATTCCACCCCTTCCGATACGGCATCCAAGGCTCCTGAGCCAACCACCGCTGAGCACTCAGACGACGGGGAGACGCGGAAATGAAAAAAGAAAAGCGGATCCAGCGCTACAGTGCGCCGGAGCGAATCAACCACTGGATAGTGGCCTTTTGTTTTATGCTGGCCGCCATCAGTGGTCTGGGGTTCTTCTTCCCGTCATTTAACTGGCTGATGAATATTTTTGGTTCGCCGCAGTTGGCGCGCATCCTTCACCCCTTCGCCGGGGTGATTATGTTCGCTGCCTTCCTGATCATGTTTTTCCGTTACTGGAAACATAACTTGATCAACAAGGAAGACCTCGAGTGGGCGAAAAATATCCATAAAATCGCCATGAATGAGGAAGTGGGTGACACGGGGCGCTATAATTTTGGTCAGAAATGCGTATTCTGGGCTGCTATTATCAGCCTGGTGTTATTGCTGGCCAGTGGCGTAGTGATTTGGCGGCCTTACTTTGCGCCCTCTTTCCCGATCCCACTGATTCGCCTGGCGCTGCTGGTGCATTCGCTGGCGGCGGTAGGATTAATTATTGTTATAATGGTGCATATCTATGCCGCCCTGTGGGTGAAAGGCACGATTACCGCGATGGTGGAAGGTTGGGTACCGGCAGCATGGGCTAAAAAGCACCATCCGCGTTGGTATCGTGAGGTTAACGCCAAACGGCAGCTCCAGAAAAAACAGGAAGAGAAACCCTGATGAGTATTCGCATTGTCCCTAAAGATCAATTAGGAAAACAGAGCGAAAAAGGTACGACGGCGGGGAATATCCCGCCGTTACTTTTCGCGAATTTAAAAAGCCTGTATACCCGGCGCACCGAGCGTTTGCAGCAGCTAGCGCTGGATAATCCGCTGGCTGACTATCTGGATTTTGCGGCTAAAATTACGCAAGCGCAGCAGAACGCGCTGCATGACCACCCGCTGGTATTGGACATGCAGGCTGAGTTGGCGCAATCCGCAGCCAGCGGTAAACCGCCGCTGGATTTAAGCGTTTTTCCCCGTACTGACCACTGGCGCAAGCTATTGTCAGCGCTGATTGCTGAACTGCGCCCTGATGCGCCCGACCCTATTGCAGCGGTACTGGATAATCTGGATAAGGCGTCGGTACATGAGCTAGAGCTGGACGCCGATGCGCTGTTAAACCGCGAATTTACCCATGTAGGTAGCGAAAAAGCGCCCTTTATCTGGGCGGCGCTATCCTTGTATTGGGCGCAAATGGCCAGCCAAATCCCCGGTAAAGCCCGAGCTGAGTATGGTGAACACCGCCAATTTTGCCCAGTGTGCGGCAGTATTCCTGTCTCCAGTGTGGTACACATTGGCACCCACAGCGGCTTGCGTTATTTACACTGCAATTTGTGTGAGAGCGAGTGGCATGTGGTGCGGATTAAATGCAGTAATTGCGAGCAAACGCGTGATTTGAACTACTGGTCGCTAGACAGTGAATTGGCCGCTGTGAAAGCAGAAAGTTGTGGCGATTGCGGCACTTACCTGAAAATCTTATATCAGGAAAAAGACCCGATGGTCGAAGCGGTGGCGGACGATTTAGCCTCGCTGATCCTCGATGCAAAAATGGAAGGCGAAGGTTTTGCTCGCAGCAGTATTAATCCATTTATTTTTCCGAGTGAGTAACTTTTCCCGAGTGAATCGGTTTTCTGGGGAATAACTTTCCGAGTGAATAAATAGGTCTACAGGTGAGTCAATTTTCGATTACGAATCTCCCCCAATAATATTGATTGTGCTGAAGATGAAAGTATCATTCAGCACAATTAAATAACTGAAAGTTAGTTGTCACCAAACAAATCACGGGTATAAACTTTATCTTTTACATTATTTAATGCATCAACCATCCGGTTACTGATGATTATATCGGACTCTTTCTTAAATTGATCTAAGTCAGTCAATACTCGTGAGTTAAAAAACTCAGATTCTTTCAGTGTTGGTTCATAGATAATAACTTCAATACCTTTGGCTTTAATTCGTTTCATAATCCCTTGAATACTGGATGCTCGGAAGTTATCAGATCCACTTTTCATTATGAGACGATAAACACCTACAATCTTTGGTTTACGTTGCAGAATTTCTGCTGCTATAAAATCCTTTCGTGTCGTATTGGACTCTACGATGGCATTAATAAGGTTTTGTGGGACATGGCGATAATTTGCCAAGAGTTGCTTAGTGTCTTTAGGTAAGCAATAGCCACCGTAGCCGAACGATGGATTGTTATAGTGTGTCCCAATTCGAGGATCCAGACATACACCATCAATAATTTGACGTGTATTCAAACCATGGGAGGCTGCATAAGTGTCAAGCTCATTAAAATAAGAAACTCGCATGGCTAAATATGTATTTGCAAAGAGTTTGATCGCCTCAGCTTCAGTAGAATCAGTAAACAGAGTTGATATATTCTCTTTAATTGCGCCTTCTTTTAATAAGTTAGCAAATACTTCAGCACGTTGGGAACGTTCACCCACAACAATACGAGAAGGGTGTAAGTTATCATAGAGCGCGCTCCCTTCACGTAGGAATTCAGGCGAGAAAATAAGATTATCACAACCAAGAATTTCTTTGGTTTTAGCAGTGTAACCTACTGGTACAGTTGATTTTATAATCATTACAGCATCAGGATTAATTTCCATAACATCCCGAATGACAGCTTCAATAGATGCTGTATTGAAATAATTAGTTTCAGGATCGTAGTCGGTAGGGGTGGCAATAATAACATAATTTGCTCCCTCATAAGCTTCATGCTTATCTAGCGTAGCTCGGAAATTAAGTCGCTTATTTTTTAAAAAATCTTGTAACTCAGTATCAACAATTACCGACTCTTTACGGTTAAGCATCGCAACTTTTTTTGGAATGATATCCAATGCTACGACTTCATGGTGTTGCGAAAGCAAAATACCATTAGATAAACCTACATAACCTATACCCGCTATTGCAATTTTCACAGTCAATATTCTCAGTTACAAACCTATTAAAAATTAAAATAAAAATATGCAAACCTGTTATTTTATCATTTAAATTATTTAAAGTAACTACGATACCAGTCGACGAAATATCCAATACCCTCTTCAATTTCCACCTTCGGTGTATAATGAAAGTTTTCAACTAGATCATCAATATTCGCATATGTGTCAGTCACGTCTCCGGGTTGTAATGGTAGCAATTCTTGCTTTGCTTTTTTACCCAGTGCTTTTTCTAAGGCAGTAATATAGTCCATTAATTCTTCAGACTTATTATTACCAATGTTGTAAACACGCCAAGGTGCTTTGCTGGTAGCCGGATCTGGTATATTACTATTCCATCCCTCATTTTTTTGGGCTGGTTTATCTAATACACGAACAATACCTTCGATAATATCGTCAATATAGGTAAAGTCGCGGCGATGTTTTCCGTGATTAAACACCTGTATAAACTCACCAGCCAAAATAGCTTTGGTAAATTTAAATAGGGCCATATCAGGACGACCCCATGGACCATATACTGTAAAGAAACGAAGCCCAGTGGTTGGTAGTCCATAAAGATGGCTATATGTATGTGCCATTAATTCATTCGATTTTTTTGTCGCCGCATAAAGACTTAGTGGATGGTTTACACTTTGATGAACGGAAAAAGGCACAGATGTATTCGCACCGTAGACACTTGAGCTACTGGCATAAACAAGATGCTCTACCCCGTTATGGCGGCATCCTTCTAGAATATGCGCAAAACCGAGAATATTGCTGTTAATATAGGCGAGTGGGTTGTCGATGGAGTAACGAACACCGGCTTGCGCTGCTAAATTGACTACTCGTTGTGGTTTATGCGTTGCGAAACAATCCTGGATAGCTAAACGATCAGCAAGATCAACTCGCAGATGAGTATAGTTTGGATGATTGATGTGTCTTGCAAGGCGATCTTCTTTAATTGCGGGGTCGTAATAATCATTATGATTATCTATGCCAATAACAGTATCACCTCGCTCCAGCAGCCTAAGAACAAGAGCAGAACCGATAAAGCCAGCAGATCCGGTTACAAGTACTTTCATTTATTTATTCCTAAAGCATTAATCCCAAGTATCTCAATGACGGTGCCGGTAACATGGCATCCCTTCTATAATAAGGGTGAAGCATAATGTATTACCCCGCATTCCATAGCATTTGGGGTAATATATCATTCTAAACTCACCGATCTTTAGAAATAAATGCAAATTAGTTTATGTTATTAACTAACCGCGTTCTTAAGCCGTCTCAATCGATTTTTGATCTTGTGTGTAATACTTGGTTTCTGGATCATTATGGCGGGTGATTTTGCTTTTATGGTAGATACCAATAACGGTATTATGGATGCTTCTTTCTGCTGAATAAGATTTGCGCTCCGAACATGTAACCCCAGCAAACGCCGATCATTCGTGCCAAATTGCGAAGGAGACTTAGGATTCTCTATCCTGAGTTCAACCTTTAAATTACGGGATGATTGCAGCACTGATAATGGTATTGGAGCGAAGAGATCAGATGCGATGCCATGAACAATCCATTTTGCGACTATTACATCATTAACCAGTACGGTCACATTGATCGCTTCCCCTGCCGGAGAGTAGCCGAACGCAGAGAAACACAAGGCTAAATTACTAACATGGGCTTGATCAAACTGGAATCCTAGGAAGGCTTGATTACCGACAGTCCAGGTACCTCCATTCTCACTGTTAGACCAACCTTTGAGCGTAAATTTATCGCTTTTCAGTGAGTGAGGTTCAGTATTGCGTATAAAGCTGATTTTATCACCAATATTTAACGAAGACATTCGCTTAGTTGTATGAACATCATCTATTGATTCAACTACTTGCTTAGCAGTTAATTGCCAGTCTGTTGGTTCATAACTTTTTGCTAGTTGAGTTTTTTCTGCCAATAACTCAGGGTTAAAACAATATTTCTGCAATGCTTTATACCAAGCAATACAATCTAAGGGGTCAATGTATTCAGCATGGTCAGGTGCGACTTCTGGTAATGAACCTGCATTTGAAGAAATACAGAACTTACCATATCGGCAACTTTCAGCGACAGGTAATCCCCAGCCTTCATAGCGAGAAGGGAAAACAGTGAAGAGACAATGGGTATAAAGCCAGTCTAAAGTCGCATCTTCAATGCCATGCAGTATCAGAACCTTATCTTTGAGGATTGGATTATCATTAAGGATACTTACTGCTTCTTCACCACGCCAACCTACGCGACCAACCAAGACTAGTTTAGGTACTGCATCACCATATTCACTGATCAAACCTTTCCATAACATCAGTAAAAGAGAGTGATTTTTTCGCACATCAATCGTACTGACAAACATAACAAATCTATCATCGCTTGCTAAATCTGTTAGCCCTTCTCTCTGAAGTTCAACATCTGGTTCAGGGTTAGAATAAACAGCTTCATCCCCTAATCTGAAAACAGAAATTGGACATAATGGTGTTTGAGTTTCAAGGCAAAAGTCCACAATATCTTTGCGGCTTTGGTTGGAGCAAGTCAGTACCATGTCAGAAATCGTTAATATTTGACGACAATTTTCGGCAAATTGATCACCAACCCCTTCAGGGAATAAGAATTTCAGCTTATGTTGAATAACATCGTAAACTGTAGTGACAAGTGTTATGTCAAACATCAGTTTCAATGCCCATAGATCTTTTAGATAGTGAGTATTTCTTATCCATGCACCACCGAAGACGAGTAGTATGTCATCTTTTTGGAGATTACAGACAGAGCGTGGAATACTATCGTTAGTACTGGCATTTTTTTTGCCAGCAAAATTGCATATATTACCATTTTCAAATTCAGAGAAACTGACTTCGATAAACTTACGATAGAATGAGTTCCAGACAATATAATGTATTTCTGACCCATAATATTTATGCAATTCATTTGCTAGCCGGCTTTCAACACGTGCAATACCCGTTGGCGTGGCGCTATGGTGTGCCATTGTTGTTAAATCAACAAAAATACGTTTCTTTCTTTGTCCAATGGTCGGTAATGATAATGGTTTCTCAGCTTCTACTTTTAATGCTGATTCATAAGCATCTTTAGTCTGGATTGCATAATTTCCCCAACTATGCTGGGTACGCATTTTTTCTTTAAGTTGTTCTGAACGCGCAGATTTGAGTGTATTGGAATCATTCCACGCATCTAAAATTTTGGCTCGTATGTCATCAGGATTTGCTGGGTCAATATACCGGGCTAAATCACCAAAATATTCTGACTCTGATGATCGATTACTCAGAACCATATTACAACCTGCGGCTGCAGCTTCCAGGGCAACTAAGGGCGCACCTTCACTCCAAGATGGTAGACAGAATACTTTTGCACCGGCAAATGCTGAAGCCAGCATTGGGCTGTTAGCTTCAACCCGGCCAGCAAAGATAACTTTATCACTGCCCCATTTTCTTATTAATTCAGCGTAGTCAGAATCAGCTTCGTGTCCGATAAGAACCAGTGGAACATTAGTGTCTCGTAACGCGAGTGCAAGAAGTGCCTGGTTCTTCCTAGATTCAATTCTACCGACACAAAGTACATAATCTTCGACCCCGATGAGTTCTCTGAATAATTTGGGATCACCGTGATTAAATACCGAAGCATCAACTGGATTTTTGACAATACTTATTGAGGGATGCGAAATACCAATTTGCTCAAGTAGTGTTTTCTCAAGATCACTTAATAGAATTAAATGATTGGCATAAGAGGCTAAACGGCGCACAGATGCAAAATAATTAGGAAGAGGTTCACGTTCGAGCATCGGTTTCTTTCGGTGAGCCGTGATTTCACGCCGTAAGGCGGAAAGCTCTTTGTTAACATCGACAATGTCTTCATTATTCGACAGGATTTGCCTAACTTTGATGTTATAAAAATTTAACTCAGAAAGATCAAGGAATATAGGTGAAAGTACGGAGGGTCGATTATTTTTTTCTATTTGTCTTAGTAATACTTCACATTCAGTTGGATGCCAAACATTCAAAACATGAACGAGATCGACATTGTCTACGGAGAAATTACGGTTTGAGATAAAATCAGCCGTTAAACCAATATTGCGCAAAGCTGCGACTGTTTTCGGTGCCCGTATTGAAGGGCCGCCCAACGAAGCCGTCATTTCTTGGCCATGAACCGCAACAAGTGCGCTGAGTTTATTAGTTGTATTAACAGTTTTCATTTTAGTATTTAGTATCTGTGGTTGATTTTCTTTTTTATCTAAACTGGGATCGCGTCCTAGCAATTGACTAAAAAGATTATGATGGTTTTTGGCCCATGATTCCCAAGTATAATCTTCAACACTTCTTCTTAATGCCAGTTTTTCTTCAACGACTTGCAGTAGAACCCGGCGTAAATCTGCAGCGTCACCCAGTTTAAATTCAATATGTGGAAATTGTGGAACCCAGCCAACAGGTGAAGCAATTACTTTACAGCCACTTGCCAAAGCTTCAAGTACACACATAGGCCCGCCCTCAATTAAAGCAGGCACAAGTATATAATCTAGTGAGCGATAAAATTCAGGCAGTTTATCTTCGTCAATAAAACTGGCGGGACCTGGCCAACCTGTACCGGTGAAATGCCATTCAATACCAGGAATATCCATGACTTGAGCAACAAGTTTTTCACCTTTTCGTCCTGTATGGTATGTCCGGCCAACGACCCCAATGCGAACTGTTGGAGAGAAGCGATTTAAATCAACGCCAGGAGAAATAGTTTGGACGTTTGTCAGACCAATTTTACGGATAATATCTTCTGTTTTCAGCGATTGTGCTATGCAAAAATCAACCTCTGATGCAACAGCATCAAATTTCGCGGCCGCGGCTGCCACTTCCTCTTTGTGGGTAAATAAAGCGACTTCAATAGGGGAAACTCTTTCCTGCCGACATCCGTATGTCATGTAATATTGAATTTCAGCAGAGCTATCTGTGTCAAGACCAAAACTAACGTAGTGCAATCGATTGGTTATTTCACTCGCTAGTTTTTCAAGGATCCAACCTGAGTCAGAAATCTTGATATGTACTATGTTTTTCATAAAACCCCGACTTAATAATCAGAAATAAGCATATCCAAATAATATTATTGAATTTTAATAAGGAAATGTAATTATTTATTATGCATACAGTTTATCTATTTAGATATTCCCGAGAGGTACTCTACTACCCTTGTTAGTCTGAAAGACGTTGAAGCAGTTTTTCAAAATCAGAATTATTGGATGTTAATTGATTAGCTCTGCGCGCAGAGCTAATTGCTTCATTTAAAAGCCCAGATTTTTCGCACATAAGTGCCAGCCGATAGTGAAAAATAGAAACGTCATCTTGCAATAGAATGGCTTTGCGTAAATATTCACCTGCCTGTGTTAAATTACCTGAAGCTAGATATAACTCCCCAAGAAAGGAAATATAATGAGCACTTGTTTCGGGTAGATTAACAGCCTGTAATGATGAGGTTAATGCTTCTTCAATATTTCCTGCTCGATATTGTAATACAGATAGATGGTGGAATAGTTTAGCCGATTCAGGGAAAACAAAAGTAGCAGAATGTAGCATTTCTAAATGAGCGGGAGAATTTGGATGGCGGGAAACAATGCGGATAAGTTCCCCGATAAAATCTTGATGACTACTGCTTTTTGTGAAATTGGTTGTAGTCAAATTCATTTGATCAAAAGCTCGCTGAAACTTTTTCTCCCAACTAGGGCCATACTCATTGCCTATAGAAGAGGCTATCTTCACAAGGATTGAAGGAGTAATCTTTGCTTCCCAAGGTGTATAGGTCGTATTTAGTAGGAGCGTAAGAAATTTCTCATCGATCCTTTGGGGCATTCTAACAGCGCCGATCATGGGTAGGTTCTGCGAAGAATGAAGTTTTTCAAAAGGCCAACATTCATATAAATATTTCGGACCTCTATTAGCTTGATTATGTCGCTCATAGGTAGAAAGATTTAAATCGTGTAGCAGTACATATGCAGATGGACTAAGCGTAGGCATTAACGACAAAAGATCTAATATCGCCCAAGGATGCATATGGTCACCGTCAATAAATGCTAAATCTACATCTTTACCAATCTCTTTTTGTAGATCAATAGCCAAAGAACCAAGCAAGAGTTTAGCGTTAATTGGGGAGCTAGGAAATAACTCTGAAATGGCTGCCCCAGTTTTTCTTGAAGGGTCGAGATAATACGTTGGGGAAAGGTCGATGCCAATGTATTCAGCTGGCTGACGATTCGCCTCAAGAATATCCATAAAGATGCACCCACTCCAACCACTGGCGACCCCGATTTCAACAACCTTTTTGGGGCGCGTTAATTTGGTGAGACCCATCAGTAGTGGTTGGTCAAACTCCGAGATATTTCCGCTAACCCATAAAGGTTTCTTCTCTAGCATTACTCGTGAAGCTGTTTTTGCAACAAACTCACATAACTCGGATGTAATGGTCATATTAACCTTCCCATATATTATATTTTTCTAACCAAAATAGCGAGAACACACTGATTCGACATCTCCATCCATGAAAACTTTCCCGTGTTCTAACCATATTGCCCTATTACATGTTTTCATTACTAGACTTCTGGAATGAGATGCAATAACTAAAATATTGGTCGCTTGCACCATTTCACTTAGTCGGGTTTCCGCTTTTTGTTTAAACCCTTCATCACCAACGGAAAGCCACTCATCCATCAACAGAATTTCTGGACGAACAATAGTAGAAACAGCAAAAGCAAGACGCAGATGCATACCAGTAGAGTATGTGCGTACCGGCATATCAACGAAATCACCTAATTCTGAAAATTCTATAATTTCATCTAACCGAGCTGTAATTTCTGCACGAGTACGACCTAATAGGCCACCGCGTAGATATATATTTTCTCTGCCAGTCGCTTCAGCATCGATACCGAGAGAAATATCGATCAGTGACCCAATTTCACCAGACGTCTTTGCCGTTCCTGATGAAGGTTCATATGCACCACTTAGTAGGCGAAGAAGTGTACTTTTACCGGCACCATTATGCCCCAAAAGACCGACTCTATCGCCGTCTTTAAGTGTAAATGATAAGTTATCAATTGCACGGACAACAACTCTTCCTTGTTGGTCCGAACCTAACTGCCCACCAGTAGCCACTTGCAGCAGTCGTTTTTTCAATGATCGACCATCTGCATTGTAAATAGGGAAATCTACGCAAACGTTATTAAACTCAACAAAAGCCATATATAAGTCTTCTTATAACCAGTAAGCGATTCGACGCTTATAGCGCCCATAAACTATAAGTGCGAATGACCATCCAAGCACAGCAAGTGCAAGTGCTATACCCCAACTAACCATTCCGGGTAATTGGCCAAGTAATGGAGCTCGTACAATATTGATCAGATGAAAAACAGGGTTAAATCCTAGAATATATACCCCGACTCTCTCTGGTACTAAATGTGGCATCCACATTATCGGTGTGAAATAAAATATTACATTTAGTAGGCTGGCAATAATTTGGGGGAGATCTCTATATCTTGCGCACAATATACCCAGTACAAGTGCTACCCATGTTAAATTTAGTACAGTTAGCATAAATCCGGGAATAGCAAGAAAAGCATAAATAGTTAATGGTTTACCGACAGCCAAAAATACTAAAGGAAGGATAACAATGTTATGGCCTAATATAAGGATATTACGCCAAATAATCCTTAATATATGCACAAATAAAGGTATTGGAAGTTGTTTGATTACACGTTCTGCACTTATAAACCCAGCGCAGCCTTCATTGACGGTTGTGGTGAAAAAAGTCCAAAGAATCATGCCGCAAGCGAGGAATGGCAAAAACTCGGCAAGTGGTGCTCTAAAGATAGAACCAAATACTATACCAATAGTGCCAATTATTACCCCCATACTGATAGTCAACCAGAAGGGGCCTAATGTTGATCGGCGATACCGTTGTCTCACGTCCTGCCAACCCAGCATTCCCACTAATGAGAAACGTCTTATTGCAGCGATAATATCTTTTAGGGCGACTTGTATAGAACTACCTTGCATTAGTTTAATCCAGCGATGAAAGTCAGGTATTTTAAACTGTAGCGTAGTGTAGTCAACTTCTTTAGATTCCGCATTGATGCCTCTCAAAAATGCAAAAAAATAAAAAATATTGTCACTAAATAAAGCATTATAGTGAACTCAGTTATAATTTGAGTTTTTTTGATAACAAAAAGCATAATGGCATAATAAAGGAGACTATTCTTAACCAAGGTTGTACAGGGGCTAAAAAAGGAAAGTATGTTAGTGTATTTTATGCCAGCGAGTTGTTTAAAGGGCTTTTACTCATTTGTCTAAAGGGGTGATATGTGTCAGCACTTATAACGCATATTTACCTTGGCACAATGTAACCATTTGTTTTACATGTTCATTGTATGTTGGTGATGTGGGTGTCTTATCCGTAATAATAGTATGCTGGCACTCGTTGATAACCTTTGAGCCGAAACTTTCAGTCAATCGACAGCAGATGAATAGATTTAATGATAGGGTTATCATTATGCTGTTTACCCATCAGGGTAATTTACCGGTGCTGAGTTTTTTAATACTAAGCGTTAGTGTAATGCGTGACAAATTTAATCACGTCTCACTAATTAATTCGTCAGAGTATCAGGCTGCTGCCTGGTGCCTTTTTGACCTCACTATCACTAATATTTGAGTGACTATGAGCGCAGAATCCCATCATCTTTACAGTCAGTTACCCGCCATAGACAGCTTGTTGCGGTCGCCAGAAATGGCCCCTTTGCTGGATGAATATGGCGCAGCTCTGTTAACTGAAACCCTGCGTTTGATGCAGGCCGAGGCCCGTGAATATATTGGTCAATTCCATACATTGGCTGATTGGTGCGCGGATTGGCCAGCGGCTTTACGTCAGCGATTAAACCAACGTCAACCCGCATTGAAACCCGTTTTTAACCTCTCCGGCACGGTTTTACACACTAATTTAGGACGAGCACCTTTAGCGGAATCCGCTATTGCTGCGGTGACTGACGCCATGCGTGGCGCGGTAACTCTCGAATATTCCCTGAGTGGCGCGGGTCGCGGTCATCGTGATCGCGCGGTGGCCGATTTACTCTGCGAACTGACCGGGGCGGAAGATGCTTGCATCGTCAATAATAATGCCGCCGCAGTATTTTTGATGCTGACGGTCATGGCCGCCGGGAAGCAGGTGGTGGTTTCTCGCGGCGAATTGGTCGAAATTGGCGGCGCTTTTCGCATTCCAGATGTGATGCGTCAGGCCGGTTGTGACCTGGTTGAAGTTGGCACCACCAACCGCACCCATCTGAAAGATTACCGCCAGGCGATTAATGAACACACCAGCCTGCTGATGAAAGTGCACACCAGCAATTACAGTATTGAGGGCTTTACGGCCTCGGTACCGGAGCAACAATTGGCGGCTTTGGGGCATGAATTTGCTATCCCAACCGCGACAGATCTGGGTAGCGGTTCGCTGGTGGATATGACCCGCTACGGCTTACCGGCTGAGCCGATGCCACAGCAATTGATTGCGGCGGGGGTCGATTTGGTGACTTTCTCGGGGGATAAACTGCTTGGCGGCCCACAGGCGGGGATAATTCTCGGTAAAAAACAGTGGATTGAACAATTACAGCAGCATCCGCTCAAGCGGGTATTGCGGGCCGATAAAATGACATTGGCGGCGCTGGACGCCACTTTACGCCTCTATCAGCAGCCCGACCGCTTGAGTGAATTGTTACCGACCCTGCGGCTACTGACTCGTCCGGCGCAGGATATTGCCGAGAGCGCCCAGCGGGTGTTGGCGGCACTCAATGGCAGCTATGGTGTCGATTTTACACTGGCTGTTGAGCCATGCTGGTCGCAAATTGGCAGTGGATCATTACCTGTAGACCGGTTACCCAGTTGGGCGGTAACATTTACGCCTAAAGATGGCAGCGGCAGTGCGCTGGAAGCATTGACGACACGCTGGCGTAGCTTGGCTAAACCCATTATTGGCCGCGTGGCCGATGGGCGCTTATGGTTGGATTTGCGCTGTCTGGAGGATGAGGCGGCGTTGCTCAGGGAGTTGGCACCATGATTATTGCAACCGCGGGACATGTCGACCACGGTAAAACCACGCTTTTACAGGCCATTACCGGGGTTAATGCTGACCGCTTGCCGGAAGAAAAGCAGCGCGGAATGACCATTGACTTGGGTTATGCCTATTGGCCACAACCTGATAACAGCATCATTGGGTTTATTGATGTCCCCGGACATGAGAAATTTCTCGCCAATATGTTGGCTGGCGTGGGCGGCATCAGTCATGCTTTGCTGGTGGTGGCTTGTGATGATGGTGTAATGGCGCAAACTCGCGAGCATCTGGCGATTTTACGGCTGACGGGGCGGCCGATATTGACTGTCGCGCTAACTAAAGCCGACCGAGTAGATGACGAGCGGATTGAGCAAGTTCGCCAACAGGTGATGGCTGAGCTGTTGGCCCAAGGCTGGTCGGCAGAGCAAGTCACTCTGTTTGTCACTGCGGCTACAACCGAGCGTGGTATCAGCGAATTGCGCGAACATCTGGCGCAATGTCACCAGCAAGATGAAAATAATAGCCGGTTACTGCGGCGTTTTCGGCTGGCGATTGACCGCGCATTCAGTGTGAAAGGCGCAGGTTTAGTGATCACGGGGACGGCACTCGCGGGCAAGGTGGCGGTGGGCGATATCCTATGGCTCACTGGCAGCGATTGCCCGGTACGGGTGCGGGGCATTCATGCTCAAAACCAAGATACGCAACAGGCGCAAGCGGGGCAGCGCATTGCGCTGAATATCACCGGCGATATTAGCAAACAACAAATCAATCGCGGCGACTGGCTATTAACGCAACAGCCGCCAGAATCCGTTGATCGGGTTTTGGTTATTGTCGATGCCGATGAACCCATACAGCATTGGCAACCGCTGCATTTACATCATGCCGCCAGCCATATTACCGGGCGCTTTTCACTGCTGAGCAGCACTCAGCCGGAGGGTAAATCCCAGTGGATACTGGCCGAGATATTGCTGGATACCCCCCTATGGCTGGCTGAGAATGACCGGCTGATCCTGCGGGATATTGCCGCGAAAAAGACATTGGGTGCCGCGCGGGTTATCCACCTGGCAGTACCAAAACGAGGTAAGCGGCAACCGGCCTTTTTGGCGTGGTTAACCGCGTTAGCGCAAGCAACAACAGACACTGAAGTGCTGGAGTTGCATTTGGCGCAAGGGCCGATTTCTGTGAGTAAGTTCAGTTGGGCGCGCCAGCTTAGCAGCCATAATATGGCCGCATTATTGGCAGAGACTGACTGCGTTATTGCCGGCGATATTGCATTGTCGAGCCCGCATGCCCAGCAAGCGCAACAAACCTTATTACATGTTTTATGTTTGTATCATCAACAGCATAGTGACCAGTTAGGGCTGGGCCGGGCACGTTTGCGGCGCATGGCATTGCCGACACTGGATGAAAATTTAGTGTTTCGTTTGATTGATAATTTGCTGACACAGGGCACGCTAAAGAATACTCGCGGCTGGCTGCACCTGCCCGAACATGGATTAGGATTTACCGCGCAAGAACAAGCACGATGGCAGCAAGTTGCCCCCTATTTTGTTGATTTACCCTGGTGGGTACGTGATTTAGCCGCAGAGTTGGCAATGGATGAAAGCGAAATGCGCAGCTTATTACGCAAGGCCGCACAACTGGGCTACATCACGGCAATTGTTCCCGATCGCTATTATCTGAGCCAGCGTATTGAGCAGTTTGCTGATTTAATTCGTGAGCTGGATGCCAGCCAAGGCAGTGCCAGTGCCGCGGATTTTCGTGACAGACTGGGTATCGGTCGCAAATTGGCGATTCAAATTCTTGAATTCTTTGACCGCAGTGGCTTCACCCGCCGCCGGGGCAATGACCATTTTCTGCGCGACAGCGGGCTGTTCTCTGCTGGGAATTGACTATCTCATTTATCTAGCATGAGAACACTGGCAGAGATTGCAGAGGAAATAAAAGGTATCCGTCAGCAGCAGAAACCCAAACAATCTGATATGCGGCTGGTTAATGGCATGACGCAACAACAGGTTCTAAGTTTGAAAAAGGTGGAGATATCAATATTTCCACTCTGCTGCGTATTCTGGATGGCTTTAATTTGGAAATGGTCTTCGTGACGCGCGAACAAGCTCGGGAGTTGCGCCAAGGGCTGAACTCGATAAACATGGCCGAGATTGACAATAACGGCGAGCATAGTAACCCATGGCAGGAGAAATATAAACATCTGGTGCCAACAGGTTTGCTTACTGCAGCTCGCCTTGCCGCTTATATCGCCCACATCACTTTTATTCATTACGTAATATATCTACATAAGCCTGATAGACGTAGGTTTTACCTCTCATCCGACCCGTTGTTTCCACAAGTACACCTGCATTTACAAGTGTTCTGATGGCCGTGTTCGCAGTAGGAAATGTAACGTCTAACTCCACCTGAGCTCGTTCTACGGTCAATTTTGGCATTGTTGGTAATAACTCAAAAAGGCGCAACGTTGGCAAAGTACTTGATGCAATGCTGAGAACTTTCTTTCTGTCTATTGCGATTAGCGAAGCTATCTGAATGATGCTCCGCTGTGCTTCTTCTGCAGCAAATTCAACCCATTCAAGAAAGAATAATACCCACGACTCCCAATCTCCATTACTCCTTATCTCTGACAAACAACGATAGTATTCTGCCTGATGAGTCTTCAGATACCCTGATACATACAATAAGGGTTCAGGCAAAATATTCCATGCTTCAAGTAACATGGCTATTAGCAAACGGCCGATGCGCCCATTACCATCAAGAAAAGGGTGAATAGTTTCAAACTGAGCATGTACCAAAGCTATCCTTACCAATGGCGGCAATGCTGATTTTTCGTCGTGTATAAAAAGTTCAAGGTCTGCCAGTAAATTGCCGACTTCCTCTGGAGGGGGGGGGACATACAACGCATTGCCTGGGCGTGTACCGCCAATCCAGTTCTGACTGGTTCGCACACTACCTGGCTGCTTATTCGCACCACGAACACCATCCAGAAGAACTTTGTGGGCTTCCATTAGCAAGCGAACTGATACAGGTAATCCAGTTGGAGAACTTATCTGTCCACGAACAAATCTGAACGCTTGCAGATATTGAGTAACTTCCTCAACATCATCCGCATTTGTTACAGGCAACCCTGCTTCTTCATCAAAAACATCTGTCAGCGTCGCCTGAGTTCCTTCAAGCTGTGAAGTGAGCAACGCTTCTCGCCGTATTGCGCTGTAGATGAGCCATTCTCCTGATGTAACCAGACCGGACATGCCTGACAGTCTGGCCAGAGCAAGCTCAGCCTTGTTGTTGAGTTCTTGATACGATATCGAGTCTAGGTCAGGGGCAGATGGCGGTAAAGACGCTGGCACAAAGGCATTGACGACTTCCTGATGGCTATGGGTTGTCACAAATCGACCAGATACACGCTTCATTAAAGACCCCTTTAATAAGACCAAACGTTATTAAACAACTCTTTAATAACATAGGCAGTCATTAAAAGTCTCTTTAATTAACAGTTTTATCGCTACGCAGTGGCATTGTTCCAGATAGCGGGCCGAAAGATATAGACTACTCTGTAGCCAATGTCTCCGGCTGTTTACGGATAAAAATCATCACCAAGCCCAGCCACAGCAGGCCACTGATGAGATTGAACAGATTAAAGACTCCGCTGTTGCCCCACAAATAGGCCACTTTGGCGAACTCAATTCCCAAGGTGAAGACCATCATACTGATCATCCCCATGGCCGCCGACACAGTGCCTTTACTGATATCGCTGGAGAACAGGGTTAGGCGCACCAAACCGGCGTTCGCCAGGCCGATACCAAAAGCATAGAGACTCAATCCCGCCGTCATCCACAAATAAGCATGAGATGAATAGAGGGTAGAGCCGGCGGCAATCATCAGGCCAATAATCATCGGGCCTGCGCCATAGCGGATAAGCTGTGGAATTGAGGTTTTGCCGCTGAGTCTCGCCAGTGTCAGGTTACCGATAATCAGTGCGCCGAAAATGGGCACCTGCAAAACGCCATATTCCACAGTAGATAATTTTTCACCGCTGATCAGAATCACTGGCGATTGTGCAATCCATGCCAGCAGGGGCAAGCTGGCAAAGCCCAATGCCAGGGAGCCGCACAGAAAACGGCGGTTGGCGAGCACTTGCTTATAATCGTGCCACATCGCCCCCACTGACAGTTTTTCCCCTTTGCGCGAGGCGGTTTCTGGCATTGCACGCCACAATCCGGCAAATGAAATTGCACCCAGCACCGCGAATATCACAAACATGGATTGCCACGGGGCGACATGTATCAAGGCGGCACCGGCCAAGGGGCCGAGCAGCGGGGCAATTAACGCCACATTTGCCATCAGTGCGGTGATTTTAATACAGACCGCTTCTTCAAATGATTCCTGAATAGTGGCGTAACCGACAGCGCCGATAAAGCACAGGCCGATCCCTTGCAGGAAGCGCATGGCGATAAACTGTTCAATTGACGTGACCAATAATATGGCAAGGCACGTCGCCACAAAAAATGCGACGCCAACCAGCATCACCGGGCGACGCCCACGGCGATCCGATAATGGCCCCAGCAACCATTGCAGAAACATCCCGCCAGCCAAATAAGCTGTCATGGAGGTCGGAACCCACTCAATGCTGGCATTAAAATCGGCAACCACCGCCAGCATACCGGGCTGAATCATATCGTTAGCGATATAGGTGGTAAATTCGAATAATACCAAACACAGGGGAAATAAAAGCGCCCGTCGACCTAAACGCGTCGCGGGTGAAAATGAAGTTTGCATAAGTTAAGTTGTTAATAATAAACACAAAAAAATGAAACATTCAGATAAAGTATAGCATCTGAGTGTGTTAGGGCGGTTATTTTGCCGTCAATGTAACGTTATAGCAACAATTACCCTTCGTAGATTTTGGGTAATGCCTTTCGTCCTTGATGTAGTTTCATTTACTTTGGGTATAAGTCGAATTTACGTTATTGTTTGCAACCTGATTATTGGCGTCCTAAATAACTAGGCGCTTCTAAGTATACAAACGGGTGATTGAGAGTATGCATGACCAATAAGATAGGCTGGATTGATAACTTGCGGGCCGTCGCCTGCATTATGGTGGTCATGATCCACGCCACGACTTATTACGTCACTAGCGGTGCGCAGGTGGGAGAAGTGAATTGGGACATTGCCAATTTGCTGAACTCGGCCTCTCGAGCTTGTGTGCCTTTGTTCTTTATGATCTCCGGTTATCTATTTTTTGGTGAAAAAAGCGCGCAGAAAAAGCATTTTACCCGCATTGGGCTGTGTTTGTTGTTCTACAGCTTGATTGCACTGATTTATATTTCGACGCTGACCCCCATCAATGGTTGGGCGGCGCTGAACAATATTCTGCAAAAACCGGTGTTTTATCATTTATGGTTTTTCTACGCCATTATCGTGGTTTACCTGGTTTCACCGCTGATTAATGTTAAACCGGTATCAGGTCGCTATCTGGCGGTGGTCATTCTGCTGCTGGCGGTGGTGGCTAACCCGCAGACCAGCCAATACACCTTTGGCGACTTCCATTTATTGCCAATAAATCTCTATATCTACGGCGATACTTTCTATTACTTATTGTATGCGCTGCTGGGGCGGGCCATTGGCATGCTTGATACGCGAGGGCGGGCCATCAGTTGGGGCGCGGCATTGTTGTTTATTATGAGTGTGATATTTATTGCTATCTCAACGGAGAAACAGACGCGAATCAATGGCAGCTTTGCGGATACCTTCTATATGTACTGCGGCCCGTTGGTTTTTGTTGCGGCGGTATCACTGCTGGTGTGGTTTAAAAATTGTCTGAATCAGCCTATTGCCTGGTTGAGTTGGCTTGCCGGGCATTCGCTAGCGATTTACGGTTTCCATGCGCTTATTATTCATTTTATCCGCACCCATCATTATGATTTTACTGGCCATCCGGTGCTGGATATTTTCTATGTCTTCGCATTAGCGCTGGCGCTGAGCACCTTATTCTCAATGGGATTACAGTGCATTGACCGGCGGCGATTAGTCAGTTAACTGTGACCTGCCCGCGCTGTTGTGCGCGTCGAAGCTGGCGGGCGGAGGAAAACCCCGCCGCCAGTGCCGCTTTCTCTAAATTAAACCCCTCTTGCAGGCGGACTTCAGCCACGGCGACCCGCAGTTGCTCATGAAATTCTCGCACACTGATCCCGACATGCTCGCGGAATAATCGGGTTAAATGACGGCTGCTGACATGGGCTTTCTGCGCGACTTGAAGCAGCGACCACTCCGCTTGGGGGGCTGCGGACATCACATCTTGCGCCCGATGTACCGCCGGGTGGAGATGGTTGCGGTAACGTAACCACGGTGAGAGTTGGGGATCATCCCCCGAGCGGCGGAAATAAACCACCATCTCCCGGGCCACTTCCAGCGCGGTTTGCGGGCTACAATAGCGGCTAATCAGATGCAAAGAGAGATCAATACCGGCGGTAATTCCCGCGCTGGTGTAGACCCCGCGATCTTCCACAAAAATACGATTTTCTTTGGTTTGTGCCGCCGGAGCTTGTTGGCGCAGCCGTTCAAGCACATGGTGATGAGTCGTGCATTGGTAGCCATCCAGTAGCCCGGCTTGAGCGGCTAACAACGCCCCAGAACAGACACAAACTAGAATGGTTTTTTGCTGTGTAATCGCGGCTTTCTGCTGTTGTAGCCAGTGGCGAGCTATTGTTGCAGTCTCGGTCGCAAAATAGTGGCGCGAATCGCTCACCCCCGGCACCACCAGTAAACTGCCTTCCGGTAAGCTGTCTGGCAGCGGCTGCAACTGGCCCAACATCATCTCAGTGGAAGACATTACTTCTGGTAACGGACTGATATAAAACAACTTAAATGAACATGCCAGCCGTAGCGTTTCAGCGGGGCCGGTTAAATCCAGCGATAACACGCCGGGCAGCAAGAGAAAATAGACATTTCGTTGCATTATTAATCCACAGTTACCGGTTGATATATCCACTTTGATGCTAGGGACATAAGGCTCTTTGGTTAAATATCACTTATTGTATAATTCATCCAGGACATGCAATGTTTCTGCTACGGTATGAACCGCAGCAAACCGGTCGATGAGCACGGTTGCGGTGCGTAATTTTAATTCAGCACTGCTCAGAACAATGCCATTAGGCTGAGTCATAGGGAACGTCAATGTGGCATCCGTGACAAAAGTGACTTGATAACCCAAATCTGACGCCACGCGCGCTGTGGTTTCACAACATTGTTCAGTGCGCATGCCAGCAATAATCAGGTGATTTATTTGTCGCTCCTTAAGCCATTGAGCCAGCCCTGAGTCAGTCAGTGCATTATGCACCCGTTTATGCACGGTGACATCCGCTTGATGGGACACCAGCGACATGGGCTTAACATAGCCAGAAGCCAGTGAAAACGGGCCATCAGGAGCAACATGGAAGACATCCACTAGCGCAATGCCCCGCTGTTTACAGCCCGTAATCAGTTGGTTCAGTGCTGTAGAGAAAGCGGGTAAGTCTTCTTGCCGCCAAAAAGATTTATGTTCGAAAGATTGTTGAACATCAATGATCAGTAATGCACTGTGAGTCATTTCCGGCCCTCCGCCATATGGGTATGGCCTCATTATTAGCGGGTTTTGAATTGAGAGGAATGCCAAATCCGGCCATCATAGGGAGTAAAAGGGACCAGATTTTACTTCCGCTCCGGTAGATTAAAAAGTTAATGAGAAAAATATTCATTAAAACAGTTTATTGGCCGAAAATACTTATTAAGGGAAAACGTTATTCACGGTAAGACGATATACATTGGAATGGAATAAACCATGAAAGACCTTAATAACGCGATGTTGATAAAAAAAAGCTATCAGTTAAATAACGTCCTGATGGGAATAGCGCTTTTACTTGGCACGGGAGTGAGTCAGGCGGCAATCAATCTGGACAGAACGCGGATTATTTTCAATAGTGCCGACACATCAGCCAGCATTGTTTTGCAAAATAAAAGCGAGACATCGCCTTATTTGGCGCAAGCTTGGTTAGAAAATACAGCCGGACAAAAAGTGGATAGCCCATTATCTGTGTTACCCCCGATACAGCGGATTGATACGGGGCAGAAAAGCTTGGTGCGCATTATTTCGCTACCGGATGTTGAGCAGTTAGCCACTGATCGTGAAACTTTGTTCTATTTTAATGTACGGGAAATACCGCCGAAGAGTGAAATAACTGATGCGGTACAAATAGCGATTCAAAGCAAAATAAAATTATTTTATCGACCAGCGGCGATTAAAGCGGATTATAAGAATGTCTGGCAGGAGAAATTACAGTTTAGCCAACAAAGAGAAATGCTTAAAATTCATAATCCTACGCCGTATTACGTCACGCTAGGGCATTTAAATCAGGATAATCACGGTAATTTCCCCGGTTTTGACAGTGTCATGATTGCGCCATTTAACACTGAGTCCATCGAGACTCCCGGATATAATGGTGACCATTATAGCATCGGCTATATGGATGATTTTGGTCAGATGATCATTCGTCATGTTAACTGCTCGATAGGTCATTGCCAGATTCAGGCTGTGGAAAAGAAATAATCCTCTCCACAACCTGTGATGCGTTATAGGCTGCACTTTAGCTTATTCACACAATCTAGCCTATTCACACAATTTAGCTTATTCATACAATTTAGGTTATTCACATAGTGGCAGTAATTGCTGGCAAAGCTTTTTAAAGATGACGCGACGATCAGCATAATTCTGATGGCGTAGTGCATCTGGAAAATGTGTTTGCTCCAGTGGTAGCGCAGGCAATAAATCAGCTAATGGAATATCCGGATTGAGAGCAATTTGGGCTAATCGGGCGGCACCTAAAGCAGGGCCGACATCACCTCCAGTTCGATACTCCAGCGTTTGGCCGCTAATATCTGCCAGCATTTGACGCCAATAAGGGCTTCGCGCTCCGCCACCAATTAATGTGACCGATTTGGGCTGTAATCCACTGGCATGCAGGGCATCCATTCCGTCGGCTAAAGCAAATCCTACTCCTTCCAATACCGCACGGGCTAAATCTGCCCGGCCATGTTCATGGGTAAAGCCCCAGAAAGCCCCTTTAGCATTCGGATTATTATGAGGAGTTCGTTCGCCAGAAAGGTAGGGCAAGAACCACACTGGCGTGGCGGCTTGCGGCGTATTTGCCACTTCATCAATCAGCGCAGGAACACTCTCGGCCCCGGTAAGTTGGCAAGCCCAATCAAGACATGACGCGGCGCTCAACATCACTGACATCAAGTGCCAGGTATGCGGCAAAGCATGGCAAAAGCTGTGCACGGCGCTGGCCGGGTTACTCAAAAAGCCATCACTGACCGCAAAATAGACGCCGGATGTACCCAGCGATAGCATTGCCTGCCCGGTTTGATACAAGCCCACCCCGATTGCTCCGGCAGCATTATCACCTCCGCCAGCAACCACCGGAACAGAGTTGATACCCCAGCGGCGCGCAATATCGGCACTGACATGGCCGGTAATCTGGCTACCTTCGAACAGGGCGGGCATGTGCTGGCGATTAAGGTTGCAGGCCGCCAGCATTTCATCGCTCCAGTCGCGTTTTGCCACATCGAGCCACATTGTTCCTGCGGCATCGGACAGATCACTGGCAAAATCGCCACTGATCAGAAAACGTAAATAATCTTTGGGTAACAGCACCTTATCAATGCGATTGAAAATATCTGGCTCATGTTCTGCCAACCATTTCAGCTTCGGTGCAGTAAAGCCCGGCATCATCAGATTGCCGGTAATGTGGCGGGATTCCACTACTGCTTTTTCCAGCGCCTGGCACTGAGCAAAACTGCGGCCATCATTCCATAAAATAGCCGGGCGCAGCACCCGATGCTGTTTATCCAACAAGGTTGCGCCGTGCATTTGGCCGGTCAGTCCGAGGGCTTTTACTTGTTTTAAATCATGGTCTGTGGCTAAGAATTTCATAGCCTGATCAGTGGCTTGCCACCAATCGGCGGGGTCTTGCTCAGACCATAAAGGGTGTGGGCGGGAGACGGATAATGCTGCACCTTGGCTGGCAATGACTTGCCCGTTTTCGGCCAGGAGAATGGCTTTAACGCCGGAGGTGCCTAGATCGATGCCAAGGTACATAGGTGTTCCTCATATTAATAGGCTATTTTTCAACAAAATTTCATCTATTCGGCGCAGGCATCAGATAAATAAAACTATCAGCCAAAGATATAGCGGTTAACCAGATTTTCCAGTTTCTCTTGATGACCACTGTGGTGCTGTGGGTTCAGATTATGTTGGCCGGCATAGCGCGCCAAATCTTCCAGCGACAGTTTGCCTTGCAAAATTTGCTGGCCCAACTCTGTATTCCAACCGGCATAACGTTTCGCAACCTGTTGATCTAACTGACCACCTTCAATCATTTTCGCTGCAATTTTCAATGCTAATGCCATCGTGTCCATCGCCCCGATATGGCCATAGAACAGGTCGTATTTATCGGTGCTTTGGCGGCGTACTTTGGCATCAAAATTCAACCCGCCGGTAGTGAACCCCCCAGCTTTGAGGATTTCAAACATCACCAGTGCATTTTCTTCCACACTGTTTGGGAACTGGTCGGTATCCCAACCCAATTGCGGGTCACCGCGGTTGGCATCCACTGAGCCAAAAATACCTAATGCAATCGCACTGGCAATCTCATGATGGAAAGAGTGCCCGGCCAAAGTGGCATGGTTGGCTTCAATATTAACTTTGATCTCTTTTTCCAGCCCAAACTGCTTGAGGAAACCATAAACAGTAGCAACATCATAATCATACTGATGTTTGGTCGGTTCTTGTGGTTTTGGTTCGATTAACAAGGTGCCCTGGAAACCGGTTTTATGTTTATGCTCGACCACCATTTGCATAAAGCGGCCAATTTGCTCACGTTCTTGCCGTAAATCTGTATTTAACAGCGTTTCGTAGCCTTCGCGCCCGCCCCACAACACATAGTTTTCACCCCCAAGTTTTTGGGTGGCATTCATGGCGGTAAAGACTTGAGTCGCAGCCCAGCTAAAAACCTCTGGATCTGGATTGGTTGCCGCCCCAGCACCGTAGCGCGGGTGAGTGAAGCAGTTAGCTGTGCCCCATAATAATTTTACGCCGCTACTTTCTTGTTTCTCGGCCAACACATCCGTCATGACGGCGAAATTATTCAGATATTCTTTTAATGATGCACCTTCGGGTGAAACATCGACATCGTGGAAGCAGTAATAAGGCACATTCAGTTTATGGAAGAATTCAAAAGCCACATCGGCTTTGCGTTTGGCCAGGGTCAGAGCATCGCCAGCCTGTTGCCATGGGCGCTCAAACGCATTGCTGCCAAACATATCCGCCCCGCCCCAGCAGAAGGTATGCCAGTAGCAAGCGGCGAACCGCAGGTGATCGGCCATTCGCTTACCAAGGATAATTTCATCCGGATTGTAGTGATGAAATGCCAGTGGATTAGTGCTCTGGCTACCTTCGTAACGCACTTGTTCTAATTCATTAAAATAAGATTGCATGCCATACTCCTTGGAAGCTGACCCGCATTATCGGGCTAATGAGCTTTTATCTTCGGAGTTGTTGGCGATTCTCACAATTACGTTATTTCACACTTAAATTCAGAGAATTATTAATTGTGGCGTAGATCTCATAAATACCCGATTAATTATAGAAACTTTCTGATATTCATTATATGGATAACATCTCTGACTGGGATTATGCATTTTGCAGGAAAGAAAACATGATCGTTATCATAAAATTAACATTAAACCAAAAAACATAATTGGCGGACGAAAATCTGTAATTGCCGATGTGCAAATAAGCGACAACAATCCCTATTGCAGTTGATGTTTACCGTTTCTCTTACCCTGCTTGCACAATAAGAAAGGTACCGAAAGATGAAATTTAAGAACATTTTACTCTCCGCATGTGCCGCTCTGGTAATGTTTAGCCAGCCCGGATTCAGTAAAGAAATTAAAATCGGTATGGCGATAGACGATCTTCGTCTTGAACGCTGGCAGAAAGACCGCGATATTTTTGTTAACAAAGCTGAGTCTCTCGGCGCTAAAGTATTTGTTCAATCGGCAAATGGCAATGAAGAAACCCAAATGTCACAGATTGAAAATATGATTAACCGTGGTGTCGATGTGCTGGTTATTATTCCTTATAACGGACAAGTATTAAGTAATGTGATCGCCGAAGCAAAACGCGAAGGTATAAAAGTATTGGCTTATGACCGTATGATAAATAATGCTGATATTGATTTTTATATCTCCTTTGATAATGAGAAAGTGGGTGAGTTACAAGCCAAAAGTTTGGTTGAGCGAGTACCTCAGGGTAATTATTTCCTGATGGGTGGCTCGCCGGTTGACAACAATGCCAAACTGTTCCGCCAGGGGCAGATGACAGTGCTTAATCCATTGATAAAAGAAGGGAAAATAAAAATCGTTGGTGATCAGTGGGTTGATGCCTGGTTACCGGAAAATGCCCTAAAAATCATGGAGAATGCGCTAACAGCTAACAATAACAAAATTGATGCTGTCGTGGCGTCTAATGATGCCACCGCCGGTGGGGCTATTCAGGCGTTAGCGGCACAAGGGCTGGCGGGTAAAGTGGCTATTTCTGGGCAGGATGCTGATTTGGCAGCAATAAAACGTATTATTGCGGGCACCCAAACCATGACCGTATATAAACCTATCAGTAAATTAGCCAATGATGCCGCAGAAATTGCCGTGTCTTTGGGTAAAGGCGAAGCGCCGAAAGCAAATAGTCAATTAAATAATGGAATAAAAGATGTTCCAGCTTATTTACTGACACCGATTCAAGTGGATAAAAACAATATCGACAGCACAATTATTGCTGATGGTTTCCACAAGAAGGCTGATATTTATTAATTGCTTTTTAGATGTTTAATATATCCGAAGTTATTGAGGTTGTCGCTAACCATGCTGCAACTTCAAGAACAAAAGATATATGGAGGGAATTATGCCCTACCTGCTAGAAATGAAAAATATTACTAAGCAATTTGGTGTCGTTAAGGCGGTAGATAATATCAGCCTGACACTGGAAGCCGGGCAAGTATTATCATTGTGTGGTGAGAATGGCTCTGGAAAATCCACACTAATGAAAGTGTTATGTGGTATTTACCCCACAGGTTCCTATCAGGGGGAAATAATTTTTTCAGGTGAAACGCTTCAAGCTAAAAATATTCGTGAAACGGAACAAAAAGGCATTGCGATAATTCATCAGGAATTAGCGTTAGTAAAGCAAATGTCGGTGCTGGAAAATATGTTCCTGGGTTCTGAGTGGGGGCGTTTTGGCATTATGGATTACGACGCCATGTACTTGCGCTGTCAACGGATGCTGGCACAAGTAAAACTGGTGGTAGACCCGAATACTCCAGTGGGGGAATTGGGGCTTGGGCAGCAACAATTAGTCGAAATTGCAAAAGCGCTGAATAAACAAGTCCGGTTGTTGGTATTGGATGAGCCGACAGCTTCTTTGACAGAAAGTGAAACCGCTATTTTGCTGGATATTATCCGTGATCTACGGAATCACGGCATTGCCTGTATTTATATCTCACACAAATTAAACGAAGTAAAAGCGATATCCGATCATATCTGTGTGATCCGCGATGGCCGCCATATCGGCACTTGCCCTGCGGCGACCATGAGCGAAGATGACATCATCGCCATGATGGTGGGCCGCGAACTTAAAGAACTCTATCCACACGAAGCCCACCACATTGGTGAGGAAATTCTGCGGGTGGAAAATATCTGCGCCTGGCACCCGGTAAACCGCCATATCCGCCGGGTGGATGAGGTCTCTTTCTCTCTGAAACGCGGGGAGATATTGGGCATTGCCGGGCTGGTTGGCTCTGGCCGAACAGAAACTGTGCAATGCTTGTTTGGTGTTTACCCTGGCCGCTGGCAGGGAG
Source organism: Yersinia thracica (assembly GCF_902170565.1). Taxonomy (GTDB): domain Bacteria; phylum Pseudomonadota; class Gammaproteobacteria; order Enterobacterales; family Enterobacteriaceae; genus Yersinia; species Yersinia thracica. The sequence continues at coordinate 49,602 of NZ_CABHXX010000069.1, forward strand.
AGATATTTATTGATGGTAAAGCGGTGACCATCAGCAATTGCCAGCAAGCCATGAAGCTCGGCATTGCCATGGTGCCGGAAGATCGCAAGAAAGACGGCATCATACCGGTTATGGGCGTGGGGGCTAATATCACACTGGCTGCGCTAGATGATTTCACCGGCTCTTTTAGCATGCTGGATGATGCCAAAGAACAATCGACAATTGTGCAATCTCTGGCCCGGTTAAAGGTGAAAACCTCCTCTTCAGAGCTGGCGATTGCCCGACTCAGTGGGGGCAATCAGCAAAAAGCCATTCTGGCTAAATGCTTGTTGCTGAACCCACGAATTTTGATTCTCGATGAACCGACGCGTGGTATAGACATCGGCGCAAAATATGAAATTTATAAACTTATCAACCAATTGGTCCAGCAGGGAATTGCGGTCATTGTGATTTCCTCTGAATTACCGGAGGTCTTGGGATTAAGCGATCGGGTGTTGGTCATGCATCAAGGACGCATCAAAGCCGATCTCATTAACCATAATCTGACGCAAGAAAAGGTCATGGAAGCCGCACTCAGGAGTGAAACCCATGTCGCAAGCTAATCAAACTGAAGTGAATACACCCGAAAATGGCGATAAAAAGCCATTATTTCGACTAAAATCGGTCAATTTGCAAGTTTTTGTCATGCTGGCGGCTATCGCCATTATTATGCTGTTTTTCACTTTCACCACTGAAGGGGCCTATCTCAGCGCCAGGAATATCTCGAATTTACTTCGCCAAACGGCAATCACCGGCATTTTGGCGGTGGGGATGGTTTTTGTCATTATTTCGGCAGAAATTGATTTGTCGGTCGGCTCGATGATGGGGTTATTGGGCGGCGCGGCGGCCATTTTCGATGTGTGGCTCGGTTGGCCGCTACCTCTAACTATTGTTGTCACCCTCGGATTAGGGCTGGTACTCGGCGCATGGAATGGTTGGTGGGTGGCATACCGCAAAGTGCCATCATTTATTGTGACTTTGGCGGGGATGCTGGCTTTTCGCGGCATTTTAATCGGGGTAACCAACGGCACCACGGTGTCGCCGACCAGTAATGCTATGTCGCAAATTGGTCAAAGTTATCTGCCCAATGGCTTCGGATTTGGTATTGGTGCTATTGGTCTAATGTTGTTCGTGGTGTGGCAATGGCGTCGGCGCAGCCATCGTATCCGGCTGGGCTTACTGGTTGCGGCTCCACAAGGGGATGTTACCCGTCAAACTATTACCGCCGTTATCGTTCTTGGCGCTATATATTTACTGAATGATTATCGGGGTGTCCCTACGCCGGTATTGATTCTCACAGCGCTGATGCTGGCAGGTATTTTTATGGCCACCCGCACCGCTTTTGGCCGCCGGATCTATGCCATTGGCGGCAATATCGATGCCGCCCGTTTGTCGGGGATTAATGTAGAGCGCACCAAACTGGCAGTATTTGCTATCAATGGATTGATGGTGGCGATAGCGGGTTTGATTCTTAGTTCACGGCTGGGGGCCGGTTCGCCGTCTGCCGGTAATATTGCCGAACTGGATGCGATTGCCGCTTGTGTCATTGGTGGCACCAGCCTAGCTGGCGGGATTGGCAGTGTGGCCGGTGCGGTCATGGGCGCATTTATCATGGCTTCTCTCGATAATGGGATGAGCATGCTGGATGTGCCGACTTTCTGGCAGTACATTGTCAAAGGCGCAATTTTGCTGCTGGCGGTGTGGATGGATTCCGCCACCAAACGCCGAGTCTGATCCCATCGTCGCAAAGAGATCAATGCCATACTGCATTGATCTCTTTGTCTGTTATATCCCTTTCCCACCTATTTCAGGAGCCACTTCCATGTTTGAGAAACGCTACCGGATAACTTTGCTATTTAACGCTAATAAAGTGTACGACCGGCAAGTGGTGGAAGGTGTTGGCGAATATTTGCAGGCATCACAATGTGATTGGGATATTTTTATCGAAGAGGATTTTCGCTGCCGTATTGATAATATTCGGGACTGGTTGGGGGACGGTGTTATTGCTGATTTTGATGATCGGCAAATAGAGCAATTGCTGGAAAATGTCGATGTACCCATTATTGGCGTCGGAGGGTCTTATCATCAGCCAGAAGATTACCCACCAGTGGATTACATCGCGACCGATAATGCCGCCTTGGTTGAGGCGGCTTTTATGCATTTGAAAGAAAAGGGTTTAAACCGTTTTGCATTTTACGGTTTACCCGCCAGCAGCGATAAACGCTGGGCGCAGGAGCGGGAATATGCTTTCCGGCAATTAGTGGCGGCCGAGCAATATCAAGGGGTGGTTTATCAGGGAATGGCCACTGCGCCGGCTAATTGGCAATATACCCAAAACCGGTTGGCAGACTGGGTACAAACGCTGCCACATCAGACCGGAATTATTGCGGTAACAGATGCTCGGGCGCGGCATTTATTACAAGTATGTGAGCATTTGGATATTGCGGTGCCGGAGAAGTTGAGTGTGATTGGCATTGATAATGAAGAGTTAACTCGCTATTTATCGCGGGTGGCGCTTTCATCGGTAGTGCAAGGGACGCGGCAAATGGGCTATCGGGCGGCTAAGTTACTGCATCAGCGCCTCAATCAACGCCAGAAACAACAAGAAACTCCGCCATTACAGCGCATTTTGGTGCCACCGGTGAAAGTAATGGCGCGGCGGTCGACGGATTTCCGCTCATTGCGCGATCCCGCCGTGATTCAGGCGATGCATTATATCCGCCATCATGCTTGTAAAGGGATTAAGGTTGAACAGGTGCTGGATGCCGTTGGGATGTCGCGATCGAATCTGGAAAAGCGCTTTAAAGACGATATTGGGCAGACTATTCATGGCGTTATCCATGAAGAAAAACTCGATCGAGCGCGCAATTTGTTGTCTGCAACTTCATTACCCATCAATGAAATCTCACAAATGTGTGGTTATCCGTCGCTGCAATATTTCTATTCGGTATTCAAAAAAGGTTATTCAATCACCCCGAAAGAGCATCGTGATAAATATGGCGAAGTCAGTTATTAGCTATTTTTGAGCCGCGAATGATGCTTCTATCATCCACTTTGCGAAGTAGATCTATTCACCGAGTCTATTGAATGAATGGCGTCATATAATAAACACGCTATAATCACCGACTTACTACCCATCTTCCAGATGGAAGATCATCGTCCCCGGTGGGGCGGCTGGACTTCAAATCCAGATGGGGCCGCCAGCGGTCCCTGGCAGGTTCGACTCCTGTGATCTTCCGCCAAAGCTCGCCTCCCGCTTTCTCTTGCCACCAATAAATCACCTTATAATCAAATGATTATAAAGAAATCGGTCTGTCTGAATCTACCGCAGTCTACTGGTTTCTACCTTATACAAGGGGTATAAAAATACTGCCATTTTAGAGATGCCCCCAAATAAACCTCAATGCCCGTCGCGCAACTGTTGCCTTATTTCTGCGGAATTTAGCGGGCTGAACTGATGAAAAAACGTTTTTCTTCACATTCTCACCTCGTTAGTGTTGCTCATTATATCTCTAACAAAGTGTCCGAAATGATTAAACTATTACAGTTTTATACCGGTCTAGATCAATAAATAATCATAAAATCTCAATAGTACTGATAATAAAGACATGTGCTTAAAAACAGTATTGACATCTGATATAGAACACGTAGATTGGAATTTAACACCGGTGCAATGAGTAACGAACTTTTTATTTAACCGGTGTCCATGTAGCAAATTTTAAATAATGCGATAAAGGTCACGAAATATTTTTTTATGTGAGATTCGTTATGAGTTTTCTTATAATCGACTCATGCGATGATGCTTTAAGGCCACGCAGTAAATCTGTACAATCGCATTTTGTGGACGATACGCGATGATGTAAGGCTTTGTTGTTAATAGTAATGTTCGCGATTTGTGTACATCAGTATGAGATCGGGGATATCGCGACGAAAGTAAAGCCACGTAACAAAGAGTATATATCGCGAGGGTGATGTACTGATTTAGCCAGTCTTATCAAAAGCATGGCTAAATGTAATAAACTGGGAATGTTACCATTCAGTTAATATATTGGAGGGAAGAGTTAGTTTTAAACGAAAATATTCCTGAAAAATATGTACATCTTTATAAATAGTACCAAGATATGTATTACGTTATTAAGTTGATTAATGTTTAATTTTAAATGTGTAGTTCCTTAAAAGCCCTGACTAACTCGTGTAGTCGGGGCTTTTATCATTTTGGGGCCACGGGTATACCAAATCAAAACAGGAGAGTGGATGGAGGTCAGGTTAGCATCACCGAGTGAAGTTGAGCAATTATGGTGGGTTAGGAACCAGGCCATCAGACATGGGTGTCGCAATGTGTACGATGAAAAAACACTAACCGCATGGACACCGGATCAGATGCCCGAGGGATATCCCAAGGCTGTGGCGAGTAATCCATTTTTTGTTATTAATGATCCAATCAGCCAACTAGCTGTTGCCACAGGGTTTTTAGACCTTTCATCCGGTAGCGTCGAAGCCATTTTCACATTACCAGAATTTGAAGGTCGTGGGATGGCATCTCGGATTTTGGATGCTATCAAGCAGGAAGCCAGAGATCGGGGATTCACAAAGTTAACCCTTGCCTCGACACCTAATGCATCGGCATTTTATGAAAAGAATGGTTTTACTCTGCTCGGCGAGAGTTTCTACCCATCACAGTTGGCACAAACCAACCTTAGATGCATGGATATGTTCTGCTATTTATAATCTATAAATGAGCTTTATTCTGATAAAAAAATGGCTATACATTAGTGAAGCCACCGGACAAAAATGCATCTTATCGGTGGCATTAACATGCTAAAAATAATAACTTTTCTTTCTAGTACAATGAACTTTCAGCCATGACTTTAGTTTGGTTGATGTTTTGCGCATGCAGTTTTGTCCAAAATAACCCGTACAGCCCAATAGCAACAAAGCACCCTAATGGCATGACAAAGCCCAGTTCATCGATAGCTTTCATCGCGCGCTAATCAACTAATATGAATATTAGGCCGGGGAGGCGTGATGGAAATATGATTAAGCAATGGCGACATATCGCGCATTTTGCGTGTCATAATGTAAAATTAGTGTGAAACATATGTGACTCCGTGCGCAAAAACAGACCAATTTTATGCTGGTTTCATCGCCAAAACCACGTCGAAAATTCTCCCGCTTTGTCTTGGTAACCAATGAAAAATCTCATAACTTATTAATTTTAAACATTATTAATGTAATTATTTTTTAGGTTTGTGGTGAGTTATTACAGTTTTTCTGGCGCTTGATTGTACTTGTCTATACGAGTATATGTTAATAAATACTCAAACTAAGTAATGTCGTTGATACCTGAAAAACTGGTTGAAGGAAATTGCCGTGACTGCCCAAAATAGATTCCGTGATACTGAGATTCGAGCTTCGCGTGGTACAAAACTGACTGCTAAAAGTTGGATGACCGAAGCCCCGCTGCGTATGTTGATGAATAATCTCGACCCTGAAGTAGCTGAAAATCCAAAAGAATTAGTGGTTTACGGTGGTATTGGTCGCGCAGCTCGCAACTGGGAATGCTATGACAAAATTGTGGAAAGCCTCACTCAGTTGAATGATGACGAAACTCTACTGATTCAGTCTGGCAAGCCAGTGGGTGTTTTTAAGACCCACAGCAATGCACCTAGGGTATTGATTGCCAACTCTAATTTAGTTCCGCATTGGGCTAATTGGGAACACTTTAACGAGCTGGACGCCAAAGGGTTGGCCATGTACGGTCAAATGACGGCGGGCAGTTGGATATATATTGGTAGCCAAGGCATTGTGCAGGGTACCTATGAAACTTTTGTCGAGGCAGGTCGGCAGCATTTTGGCGGTAGCTTGAAAGGGCGCTGGGTATTAACAGCGGGCTTGGGCGGCATGGGGGGGGCACAACCGCTGGCGGCAACTCTGGCGGGAGCTTGCTCTTTGAATATTGAATGCCAGCAAAGCCGTATCGATTTCCGTCTCAAAACCCGTTATGTCGATGAACAAGCGACCGATTTGGATGATGCGCTGGCACGGATTAAAAAATACACGTCCGCCGGCTCCGCTGTTTCTATCGCCTTATGCGGTAATGCCGCCGAAATTTTACCTGAGCTGGTACGCCGTGGGGTTCGCCCTGACATGGTGACCGACCAAACCAGTGCACATGACCCACTGAATGGTTATTTGCCGACCGGCTGGAGTTGGGAAGAGTATCGTCGACGAGCCCAAAGCGAGCCAGCGTTGGTGGTGAATGCCGCCAAAACTTCAATGGCCGAACATGTCAAAGCGATGTTGGCTTTCCACAATATGGGCATCCCGACCTTTGATTATGGCAATAATATTCGCCAGATGGCGCAAGATATGGGTGTTACCCATGCATTTGATTTCCCTGGTTTTGTTCCTGCCTATATTCGCCCCTTATTCTGCCGTGGTATTGGCCCATTCCGCTGGGTGGCGCTTTCTGGTGATGCCGACGATATTTATAAAACGGATGCGAAGGTCAAGGAACTTATCCCAGATGATGAACATCTGCACCACTGGCTAGATATGGCCCGTGAGCGCATCAGCTTCCAAGGATTACCCGCCCGTATCTGTTGGGTTGGCTTGGGCCAGCGCGCTAAATTAGGCTTGGCTTTTAATGAGATGGTACGAAGTGGTGAGCTGTCAGCGCCGATTGTCATTGGCCGCGACCATCTGGATTCCGGCTCAGTTGCCAGCCCTAACCGTGAAACCGAAGCTATGCAGGATGGTTCTGATGCTGTCTCAGACTGGCCGTTACTCAATGCATTGCTAAATACCGCCAGTGGTGCGACTTGGGTATCACTGCACCATGGTGGTGGTGTGGGAATGGGCTTCTCGCAACATTCAGGCATGGTGGTGGTATGTGATGGCAGCGATGATGCGGCCGAACGTATTGCACGAGTATTACATAATGACCCGGCAACTGGTGTGATGCGTCATGCTGATGCGGGTTATGATATCGCGATTAATTGTGCGCAAGAACAAGGCCTTAATCTACCAATGATTGCCGCAACTCAAGGGAATAAAGCATGAAAACAACAATGACACTGCGCCCTGGCCAGATGACTCTGGCTGATTTGCGACATGTTTATCAGCATCCCGTACAGATAACTTTGGATGAAAGTGCTTACGCGCCCATTCAGCAAAGTGTGGATTGCGTGCAAGCCATATTGGCAGAGAAGCGCACAGCTTATGGTATCAATACCGGATTTGGCCTGTTGGCATCCACTCGTATTGCTACGGAAGATTTGGAAAATCTACAGCGCTCGATTGTCCTTTCCCATGCTGCGGGTGTTGGTGAGCCCAATGACGACGCTATTGTACGCTTGATTATGGTATTGAAAATCAATAGCTTGGCGCGTGGCTTCTCAGGTATCAGACTTAAAGTCATTCAGGCGTTGATAACATTAGTTAATGCACAAGTTTATCCGCATATTCCACTAAAAGGCTCAGTGGGTGCTTCTGGTGATTTAGCTCCGCTGGCACACATGAGTTTACTGCTGCTTGGTGAAGGTAAAGCTCGCTATCAGGGCGAATGGCTGGATGCAGGTGCGGCACTGACTAAAGCCGGTTTGCAGCCGCTGACATTGGCGGCCAAAGAAGGGCTGGCACTCCTCAATGGTACTCAGGTCTCCACCGCGTATGCTTTGCGCGGTTTATTTGAAGCTGAAGATCTTTATGCAGCGGCCTCCGTCTTTGGCAGCTTGACGGTGGAAGCAGCATTAGGTTCTCGTAGTCCATTTGATGCCCGTATCCATGCCGTTAGAGGCCAACGAGGGCAAATTGATGCGGCCAGCACTTACCGTCATTTGCTTGGCGAGCGCAGTGAAGTCTCTGAATCTCATCGTAATTGTGACAAAGTTCAAGACCCATACTCCCTGCGTTGTCAGCCACAGGTTATGGGGGCTTGTTTGACCCAAATGCGGCAGGCAGCTGAAGTTTTGGCGATTGAATCGAATGCGGTGTCAGATAACCCATTGGTATTTGCTGAGCAGGGCGATGTGTTGTCTGGCGGGAATTTCCATGCTGAACCGGTTGCTATGGCGGCAGATAATCTGGCGCTGGCGCTGGCGGAAATGGGCTCATTATCAGAGCGCCGTATTTCGTTATTAATGGATAAACACATGTCGCAGCTACCACCATTCCTGGTGGAAAATGGCGGCGTAAACTCTGGTTTTATGATTGCGCAAGTTACGGCAGCGGCGCTAACCAGCGAAAATAAAGGGCTGGCATTCCCCTCCAGTGTCGACAGCATCCCAACCTCGGCGAATCAAGAAGACCATGTTTCTATGGCCCCGCGTGCTGGTAAGCGTTTGTGGGAAATGGCGGAAAATGTGCGCGGCATTCTGGCTGTTGAGTGGTTGGCAGCATGTCAGGGGCTGGATCTGCGAAAAGGCCTAAAAACATCAGAGACTTTGGAACCTGCGCGCCTGCTACTGCGTAAACATGTGGCCTACTACGAAAAAGATAGATTTTTTGCTCCCGATATTGAAGCTGCAAGCCAGCTCATTGCTCAGCTTCATATGAATGAACTGATGCCTCCGCATCTACTTCCTAGCCTTTAATAAATCATTAGTTTTAATAAATAATAATTACTAAAAAAAAACAGTGATGTATAGGTGATTCCGGTTACCGGAATCGCCCTCTCTGAACCCCTGCCTGAAAGGGCACAAACCTTGCGAGAATGTACCATGAAGAATGATTCATCCACGCTCAAACGCGGGCTTAGTGCTCGGCATATCCGGTTCATGGCGTTAGGTTCCGCCATTGGTACGGGCTTATTTTATGGTTCCGCTGAGGCCATCCGTCTGGCTGGCCCCGCAGTATTACTTGCTTATTTGGTTGGTGGCGCTGCTGTATTTATGGTGATGCGCGCACTGGGTGAAATGGCGGTACATGATCCCGTTGCCGGCTCCTTCGGTCACTACGCCAGCCGCTATCTTGGCCCACTGGCAGGTTTTCTGACCGGTTGGACGTATACCTTTGAGATGATCATTGTGGCGCTGGCCGATGTCACAGCGTTCGGTATTTATATGGGATTGTGGTTCCCGGATGCGCCACAGTGGGTTTGGGTGCTGAGTATTATTTTCTTTATTGGTGCGCTAAATCTGTGTTCAGTCAAAGTTTTTGGTGAAATGGAGTTTTGGCTATCGCTGCTAAAAGTGACCGCGATTATTGTCATGATTGCAGCAGGGCTGGGCATTATGATGTTTGGTTTTGGTGTCGGTCATGAGAGCACTGGGGTCAGTAATTTATGGTCTCATCAAGGATTTATGCCAAACGGCATTACGGGGGTGATTGCTTCATTTGCTGTAGTGATGTTTGCTTTTGGTGGTATCGAGATTATTGGGGTGACGGCCAGTGAGGCGAAGGACCCGGAAAAAGTATTACCACGCGCTATCAATACTGTCCCCGTGCGTATTTTACTGTTCTATGTTTTGACCTTATTTGTTTTGATGGCGATTTATCCGTGGAACAGCATTGGACAAAACGGCAGTCCCTTTGTTGAAATTTTCAGTAGCTTAGGGATTAGTTCTGCCGCAAATATTCTGAATCTGGTGGTTATTACCGCGGCTATTTCAGCGATCAATAGTGATATTTATGGTGCTGGCCGCATGATGTATGGTCTGGCGCAGGAAGGGTTAGCGCCTAAGTGCTTTAGCCGTTTAACCCGCAATGGCGTGCCATGGATGACTATTTTAGTGATGGCGATAGCGTTGTTATGCGGGGTAGTTTTGAATTATTTGATCCCGAAAAATGTGTTCTTGATTATTGCCTCGATTGCGACCTTTGCGACGGTCTGGGTGTGGCTAATGATACTTATCTCACAAGTGGCGATGCGCCGCTCAATGAGCAAAGAAAATGTTGCCCGCTTGGCCTTCCCTGTGCCTTTCTGGCCGGTAGCACCGATTCTCACTATCATCTTTATGGCTTTCATTATTGCGGTTCTGGGATATTTTCCTGATACCCGGATTGCCATGTATGTTGGTCTGGTTTGGGTAACATTAATGACACTTGCCTGGTGGGTTTGGTTGCGTAAAGCACCTGTTCATATTATTGCAGAGCAAGTGGAAAATAGCGAAGCGTAGCCGTGATAGCCTCGAGTCAGGCTACTGATAATATTATCTTTATCTGTAGCCTGAGTTATTTTCAGATATGAGGTTGCGGTGGTAGTTTTGTGCTCCGAGGAAAATCGGTGTGCCAAAAAAACGGGCAAAGGCTTCTGCTTTCAGCGCAAACCAACCATTACCGAAAGGATTAGACAAATACTCATGAGGGCGGCTCCGGCACGAAAGGACTGCAATAAAGTTAAACGAGGCCATTTAATACTATAGTGAAATGAGATGGATAACGGGGAATTAAGCTGTTTAAGGTTGTTTCTTTGACAGTAATAACTGGATGTTAATTTTATTAATATCGCGCTATATACCAAGTTAATACTTTGCGTTTAAAGTAACAGCATGACAGATGGTGATAAAGTGACCTTAATAATGAAAATGATATATCTACGGAGTAATTACCCATGCCAGCTCTAGCCATTAAGCGGTGGATTAAACGGATTGTACTGGTCTTGGTGGTCATGTCAGTGACCATACTGGCGATAAGAATTTATGATACACAACGTGGCCCGAAGCTTGAGCTTTGGCATACGTTTGTCCCCCATGACATGCGCGCAGCTGAAATTGATAAAGCCAATTGGACCGATTACATTACAGCTGAAAACAAGATTTTCGATGAAGTTCGGACCAATGTTACTGAGAAACTGGAGCCAAGAACCCAGGTTCCATTAAACCGCTATTATTCGGGTAGCTCGATTTATCCACCTCATTTTAAAAATGACTGGAACCGTTCTTATATCCTGCAACCCGATGGTAAACCTAAAGGTGCGGTCGTATTGCTGCATGGCCTGACTGATACCCCCTACAGTTTGCGCCATATTGCTGAAAATTATCGTCAACGTGGATATGTAGCCGTTGGTATTCGTTTACCTGCGCATGGCACCGTCCCTGGCGCCTTGACCGATGTTGAATGGCAGGACTGGTTAGCGGCTACACGCCTGGCTGTTCGTGAGGCTAAAGCGCTAAGCGGCCCTGATTTGCCGCTGCATGTTGTTGGTTTCTCAAACGGGGGGGCACTGGCAATGAAATATACGCTGGACTCCCTGGAGGACCCAAAACTGGCAAAACCTGAACGGGTTATCTTGATATCCCCAATGATTGGTGTAACCAGTTTCGCACGTTTTGCCGGTGTTGCGGGTTGGCCAGCTATCTTCCCCGCTTTTGCCAAAGCGGCCTGGCTGGGGATAGTGCCCGAGTTCAACCCATTCAAATACAACTCATTCCCGGTTAATGCTGCTCGTCAGTCTTATTTGCTAACTTCTGTGTTACAACAGCAAATCGCGCGTGATGCCAGAAACAATAAAATGGATGAGCTGCCGCCAATTTTGACCTTCCAGTCATTAATGGATTCAACGGTCAGTACCCGCGCTGTTGTTACGGCTCTCTACAACCACTTGCCGAAGAATGGCAGTGAAGTGGTGCTGTTTGACTTGAACCGTGCGGCCAGTTTCGGCCCGTTACTGAGAACATCTTCTTATACGGCTTTGGCCCGTTTATTGCCGCCGCCACCGCGTAATTACAGCGTAACTGTGATTAGTAATGTTTCGCCGCAGAGCAATGAAACCGTGGCGTTAACCACCCTGGCGGGTCAAACCAATGAGACTTCAACGCCAACGGGGTTGATTTATCCACCGGATATCTTCTCGTTATCTCATGTGGCATTACCATTCCCAATGAGTGACTCACTTTATGGGCGCTACCCTGAGCCGCGTGATCAATACGGTATCAGTCTGGGGACGTTCGCCGCACGCGGTGAGCGGGCCGTCTTGGTGGTTGGATTGGATTCACTGATGCGTATCTCATCGAATCCATTCTATCCATATATGTTGCAGCGGATAGACGACAAGATAGAGGCTCCAGCCAAATGATCATTTTTATAAATGACGGTTTTTCTAAATAATAGTGCCTCTAAAGCCCCCAGTTCAAGTTTGGGGGCTTTTTCATAATGAGTGCCATACTTTCAAATCGTACATGCTCTTCATGTTTATTGACCCTGAAAGGAAAGCATTATGTCTATCGAAAAAGTGGTATATCGTGCCAAAGCCAAAGCAACGGGTGGTCGTGATGGCCGGGCAACATCCTCGGATGGCGTATTGGATGTGAAATTGGGTGTCCCTAAAGAGATGGGCGGCGCAGGAGGGGCCGTGACGAATCCTGAGCAGTTGTTTGCTGCGGGATATTCTGCCTGTTTCCTTGGGGCACTGAAATTTGTGGCATCAAAAGAAAAGGTAAAAATACCCGATGATGCCAGTATCGAAGGGACGGTCGGTATTGGCGCTATTCCGACGGGATTCGGCATTGAGGTTCAACTGGATATTAGCTTGCCGGGTGTTGAGCGCAGCGTAGCAGAAGATTTGGTGAAAAAGGCCCATGTTGTCTGCCCATACTCCAATGCAACCCGTGGCAATATTGACGTCACATTGAATATCAAATAAATCATTGCCCTCACGCGCCAGCCCATGAGAGTTATCTTGTGGGCATATACTCCTTTTCCCCGCATTAACCGATAAATAAGCAGATATCTCCTGCCTGGACTATGCGTTAGCTTGAAGACTAAACCACTAAAAAGGGTTAAGGTAATTCTTGTAACTGAGATCAATAGCGTGCTTATTAGTTTTGCACTGAACCTGAGGAGGGGTTTACTGTCTGATTGATTCACACCGCAAATAGTGTCTTTGGAGACCTTGCGTTATATGGACAGAGTTAAATCTTTATCCCAGCAAAGCATTTCTTTGTTGTTGGCAGTTTATATTGGTGTTTTCCTGAATATCTCTGTCTTTTATCGTCGTTTTGACACCTTTAGCCAAGGTATTCAAGGCATAAAAGTCGTGTCCGCTATCATCGAAGTGATGGCAATTATTCTGTTTACTTTCTTTGTCATGCGCGTCATTTCCCTCGGTGGCCGATGGTTTTATCGCGTAGCCGCAACCTTTTTGGTACTGATTTCTGTTGCCGCCAGCTATTACATGACTTTTTTCAATGTCGTGATTGGCTATGGCATCGTCATTTCCGTCTTGACCACGGATACCGACCTATCGAAAGAGGTCATCGGGTTGCATTTTGTCATCTGGATGATTGTGGTCAGCGCACTACCTTTGTTGCTTATCTGGAAAAATACCTTACGGTTCACCTTACTGGAGCAATTTCGAACTCCGGGCCAGCGCCTCAAACCCCTGGTATTGATGGTGGCGGTGGTGGCATTGGTTTGGTTACCGATTCGCTATCTGGACAAAGTACAGCACGCGGATGAACAACTGAAAACTGTGGACTTACCGAGTTATGGCGGGGTGATTGCTCACTCCTATCTTCCCTCTAACTGGTTGGCAGCATTGGGTTTATACGCTTATACACAATATGACGAAAAGTATGATGCGGCGACAATGTATGACCCCGCGAAACAGCATACCTATGTTGCCCCCGCAGGTATTGATGACACTTATGTTGTGTTTATCATTGGTGAAACCACCCGTTGGGACCATATGGGGCTGCTGGGATATTCACGAGATACCACTCCGCGGCTAAGTAAAGAAAAGAATTTAGTCGCTTTTCGTGGCACATCTTGTGATACCTCGACCAAACTGTCATTGCGCTGTATGTTTGTACGGGAAGGAGGGACGGAAGAAAACCCACAGCGCACACTGAAAGAGCAAAATGTGTTCGCCGTGATGAAGTCCTTGGGCTTCACTTCTGAATTGTTCGCGATGCAAAGCGAGATGTGGTTCTACAATAATGCGAACGTCGATAATTATTCGTTCCGAGAATTGATTGCCTCTGAGAAACGTAACGATGATAAACCCGTAGATGACATGCTGCTGGTTGATGAATTGAAAGAGTCACTCGGGCGCTATCCTGTCGGTAAGCATTTAGTGATACTACATACTAAAGGTTCTCATTATCTCTATTCCCAACGTTACCCCCGCAGCTATGCCCGCTATCAGCCTGAATGTATGGGAGTTGATGATTTTTGTAGTAAACAGCAATTGGTGAATGCTTTTGATAACAGCGTGCTGTACACCGATTCCTTTATTGCGAATGTGATCGACGAAATGCGCGATAAGAAAGCGCTGGTGTTCTATGCCGCAGACCATGGGGAATCTATCGACGATAATTCCCACTTCCACGGCACGCCACGGGAGATGGCGCCGCCAGAGCAATTCCGCGTGCCATTGATGGTTTGGGCATCAGATAAGTTTCTGGCGCACCCGGCAAATCTCACGGCTTTTGAGCAGTTGCAAGCCGAGCAGCGCATCGGCAAAAGTCACCGTCAGGTTGAATTGTTTGACTCTGTCCTCGGATGTTTAGGCTATACCTCACCCGATGGCGGAATTAATGCAGAAAATAACTGGTGTCAGACTCCGACACGGCATACTCAGCCGAATTAATACAGGATTATCTGATATAGGATGATTTTTGATACCAATCGCAGTGTTGCTCTAATGTTACGGTATACTTCAGCCTAATCCCCCCCGCTGGCTGGAGTCTTCCGTGACTTATCGTGTTGCCTTTATTGATGATCACGACATCGTGCGTTCAGGTTTTGCCCAATTACTTTCTTTGGAGGAAGATATCCAGGTTGTGGGTGAATTCAGCTCCGCGAAGCAGGCTAGGGCTGGATTACCGGGCTTACAGGCGAATATCTGTATTTGTGATATTTCCATGCCTGATGAGAGCGGATTGGATTTACTAAAAGACCTCCCCTCAGGAATGGGGGTTATTATGCTGTCGATGCATGACAGCCCGGCGTTAGTTGAAATGGCCCTAGAGCGCGGCGCGCGGGGGTTCCTATCCAAACGTTGTAAGCCGGAAGACTTGGTTAATGCCGTCCGCACGGTGGGCAGTGGCGGAGTGTATCTGATGCCGGAAATTGCCCAAAAATTAGCCCGTGTAGCGGTTGATCCCTTAACTCGTCGTGAGCGAGAAGTTGCTGTGCTGTTGGCGCAAGGTATGGAAGTGCGTGATATTGCCGAGGCACTCGCACTGTCACCGAAAACAGTTCATGTCCATCGCGCTAACTTATTTGCCAAACTCGGTGTCAGTAATAACGTTGAGTTAGCCAAGCAGGTATTGAATCTATGATGCAGCGTTTGATTATGCTGCTGGCATTATTATTTATTTATATCACTGCAGCTTTCTGTTTATGGTCCGTTGGCACTCAACTGGTTGATAGGCCGTTACAGGCACTGCTGTTATTCCCTTTTGGCCTGCGTATGGGCATTTTATTACAAAGTCCACGGCAATATTGGCCGGGGATTCTGCTGGGGGACGCTTTACTTTGGTGGATGCTAACGGATCAATTTGGTTACCCCGAGTTATTGTGGTTCGCTCTTCCCCTCCTGCTGGCGACCACCTTGTTGGCCGTTTTCGCCTCCCCTTGGTTATTGCGCCATCAGAAAAATGACAGTGAATGGAAATGGCCCTTGATGCAGGGCGCTGTCATTATTGGTGCGGCGCTGATACAGGCGTTGGGGTGGCAAATTGCCAGTCAACAGGGAGCGATGGCACTATTATTGGGGTTGGTTGGCGGCTTTACTATTGCACCGATTTGCCTGCTATTGTGGCATTATCTGGCGCGCCAGATCTGGGCCCCACTGGAACCGGGGCTAATACATAAGCCAATTAACCTGCGTTTGAATCATATAATGTGGTATTTGCTGCTGTTTGCCCTGAGTATTTGGCTACAGCATCATATTACTGAGTCGGATTTGTATTTATTTGCACCTTTCTGTCTGGCGATCCCCATTGTATTTATGTCCTACCGTTATGGCTGGCAAGGGGCGGTGGTGGCCACTCTGCTCAATGGCATGGTGTTATTGATTATTACTCCGGCAGAGTTAGATTCACACCGTGATTTGTTATTATCACTATTAGCGCAAAGTTTAACGGGTTTATTACTCGGGGCTGGTATCCAGCGGCAGCGGGAGCTGAATGAACAATTACAAATACGGCTGAATGAAAACCGAGAACTGGCCAAAGCGTTGGTGGTGGCTGAAGAACATGCCCGGCGCGATGTCGCGCGCGAGTTGCACGATGAGGTCGGGCAGACGGTGACAGTTATTCGTACCCAAGCCAGTATTATCAAGCGGCTAACTACACAACCCCAGATTTCAACCAGTGCCGAAATGATAGAAACACTGGCTTTGCGTGTTTATGACGGCGTCCATGATATTTTGGCGAAGTTATGGCCCGCAGCATTAAATAACCTACCTTTATCAGCCGCTGTTGCGGCATTGATGCGAGAACTTATTCCACAGGACCAATCGGTAGTCGGAGTGCTTAATTGGCAGCTCGATGATTCTCCGGTAGATGAAACCCTGAAAATTACGCTATACCGTATCTGTCAGGAGGGGGTTACCAATGCCTATCGCCACGGGGGTGCCAGTCGGATTGAGATTAATGCTAAGCAGGATAAGCAGAAGATATACCTGACCATCCGCGATAATGGTAAAGGCATGGATTTGGCAACATTAACGCCAGGTTACGGGTTACGCGGCATGCAAACACGTGTCAGTGCATTGGGGGGAAGCTTTAGCCTCAGTGTGGATAACGGCACCTGCTTAAGTGTGATCCTGCCCACAAATTCTTTGCCAGCTAATGAAAACTAGGAAATATTCTCGTTTTCTACAGGTGTTTTTCTCATTGGTTTTGTACGCACGAGGAACATGATGACTCTACTTGATAAATTTTCTGAGGTTCACATGTGGTCTTTCCTCAAAAGTCGCGATAACGTGCCAGCGGTAACGGATCAAGCGCAAATTGACTCGTCTTATAAATACTGGCGTATTCAATTAATGTGGACGATGTATATCGGCTACGCTGCTTTTTATTTTACCCGTAAAAGCTTCAACTTTATTATGCCGGCCATGCTCAGCGACTTGGGGCTGACAATGTCAGATGTCGGGATTTTAGGCACGCTGTTTTATATCACTTACGGTTGTTCCAAGTTTATTTCTGGGATGATCAGCGACCGCTCTAATCCACGTTACTTTATGGGGATCGGGCTGGTCATGACTGGGATTATTAATATCCTGTTCGGGATGAGTTCTTCATTACTGGTGTTTGGCACCTTGTGGATAGTTAATGCATTCTTCCAAGGGTGGGGCTGGCCGCCATGTTCTAAAATATTAACCAGTTGGTATTCCCGCTCAGAACGCGGCAGCTGGTGGGCGATGTGGAATACATCACATAACTTTGGTGGTGCATTAATTCCCTTGCTGGTTGGTTTTATTTCTCTGCACTTTAGCTGGCGCTACGGCATGATTATCCCCGGTATTATCGGAGTGGTAGTGGGTTTACTGATGTGTTGGCGACTACGTGATAAACCCAGCACCATGGGGCTGCCAAGTGTGGGTAAATGGCGGAATGATGCCATGGAGCTGGTGCAAGAATCTGAAGGGCAGGGGCTTTCAAACAAAGAAATCGTCAAGCGCTACGTGTTAACCAATAAATATATTTGGTTGCTGGCGGTTTCTTATGTACTGGTTTATATCGTCCGCACCGCGATCAATGACTGGGGAAATCTCTATTTGACGCAAGAGAAAGGTTATTCATTAATGACAGCCAACTCGGCAATTTCATTATTTGAAGTGGGCGGGTTTATCGGTTCGCTGGTCGCGGGTTGGGGATCGGATAAGTGGTTTCGGGGTAATCGTGGGCCGATGAACCTGATATTCGCCATTGGTATTTTCCTTTCTGTCGCCTCATTGTGGATTATGCCTGGTGTCAGCTATGTCTTGCAGGCCGGGTGCTTCTTTGCCATTGGCTTCTTTATTTTTGGCCCACAGATGCTTATTGGTATGGCTGCCGCTGAATGTTCACATAAAGATGCTGCGGGGGCGGCTACCGGTTTTGTTGGGTTATTTGCCTACTTAGGTGCTGCCTTATCAGGCTACCCTATTGCTCGCATTATGGAGATTTGGCACTGGAATGGTTTCTTTGTGGTTATTTCTATTGCTGCCTGTTTATCCGCTTTCTTCTTGCTGCCATTCTTACGGGCGCAATCACCGCAATTGAAACAAGCTGAAGCTTGATTTTTGCCCGAATGATGCTTTTAACAACAGTCACCCGCGAGTTGTTAAAAAGTGATTGACGGCCCAGGCGCGTAGCAGTAAGATGCGCCCCGATTCGGCGAGTAGCGCAGCTTGGTAGCGCAACTGGTTTGGGACCAGTGGGTCGGAGGTTCGAATCCTCTCTCGCCGACCAAATTTAAGAACCCTGATAGCAATATCAGGGTTTTTTTTCGTCTCTATCTTTTTGTCTCTCGGCGATATCTCAATTAGTCTCATTGTATTCCATTTAAAATTATCTTTATATTATCAATAATCTTATTTTATCTCATATGCATTACTAATTTCTGACAGTATATATTTTTTATTCTTCTAATTTATTATATGTATTTCATCATATTGACTTTGTTTTATTTAAAACCGCTAATTGATGTTGGTTTCATCGGTGATGCGACCAATATGATAACCATAATGTAACTAATATAATAACCATATTAACTATTCTATAAGAGGAATAATATGATTTTCGTAAATGAGAATAACAGAAGAAAATTATCTGCGTTGCCACTTTCTATCATGCTGTCGTTATGTGGCATGTCCGTATCTCATGCAGCCAATATCATTGCTGATGAGGCCGCACCTGCTGGACAGCAAGCAGATATAAAAATAGAGCCAAATTCGTCATTGCAAGTCCCCTGTCGCTCTATCATGGGCTGTGGTGAAACCACCACGATAAATATCCAGACACCAGACACAAATGGATTGTCACATAATAAATATACTAAATTTGATGTCCCTCATTTTCAGGATGTTGTTGTCTTGAATAATAACTTAATCAAAGAGATTAACGGTAATCCGAATCTGGAAAATACAACAGCGAAGATTATTTTGAATGAAGTAAGATCCTCGCATGCAAGCCAATTAGCAGGAAGTATAAGACTCTCAGGTCAAGATGCCCATGTTATCATTGCTAACCCATTGGGTATTGATTGCAATGGGTGTTCATTTTCCGATATGTCTCATCTGACTCTAACAACAGGAGAAGCATATTTCAGTAATAACAAGAAGCTACAAGGTTTTAATGTCGTTGGTGGGGGCATTAATATTAATAACGGAATGTTAAATAGACAAGGATTAATTCATAAAGGGAAAGATAAAGATCCCGCCTATCTTGATTTATTCTCTAACTCATTAAAAATAAAAGGTAAAGTACAGGCGGATGATCTCTTTGTTATTGCGGGTAAAAATAACGTAAGAGTGGCATCCCCAGGTGAAAAAATGGGAATATCACCGTTAGTAGCATATTTGAGCACCCCTGATTATTTAGATAGTGTTGATGTCCGTCAGATGGGGGGGATGTATGCTAATAAAATACGCATAATCGCCGAAGGTAATATAAACAATAGCAAAAAAATAGAATCAACTGGTGCACTCCAGATGGTTGCTGGAGGGAATATCAACAATTCTCTGGGTGGGGCGATTACCGGCGGGGAAATACTGCTATACAGTGGTGGTCTTGTCCATAATTTAGAGGGAGAAATAAAATCAAGTAGCACAAATAAGAGGTCATCGGTTTATATAAAGGCTGCGGAATTAAATAATAATTATGGCAAGATACAGACGGATGGTGGAAGTATAAATATAGTTCTTGATAGTCCGATAAAAAACAACAATGGTGATATAGCTGTTGTCGGTAAAACAAAAACAAAACGGCTAGTGATTTAATATTACTTTTTTGTGCTAAATATAGTTTAAATAAACCCGTGTATATTTTTAAAAAGTTAGCCACGTATTGTGGCTAACTTTTCTGATGATATGACTAGGTCATTGTTTAATTTAAAGAGAGGGTGTTGCATGAAGTTTAAAAGAATAACTAGAAATTTCTTAAAAGATTATAATATTTCACAAGTCATGACGGCCTTATTTCCTTTTTTGGCTTTTATGTCTGTTTTACCTCTCGTGGCTTATGCGGATATTAATCCAACTCAAACAGCGATATTAGAAAAACAACAAAGAGATTTAAAAAATAGTCTTACACCTCCACTGAAACATGCACCGATGGATAGTAAACCTATTACACCAGAAGAAGCTGAATCTTCAGATGATTCGTCATGCTTGGTTATTAATCGAGTAGAGCTGATTAATATGGATGCCTTTCCTAATGCTGGGCGTTTAATGCGCTGGGCAAAGCAGGCCCAAGGTCATTGTTTGGATGATAAAGGATTATCAACTCTGCAGAAGACACTCCAATGGCAACTGGTTACTGATGGCTATATCACTTCACATGTGACTTTCACCGAAGACAGTTATATGGGAGGTACTTTATTCCTAACCTTAATTCCTGGCAGTCTGAGTGGTATTAATCACCATGAAGACAGCCATGACTACGCACGGTTAAATACAGTTTTCCCCGGTAGGCTGGGTGACATCGTTAATTTACAGAACCTCGAGCAGGGGTTAGAGAATTTACAGCGTCTGCCCTCAGTGAATGCGACCATGGATGTGGTGTTAAATCGTGAGGATTTAACCAGCCAAATTGTGGTGAAACGCCAGCAATCGCGCTTTTGGCGAATTAATACTTTTCTCGATAATGCAGGGCACTATGCCGTCGGCCGTTATCGTGTGGGTACAACACTCTTTCTAGAGAACCCATTATCTTTAAGTGATTTAGCTTATTTCTCTGCGGGTCGAGATCTGGATAATCATCATGATAAAGGCAACAGTAATTTTGCCCTACATTACTCGGTCCCTTTTGGTCATTGGCTATTGAGTATGACGGGCAGCCAAGGAGGCTATTATCAATCTTTGTTGATAGACAATAGTGCGTTTAAATATCACTCACGTTGGCGATCGCTGGATATGCAAATTCAACGGTTGCTAACGCGAGGTTACAATTATAAAACGGTGGGCCACACAGGAGTATTAATACGAAAGTCTAATCGCTTTTTTGCCAATTCAGAAGTGGAGATTCAGCGGTCGGATACTGTTGATTGGCAACTCGGATTACAACATCTCTACTATGCCCGCTGGGCGACCATGAGAGGCGAGGTTAATTATCAGCAAGGCACCCAATGGTTTGGTGCACGGCCGTCACCAGGCAATGAGTCATTTTCAGCGAGCAAGCTGATTAATCTCACGGCTTCACTGGATATTCCTTTTATATTGGGGGAGCAGCTTTTTCATTACCAACCGACATTTAGCCATCAATATACTCGCTCAAATCTCGCGATACAGGATGATTTTTCCATTGGTGGGAGAAGTTCAGTACGCGGATTCGCCACCGGTATGGCACTTATTGGGTCGCAAGGATGGTTTTTAAAAAATGATATTGCCTGGGTAAATCAGCGACTTGCCAGCCAACTGTATGTGGGGGTGGATTATGGCGAAGTGAGTAAAAAAGGGGGGCAATTTTTATTAGGGAACCGCTTAGTCGGGGGAGTGTTGGGCATTCGGGGTAGTTATCATCAGTTTGGATATGACTTTAATATCGGTTTACCACTCGATAAGCCGAGGGAATTGAATACTGACCCTGCGGTATTTGGTTTCGTGGTGAACTGGCAATATTAACCTTTATATATAATGGATAAACATAATTAATATATAGATATTGTATTTTTAAGGTTGTAGTTATGTATTAATTGTTTGAGTATTAAAATCGCTTTATTTTTTATAAAATAGGTGGATGAAATGATTAATACATATCTATATTCTGATTTTAATATTAAGAATGGTATGATAATATTACATTGTTTTTTATATTTCACAATTCCATTGTCATATGCTGAGATTGTTGTTGATAAGAATGCTCCTTTACATCAACAGCCTGGTGTATCTTCAATCTATATAAAATGGAGTGAAACACATTGCAAGGCATTAAATGCACATTGCCGTGGAGCTAATTACACTGCGATAAATATCCAAACCCCCAATGAGCAAGGTGTATCTCACAATAAATATGTGAAATTTGATGTAATAAATGGTGGTGGATACGATAAAGTATCGCTTAATAACTATCTCGCTTCGAGTGCGACAGGAAATCCAAATTTAATAACAAAACCGGCAAAGGTTATTTTGAATGAAGTGACTTCAGGAAATAAAAGTCTATTGAATGGTGAGCTTATTGTTGCCGGTGAAAAAGCACATGTCATCATCGCTAACCCTGCGGGGATAAGTTGTGATGGTTGTTATTTTAGCAATATTGATCATGTGACATTAACCACTGGGTTACCCATGTTCAGCGGAGGAGGACCGCTTGGTTACCAAGTGAGTCGTGGTGTCATTGATATTGATGCCCGTGGCCTGAAACATGACGAGAGTAATGATACTTATTTAGACTTTTTCGCTAACTCATTAAAAATAGGAGGAGAAATAAGGTCAGGTGATATTCTCGCTATTATAGGTAGAAATACAATAAATTATGCACCAATAGATGGAAAGGTAAATGTAAAATCATTAGTGGGTACTTCCTCTGGTAATAAAAATAATCTGGGCGTCGATGTTTCCCATTTGGGGGGGATGTATGCCAACAAGATTTTTGTCTTTTCTAGAAATAATGGTGTAAAAAATTCTGGAGTTCTTCATGCAGAGAAGAAATTGGTAATAGCTTCAAACCGGTTTATTAAAAACAATCATGGAAAGATATGTTCTGGAAACATAATATTACGGAGTTTAGCCTTAATTGATAATCAACAAGGGACGATAAAAAATATAAGGCTGGTTCCAGTTACTAGTGCTGAAGAGAAATTTGGTATTAATATCACGGGGAAAACTCTTAATAATAAAGAAGGATATATTCACTCAAATATTGGTGATGTGCTTATGACGGCTGATGGTAATTTTTATAATAGTGGTGGATTGATAAAAACTGTGGGTTCATATGGTCATGCTGATATTAAAATTAAAGCAAAATTAGTTAATAATTTTAATGGTGCGGTCATCACTTCAAATAATATATTAATCAATACTGATAGCTTAAAAAACAATCAAGGGCGGGTTGTCAGTGCTTTTGGTACTGTGACTCTGCGCTATAAAACGCTAGAGGATACAACGGGAGTATTACACGGGGGAATGGGGGTTAAAAAGACGATAAAGTAACAGATAAAATCTGTACTTTTATCTTTCTCAGCATGAGTGCACTGTCTTGGGGCCTCACTATAGTGCGTCATGACTGTGAGCTATGCTCTTTCTGGCTCGGCCGAATGATTAAGCGAGTTTTTCGCTTTTTTAACAGCACGCAAAATGTTTGAGATTCCGGTTGTGTGTGACAAGGTTCACGTCACTTATCGGCTGTCACCGCCGCATTTCTCTCTATTTTCTATCGTTATTACAAAAAAATATGAACAGATAATCCTCATTTAGCAACAAAGTTTTTTCGTTTGTCATTAGCTGTTACAACTGCTTTATTTTATTTAGCCAGTTTATACCGCTGGATTATTCCTAGTAGCATAAATTTTAATGCTGATAATGTTAATGGAAAGTTTTTTTTATGTTTGCATGCTGTTTCTCATTGTCTTAATAAATCCATTCAGACCGTATTGACGTTGCCACCAACTGTTGCCAAATTGGTACCCTCAGGGGTAGTAATCGAGAGCAATTTGGGGTTATTCCATACATTCTACATTGCCGTCGCGATAGCATTTATCCGACATCTCAATCCCGCATCCCTGCGGTAAATAGGCCAAAACGGTACAGTCCACTGACTAAAAAATTATAGGGCTTGGCCGTACACACAACACACATCACCATAATGGAGCACAAGCGATGACGATTTCCTTGGGAAAAACAGGGATACTGAAATTCGGTATTGGGCTGATTGCACTGACCGTAGCGGCCAGTGTACAAGCGAAGACATTGGTATATTGTTCTGAGGGCTCTCCGGAAGGTTTCAACCCACAGCTTTTCACCTCTGGCACAACTTATGATGCAAGTTCGGTTCCTATCTATAACCGTCTGGTTGAATTCAAACTCGGCACAACCGAAATTGAACCCGGTCTGGCTGAAAAGTGGGAAATTAGCGAAGATGGTAAAACTTACACTTTCCACCTGCGTAAAGGCGTGAAGTGGCAAGATAATAAAGACTTCAAACCGACCCGCGATTTTAATGCTGACGATGTGATTTATTCATTCATGCGTCAGAAAGATGATAAACATCCGTACCATAAAGTGTCTGGCGGCAGCTATGAATACTTCCAGGGTATGGGTATGGGTGATTTGATCACCAATATCGTTAAAGTTGACGACAACACAGTGCGCTTCGAACTGGCGCGTCCAGAGTCTCCATTCCTGGCTGACCTGGCCATGGACTTTGCGTCAATCCTGTCTGCTGAATATGCTGACAATATGCTGAAAGCGGGCACGCCGGAAAAGGTCGATTTGAACCCAATCGGTACCGGCCCATTCCAGTTGCAACAGTACCAAAAAGACTCCCGCATCCTGTACAAAGCCTTTGATGGTTACTGGGGCACTAAACCGAAAATTGATCGTCTGGTCTTCTCTATTACCCCAGATGCGTCAGTCCGTTATGCGAAATTGCAGAAAAATGAATGTCAGGTTATGCCGTACCCTAACCCGGCCGACATTGCTCGCATGAAAGAAGACAAAACCATCAACTTGATGGAGCAACCTGGCCTGAACGTCGGTTACCTCTCTTTCAACGTTGAGAAAAAACCACTGGATAACCTCAAGGTTCGCCAAGCGCTGACCATGGCTGTTAATAAAGAAGCTATTATCGAAGCGGTTTATCAAGGTGCTGGCCAGGCGGCCAAAAACCTGATCCCACCAACCATGTGGGGCTACAACGATGATGTGAAAGATTATGCTTACGACCCAGCTAAAGCGAAAGAGTTGCTGAAAGAAGCCGGTCTGCCAGATGGTTTCTCCATCGACCTGTGGGCAATGCCAGTTCAGCGTCCGTACAACCCAAATGCGCGTCGTATGGCTGAAATGATCCAGTCCGACTGGGCGAAAGTGGGCGTGAAAGCCAAAATTGTGACCTACGAGTGGGGCGAATACCTCAAGCGTGCCAAAGACGGCGAGCATGAAACTGTGATGATGGGTTGGACTGGGGACAATGGGGATCCGGACAACTTCTTCGCCACTCTGTTCAGCTGTGATGCGGCCAAACAAGGTTCCAACTACTCCAAGTGGTGCTATAAGCCGTTTGAAGACGTGATCCAGCCAGCGCGTGCTGAGTCTGACCATGACAAACGTGTCGCACTTTACAAACAAGCTCAGGTTGTTATGCATGATCAAGCGCCAGCGCTGATTGTTGCTCACTCAACCGTGTATGAGCCAGTGCGTAAAGAAGTGAAAGGTTATGTGGTTGATCCGTTGGGTAAACACCATTTCGAGAACGTGTCCCTGGATTAATTTTAACCTGCTAGATAACCGGTGAATGTGTGTAACAGCATGTTCGCCGGTTTCGCATTTAGGTTAAGACAGATACAGATGTGAGCCATATAAGCTGGGTTGCCCACGAGCAGCCTGGCATTCTACACAGAGAGTTCGGGATATGTTGCAGTTCATACTCCGACGTTTGGGGTTAGTTATCCCAACGTTTATCGGCATTACTTTGCTGACCTTCGCTTTTGTCCATATGATCCCAGGTGACCCGGTGACCATCATGGCTGGGGAACGCGGTATCTCCACCGAGCGCCATGCTCAAATCATGGCGGAAATGGGGCTGGACAAGCCTCTTTATCAACAATACTTCCATTATGTGAATGGCGTATTACATGGCGACCTCGGCATCTCGCTGAAAAGTCGTATTGCTGTCTGGGAAGAGTTTGTTCCCCGCTTTAAAGCCACTCTGGAACTGGGGATCTGCGCGATGTTGTTTGCTATCGCCGTGGGTATCCCGGTCGGGGTGTTGGCGGCAGTCAAACGCGGTTCAATATTCGACCACACCGCCGTGGGGATCTCCCTCACCGGCTACTCAATGCCCATTTTCTGGTGGGGCATCATGCTGATCATGCTGGTTTCGGTGCAATGGAACCTGACCCCGGTCTCGGGGCGAGTCAGCGACACGGTATTCCTCGATGATAGCTTGCCATTGACCGGCTTTATGCTGATAGACACCTTGATTTGGGGTGAGCCAGGCGATTTCAAAGACGCCGTGATGCATATGATTTTGCCCGCCATTGTCTTGGGGACTATTCCCCTCGCCGTGATTGTGCGGATGACCCGCTCCTCAATGCTGGAAGTGCTGGGCGAGGATTATATTCGTACCGCGCGCGCTAAAGGTCTGAGCCGGATGCGCGTGATTGTGGTTCATGCCCTGCGCAATGCCTTATTGCCGGTGGTCACCGTGATTGGCTTGCAGGTCGGCACTATGCTGGCGGGCGCGATTTTGACGGAAACCATCTTCTCCTGGCCGGGATTAGGGCGCTGGTTGATGGATGCATTGCAACGCCGCGATTACCCGGTTGTTCAGGGTGGGGTGCTGCTGGTCGCGATCATGATTATTTTAGTTAACTTGCTGGTAGATGTGCTCTATGGCGTAGTTAACCCGCGTATTCGTCACAAGAAATAAGGGGCGCAAAATGTCTCAACTTATTGAGTCGACAGTAAAAAGTGCGCCGAAGCCGATGACTCCTTTGCAGGAGTTTTGGCACTATTTCAAGCGCAATAAAGGGGCTGTTATCGGCCTGTTTTACATCATTATTATGTTGGTGATTGCCGCGGGTGCTACTTGGCTCGCCCCACATGGGCCAGCAGAGCAATTTCGCGATGCACTGCTAAAACCCCCGGTCTGGGAAGAGGGCGGGAGCTGGAAATTCATTCTCGGTACTGATGATGTGGGCCGCGATGTCTTGTCCCGCCTGATGTACGGCGCCCGGCTCTCACTGTTGGTGGGCTGTCTGGTGGTGGTGTTGTCACTGGTGATGGGCGTGGTTTTCGGCTTACTGGCTGGTTATTTTGGCGGCATAGTTGATGCCATCATCATGCGTGTTGTCGATATCATGCTGGCACTGCCAAGTTTGTTGCTGGCATTGGTGTTGGTGGCGGTATTTGGGCCTTCGATTGTCAATGCCTCGCTGGCGCTCACCTTTGTGGCCTTGCCGCACTATGTGCGTTTGACGCGAGCAGCCGTGCTGGTTGAGGTCAATCGCGACTACGTCACGGCCTCAAGAGTGGCCGGCGCGGGCGCGATGCGCCAAATGTTTATCAATATTTTGCCAAACTGCCTTGCGCCATTGATCGTGCAGGCTTCTCTCGGCTTCTCTAACGCCATTCTGGATATGGCGGCTCTCGGCTTCCTCGGGATGGGTGCGCAACCGCCAACACCAGAGTGGGGCACCATGCTCTCTGATGTGTTGCAGTTCGCCCAAAGCGCCTGGTGGGTCGTGACCTTCCCCGGTGTGGCGATTCTGCTGACGGTTCTGGCGTTTAACCTGATGGGGGACGGCCTGCGTGATGCTCTCGACCCCAAACTCAAGCAGTAACAGAGGTAGAGAGAGATGGCACTTTTAAATGTAGACAAATTGTCGGTGCACTTTGGTGATCAAGGCGCGCCGTTCAAAGCAGTAGACCGCATCAGTTACAGTATTGAGCAAGGTCAGGTGATTGGGATTGTCGGTGAGTCCGGCTCCGGTAAATCAGTCAGCTCATTGGCAATCATGGGGCTGATTGATTACCCCGGCAAAGTGATGGCCGATAAGCTGGAATTTAATGGCCGCGACCTGACCAAGATTTCTGAAAAAGAACGGCGTCAATTAGTGGGTTCGGAAGTCGCGATGATCTTCCAAGACCCGATGACCAGCCTTAACCCGTGCTATACCGTCGGTTTTCAGATAATGGAAGCGCTGAAGGTGCATCAGGGCGGCAACCGTAAAACTCGTCACCAGCGGGCGGTGGATTTGCTGACATTGGTCGGTATTCCTGATCCGGCCTCGCGGTTGGATGTCTATCCGCACCAGCTTTCTGGTGGGATGAGCCAGCGGGTGATGATTGCGATGGCGATTGCCTGTCGGCCTAAATTGCTGATTGCTGATGAGCCGACCACTGCGCTGGATGTGACCATTCAGGCGCAAATTATTGAATTGCTGCTGGAATTACAGCAGCGCGAAAATATGGCGCTGTTGCTGATTACCCATGATCTGGCACTGGTTGCTGAGGCGGCTCATCATATTATTGTGATGTATGCCGGTCAGGTAGTGGAAACCGGTAAAGCGGCGGAAATTTTTCGTGCGCCGCGCCATCCATACACTCAGGCATTGTTGCGGGCGTTGCCGGAATTTGCGCAGGATAAAGCGCGGTTGGCATCCTTGCCGGGTGTGGTTCCGGGGAAATATGACCGCCCCGAAGGCTGCTTGCTTAACCCGCGTTGCCCGTATGCTAATGATCGCTGCCGCCGTGAAGAACCTGAATTGCTGGGGCCTGCGGGGCGTCAGGTTAAATGCCATACACCGCTCGATGATGCGGGGAGGCCGACCCTATGAGTCAACCTATTGAAATGAAAAATGAATCACCGGCAGCTAAGCCGCTGTTGCAAGCCATTGATTTAAAAAAATACTATCCAGTCAAAAAAGGGTTGTTTGCACCGGAGCGGTTGGTTAAAGCGCTGGATGGCGTTTCATTCACTTTGGAGCGCGGCAAAACGTTGGCGGTGGTGGGGGAGTCCGGCTGTGGTAAATCCACCTTGGGCCGCTTGCTGACCATGATAGAAATCCCCACCGGTGGCGAGCTTTACTACCAGGGGCAGGATTTGCTCAAGCCCGATGAAAGTGCGGAAAAACTGCGCCGCCAGAAAATCCAGATTGTGTTCCAGAACCCTTATGGTTCACTGAACCCGCGTAAGAAAGTGGGGCAGATTCTGGAAGAACCGCTGCAAATCAATACGAAGCTCAACAGCAAAGAGCGCCGCGAAAAAACCTTGGCGATGATGGCCAAAGTCGGGCTAAAAACTGAACATTATGACCGTTACCCGCATATGTTCTCTGGCGGCCAGCGCCAGCGTATCGCCATTGCGCGTGGGTTAATGTTGAATCCTGATGTGGTGATTGCCGATGAGCCAGTGTCGGCGCTGGATGTGTCAGTGCGGGCGCAGGTATTGAACCTGATGATGGATTTACAGCAAGAGCTGGGTTTATCGTATGTTTTTATCTCCCACGACTTGTCAGTGGTTGAGCATATTGCCGATGAAGTGATGGTGATGTACTTGGGGCGTTGTGTGGAAAAAGGCAGTAAAGCGGCTATTTTCAATAACCCGCGCCACCCTTATACGCAGGCATTGTTATCTGCCACACCACGGTTGAATCCGGATATGCGCCGTGAGCGTATTAAGTTGACTGGCGAATTGCCTAGCCCAATGAGCCCACCGCCAGGTTGCGCGTTCAATGCGCGTTGTCGCCGAGCGTTTGGCCCTTGCACACAGTTGCAACCCCAACTGAAACAGTATGGCGACCAAATGATAGCCTGCTTTGCTGTTGATCAGGATGAAGCAGAAAAAGCGAGTTAAAGCGGGAATAGAGCCGTATAACATCCATAAAAAACGTCGGTTATCCGGCGTTTTTTTATAACTGAATAGCAGCATTTATTTTTGAGTTATAACCTAATTAAGTCAGATACTTTAACTGTAAATAATTACGTAATAATTAATTTCTAACTAATATTTGTTTGCAATATTATGTCGTAGACCATGTTAATAATTAATGCCGCAAGATTTAACTGAAAATAAAACGGAGGGCGTTTTTTGTCTATCTGAATGAATATAAATAACCGGTTTACAACTGAATGAAAAGGGTGCAATAAATGCACCCTGAATTAACTAACGTAAATTCTTTCTATTATTGCGGATAAGGTACCCAATCACCGCCATTGAGCCGAATATAGGGTTTGCCCTGATATTGCATCACAATAGCATTATCATTTTCTGAAATGACGGCGGTTTCGGGTAAACCTTGTGTCAATGTCTGCCAGTCAACACTCGGCGCGGTAAATGCTTTGCCATCAACCATTCGTGACACTAATTCAGAAATAGCCAGATAACTGCTGGGCGCACTCACAACCACCGGGCTGGCGGGTTGTGGCGCTTTCATACCAATCAATTTAATCCCCACCGGGATATGCGTGATGCTGGGGCTGGGGATATCGCGCAGACCGGACATCTGCATTTTATCGCCAACCAAGGCGGCACCGTGCTCTGGCACCACCACCACCATGACTTTCCGACCTGACTTTTCCAATTCTTCAAGGAAAGTATTCAACTGGTCAAACAGCGTTTGGGCGCGCGCCTGATAATCCGCGGTTTTGTTGGTGCCAACCAAGCGGTTACCATCATGTAAGGGTATGATATTCATGAAAGTTGCGCTGCGGGTATCGCCGCCGTTCTTCTGCTGCTCCAACCAGCGATTCAGCAATTCCAGATCGTTATAAATCGGCTCGCCATCAAAGGAAGCTAATTGATTACTAATGCCTTTTTGTGACATCATCGGCGCGCGCATATTGCCGTCGTCTTGGATGTTTTGCAGATAATTACCAAAGATGCCGGAGTGATCCATCATCAGCTGGGAGGTAAACCCAAGTTTGGCTAAGTTATCAAACAGATAACACTGCTGGTCTTGCGGCTGATACAAATCTTTGTGTGATGACTGGCCGCAGCTGGCGCGTAACAGGCGGATAGACGCCGGGCCACTGTAGGCGGTGGCTGAGTTGAAGTTTTTGAACAGAATATCAAACTTACTCCACAGCGGGTGTTTATCCAGTTGAATCGCCTCAATATCTGACCATGACAATGAACAGATATTAATCACTAACAAATCAAATGGTTGTGCATCATCGGGTAGTGATGCCGGGAATGTCGTGCGGCGCGTTTTTTCTTGCTCATAAAAAGCATTCAAATGGGCGGTCAAATTAGCATCAGTGGGCGGGCCACCCGCTTCGACAGGGCTACCTCCGGCTGCGGGTTGCCCTGTACTGGCTGGCGCGGCTGTTGCTGCCGCAGTCTCCGCTGTTGGGGCCAGAGAAAATACCGGCCCGGCAATACCGGCGATATTCAGCCAAATCATGGCGGCGACGACAAAAACAGTGATGCGAATCCATTGCGAAATAAACAGATAGCCCACCAGAATGACGAAAGCGGCTCCTATCATGGCCCAGTTAATGAAACGGCCAAATAATTCAATCAGATAGCTAAAACTAAACCCCGTCACTTGGGAGCCTTGGCTCATGATGCTGTTGATGCCCGGTAGCCAGGTATCGTGATAGAGCAAGCCAATACCGATGGGAATAGCTATCCAGTGACGCCAGCGGTGGACGCGGTACGCCGGGATTGGGAACAGCAGAAAGGCCAAAAATACCAAGTTTGCTAACGGATGGAAGTTCAGGTAACCAAACCACAGCAGGGCAAACTTGAACAGGAAATAGATGTTCCATGCGCCCAGACCACGCCAATAGCGCCACGGACTCTGCGATTCTTGCTGTTTATTTTTTGCATTCATGGTGATTTCTTAGTCTGTGAAGAGGAACTATCACGCAACCAAATCCCTTCTGATTTTAAATAGCGCGCGGATAAGAACAAATGTTGTTTTTTCTCCCACCACCGCGGAAACCAGCGGCGAGCTCTATAGCCCAGCGGGAAAAAGATAATCGCGCCCAGCAACAGAATTTGCCAAATATCATTGAGATTCATGGGTATTCTCCTGACGATGGCGGGTGTTCAGTGTCAGTGGCACGGGGGTGCGCCGGGCGACTTCCACCTGATCTGGTGCATCAACCTCTTGTTTATAAGTCTTTTTATCACCCGCAGCTTGCCATGCCTCGGGAGTATTAATCATTCTATTAATCTCCGAAATAATTTCCTGATCCTGATACCACACCAGGCTATTACTGAATGCTTCGGCCACGGGTAGGCGGAAAATATAACTGAGTGCTGTATCTAAATCATTGATACGGCAAGTGGAAAGGAACAATATCAACCGATTATCAGACACTGTCACCACGTCGCCATAGCGGCGCAAATGGCACAGTGTCAGCGCTTGGCGCGCCTGTAACCCCGGTACGGCTCGCAGCGCAACTAATACGCCTTTACCATTTTCCGGTAGCAACGTGTTGTTCATCAACTGCAATACCGAGTGGCAGAACTCAGCCGGTGGCAGATAGCCTTTGAGCTGAAGTGGGCGCAATGCTTCCAGTAACGCATTGATATCTTCGGGAACATGGCGAGAGAATCGCTGCCCCTGAATCCCTTCTAGCATGGTCAGAAAACGCGATAATGGCGCAACCTGTGGGACGATCAGATTAGCACCGCAGGCCAGTAACAAGCGCTCATCGCTGTAGCGCAGGCTGGCGTGCATTTCGCGCACCACGATTTTCACGCTATTGCCGCGTTGACGGCGTATGTTATGGATTTGATGCGCCATTTCATCAATTTGCTCACTTTGATTCAGCGCAAAAATCAGTGTTGCGGCATGCGCCGTCATTGCCCGCTGAGCTAAAGCCGCATTGGACTCCAGCAATTGCCAGTGGGTAGAAAGCGGGGGGGCGCCTTCCAGAATATGGGTGTGGGCTAAATAGAGATGCTCATCATTGCGCGATTGCGGCAGAGCTTGCTGCACTTCATCCGCCATGCTCCAGCCTTGTTCATCGGCTTCGAGCAAAACTAATTGATTGGCGGTCACCCCTTTTACTGTGATCCACCAGGCAACCATATATTGTGCGTTATCCTGCTGCCATTGCAGATTAGCCAGGCCTTGTAAATAACGGTGCTGACTGACTAACTGATTTTTAACTTTATTAATGCCGGAGCTGTGACAAATCACCAATAATGTGCAGTTCTGGGCCTCCAGCCATTGCTGAATTTGCTGTAGCCACTGCTGCATCTCTTCACTGGTAAAGGTTTGCCACAGACTGGCGGGAGCAAACAGAATGAAAAGCCGCTGTTGTGGGCGCAATGAACGCATTAAGTCATGGGTTAAAAATTTTAAGGCATTTTTTTGAGCCGGTAATGTAAATAGCGGTAATTTCTTGGGGCCAGAATGACCGATATTAGTCAGGAGGTTTTCAGGTTTTTGTCCTGAACAAATCAATGCCGCCCGGGTATCTTCGGGTTGGTTACGGATAAGTTGTTGGCAGAATAAGTTAGCATCTATTTGACGTTCAATATTGATCCAATAGAATCCGGGAGCCTGCATGACGGCTAATTCATCCCAGATTTCGCGAACACCTAATGAGAAACATCGTGACATAGATTCATTATCTGCTTTCGTTAAAGTGCTATTGGGCCAATAACTGGATAAAGTCAAAAAACAATTGTAACATTGCGATAAGTATTAACCAATGTCCTTGCCTTGATATTAATCTAAGATTCTTCTTACCAAGTAAAGTATAAAACTACCATCGTTATACTTAATTACCATAGCCTATTTTCTCAAGGCGGATAAATGAAGACTATAATAAATCGATTTCATGAAAAAACTTCACTTGAAGCTCAGGATGATCTACTAGCATTAAGTCAGGCTTTCTCATTACCCACATTAAGTTATGTCGATATTGTCCGTCAGGAGCGATTAACCCAAATGATGGCTCGCTGGCCATTGTTGGCAGAATTGGCGCAATCCACAGGGAGCGAATAGCCTATGCCGGTATTGGCGTTACAAGGCGTAAGAGGGGGCGTTGGCACAACCTCGGTCACTGCGGCTCTGGCATGGGCGTTACAGCAACTGGATGAATCAGTTTTGGTGATTGATTTTTCACCGGATAATTTACTGCGATTGCATTTCAACATGAGTTTTGAGCAATCCCGTGGTTGGGCTAAAGCTGAAATTGACGGTGAAGGCTGGCAGCAAGGGGCTATGCGCTACACCGAGAAGCTGGATTTCGTGCCATTTGGCCAATTAACTCAAGCTGAAAATGAGCAGATAAGCACACTTTTGCAGCAAAATCCCCATCAATGGCAGGAGAATTTGTCCACCTTGCAGGCCGATGCGAGCTATGGTTGGATTTTGTTGGATATCCCCGCCGGTGACAGCATATTCACCCGTCAGGCATTGGCGCTGGCGGATCAAACCCTGATTCTGATTCATGCAGATGCCAGTTGCCATATTCGGCTGCATCAGCAAAATTTACCTGTTGGCTGTCATTTCCTGCTCAATCAGTTTACTGCCAGCAGTCGCCTACAACAGGATTTGCATCAGCTCTGGCTGCAAAGTTTGGATAGTTTATTACCGACCTTTATTCACCGCGATGAAGCGGTGGCC
This sequence comes from Yersinia thracica, assembly GCF_902170565.1. Taxonomy (GTDB): domain Bacteria; phylum Pseudomonadota; class Gammaproteobacteria; order Enterobacterales; family Enterobacteriaceae; genus Yersinia; species Yersinia thracica. Next base: position 83,967 of record NZ_CABHXX010000069.1, read on the forward strand.
GAAGCATTGGCTGCCAAACAGCCATTGGGCGAGTACAGTGCGCAAAGTCTGGCAGCGGAAGAGATGATGACGCTGGCGAATTGGTGCCTGATTAATGTGGCGGAAAGCGGCCTATGAATCGCCTGCTGCGGATGTTATTTCAGACTCCGGTTTATCAGGCGATGCGCCGCCGTTATCATCTTTATATGCAGCAAGGCTGCACTGTGCTCACCGCTTTTCTCACCACGATGACGTTGCCACTGTGCTGGATTTTCCTGCGCCTGGAGTCCCCAAGCTGGCAGTATGTCATACAGCATCGGGCTTACTGGTTCCCGCAGATTTCACCTAATCGCCCGCGCCTGGGGGATGGTGTGCGCTATCTGCTGCAAGGGCTGTGGCTGTTATTCATCCGCCCACAATCAGACCATGATAAAAAACGTCGGCCAGCGGCGGTCGGTAAGGGCTGGGTAAAAAACAAAAGACAGGGCTATATCAGTTGGTTGGGGGATGTTCCCCAGCGCTTTGAAATTCAGCGCATCGAGAAAACAGTCGCCAGCCGATTAAGCCAACTATCAAGACGTGCTCGCCGTATCTTGTTTATTATTCTGGGTATTTTTACCAGTATTTTGGCCCTGCTGTGTATTTCGCAACCCTTTGGCATGATGGCGCAATTCGTGTTTGTCTTACTGTTATGGGCCATTGCCATGGTGGTGCGGCGGGTACCGGGGCGCTTACCAACTCTGATGCTGATTGTGTTGTCGTTAACCGTTTCCTGCCGCTATCTGTGGTGGCGCTATACCGAAACGCTTAACTGGGATGACCCGGTGAGCCTGGTGTGCGGCTTATTATTACTGTTAGCCGAAACCTATGCTTGGGTGGTGTTGGTGTTGGGCTATTTCCAGACGATTTGGCCGCTAAACCGCCAGCCGGTGCCTATGCCGGAAGATATCAATAGCTGGCCAACCATTGATTTGATGGTGCCGACTTATAATGAAGACCTCGGTGTGGTCAAGCCGACCATTTATGCGGCGCTGGGTATTGATTGGCCGAAAGACAAAATTAACATCTATATTCTGGATGATGGTAACCGGCCCGCTTTTCGCGAGTTTGCCGCCGAAGTCGGGGTGCATTATATTGCTCGCCCCACTCATGAACACGCCAAAGCCGGTAATATCAATAATGCGCTGAAGCAGGCCACAGGTGAGTTTGTCGCTATCTTTGACTGCGACCACGTGCCCACCCGCTCTTTCCTGCAACTGACCGTCGGCTGGTTCTTTAAAGATAAAAAGCTCGGTGTGATTCAAACGCCGCATCACTTTTTCTCTCCCGACCCTTTTGAGCGAAATTTAGGCCGTTTCCGTCAAACCCCCAATGAAGGCACTTTATTCTACGGCCTGGTACAAGACGGTAATGATATGTGGGATGCGACTTTCTTCTGTGGCTCCTGCGCCGTTTTGCGCCGTAGCGCGTTAGATGAGGTCGGGGGGATCGCGGTGGAAACTGTCACCGAAGATGCCCATACTTCATTGCGTCTGCACCGCAAAGGCTACACTTCAGCTTATATCCGTATTCCGCAAGCCGCCGGGTTGGCAACGGAAAGTTTGTCAGCACACATCGGGCAGCGTATCCGCTGGGCGCGGGGCATGGTGCAAATCTTCCGGCTGGATAATCCGCTGCTGGGCAAAGGGCTAAAACTTGTCCAGCGGTTGTGCTACGCCAACGCCATGTTGCACTTCTTATCGGGTATTCCGCGCTTGATCTTCCTGACGGCCCCGCTGGCATTCCTGCTGCTGCATGCTTACATCATTTTCGCGCCAGCACTGGCCATTGCACTTTATGTCTTGCCGCATATGATTCACGCCAGTCTGACTAACTCCCGCCTACAGGGTAAATACCGCCATTCATTCTGGAGTGAAATCTATGAAACCGTGCTGGCCTGGTATATTGCCCGCCCGACCACCGTGGCGCTGCTCAACCCCCACAAAGGGACATTTAATGTCACGTCAAAAGGTGGTTTGGTCGAAGAGCAACATGTGGACTGGGTGATTACCCGCCCTTATATGGCGCTGGTTTTGCTCAATTTGGCGGGGTTGATTGCGGGCTTGTGGCGCTTGGGCTATGGCCCGGCCACTGAAATCATGACCGTGGTCATTAGCTTGGTGTGGGTCATTTATAATATGACAATTTTAGGCGGGGCGGTGGCGGTGGCGGTTGAAGCCAAACAAGTGCGGCAGTCTCATCGGGTTGAGATTGCCATGCCCGCTGGGGTGGCGCGTGCTGATGGACATTTGTTCTCCTGTACTTTGCGCGACTATTCCGATGGCGGGGTGGGAGTTGAGATGCGCGAAGCCGGGTTACTGAAAGATGGCGAGGCCGTGCATTTGCTGCTTAAACGCGGTGCACAGGAATACACCTTCCCGTGTGAAGTCACCCGCGCTTTCGGCACCAAAGTTGGCATGCGGATGCATCAGCTGACTGTAGCCCAACATATTGATTTTATACAGTGTACCTTTGCTCGCGCTGACACATGGGCACTGTGGCAAGATAGTTTCCCAGAAGATAAACCGATTGAAAGTCTGCGCGATGTCTTGGCGCTGGGCTTTAGAGGCTATGTTCGGATGGCCAGCTATGCTCCGCCGGTGATTCGAAATGTATTGATAGGATTTACCTCCCTGATTGCCTGGATTGCATCATTTGTCCCCCATGGCGTAGATAAAAATCAGGCTCCGAGTAGCCAGGGCCAGACAATGGCTCAACATTGATGATGATATGATGACGAGAAAAATAACCTGGTTTACCGCACTGGCTTTGGGTTTAGCACCATTCACCCAGGCCGAAACATTGGCTGTTCCGGCGATTCAATCGGCGGCCTCGACACCTGCTGCTGAAGCAACTGTGGAGCTGGCTCCTGCCACCCCGGCGGTACAGCCTAATGTGCCGGTTCGCGATGTGAGTTACACCTTTGCGAAAATTGCCCCGCCACCGGGGACATTCGCCTTGCGCGGCACTAACCCTGAAGGGGTGATTGAATTTGGCGTGCGCAGTGATGAAGTGGTCACTCATGCCATGCTAAATCTCGAATTTACGCCGTCGCCGTCACTGATTCCAGTGGAGTCGCAGGTCAAAGTCTTCCTGAATGACGAGCTGATGGGCGTCACGGCGATCACTAAAGATCAGCTGGGTAAACCCACGAAGATCCAGTTGCCGATTGATCCGCTTTATATCAGTGATTTCAACCGATTGCGGTTAGTGTTTGTTGGACATTATCAGAATATTTGTGAGAACCCGGCCAGTAATACATTGTGGCTGGATATCAGTAAATCCAGTTCATTGGATTTACGCTATCAATCACTGTCAGTCAAAAATGACTTATCCCATTTCCCTGAGCCTTTCTTTGATGCCCGGGATAATCGCCCGCTGAATTTGCCGGTGGTGTTTGCCGCAGTACCTGACGTGGCCCAACAACGCGCGGCCTCTATTTTGGCATCCTGGTTTGGCGACCAGGCGCAATGGCGCGGGCAGAGTTTCCCCGTTTTATATAATCAACTGCCCACTCAGCATGCGGTGGTGTTTGCGACAAACAGCCAACGCCCTGATTTCCTGAAAGATTACCCGCCGGTCAAAGCACCGACGGTGGAAATCATTAGCCATCCGGATAATCCGTATGTGAAGTTATTGCTGATTTTGGGTCGCGACGACAATGACCTGATCATGGCGGCGAAGGGGATTGCGCAAGGTAATATTCTGTTCCGTGGTCAGAATGTGACGGTAGATAACGTCGAGCAACTGGCACCAAGACAGCCCTATGATGCGCCAAACTGGGTGCGTACCGACCGGCCAATGACCTTTGCTGAATTACAGCAATATCCAGATCAGTTGCAAACCACCGGTTTGTTGCCGCCGCCTATTTCCTTATCACTGAACCTGCCACCGGATTTATTCCTGATCCGCAGTGCGGGCATTGATATGCGCTTGAAATACCGCTACACCTCAACGCGCCTGATGGATGGTTCTCGCTTAAGTATCAGCCTGAATAATCAATTTGTGCAGGACTACCCGCTGTCGCCGAATATGCCGCAAGACAGTAAAATCCTGCGCCTGCCGTTACTGCAAGGTCTGCAAGATTCAGCCAGGCAGTTGACCATTCCGGCCTTGAGACTGGGGGCTACTAACCAATTACGCTTTGATTTTGATTACAGCACCTTGTTGGCGAGTGGTGCGGAGGGGCGCTGTGAAACCTACTCAACCGCCCCGAATCACGCAGTGATTGACGGCAACTCCACCATCGACTTTTCCGGCTATCGCCACTTTATGGAAATGCCGGATTTGCGGGCGTTTGCCAATGCTGGCTTCCCCTTCAGCCGTATGGCGGATCTCTCCGAAACCTTGGTCTTGGTGCCGCCAAAACCTGCGCCGTCACAGCTGACGACGCTATTGAATACTGTGGGCAATATCGGGGCGCAAGTGGGTTACCCGGCGGTGGGTATCAACATCACTGACGATTGGTCACAGGCGAAAGATCAAGATGCCGATGTACTGATTATCGGCCCGATCCCGCCGGAACTCCGTGATGACCGCAAGATTAACCTGCTGGTGGATCAAACCCAAAGTTGGGTAAAAATGCCAAATCGCCAAACCGGCTTGCCCGGCATGATGGCACCGGCTTCAGACCGGGTGGCGGATAGTAAAGCGACAATCAGCTCAGAAGGGGCGATGTCGGCGATTATCGGTGTGCAGTCACCGAACTTCCCGCAGCGCAGTATTGTGGCGTTATTGGCGGACAGCCCGCGGGGCTATAACTTGCTGAACAATGCTTTGCTCGACAGTGGCAAACGCGAGGCGGTATTTGGCTCGGTGGCGGTTATTCGTGAGTCGGGCGTCAATAGCTTGCGGGTCGGCGAAACTTATGATGTCGGCCATTTACCCTGGTGGGAGCGCATCTGGCATACCTTATCCACCCATCCGGTGGTGTTGGCCGGTGTCGCCGTGTTGGTGGTCATTATCGCCGCAATGATGGCCTGGCGCTTACTCCGTCTGATTAGCCGCCGCCGGTTATCACCTGATGAGAGAGATTAATGTTGATGGTCGTCATGTTTAAACGGCTGGTATGCATCCTGCTGCTGCTGGCCAGTTTTGGTACGGCAGCAGCGTGTGATTGGCCCGCATGGCAGCAGTTCAAACAAAACTATATCAGTGAGGGTGGGCGAGTTATCGACCCCAGTAACCCGAGGCAAATAACCACTTCCGAAGGGCAGAGTTACGGCTTGTTTTTTGCTCTGGTAGCCGACGATCGGGAGACATTTGACCGGCTATTAAGTTGGACAGAAAACAACTTATCAGCGGGGGATTTAACCGCCCGCCTGCCTGCCTGGTTATGGGGGCAACGCAATGACCGTAACTGGGATATTTTGGACCCAAACTCAGCTTCGGATGCTGATTTATGGATTGCTTACAGCTTGTTAGAGGCCGGGCGGTTGTGGGATATCCGCCGTTATCAGACCATGGGCACCTTGTTGCTGCAACGCATTGCCAAAGAAGAAGTGGTGAATATTCCGGGCCTCGGTGAAATGTTATTGCCGGGCAAAATTGGCTTTAGTAATGAAGACCGCTGGCGGCTCAACCCGAGCTATTTGCCGCCACAATTGCTGGTGCGTTTTGCTTCTCTGGCGGGGCCGTGGAAAGAGATGGTTGATGTCAATCAGCGGTTGTGGGTGGAAACGGCCCCTCATGGTTTCAGCCCTGATTGGGTGGTGTGGCAAAAGGATAAAGGCTGGCAGCCGGATGAAACCCAGCCGAATCTCGGCAGCTATGACGCGATTCGCAGTTATCTGTGGGCCGGAATGTTGCCCGATGATAGCCCGCAAAAAGCCGCACTCATCCAGCGCTTCCAGCCAATGGCGGAGGTCACCCAGCAACAGGGCATGCCACCGGAGAAAACCGATTCCCTCACTGGCAAAACCAGTGGCGATGGGCCGGTCGGATTTTCGGCAGCATTATTACCGTTTTTAGCCAGCAACCCCGCGCCATTTAATCAGCAGGTGTTTAGCAAGCAACAAAAACGTGTGCAAGATTCACCTCCGGGCGCTGATGCCTACTACAGCGCGGTGCTGACATTGTTTGGTCAGGGATGGGCACAACATCGCTATAGCTTTAATCGTCAGGGGGAACTTCAGCTTTCATGGAACAGTCAATGCGCAACATTAAAATAAACTGGCTATTAAGCTTGGCGTTATTGCCTCAAGCCTTTGTCGGTATGGCGCAGGGGGCTGAAACTGTGTCGCCGACCCAATTTTTACTCGAGCAGGTACGATTGGGGGAGGCGACCAATAAAGACGAATTGGTGAAGCAATCTCTGTATCGCCTAAACATGATGGACCCGAATAATCCGGATGTTATCGCGGCAGGAATTCGCCAGGCGCTACGGCAAGGGAATCTGGCCGAAGCACAAAAACAGTTGGATAAGTTGCAACAATTGGCACCCGACACTGAAGTGTATCGCCGCGCTAAATTGATGTTGGCCATGACAAAACCTGAAGTTCGTCAGCAATTGCAGGAGGCCCGCCTACTGGCAACGGCGGGGCGGGTTGCTGAAGCTAAAGTTAAATATGATCAATTGCTGCAAGGCAATCCACCGACACTGGATCTGGCGGTCGAGTATTGGCGGCTGGTGGCGCGATTACCCGGTCAGGAAGCTCTGGCGACCCAGAAACTCGCCTCTCTGGACCAACAATATCCCGGCAATGTTGCCCTGCGCATGGCGCTGGCGCGTATGTATTTCGGCCAACAAAAGGCCGAGCTTGGCTACGCCATGTTGGAAAAAGTGGCCGCAGACCCTACCGGGGCTTCAGATGCCGCTGATGTGTGGATGGACACCATCAAAGCGATGACCGTCAGCCCGCAAAGTGTTGCTGCATTGACCCATTTTCTTGACGTTTTTTCCACCGGCCCTCAAGTGGATATTGCTCGTAAAGAATTAGCTAATCAGCAGGTTACGCTGGCCGATCCGGCCTATCAGGCGCGGTTAAGCGGGCTGGAAAAAGTCGGCAGTGGCGCAGGGGTGGGCGCCATCCCAGCATTGAAACAAGCATTGGCCGCCTCACCCAATGACCCGGAAATTCTGGGCGCACTGGGCCTGGCGTATGCCCGTGGTGGCTCCCGCGCGCAAGCATTGCGGTTGTTTGAACAGGCGCAAAAATCGGATAAAGACGGCCTGAAAAGTGATAAATGGGCCAGTTTGATCAAAACCAACCGTTACTGGCTGCTGAATGATGCCGGTGATAAGGCGCTGAAAGCCGGTGACACCGCGCTGGCACAGCAAAAATATCAACAAGCGCGGCAAATCGACGGCAGCGACAGTTATGCATTAATTGGTTTGGGTGATGTGGCCGTGGCCCGTCATGATGATAAAAGTGCCGAGCAGCATTATCAGCAGGCATTGCGTCTCGATCCAAGCAACAGCAGCGCGGTGCGCGGGCTTGCTAATATTTATCAGCGGGAATCCCCGCAAAAAGCACTGGATTACCTGAATAATTTGCCACGCAGCCAACAAGCCAAAATGCGCGACACATTAGATAGCTTGCAATTAGAGAGTCTGAAACAGCAAGCCGAAACCTTGGCGGCACAGCAGCAGTGGCAGCAGGCGGCAGAGAAATATCGGCAGGCGCAACAGAGAGCGCCGGACGATGTATGGATAACTTACCGGCTGGCACAAGCAATGGCGCAAGAGGGCCAGACGGCGCAAGCAGATGCACAATTCCGCCAACTGGCCAGCCGTAAACCGGGCGACCCTGAACAGGTCTATGCCTATGCACTTTACCTTTCCAGCACCGGGCGGGATAGTCAGGCATTGGCGCATTTAACCACACTGCCCACGGCGCAATGGAATGATAATATTCGTGAATTAGACCAGCGCTTGAAATTGGGTCAAGTGCTGACCTTGGCGCGTCAATTGCGGGCAAGTGGCGATGAAGCGGGGGCCATCACCGCCTTGCGCCAGCAACCCGCTAATACGCAAATTGACCTGACATTGGCAGATTGGGCGCTGGAGCGCGGCGACTACAGCGTAGCGCTGACGGATTATCAGCATGTCCTGGCGCGTGAACCGCGAAATCCTGATGCGCGTCTGGGTGAGATAGAGGCGTATATCGCCGAGGGCCGCCTCAGTGAGGCGCGTCAGCATTTACAAACTGAGCCACTGACGGGCGACGGGGCCAGCTTAAATACTCAGCGGCGGGTCGCCAATGCCTGGCGCGGCGTGGGCGAGCCACAAAAAGCGGCAGATATTTTCCAGCAGTTAAAACTATTGGCGGCTAAAAAAAACCTAGCGGCTAAAGGCGCGCCATCACAAGATACGGCTTTAGTCTTCCGTGACTCGGCCCATTTAGCGCAATTACAGGGGCAACCGGCCGCCGCTCAGGATGATTTCAAGCAGGCGATGGTGGCCAGCGGCATAGCGCCTAAGCTTCCGGCAGATAATGACAGTTATACTTTACTGACTCGTAATCAAGCCACGGATGATTGGCTCAAACGCGGGATTCGTGCCGATGCTGCGGATTTGTATCGTCAGCAGGATACCCGCGTTACATTGGATCAAGACTATCTGCACTCAAGTGGCACTGAAGGGATTTCAGATCTCAGCGCGTTCAACACCATGCTGCAAGTGGATACTTCGCTGGCTGATGGTCGGATGTTCTTCCGCACCGACACTGTGCATATGGACGCTGGCACCTTTGACAAAAATACCCGTTACAAAGCAGGCACTTGCTACAGAACTGAGATTCCTTGTCAGGCGAATTTACATCAACGGGCCACCGGCACCAGTGTCGCGGTGGGGTGGCAAAATGACAGTTGGGCCACGGATATTGGCACCACGCCGATGGGTTTTGAGGTGGTCGATGTGGTGGGTGGTTTGGCGTACAGCAACAGCTGGAACCATATTGGCTGGACGGCAACGGCTTCGCGGCGGCCGATATCCAACTCATTATTAGCTTTTGCCGGCAGCAAAGACCCCAATACTAATATTACTTGGGGGGGCGTGCGCGCCAGTGGTGTCAGCTTGGGAGCCAGTTATGACCAGGGTGAGGCTAATGGGGTCTGGAGTGACTTGAGTTATCATTATCTTACCGGGAAAAATGTGGCCGATAACCAGCGGCTGCGCTTTATGACCGGCTATTACTACAAGCTAATCAATGAAGATAACCGCCGTCTGACCGTCGGTTTGAATGGCATGTGGTGGCATTACCAAAAAGACCTCAGTGGCTACACGTTGGGTCAGGGCGGGTATTACAGCCCGCAAAAGTATCTGTCACTGGCTATCCCGGTAAACTATCGGGAGCGGACAGATAACTGGTCGTGGGAGTTGGGTGGGTCGCTGTCTGTTTCACACTCCGCGACCCATGATCGGGCGCGTTATCCACTGCAAAATCTGCTCAACAATAGCCTTCAGCCTATCCCCGATCGCGGTGATCCCGATTATGGTGACAGCAGCAATGGCGTGGGTTACACCTTGCGAGCTTTGATTGAGCGCCGCCTGAGTTCGCACTGGACACTGGGGGCTGGAGTGGATATCCAGCAAGCCAAAGATTATACCCCAAGCCATGCGCTGATTTACCTGCGCTACTCTATGGCGGGGTGGCAAGGTGACTTGGATATGCCGCCTCAGCCGTTAGTGCCTTACTCCGACTTTAAGTGACAGCCAGTCGTGCTTCTTTACATAAAAAGCAACTTTACAGTGATAAATAACACTTTGAAGTGGCTTTCCTGATAGGAAAAGACTGAAACCCACGGTATTCTTCCCAACCGGTTATGGTTTCATAAGATAAAATTTCAGGGCGATCGAGTATACTCGGATAGCATCAATGAGTCGCCGCATCACTGTGGCAACCATTTTATTTTATTCAGTCGGAATGGGTGGGAGTGAGTTTGCGGGTAAGGCGTTCGTTAACGATTAAGCAAATGGCGGCGGTGGCAGTTGTTGCCCTGGTCACCATCTGTATTTTTATCGTCATTCAGCTATTCCACTTTGTGCAGCAGCGCAAGGACGATTACGCCACGCAGTTGGAGAGTATCGCCTATTCAGTTCGCCAACCGCTGTCTGCGGCAATCTTGAGTGTCGATATCCCCCAAGCCAAAAATATCCTCAATAATTTACTGCCCATTGGCATTCTTAGCCGTGCCGATGTGATTTTACCTAATCAAATTCAAGTATTACACGCAAACTTCCCCACGGAAAGGCCCGTACCCCGCTGGGCTAAACGCATTTTTTCCCTGCCGGTGCAGGTAACGGTGCCGTTATATTCTCTGGAGCGGGTATCCGCCAATCCACAGCCATTGGCGCATTTGGTGTTACGGGCCGACTCATTTCGCATGTATCAGTTTATCCTCAGCACCTTGTCGGCGATGCTCTCGACTTATTTGCTGCTGGCATTAGTACTCTCGGTATCTCTCGCCTGGTGTATTAATCGCCTGATTATTCACCCACTGCGCGCGGTCGCCAAAGAGCTGGAACAGATTGGTCAGCAAGGGGTACTGAATCACCAACTGACTTTGCCTGCTCATCATCAGGATGATGAACTGGGTATGTTAGTTTACAATTACAATCGCAATCAGCAATTGTTAGCTGAGGCTTATGCGGGTCTGAGCTGTCCGCTGGCGACTGAATTACCTTTGCCAGATAAAACCCCGAAACCCTTGGCGCAGGAAAATGACATTTTGCGGGCGATTAAGAATCGTGATTTTGTCCTGTTTTTACAGCCGCAATGGGATATGGAAGAGCCGCAGATTATTGGTGCTGAAGCATTGCTACGCTGGCGGCAGGCGGATGGCAGCTATCGTCTACCTTCAGAGTTTATCGCGAACGCAGAAGAAAATGGCGCGATGATGCCGCTGGGTCATTGGGTGCTCGAGGAAGCTTGCCGCATTCTGGCTGACTGGAAAGCACAAGGAATCACCTTGTCACTGGCGGTCAATATTTCCGGCTTACAAATTCAATGTGAGAGCATCCTGACGCACCTGCAAACCATTATTAGCCGCTATAACATTGACCCACACCTATTGGTGCTGGAGATTACAGAGACTGCGCGTATTCAGAATCTCGACAAAGCGCTCATGTTATTGCGCGAGTTACAAGGGCTTGGCTTGTCTATCGCCCTGGATGATTTCGGTACCGGGTATTCAAGCTTACAATATCTCAACCACCTGAAAAGCTTGCCGATCAATATCATTAAACTGGATAAAAGCTTTGTGAAGCATTTGCCAGAAGATGATGCGATGGCGCGAATTATTAGCACCATCTCCGACGTGCTGAAACTCCGAGTCATGGCTGAAGGTGTCGAGACGGACGAGCAGCGGCAATGGTTGTTAAAACAGGGTATTCGCTGTGGTCAGGGCTTTTTATTTTCGGAGCCGTTATCCCGCGAGGAGTTTGAAGCCCGCTTTACCCTGCGCCCTTGACGCTACAGCGGTGTTAGCTTCTCTCACTTACCCGAATCACTGACTGCCCGTTGACCTTAAAATAAATAGACTCATCGGGACACATTCGTTTGCTGACTTGCTGTAACGGCAATGGCTGATATTTTGCGGCCCAGTGATGTCAGATCTATGTTAGCTATCATTATTAATAATACCGTGAAGAAAATAGTTGGCCGATATTTTTTTGTCTTATTTGAATAGCTATACAATATAATTCACCATCACGTCAAGACTATTTAATTCGAAAGAAAATCCCTCCGAAATAGCCTTAATCCCTTACTACACCTACGATATAACAAAAAACTTACAGTGCCATTGCATTAGTTAAAACTATTTACTTTGAACCAAATCACATAAATGGATATCAATTTTATTAATTTCGAACTATCAGTCATAGATCTCGGAACTTAGTATCAAAATAAATAGAATGATGTTTCATAAGTGAGATCTATATTTATCATAATAATTAATGTTATTTATTAAAATAAGGTAACTGTAATGAAATTTAAATTACTATCTCTGGCAGTGGCATCACTTATCAGCACCAGCGCAATGGCCGTCACTATTGACTATCGTCATGAAACACAAGATCAAAGTGGTAATAATCACAAAGACCGCTTATTAATGTCGCACCGCTTTGCTAATGGCTTCGGGTTATCTCTGGAAGGCAAGTGGAAAAGCGCCAGTGACAAGGATAAGCCATTCCATGAAGGCGTGAGTAATGGCACTGAAGTGGTTGCCAGCTATGTGTATAAAATTGATAAAACATTCTCCATCGAACCGGGCTTCTCATTAGATTCAAGCTCGAGCGCTAACAGTTATCGCCCTTATTTACGTGGCAAGGCAAATATCGTGGATGATCTCTCTATATCATTACGTTATCGCCCTTATTACAAGCGCACCAGCGCCAATATTAATACAAAAAAAGACACGACTGAAAATGGTTATAACCTGACGAGTGTTCTCAGTTATAAAATCAACAAAGAATTCCAATTAGACTACGAGCTGGATTACAAACAAGCGAATAAAGCCGGTGTCATTCTAGCGGATAACGAAAATTACGATTGGACCCATGATTTCAAATTGACGTATAAGTGGGATAAGAACTGGTCCCCTTATATGGCTATTGGTAATGTCTCTGGCAGTAAAAATACCGATGAACGCCAAACTCGTTATCGCGTAGGCGTCAAATACAGTTTCTGATCTATTACTGAAGTCATTACATTCTGACCTTTGGGGTCACACCTCGCTATAACGATTTTTGACAGGTAACGAAGTCATGAAAAAAAGAGCGTTATTTTTGAGTATGGCAGCGCTAGCCACGCTGTATATTCCTGCCGGACAGGCCGCGGATACCGATCGCCTGACGGTGGTAAAACAGTATGTCGATAATGTGTTAAATAAGGCATCCGATACTTATCACGGTGATAAACCAAGCCCGCTATTGGCGGATGGTGTTGACCCCCGCACCGGACAGCAACTGGAATGGATATTCCCTGATGGCCGCCGGGCAGTATTATCAAATTTCTCAGCACAACAAAATCTCATGCGCGTGATGAGTGGGTTGAGCCAGCTGAGTGGAGATCCCCGCTATCAGAAGCGCGCTGAAGATATTGTTCGCTATCACTTCCAGAATTATCAAGACCCAAGTGGCTTGCTGTATTGGGGCGGCCACCGGTTTGTTGATCTGAAAACTCTTCAACCGGAAGGGCCAAGCGAAAAAGAGATGGTGCACGAGCTGAAAAATGCTTATCCCTATTATGATCTGATGTTTAACGTCGACAGTGATGCAACAGCGCGGTTTATTCGCGGCTTTTGGAATGCCCATGTTTATGATTGGCGCATTCTTGAAACTAGCCGCCACGGTGAATATGGCAAATCGATGGGCGCACTGTGGGAAAGCAAATTTGAGCAGCAGCCACCTTTCTTTGCTACCAAAGGGCTGAGTTTCCTCAATGCGGGCAATGACCTGATTTATTCTGCGTCCTTACTCTACAAACACCAACAAGAACCCGGCGCATTGGTTTGGGCTAAGCGCTTGGCCGATCAGTATGTTTTGCCGCGTGATGCCAAAACGGGCCTTGGTGTTTATCAGTTTACTCAAGCTCTGAAACGCGAAGAGCCAACGGATGATGCCGATACCCATTCCAAATTTGGCGATCGCGCTCAGCGCCAATTTGGGCCGGAGTTCGGCCCGGCAGCATTGGAAGGCAATATGATGCTCAAAGGGCGCACCAGCACCCTTTATTCTGAAAATGCCTTGATGCAGTTGCAGTTGGGCAAAGATTTGGGGCCTCAGGGCCAGGATTTATTGAAGTGGACGGTGGATGGTCTGAAAGCATTTGCTCAATATGCCTATAATGATCAAGACAATACCTTCCGCCCGATGATGGCCAACGGGCAGGATTTATCAAATTACACCCTCCCGCGTGATGGTTATTACGGTAAAAAAGGCACGGTGATCAAACCATACAAAGCAGGTAATGAATTTCTGATTTCTTATGCGCGTGCTTATGCTATCGACAATGATCCATTACTGTGGAAAGTTGCCCGTGGTATTGCTAATGACCAAGGACTGGGCGATATCGGTACTGCGCCGGGGAAAGATGTCAAAGTGAAAATGGATACCACCAACAGTGATCCTTACGCTTTGTTTGCTTTGTTGGATCTTTACCAGGCCAGCCAGGTCGCAGATTATCGGCTACTGGCAGAGAAAATCGGCGATAACATCATTAAAACGCGTTATATCGACGGCTTCTTCATGGCTTCTCCTGACCGCCAATATGCCGATGTTGATGCCATAGAACCTTACGCTCTGCTGGCTCTGGAAGCATCATTGCGCAATAAACCCCAGGCAGTGGCACCTTTCCTGAATGGTGCGGGCTTTACTGAGGGGGCTTATAGAATGAACGATGGTTCGGCGCGAATTTCAACTCGTGATAATGAACTGTTCTTGCTCAATGTGGGCGAGAAGCTACAACCGAACGGCCGTAAATAGTCCCGACAGTGGCCCGTGCTGGGGCCGCTGTTGGTAAAAAGTGCCGAGCAGCGGCTTCCCAGGGCTTGCTTGCCCGGCGCTTTTACCCACGGGTTTTCATCGTCGTGCTAAACCGCCCCCTTGCTTCACCCAAAAGGGGGCTATCGCCTACTCAATATTCTGCTCAAAAATCATTCATTCTTTGTATACCCCACAGCCGTAAATTGCTTCTTTTTTATCCTTTCTCATTGCTAATCATTTTGGGTTAATTGTCTGGTTGATATGACAGTATTCCGGTTGTTGCTGCCGCTTGAAGCGTTTCAGTTCTTAATTTCGCATTTAGGGTGCAATCCAGTGCAACTAATAATTTCCATATTGTTATGAGGGTGTTATTTTCCGCGCAAGCACGGATAAAAAAGAAGTGTCACTCAATTATCACAGAGAGCAAAGCGACAGGCTGCCGTGTATTACTCCAAAAGGACATAGTTATGAAAGCTTCAGTATTTAAAAGTCTTTATTTTCAGGTGTTAACGGCGATTACTTTGGGCGTGTTACTGGGGCATTTCTACCCGGAACTCGGTGCTCAGATGAAACCTCTGGGTGATGGATTTGTTAAACTAATTAAAATGATTATCGCACCCGTGATTTTTTGTACTGTTGTGACCGGTATCGCGGGGATGGAAAGTATGAAAGCCGTGGGCCGCACTGGTGCCATTGCGCTGCTCTATTTTGAGATTGTCAGTACCATTGCGCTACTGATTGGTTTGGTGATTGTTAACGTGGTGCAACCCGGTGCTGGTATGAATATCGACCCGGCGACACTGGATGCAAAGGCGGTTGCACTTTATGCTGAACAAGCTTCGCAGCAAGGGATTGTGCCATTCTTGCTGGATATCATTCCCGGCAGCGTAGTCGGCGCTTTTGCCAGCGGCAATATTCTGCAAGTCCTGCTGTTTGCTGTGCTGTTCGGTTTTGCCCTGCATCGCCTGGGTGAAAAAGGTCAGATTATCTTTAATGTTATCGAGAGTTTCTCCCGCGTTATCTTCGGCATCATCAATATGATCATGCGCCTGGCACCTCTCGGGGCTTTCGGGGCCATGGCCTTTACCATCGGTAAATATGGCGTGGGTAGCTTGGTGCAACTGGGCCAGCTCATTATCTGCTTCTATATTACCTGCGTGTTGTTTGTGGTGGTCGTGCTGGGGTCCATTGCGAAATTCAATGGTTTTAATATCTTCAAATTCATCCGCTACATAAAAGAAGAATTGCTGATCGTGCTTGGGACATCCTCCTCGGAGTCTGTGCTACCGCGCATGCTGGATAAGATGGAGAAAGCCGGGTGTAAGAAGTCCGTGGTGGGCTTGGTTATTCCGACCGGTTACTCGTTTAACCTAGACGGCACCTCTATTTACTTGACCATGGCGGCGGTATTTATTGCTCAGGCAACCAATACCCAAATGGATGTTATCCATCAGGTTACCTTACTGGTGGTGTTGTTGCTCTCCTCAAAAGGCGCGGCTGGGGTCACGGGCAGTGGCTTTATTGTCTTGGCCGCCACCATTTCTGCGGTTGGGCATTTACCATTAGCAGGTTTGGCGCTGATTCTGGGTATCGACCGCTTTATGTCTGAAGCCCGTGCGCTGACCAATCTGGTGGGTAATGGGGTTGCAACTATCGTGGTAGCGAAGTGGTGCAACCAATTGGATAACGACCAACTGCAAGCGGTGTTATCAAACAAAACCTTACCGAATAATGAGATAAAGAACAGCATTTCTCCGTCTTAATACCCTGCTAACTCTCTATACTCGAAAAACTACCGGTGGCGAATCGTCACCGGTAGCACCTCTTAATTATGCCCCTCGATAGTCTTTCTTGTGTAAATTACCATTTAGATACTATTTTTTACTCTGATGAGTGACATCGGCAAAAGCACGCGGTCTAACAGAATGGTACACTCCCAGTTCCAGTTTTTACGCGAGTGATAACCGTTGATTTTTCGCCCAATAATGACGGCATAACGATGCGTGTTTGAAAGCTGGACTTATTTATTCATGTTTCCATGATTACCCTATTGTATGACGCCGGTATGTTACTCATTGGCGGTTGGCGTGAAAGCACAGATGGCTGACATGAATGACATGACGTTGCATCGTTTTAACATTGGATAGTTTATTAAGTAGGGGTTCACATGCAGGGCACCAGAATTCGTCTCATAGTTGGTGGGTTATTGCTGGCTGCCGCCAGTAGTAATGTGCAGGCTGAAGCACTACAACCCGATCCTGCCTGGCAGCAGGGGAAATTAGAAAACGGGTTTTCATGGCAGTTGTTGGCAACGCCACAGCGCCCTAGCGACCGGGTCGAGTTACGTCTGGTAGTTAATACAGGCTCATTAGCTGAGAGTGCGCCGCAAATTGGCTTTGCCCATTTGTTACCGCGCCTGGCATTAATGAGTAGCGCGAGTTTTACTCCTGCCCAACTTCAGTCGCTATGGCAACAAGGGGTCGATAAAGATCGTCCGTTGCCACCGGCTATTACATCTTATGATTTCACCTTATATAGCTTGAGCTTGCCCAATAACCGCCCTGATTTGCTGAAAGAAGCTTTGGCGTGGTTATCCGATACCAGTGGCAAGCTAGCTATCAGTGAACAGACCGTCAACGCGGCGTTGAATAGTGCTACCGATCCTATTGCTACGTTCCCGCAAAATATTCAGGAACCTTGGTGGCGTTATCGGCTAAAAGGCTCTTCTCTGATGGGGCATGATCCCGGTCAGCCAGTGGCAAAACCGGTAGATATTGAGAAGCTAAAACAGTTTTATCAGCAATGGTATACCCCGGATGCCATGACATTGTATGTCGTGGGGAATGTCGATAGCCGCAGTATTGCCGCCCAAATCGGCAAAACATTCTCTGAGTTGAAAGGAAAGCGGGCGACGCCAGCACCTGTTGCGATGTTAGCGCCGCTGCCGCCAGAGCCGGTGAGCTTGATGAATGAGCAGGCGACGCAAGACACATTATCACTGATGTGGGATACCCCTTGGCATCCGATCCAGGATTCTATTGCGTTAAGCCGTTACTGGCGCAGTGATTTAGCCCGTGAGGCATTGTTCTGGCATATTCAGCAAGTGCTGGAAAAAAGTGATCAAAAGAACCTGAAATTGGGCTTTGATTGCCGGGTGCAATATCAGCGCGCTCAATGTGCCATTCATTTGAATACGCCAGCTGAAAACCTGACCGCGGGCATGAATTTTATTGCGCGCGAACTGGCGAACTTACGCGCCAATGGCCTGAGTCAGGCAGAATTTGATGCTTTAATGGTGCAGAAAAACGATCAGCTCAGTAAGTTGTTTGCCACTTATGCTCGCACAGATACGGATATTCTGATGAGCCAACGGCTGCGTTCACAGCAAAGTGGTGTGGTGGATATCGCCCCGGAGCAGTATCAGAAGCTACGACAGGCTTTCTTGTCAGGTCTGACTTTGACGGTACTGAATCAGGAATTGAAGCAGCAATTATCGCAAGACACCACGCTGATTCTGACGCAGCCAAAAGGCGAGCCGGAAGTGAATGTGAAAGCATTGCAGGATGCGTATAACGCAATTATGACGCCACATACCGTGGTGCCAGAAGATGCAGCACCTGCCGCAGCTGGTGCTGCTGAAGCCGCGCCCGCGATACCCACAACAGCGCAATAAGCAAAATATTGCGTCGTTATGAATAAGCCCGGACATTGTGTTCGGGCTTCAGTAACCGAAGGGGTTACCGCACCTAGGGGCGCTCCGGTCGCTTACGCGACTACGACCCCAACGGCACGCTTCCCCTTCATTCTGATTTCTGGCGATAAATATTATCAATCACACCGCTGGCATTGCCGCCAGAGGAATGATTGCGCCACGATATTGAATCACGGTGCTGGCGGTTAAGTGCCCTCGCACGGCTGCGTCATGCGCACTGCCACCGGTCAGGCGAACCGCCAGATAACCGGCACTGAACGAATCCCCGGCCGCTGTGGTATCGACCACTTTCTCTTTCGGCAGTTTAACCGCCGGAACATCATACTGGTGGGCTTCAAAGCCCTCTTTCACCCAGACGATGCAGGAGTCCGCGCCGCGTTTGATAATAATCTCACTGACACCTAAATCTTGAGTGCGCTCAATCACTTGCTCTAGTGGCGTCTCGCCCCACAGCATATCTTCATCGTCCAATGTCAGGAAGGCGATATCCGTGCAGGCCAACATGTCGCGATAGGCTTCTTGTGTCTCTTCTTTGCTCTGCCACAGGCGAGGGCGGTAATTGTTATCAAAGATAACTTTGCCCCCGTTAGCACGGCAGGCGCGCAGCAATGTCAGCAAACGCTGGCGAGAAGCACTGTCGAGGATCGCCAGGCTGATGCCGCTGAGATACAGATAATCAAATTTTTCAAGGCGTTGGCAGATCTCATCCGCCTGTGGGCTGGTCAGCCAAAAACGTGCGGCGGCATCATTACGCCAATAATAGAAAGTGCGCTCACCGGTGCTATCCGTTTCAATGACATACAGCCCCGGCAATTTATTATCCAGACGCTGAATGAGAGAGGTGTCGATGTTCTCTTGCTGCCAGGCGGTCAGCATCTCGTTACTGAAACTGTCAGTCCCCAGCGCCGTGACGTAATGTACATTCAAGCTCTGTTTGGACACCTGACGGGCAACATACACCGCAGTATTCAGCGTGTCGCCGCCAAAGCCCCGGCTGAGGTCGGAACCTTTTTGTGACAGTTCAATCATGCATTCGCCGATAACGGCAATATTTTTGCTGGTCATGGAAAGCTGGCCTGTGAGTCAATAATGGAGATGAGGTTAGTCTCACTGCTGGCTTAGTCGGAGTCAATAGTATTAAAACGATGTTTTAAATTTTTTATGATGTAAGTCGGGAAACTGATAAGTTTCCCGCTATTTTGCACACAGTTATGATCCTGAAAACCATTATTCTAAAAACAATTAGGATGACTTTCGCAGGTCGGTCACACTGTGGCCGCCAATCCCCCAGTTATCGGTATCGACTTCATCAATCACGACTACGGTCGTGGCCGGATTTTTACCCAAAGTGTCGACTAATAGCTGGGTGACACCGGCGATCAGCTGTTTTTTCTGCGCCGCCGTCGCCCCTTCGCGCGTAATTTTAATATTGACGTAAGGCATATTCATCTCCATTAAGTTCTATGGCATTGATTAACAACTATAGATGGCTTAAATGTGCTGCACCAGCCTGCTTAGGAGGAATAATCTATCATGCTGCTATATAAAGTTCTGGTCGCCTGAGTCGATAACATCTTCAGAAGAAAAACCGTTTATCACCGGGTGTCCCCAGTTGTCGGCAATCCCCATCGCCGTAGCTGTTTGGTGCCCTAAAATATGGCGACTAAACTGATGATGACCAATAAAATATCAGGTTTACTTGCGCCATCCTTTGCCGCCATTGATCGAAATAAAGGACAAAGCTTCTGGCGGCAATGTCAGCGT
This sequence comes from Yersinia thracica, assembly GCF_902170565.1. GTDB lineage: Bacteria > Pseudomonadota > Gammaproteobacteria > Enterobacterales > Enterobacteriaceae > Yersinia > Yersinia thracica. Next base: position 103,889 of record NZ_CABHXX010000069.1, read on the forward strand.
CGGTATACTTTTCAACCTATCTATCGTACCTCTGGTGCGCTGCTGGCTATCGAGTTGCTTACGGCGGTTTTTCATCCCTCATCACCGGACACCCGCTTGAATCCGGAAGATTATTTTAGTGCCATTAGTATCCGCGCCCGTTTGGATGTGGTGCTCGAGCAGTTGAGTATGGTTAAGCAGTGGCATGAGATATTTGTGCATCACTCGGTGTTGGTCTCAATCAATATTGATGGTCAGGCGCTAATGGCCATGCAGGATGACCAGCAGGCTAAGGTGCTAATCGATGCTATGCCTTACATTCGTTTTGAATTGCTGGAGCATGTCGACACCTCTCTTGATACCCCCTTTGCACGTATTGCCGAAGCAGACCGGTTATGGCTGGATGATTTTGGTAGCGGGCTAGCGAATTTCACCTCATTCATTAGTTGGCGCTATGAGTACATCAAAGTTGCCCGAGACTTGTTTATCGTGTTGCAAGAAAGTGATGTCGGGAATCAGCTGTTTTTCAAACTGGTGACCTTGATGGGCAGCTATAGCAAAGGGGTGATTGTTGAAGGGGTGGAAACCTCACAAGAATGGGCGATGGTGCAGCAGTCTGATGCCGTTGCCGCGCAAGGTTATTATCTCTCCCGACCGACGTCATTTGACCGTTTACAGTCCCTCCCAATGCTGTTCTGTGGCTAATCTTTAGGGTTAATAAATGCCCATTCCCCTCCTCTAACCCGCCTTCCTGCGCCATTCTCGACTATGGTTAAAGTGGTTTTTTAATTTAAGATAGTGAGTATTGGCATGGAGCTGTTATGACCAAAACCGGAAAAGTGCTGACGGGCATTGGCGGGGGTATTGTGCTGCTGCTGGCCGCTGTCATCGTGTTTATGATGACTTTCGACTGGAATCGCCTAAAGCCAACTATTAATGAAAAAGTCTCGGCTGAATTGCAGCGGCCTTTCGCTATTCGTGGCAATCTCGGGGTGGACTGGTCACGTAAAAGTGATGAGCCGGGCTGGCGCGGTTGGGTGCCGTGGCCAAATATTCATGCTGAAGATTTGGTGCTGGGTAATCCGCCAAATTTAGTCGGTGATAAAACCGTGGATAAGGCCAATTCCGCTGCAGGCAAAGCGGAATCCACCGCATTACCTGCCGGGGAAATGGTCACTTTAAAACGGGTCGATGCCAGCATTGCGCCGTTGGCATTACTGGCGAAAGAGGTTTGGATACCGCGTATCTGGCTGACCCAGCCGGATGCCCACTTGCTGCGGCTGGCGAATGGCGAGAATAACTGGACATTTAATCTGGCGAATAGCGCTGCGGATGATAAGAGCGCCGCGTCTGATTGGTCGGTTAATATTGATGATATTGTCTTTGATCGCGGCCAGATAAACCTGAAAGATGCGGTGCTGAAAGCCGACTTGCAGGCGGTGATTGATCCGCTGGGTAAGCCATTGCCGTTTGCTGAAGTGAGCGGCGCACGTAATGAGAAAAAAGATAAGCAACCGGCTGAAAAGGCAGAGAATAATGCGGCTGATTTTATCTTTGGCTGGAAAATTGACGGTCAGTATCAGGGCCAGCCTTTAACCGGCAGTGGCAAAATTGGCGGCATGTTGTCGATGAATGACGCCAGCACCCCCTTCCCTTTGCAGGCGGATGTCCGCTCTGGCACGACCCGAGTGGCGGTGGCGGGCACATTGACGGACCCCGGAAATTTGGCGGGGTTGGATCTGCAATTGAAATTATCCGGCGCCAGTTTGGATAATCTCTATCCGCTACTGGGCGTGTTATTGCCGGCAACCCCCCCTTACAACACTGATGGCCGCTTAATCGCGAGTCTCAAGCAGGCCGGTGGGGCGGTTTATCGCTACGAAAACTTTAACGGTAAAATTGGCGACAGTGATATTCATGGCAACCTGGCCTATACCGCCAGCCAGCCGCGGCCCAAATTAACCGGCAACATGTCATCGGAAAAATTACGTTTTGCTGACTTATCGCCTTTGATCGGGGCGGATTCCAATCAGGAAAAAGCCAATCGCGGTGAGCGCAGCCGACAACCCAGTAATAAGGTATTGCCGACTGAAAAATTTGATACTAAAAGCTGGGGCGTGATGGATGCTGATGTCACCTATGCAGCTAAACGTATCGATCGGGATAAATCATCGCCATTAACCGACCTGTCGACGCACGTGGTGCTCAATAATGGTGAGTTGCTGCTCGACCCGCTGCGATTTGGCATGGCGGGGGGGAATCTCAATGCTACTCTGCGGCTGAATGGCAATAAAAACCCTATGCAGGGTAAGGTTGATTTACATGCCCGCCGTTTGCAGCTAAAAGAGCTATTGCCGCAGGTGCAGGCGATGCGCAACAGCTTGGGGCAATTGAATGGCGATGCATCATTTACCGCCAGCGGCAACTCGGTTGCAGCTCTGTTGGCAACCAGTAATGGTCATCTGCGCTTGTTACTCAATCAGGGGTTAATCAGCCGCAGCTTGATGGAGTTACTCGGCCTGAATGTCGGTAACTATTTGGTGGCGAAGCTGTTTGGTGACGATGAGGTTAAAATTAACTGCGCGGTGGCTGATGTTCAGTTACGCAATGGTTTGGCGACGCCACGGCTGTTTGTGATTGATACTGAGAATGCCATTATCAACATTAGCGGAAATATCAATTTTGCTACCGAGCGGCTGGATTTATCCATTGATCCGGAAAGCAAAGGGCTACGAATTTTAACCCTGCGCTCTCCGCTGTATGTGAAAGGCACATTTAAACAGCCGGATGCGGGAGTCAAAGCCGGGCCTTTGTTGGCCCGTGGCGCGGTTGCTGCGGTGTTAGGTGTGGCTCTCACTCCTGCCGCGGCATTACTGGCACTGATTTCCCCCAGTGAAGCTGAAGAAAATCAGTGCACGCCATTACTGCAAAAAATGAAACAAAAGAAATAGCGCGTTAATGTGTCGGTGGTTGGGGCAGCAGTTGGCAACTGTGATCTTGCAGCTCCTCCACCGATGCCCTATTCAGGTTTATCAGCCCGGCTTTACTGGCGAGCAATAAAAATTGCCCATCGGGCAATGCTGTCATGGCGAGACCATAACGGCCCATTTCATCTTTCGCGCCCGGCACTTCATTCGCTAACAAGCGAAATGCCCCTGTTTGCTGTAATTCTGCCGCCGTCGTCCGCCGCACCAGATAATCATGCCCCAATAAACCGCCGGGCAGAGGCTGCCATTGTTGGCGAAAATCGGCTTCCCGTGCCGCCAAAGCGGTTTTGACTGCTGGTTTTAGGCAAGAAATATGAATATGTAAATGATCCTGACTGCGACCATATTTTGAATTGATGGTTAGCGAAATATCCGCATCATCAATGGGGGCGCCGTATTTATCCGCCATAAAGTGGCGAACTTGCCAGGCATCAAAGAAATAGTTGGGGCTGCTGGTGGCTAATAGCTGCGGGCTTTCTATGCCGCTGACTTTTGCCGTCGGCATCAACAAATACTGTAATGGCCCGTGCATATCTTTGTACACCACGAACCCGGCGGGGGTATCAACTTCTGCACAAGGTTGCGGATTATGCTCCGCTTCCATATGGGGGACACATTGCTGGCTCACAATTTTCCACAGCGCTTCCGCATTGCTAAAGCGCAATTTATAGCCAATGCCCAGCAAAATAATGACCAGCAATATCAGCAAAAACCACGGCTTTTTTAGATAACGAAACATGGGCTTCCCTTCACTTTCCATGATGAGTCGCCAGTGTAGTGAGATATCCGTGGAACGGGCAAACCCAATAATGCTTATTTATCATTATGGGGTAATGACCTTAAACAGGAAGATACCGGCTATTGTGGGGCCTTATTGTTTGCATCTTGAGACAAAGTGCCGTCTTCGGCATAGCGGGCGGTGGCAATCCAGGCGGCGCAAAATAAAGTCAGGCGAGCGAAAAAGTAGAAAAAGGCCATTAAGCCAATCACTGAACCAAAGGCCGCCCCTGAGGGGGAGCTGGCAAGGCGCGGCAACATCATGGTCATGATGAACTTGATGATTTCAAAGCCAATTGCCGCAATCAAGGTGCCCCGCAATAGCGCTTTTTTCTTCGGCTTATGGCGTGGCAGAATCCAGAATATCCATAAAAATAATAGATAGTTAGCAGCGATAGAGATGGATAAGGCAATCAGTGTCATCACCGGCCGCAACCACTCAATCCCCCCTAATCCTAATGCATTAACAATCGCGGATTGCGCCGCCCCGGCGATAGAGGTCAGCGAAAGAGTAATAATCAGCGCGATAACTAAGCCAGTGAGTGAAATAAAATCACGGGCGTAGCGGTAATAGAATTTTTCCTGATCCTGTGGATTGCGCTCCCAGACGTCCCGCGACTGGGCACGAATGGCTTCGCGCAGATTCCCCATCCAACTGATACCGGAATAAAGCGCAATCGCCAAACCGGTTAGCCCGACGGTAGTGCGCTGCTGAATAGCGGTATTTACCGTGTTTTTGAGGGTGGCTGCCAGACTCGGGTCACTGATGGTATTCACAATTTTGTTAATTAATTCAGCCAATAAGTCGGGGTTAGAGGCGAGCACAAAACCCACAGCGGCAAAAGAAACCATCAAAATAGGAATCAGGGATAAAAATGAAAAATAAGTAATGGCAGCGCCAAACTGGCTGCCCAGCCGGTCATTGAAGCGGTCTGTGGCGCGGATAATATGGGCAACAGGGGGGTAAGCTTTCACACGGTCAGTGAGCCGCGTCATAAAGGAAATTGCTTTTTTGCCCGTTTCAATTCCAGCAGTCAGCGGTGCTGGGTTGTCTCGCGGTGCGTTTGGCATAATTCTCCTTGAGTCTGTTAATCCATGCTTTATGCAGATGATTATGCTAAAGAATTTGACATAAAATGGCGACTAATTTGTTGATAATAGCAGAGTCGACGTCTATCACAACCTCGCCTGCGGTTATGCTGCTGTGGGTATTGGCCGGGATTCTAGTATGGTCATGGCGATCCCGGCATCTTATGTGTGCTCAATTATCATCACTGCGGTAGTGTTCGCCGTCAGCGCGAAAGTCAAAAATATTCTTGAGGATAATATTCAAGGCAATAAAAAAGGCTACAAACCCTGCGGTTTATAGCCTTTAAAGGTTTATTAAAAAACCTTAGCGCAAATTAACCTTAGCGCATAGTAACAAATTCTTCAGCGGCGGTTGGGTGGATAGCGACCGTATTGTCGAAATCTTTCTTGGTTGCGCCCATCTTCACGGCGACCGCGAACCCTTGCAGGATTTCATCCATACCAAAGCCAATTCCATGGATGCCGACAATCTTCTCTTCCGGCCCTGCGCACACCAGTTTCATCCTGCATGGCTGGCGGTGCTGAGTGACGGCGCTGTACATCGCGGTGAAGGACGATTTGTACACTTTCACTTGGTCGTCGCCAAACTTCTCACGCGCTTGCGGCTCAGTCAGGCCAATAGTCCCGATTGGCGGGTGGCTGAACACCACGGTCGGAATATTGCTGTAATCCAGATGCTCGTCCGGCTTGTTATTGAACAGGCGCTCGGACAAACGGCGACCGGCAGCAACCGCTACCGGGGTTAGCTCAACGGCACCGGTATTATCGCCGACGGCGTAGATACCTTTAACGTTAGTATTCTGGAACTTATCAACCTCGATATAGCCTTTTTCATTGGTTTTGACACCGCTGGCGGCCAGATTCAGGTTATCAGTTGCCGGTTCACGGCCAATGGCCCAAATTAGATGGTCGACAGTCACTTCAGTGCCGTTTTCCAGTTGCAGTGTCAGGCTACCATCCGCATTTTTGATAACCGCTTTCGGTACTGCCTCGGTATGCAGTTTCGGCCCTTCGGTGTTCATCACTTCCAGTAGGGTTTCGACAATCAAGGGATCAAAAGTACGCAGTGGAGCGTGCTTGCGCACAAATAAATGCGTTTCTGTGCCTAACCCATTGAGAACGCCCGCGATTTCTACCGCGATATAACCGGCACCCACTACAGCAACCCGTTTTGGCATCTCGTCCAATTCGAAGAAACCATCGGAATCGATACCATACTCAGCCCCTGGAATATCCGGGTGACTTGGGCGGCCGCCGGTGGCGATCAGAATATGATCGGCAGTAATCTTCTCACCGTTTACTTCCACAGTATGCGCATCAATAAAACGCGCAAACCCATGAATAACATCAACTTTATTATTACTTAAACCACGGTCATAAGACTGATGGATACGATCGATGTAAGCAGTACGATTGGCAATCAGCGTTTTCCAATCGAAATGATTCACTGTGGTATCGAAGCCGTAATCCGGGCCATACAATTTAATTGCTTCCGCAATTTGTGCTGCATGCCACATCACTTTCTTCGGCACACAACCAACGTTGACACAGGTGCCACCGAGCTGTTTAGCTTCAATTAGCGCACATTTCTTGCCATACATGGCTGCCCGGTTGATGGACGCGATCCCGCCACTGCCACCGCCAATTGCCAGATAGTCGTAATGTTTGGTCATCAGTATCGTTTCCAATTCGTTTAAAAAATTGCCTATCAGTGTAGCGCTTGATAAAGCTTTATGCATCAATGGCTCTGATAGGCAGCTTATTCCGGCACTACCCATTTCACCAGCGTATGGCCATGGCCAGACGGCACCAATGCTTGGTGCAGCCACGGCAGTAGCGTGTTCATTTGCTGTTCCAGTTTCCATGGCGGGTTAATCACAATCATGCCAGAGGCGGTCATGCCGTGTTGATCACTGTCTGGGCGAACGGCCAATTCAATTTGCAGAATACGGCGGATGCCCGTGGCTTCCAGATCCCGCAATAACCGTTTGACTTGCTGGCGTAAAACCACCGGATACCATAATGCATAAGTGCCCGTTGCGAAGCGTTTATAACCTTCCTGAATACCTTTCACCACATCCTGATAATCAGTTTTCATTTCATACGGAGGATCGATAAGAATCAAACCACGGCGTGATTGCGGCGGCAACTGTGATTTAAGCTGCTGATAACCATCAGCTCGCTGGACTTTAGCGCGCTCATCTTTGGCAAATTCATTGCGCAACAGCGGGTAATCACTCGGGTGCAGCTCAGTCAGATGGATTTTGTCATATTCACGCAGTAAATGGCGGGCAATCAACGGTGAGCCGGGGTAATAACGCAATTTCTCACCACGGTTAAAGTAATTGATTGCACTCATATAAGGGGCTAAATCAGCGGGTAAGTCTTCGCGTTGCCACAGTTGGCCGATACCTTCCAGGTATTCACCCGTGCGTTCAGCATGCTCGCCGCTTAATTGATAGCGACCGGCACCGGCGTGGGTATCCAGGTAAAGGAACGGTTTTTCTTTTTCTTTCAAAGACTCAATAATCAGACTTTGAACAGTATGTTTAAGAACGTCGGCATGGTTGCCAGCGTGAAAACTATGGCGGTAACTGAGCATTTTATTTTAACCAATTGATATTTAGCACATTGCGGCAGTGTTTCTTGCGGCCTTTCTCAGTGGATGCGACAAAGCATCGCCGTCAGAAACCGCAGCCAACACATTATGGCAACTAGTATAAACTGTCTGGTGGATAAAAAGTGAAAAGCATTAATCTGTGATGAATACCTCCCCCGCCACAATGAATATAATCATGGCAGTTAAGCCGCCAGCCATTGATTTTCATGCTGGCAGACCTCATGTTGTTTGTTCACACATAGATTCATACATAATTTATTATTCGCCGCTGGACTGCTTCTGGCGTCGATATTCAAAAAAATAATCAGGACAACCCTATGACAAATCCGCTGTTGACCCCGTTCTCCCTGCCGCCATTTTCTGCTATTCGCCCTGAAGATATCGTGCCTGCGGTGAAATCCGCTCTGGATGAATGCCGTCAAGCGGTGGAGCGGGTCGTCGCCCAGCCAGGCCCTTTCACTTGGGAAAATCTGTGCCAACCATTGGCGGAGTCCGATGACCGCTTATCGCGCATTTGGTCGCCTGTTGGGCATTTAAATTCAGTCAAAAACAGCCCGGAATTGCGCGCGGCTTATGAACAAAGCTTGCCGCTGCTGTCGGAATACGGCACTTGGGTCGGGCAGCACAAAGGTTTGTATCAGGCCTATGTCAGCTTGAAAGAAGGGCCGGGATTTGCTGTTTTAAGTGCGCCACAGCGCAAAGCGGTAGAAAACGCGCTGCGTGATTTCCAGTTATCCGGCATTGGTCTGGAACCAGAACAACAAAAACGTTATGGCGAAATTGTGGCCCGCTTGTCTGAGTTGGGCTCGACTTACAGCAATAACGTGCTCGATGCCACCATGGGCTGGAGCAAGCTGATTACTGATGTCGAGCAACTGAAAGGCTTGCCGGAAAGTGCATTGGCCGCCGCCAAAGCTATGGCCGAAGCCAAAGAGCAGGACGGCTGGTTACTGACATTGGATATGCCGAGCTACTTGCCGGTGCTGACTTACGCCGACAATGCTGAACTGCGCGAAGAAATGTACCGCGCCTTTGCCACCCGTGCTTCTGATCAGGGGCCGAATGCGGGCAAATGGGATAACAGCGAGATCATGGCCGAAATTCTGACCTTGCGCCATGAATTGGCCCAATTGCTGGGCTTTAGCAGCTATGCGGATAAATCGCTGGCGACCAAAATGGCCGAGAACCCACAGCAAGTGTTGGGTTTCTTAAATGATTTGGCAAAACGCGCGCGGCCACAAGCGGAAGAAGAACTGGCGCAGTTACGTGCTTTTTCTGAAAAACATTATGGTGTCAGTGAGTTAGCCGCGTGGGATATCACTTATTACTCCGAGAAACAAAAACAGCATTTGTTCTCTATCAGCGACGAGCAATTGCGACCTTACTTCCCAGAACAGCGGGTGGTAGAAGGGCTGTTTGAAGTGGTGAAACGCATTTACGGTATTACCGCTAAAGAGCGTCATGATGTCGACACCTGGCATCCAGATGTGCGTTTCTTCGAACTTTATGATGCCAGCGGCGAACTGCGCGGCAGCTTCTATCTGGATTTATATGCCCGTGAACACAAGCGCGGCGGAGCCTGGATGGACGATTGTGTCGGCAGCCTGCGGTTGGCAAATGGTCAATTACAAAAACCGGTCGCTTATCTGACCTGTAACTTTAATGGGCCAGTTGGCGGCAAACCGGCGCTGTTTACTCATAATGAAGTGACCACCTTGTTCCATGAGTTCGGCCATGGTTTGCACCATATGCTGACCAAGATTGATACCGCGGGTGTTTCCGGCATCAATGGTGTGCCGTGGGATGCGGTCGAGCTGCCAAGCCAGTTTATGGAAAACTGGTGCTGGGAGCCGGAGGCGCTGGCGTTTATTTCCGGCCATTACGAAACCCACGAGCCATTGCCACAAGAGATGCTGGATAAACTGCTGGCGGCGAAAAATTATCAGGCGGCGCTGTTTATCCTGCGCCAACTGGAGTTCGGCTTGTTTGATTTCCGCATGCATTATGAGTTTGATCCGCTGACCGGTGCGCAGATCTTGCCTGTTCTGTATGAAGTGAAAAAACAGGTGGCGGTGGTGCCATCGCCAACTTGGGGCCGCTTCCCACATGCCTTTAGCCATATCTTTGCCGGTGGCTATGCGGCGGGTTATTACAGCTACTTGTGGGCGGAAGTGCTCTCGGCGGATGCTTTCTCGCGCTTTGAAGAAGAAGGGATTTTCAATGCAGCAACTGGGCAGTCATTCCTCGACAATATTCTGTCCCGTGGCGGTTCCGAAGAGCCAATGACTCTGTTCAAGCGCTTCCGTGGCCGTGAGCCGCAGTTGGATGCTATGCTGCGCCATTACGGTATTAAGGGCTAGAATGTGTCACAGGTAAGTATTTGTTTATTGTCTGAAGCAGGCGCCGATCCCAGCGCCTTGTCTATTCTGGCTGAACGCTGGGGGTTGGTGTCTGACGAACAGTCCATTATGGCGCTGGTGCTGACCCCTGAGCGGCTTGAGCTGCGCAAGCGCGATGAGCCGAAACTCGGCGGAATTTATGTTGATTTCGTCGACGGCACACTCGCCCATCGCCGTAAATTTGGTGGCGGGCGCGGTGAAGCGGTTGCCAAAGCGGTGGGTATCAAAAAAGGGTATCTTCCGCGCGTGGTGGATGCGACTGCCGGCCTCGGACGGGATGCTTTTGTCTTGGCGGCGCTGGGCTGCCATGTGCAAATGTTGGAGCGCAATCCGGTGGTCGCCGCATTGCTGGATGATGGGTTGCGCCGTGGTTATCAGGATGCCGAGATTGGCCCGTGGTTACGCGAGCGGCTCACATTGTTGCATGCATCCAGTTTAACCGCGTTGGCGGATATCGAACCTCGGCCCGAAGTGGTTTATCTCGATCCGATGTATCCGCACCGGCAAAAAAGTGCGTTGGTAAAAAAGGAAATGCGGGTGTTCCAATCGCTAGTGGGCGCTGACGAAGATGCCGATGGGCTATTGGCACCGGCGCGGGCATTGGCGACCAAACGGGTGGTGGTTAAGCGCCCGGATTATGCAGAACCTCTGGCGGGGATGACGGCACAGGGCGCAGTGACTACCAAAAGCCACCGTTTCGATTTATATACCCATCTTCCTTGACGCCGCAGTGGTGTTAGCGGCACTCACTTACCCGAATCACTGACTTGTGTCAGCTCATCGGGATGCGTTTGTTTGCTGCCTTACTACAACGCCAATGACTTTGGGTAATACCCATCTTCCTTGATGTGGGGTAGGTCAGTGCTAAAAAAGCGGCGGCAAACTATTGCCGTCGCTTTTGATTTTAAACATTCAATATTATGCCGTGAGCAGCGGGCTGATGATAAAGTTATTTAATGTCAGTTGATGCTTGCCAGTGAGCTTGATCATCATGTCGGCTTTATGCACCTTATTATCAAAATCAACCATTAAATAAGTTATGTCTCTGACTTCATCATATTTCTGCATTATTTCTGTCTGACCACTAAAACTGAATTTATCGACTAGAGCAATATCTTCATTACCATATATAAGCGGAGATAAATCTATTTTATCTTCACCTGATTTGAAATCATGAATAGTGTCAGCGGAGGTTGTTAAAGAATCTTCAACATGATGGTAGATAAAAGTATTATTTCCCTTACCTCCCCAAAGATGATCGGCCCCGTTGCCTCCTGATAATTTATCATCGCCATCCCCACCCTCCAGTACATTAATTTCCTTATTACCCCATAATTGATCATTACCACTACCGCCAATGGCATTTTCTATCACCACGCCATAGGCAATGGAGATATTGCCTTTTAGTCCTCCGATATGAGAGAAGCTGCCTGCGGCAAGGTTAATGACCTGATCTTGGGTTTGATGAGAAAAATCCAGGGTATCAATACCGCCAGCATCCCATATACAAAGTATTGGTGTATGGCTGGAATAGGTATAAATATTATTCCCGGTTCGGGTGCTCATATTCGGGCCATAAAGATATTGGAGTGCGGCGATATCGTACATTTGTGGTGTGGATGCGTTATATCCAGCATAGTTTCCACCTGAGTCCCACTCAGAGGTATAGCTCATGACGCTCTCTTGTTGTGTCAGCCCAACAGTGTCATGAGTGTGTTTCAGACCAACAGCATGCAAGATTTCATGGACAATAACGCGACCACCATGGTTTGACTGAGTGGGGGTGAGATTCTCGGGGGCATCAGCATTAATACACACCGGGCTAAGATTTCCTCCATTAGGGCTATAGGCATAACCTGCGGCACTGATAGGTTTCTCAGGGTGGACATTGACAATGGGAATATTCGCTTTAGTGCTGTTAACCTCAACAAATTTTATATTTGCCACATCTGATATACTCTGCATCGCTATTCTTGTCTGAGACATTTGCAACTGATTAAGAGTAGAGGTCGGGTTATCACTCTTAAGTATATAATAATGATAATCTTTAGAAATATTCTGATTAAATGAAAAACTCACTATGGTGATATCATCGCCATTTTTAATTTCCCATTTTTCATTATGAGTTATTGTTGCATAATTGATATCTCTTGATCTTTGGTTGACGGTATTTTTTATTTCTTTCATGAATATCTCACTTCATAATCATTGATAGATATATTAGTTCACATTTATTAATGTGACGATATATTACTGGCTGAGTTTATATTTAAAATAAGTGAAATCTTAAATGTAAATCTAAAAATGAATTTATTAACTAATATAAATACGAGGATTGAATATCATTTATAGAAACATCCCATATTCTTATCAATTTTTATCTCAAAGAATATGGGCGTTTTATTATTTACAGCACACCTTGGGCCAGCATTGCATCTGCCACTTTGACAAAGGCTGCGATATTAGCGCCATGAACATAGTGGGTTTGCTTACCTTCTCCGCCATATTCGACACAAGATTGGTGAATATCCAGCATGATGTGGTGCAAACGGACGTCAACTTTCTCTGATTTCCAGCTCAGACGAGCCGCATTCTGTGCCATTTCCAGACCTGAGGTCGCAACGCCACCGGCATTGGCCGCTTTACCCGGCGCAAACAGAACGCCAGCATCAAGGAAAGCATCAGTTGCCTGAATGGTGGTCGGCATATTAGCGCCTTCAGCAACAGCTTTTACTCCATTGGCAATCAGCTGACGGGCGGCGGGTAAATCCAGCTCGTTCTGTGTTGCACAAGGCAAGGCGATATCAACCGGGACACTCCACGGCTGTTGGCCCGCTAAATAGACCAGATTACGTTCGCGGGCATAATCTTCGATGCTGCCGTAACGTTTGTTTTTAATCTCGGCCAAATGGGCCAATTTTTCCGGCGTAAAGCCTTCTTCATCAACCACAGTGCCACAGGAATCAGAGGCGGTAATGACTCGAGCGCCCAGCTCCATGGCTTTTTCGATAGTGTATTGAGCCACGTTACCTGCGCCAGAAACAGAGACTCTTCTGCCTTCAAAGCCTAAACCGTGGCGCTTGAGCATGGCGTCGGTGAAATAAACTAAGCCGTAACCCGTGGCTTCCGGGCGAATAAGACTGCCGCCGAAAGAAAGCCCTTTACCGGTGAAAACACAGGCGGTGTTATTAGACAGTTTCTTCATCATGCCGGACATAAAGGCGACTTCGCGGCCGCCAACACCAATATCACCCGCAGGAACATCAGTATCCGGGCCAAGATGACGATACAGCTCGGTCATCAGTGCCTGACAAAAACGCATGACTTCCGCCTGACTTTTCCCTTTCGGATTAAAATCAGAACCGCCTTTACCCCCACCCATTGGCAGTGTTGTTAGCGCATTTTTAAAGGTCTGTTCAAAACCTAGAAACTTAAGAATGGATAAGTTTACTGATGGGTGGAAGCGCATCCCGCCCTTATAAGGGCCAATCGCTGAGCTAAACTGAACACGCCATGCGCGGTTAACCTGAACTTTACCTTGGTCGTCAGTCCAGGCAACACGGAACTGAATGACGCGTTCTGGTTCGACTAAACGTTCCAATAGGCCTTGTTCACGGTAGTGAGGGTTTTGCTCCAGAAAGGGCCAAAGTGAGGTGAAAACTTCACGTACAGCTTGGAGATATTCTGGTTGGTTGGCATCACGTTGTTGTAAAGATTCTAAAAATGACTCCAGAGAGTTTAAACAATTCATCACTAATAATTCCTTGTACCCATTGAGACTCTCCTAACAGATTTTTGCGGTCTATTATTATTATCCAAAATAGTGAGGAGACGATGTTGTGCATCTTCGACTATATCACTGGTTTATATTCATGCCGCAAGGGATTTTGACAAAAACTTAGCAGGGTTATTAATGTGTGGAGATATAGGGTGGGCGTGGGGCTCAGCATAAAAAACGCCCGCTAAAGGCGGGCGTCAGAGGTGATTGATGCTAAGCTAATGAGGCTCAGTAGCTTAATCGTCTTCACCATTCTCATCATCACGCAGTGGTACGATGAGCATATCGACATGAACGGTATTGATCAGCTGGCGTGCTGAAGACATCAACTTGCTCCAGAAATCCTGATGATGGCCGCATAATACCAAGTCCATATCGTATTTCTTAATGGCATCAACCAAGACCTGACCCAGATCACCACTACCACTCAGCGTTTGTTCAATGGGATAACCGGCATTTTGAGAAAGCTCGGTCAATGCATTGTGCGTTTCTTCAGAAATGCGTTTCTGCATATCGCCAAGATTAACGTCGATCAGGCCGGTATAAAGGTCTGAGTAGTTAACATCAACATGGATCAGGGAAACTTTGGCATTGTACGGCTTGGCCATAGAGACCGCTTTTTCCACCAACACCTTACTTTCCGGAGATAGGTCAACCGCAATCAGAATGTGTTTGTAAGCCATAAGTAAACTCCTTCCATAATGTTAATTAATGGGTAAGCAAACATTCAACCGTTGAACGGGTGCTAACGCGATATCGACATTGTACCATTATGACCCCTAACTGAAGTGTTTCACGGATCACAACACACTGTTTTGATGATGATCACTAAAGCTAGCGTATGTCTTTTTACACTAATGCCCCATCAAGCTCTACCGCGCATTGCCCTAATATAGGGTCATATTGATTGAATTTAAAGCAGTTCATTATCCTAAGTATAGCGCTGATTAGGCATCGTGATGGACGTAATTTCATATTTGCTGCGCAAATCTAATCTATAAAAAATGGCGATTGAATTAATGTGATTTAGTTAAGAAAGTTTAATATTTAGCCAGTTTTAGGCGGGAGTAACCGCATTTATGCACCAGAAAAGTTTGTTATAAGTTAATACTAATTGATACTTAACAACCCCCAAAATAAGCTTAATTTAGAGATTATCAGGCTATTTTTCATTTCATTTCCTACACTCATAAAGGGAGTCCAACACGTTCGGATAGTGTGTCGAGGGAATAACGCATCGAGCCACAATCAGAAAGCGAACGATAGGGGGTGGCTTTTGAAGCCCTGGGGGTGTTTGTATCAGCTAGAGTGAGCGATGGCGCAAAGGCTCAGGGGAACTGACCTAATGCGGGTAATATCGCTGGGAGGATGATTATGATCAGTACCGTCGCGCTTTTTTGGGCTTTGTGTGTGGTATGTGTGATTAACATGGCACGTTATTATTCATCACTGCGTGCTTTATTAGTGGTATTACGGGGTTGCGACCCGTTGCTGTATCAGTATGTTGATGGCGGTGGATTTTTTACCTCCCACGGTCAGCCGAGTAAACAGATTAGATTAGTCGGTTATATCTTTGCTCAACGTTATCTGGACCATCATGATCCGGAGTTTATTCGCCGTTGTGAGAGGCTACGTGGGCAATTTATGCTGACCAGCGCATTATGTGGTTTAGTCGTGGTCAGTTTGGTGGGCTTAATGTTGTGGTATTAGTATGAACTTCTGGCATAAAAGCAGGTAAAAAGGCGACCTGAAAAGGCCGCCTTTTACTTTACTCAAATTCGAGTATTACTGTTTCGCTGGATTTAGATAAACTTCAACGCTATCCAGTACAACCCACCGGAAAGAAGAATAGAGATTGGCAAGGTTAATACCCACGCCAACATAATGTTCTTCACCGTCTTACTCTGCACACCACCACCATCCACCAACATGGTGCCGGCAACAGCTGAAGAGAGCACTTGAGTTGTCGATACTGGCATACCGGTATAACTTGCAATACCGATGGAGACCGCCGCAGTCATCTGGGCAGAAACCCCTTGCGCGTAGGTCATGCCTTTCTTACCGATTTTTTCACCGATAGTCACTGCCACACGTTTCCAGCCGATCATAGTACCCAAAGACAGGGCCAGAGCGACGGCAACGATAATCCAGGTTGGCGCATATTCCACAGTTTCTAACAAATCTGTACGCAGATTATTGAGGAAACGGCGGTCTTCAGCACTGGTTTCTGGCAGTTTGGCAACAGTCCCAGCGGTTTCTGCAACACACATCAACAAGCGACGCATATGGCTACGTTGATCGACCGTCAGGTCGTCATAGCTTTGCAGATTCGCCAACAGTGCCTGTGCATTATCAATCGCTATCATGGCGCGTGAGCTATCACAGTGGAACTGTGCCGGTGTATTCGGCAATGTCTCTGGTGTCGGTACCAGTGGCTTCAGCGCAACAGCATGAGGTAATACTTCAACATGCTGCTGATAATATTGTTGCAGATGAGTCACTGCATCGCGGGTGCGGGCAATATCATAGCCGGTTGCATTCATATTCACGACGAATCCAGCGGGAGCCACGCCAATTAACACCAGCATGATCAAGCCAATCCCTTTCTGACCATCGTTAGCGCCGTGAGAGAAACTCACGCCAATAGCCGATATGATCAGTGCTGTACGGGTCCAGAATGGCGGTTTACGTTTACCGTCTTTCTTTTCACGTTCCGCAGGTGTCAAGTGAATACGTTGCTGCTTTTTGGTTCCGTTCCAGTAACGACGTAACAGGAACACCATCAAACCGGCAATAACCAAACCCACAATCGGGGATAAGATTAATGACAGGAAGATTTGAATCATCTTAGGAACGTTCAGCGCATCAACAACAGATGTGCTGGTCATTAATGCATTGGTTAAACCAATACCGATGATTGCACCAATCAGCGTGTGCGAACTGGAGGCGGGGATACCGAAAAACCACGTGCCCAAATTCCAGATGATCGCCGCCAACAGCATAGAGAAGACCATCGCCAACCCATGTGCTGAACTGACATTTAATAGCAGATCAGTAGGCAATAAGTGAACAATGGCATAAGCCACGCTCAAACCGCCCAGCATCACGCCGAGGAAGTTAAACACCCCTGCCATCACGACAGCCACCTGTGAACGCATGGCGCGGGTATAAATTACGGTTGCAACCGCATTGGCTGTGTCATGAAAACCATTGATGGCTTCGTAAAACAGCACAAACAACAAAGCAAGAACTAACATTAGGCCGGTATGGAAATCCAGGCCAGCGAAAAGATGCAGCATAAGCGTTACGCCAGTTTGTGGACATGAACGCGGCGCATTATCAGTGACAATGGGGGGTGGGGAAAAGGAAAATATGACCTTTTTTTGACATGACCGCAGATGAATTCGTCTTCTTGAGCAACATATGCATGTTATATCAGCAGGTTACTTAGTTTTACCGTATGAGACATTTTCTTACTATAGCTTCCTGTCAGCGGGCGACTTACAATCTCCCGCCGCTAATTTATCAGTTGAATGAATAAATAGTATGCGGATTGGCGGCAAAGTGAACAATTTTGCAGTAATGATGATTTTACTCAGTGAGGCCCAGTGTGGAACAGTTTGATGTGGTAGTGATAGGTGCAGGTGCTGCGGGCTTATTTTGTGCGGCTCAGGCCGGACAAGCTGGGTGCCGGGTATTGTTGGTTGATAATGGCAAAAAAGCAGGGCGCAAGATACTGATGTCCGGCGGTGGCCGCTGTAACTTCACCAATATGTTTGTCGAACCCGCAGCCTATCTCTCACAAAACCCTCATTTTTGTAAATCTGCTTTGGCGCGTTACACCCAATGGGATTTCATTGATTTGATGAATCGCTACAATATTGCCTGGCATGAGAAAACACTGGGGCAACTGTTTTGTGATGATTCTGCCCAACAAGTGGTCGAGCTTTTGCTGAAAGAGTGCGAATTGGGGCAAGTTACGATTCGATTACGCAGCGATATTCTGTCAGTTGAAAAAAATGATGCCGGTTTCTTATTGCAGATTAATGATGTGAAAGTGAGTGTTCACTCACTGGTGGTGGCTTCAGGTGGGCTGTCTATGCCGGGATTAGGCGCCTCTCCATTTGGCTATAAACTGGCAGAGCAGTTTGGCTTGAAAGTTTTGCCGACGCGCGCGGCTTTAGTCCCATTCACTTTACATAAGCCTTTGTTGGAGCACCTGCAAACACTTTCCGGTGTTTCAGTACCGGCGGTAGTGACGGCAGAGAATGGTGTCAGTTTCCGTGAGAGCATTTTATTTACCCATCGTGGCCTTTCTGGCCCGGCCATTTTACAACTTTCAAGCTATTGGCAAGCTGGCGAGTATGTGAGCATTAACTTACTTCCTGACACTGACTTAGAGACTTTCCTCAATAATGAGCGGCTAGCCCATCCCAATCAGACCTTAAAAAATACATTGGCTCAGTTGCTCCCTAAGCGGTTGGTGGAATGCCTCCAGATGTTGGAGCAACTGCCGGATGTCACCTTGAAACAATTAAATGCGCCGCAGCAGGCCGCGTTAGTGGCCAATTTGCAACAATGGCGCGTGCAGCCTAATGGAACGGAAGGTTACCGTACTGCTGAAGTGACAATTGGTGGCGTAGATACTCAAGAGCTCTCCTCCAAGACGATGGAGGCCCATAAAGTGCCAGGGTTATACTTTATTGGCGAGGTTGTTGATGTGACCGGCTGGTTAGGGGGCTATAACTTCCAATGGGCCTGGAGCTCAGCCTGGGCCTGTGCGCAGGCATTGGCGGCTGTGCAGAGACAATAAAGTTTGTCCGTTAGCACTAAAGTTTGTCCCTTAGCTCATTTTTGGACAATAAAGTTTGTCCACTAAAGTTAAGTAGGCTAAATTTTGTACAGGCCAGATGATTTTGGATACTGTATGGGACAAAGCAGAAAACTCGAAACTCTTGAAGACTATAAAAGGGCTTTAAAAGGGAAGTATGGAATTGGTGAAGGAGCTGACTACAAGCCGTGGCTCAGAGTTCAGGATGTAAAATCTCAAGGTATCCGCTCTCAAGTCTATGGCAGAAAAGTTCGCAGAGTACACCACCTGCTATCTTCTTTAGAAAGTGAGTTATTTTATCTGTCTGAATTTAGTGATGTTGTCATAGATATCCGAGAACAGTTCCCATTATTACCATTGAATTTATCGCATAAAATCGCCAAAACGATAGGTGTTAAACACCCTTCTCATCCCGTTACTAATGAATCAATTATAATTACTACCGATTTTCTACTTACTATTCAGTCCAGTAACGGTATTCAATACCAAGCCATATCAGTCAAACCAGAAAGCGAAACTAACAATCAGCGCTCACTCGAAAAAATCGATATTGAACGTATTTGGTGGGAACTGCTTGGTATTAATTTTAAATTATATATCGGCAACAAATTAACACGAGCACAAAGCCGAAACATTAGCTGGGCAACATCGCCATTTCGTGAACAGTTGGCGATTTTCTCTGATGTTCAAGTTGAGCAAGCATTGTATGTGTTAAGAGTTGGAAAAAATTTTATTCATGAAATCTGTGATTGTTTTATACGTGAGAAAATTGTGTCGCATTTAGAAGCATTAACATTATTGCGATATCTTATTGCAGATAGGTTCATCGAGGTTGACTTATCCTTCAACATTGAAGAGGCTGGTATCCTAGACATTACCCAAGTGCTGTTAAATCAGAGAGATGTGGGAAATGGAAATTGCTAAGAACTCTGTTTGGAGCTTCAAAGGCGCAGAAGATTTATCTGATGGGAAATATCGGGTCATTGAAATATTGGATGATATTGATTGTATTTTATTATTTTCACTAAATAGCACATCACCAACCGAAAGACCAAGAGCAACTCTTCTCTCTTATTTTATTCAGCAGGTTA
Organism: Yersinia thracica; assembly: GCF_902170565.1. GTDB lineage: Bacteria > Pseudomonadota > Gammaproteobacteria > Enterobacterales > Enterobacteriaceae > Yersinia > Yersinia thracica. The sequence continues at coordinate 123,440 of NZ_CABHXX010000069.1, forward strand.
AAAATAGACATGTTTCAACGGATACTTATCTTTTACCGGTTTACTTACTCGTTGGTGAAGAGGAAATAACTGAGGCGCATAAAATTAGAAGAGATAAAAATTATAATTTAATTAATTATTTGATTTCTGATAAAAAATTTTTATTTGATTACGCGACTAAGGAAAGAGTTAACTATTTAACTGAACATGCATTAAAAAATAACACTAATAGTAAGATGATTGCTAGACTTCTTACTAGATACTGGCGTTATGGTCAGGAAAAAATGTCGATGCTTTCAGCGTTTTCTTTTAGTGGTGCAGCTGGGAAAGTTCGCCAACTAAATAAAAAACCTCTGGGGGCACCTAAGACTTCTAGAACATTATCTGTAGAGAGGTCGGAAAAATATATATTAGGCAGTGCAGATAAAGATAAAATTAGTAAAGCATTAAAGAAATACTTTCTCAAAAAAAATGGTTTAACACTATCAAAAACATACAAGTCCATGCTTAGAGATTACTTTTCTGATGAAATTCGTTTAGCTGATGCCAAAGGATGTTCTCCGCATATTCCAACCCAAAAACAATTTAATTACTGGACAAAAAAGTTGTTTTCAAAGGATCAGATAATTCTGGCGAGAACGACAGAAAATGATTATTTGCGTAATAAAAGAGGAGTGCTAGGGAGTGTCACTCAAGCATCTATGTTCCCAGGGAGCTTTTACGAAATTGATGCTACCGTCGCTGATGTACATATCGTATCTGAATTTGGGGCACAATATCTTTTAGGCAGACCGACAATATACGTCATTGTAGATAGAGCAAGTCGCATGATCGTTGGGTTACATGTTTCTCTTTTTCATGCATCTTGGCGCGCAGCAAGACAAGCTCTTGCGAATTGTTTTTTACCAAAAAAAGATTATTGTCAGCAGTTTGGAATTGAAATTGATGAATCAGAATGGCCATGTGCTCATATTCCCCAGTCTTTAGTATGTGACAATGGAGAAATGATTGGTTTGAAGCCAAATCAAGTAGTTACTCCTATGACAGAACTAAAGTTCACGCCCCCTTACCGTCCCGATTGCAAAGGTGTTGTCGAAAAGCGTTTCGACATTTTAAATAAAGATGTTATTCATGACCTTCTTGGTTCGACAAGAGGTGGACAAATTGTTAGGGGGAGTAGAGATCCTAGGAAAGACTCAATATATACTTTAAGCCAATTAACTGTTCATCTGATTCAAGCTGTTTTAGAGCATAATCGCTCCATTATTAATGATCTTGCCCAGACAAGCTCATTGCTTATAGAAAATGACCTTTCGCCAACGCCAATAAATTATTGGAAAATCCATCTAATAAAACATAGACATGCACTTAAATCTTCCGATAAAAATGAGGTCATTTCTCGGCTGCTTCCACCTGCGGAAGTTAGCATGACTAGGAGTGGAATTCATTACAATGGCTTATATTACTTTTGTGAGCAGGTTGAACAATTAAACCTTGCTTCTATTGCCAGAACATCGGGGCGTTGGCGTTTACATGCACGAATTGATGAGAACACTACAGATTATATCTATGTCCGTCTGGATAAAAATAAAGATTTTACCAAGTGTACTCTTTTACCTCGCAGCAAAATGTTAGAGGGGAAGAGCATGGTGGAAGCTGAATTTCTTCAAGACTGGCTTGATGTCAAACGGGAATTAAGCCCTATAACAGTTACGTCGATCGATGATCATAAACGACGTAAAAAAATGAAAAAAGATGCCAAACGAGTTCGTCTGCTTTCATTACCCTCTATTAACGAAAGAGTAAGGGATATTCGGCAGCATCGTGCTGAGGAGATAATAGCTACGACTAATGCATTGAGTGAAGATAAGCTATCCTCAGGGGGAGCTGAAGATAAATCAGCCTATATTTGTGACTTTGTCAAAGTCCTGCCGAGAAGAAAAAAAGGGGGGACGGAATAATCATGAGGATTGTTAAGGCAAGCTATAACCAAGCCATTTTACCTGAGCATCAAGGAAATCCTTTGATCGAAGCGCTCCCCCCTAAAAAATCTTGGGAGGGTATGATGGATGCTTTCAGTAACTATCCAGAAATGGCAGAGGATATTAGAGACCATACTAATCCAATGGTGCGAGAGGAATATCTCACTCGATTGAAAGAACTTAGGCAACCACTGCCAATATATTACGATTGTTTTAGAGCGATAGAGAGGGCTTTAAAACAAGGGTATTCTGCGAAAAATCCTCTGACCCCTACGATGGCACAATATCTTCATTATCCAGTTAATGAACGTCCGCACATTGAGCCTAAAACGGGTTATTTTGTCCCAAAAGCGGAGACAATAACCCTTATAGGGGAAAGTGGAACTGGTAAAACTAGTATGCTTGAGCAAGTTTTGAACTATTTTCCTCAAGTAATAGAACATTCATCGTATAAAGGACTGCCAGTTCAACCAAGGAGGCAAGTCGTCTGGGTTAAAGTTGACTGCCCTAGTAATTCTAGTGTGCGAGACTTATGTGAAGAGCTGCTCACTCACTTAGATCTCGCTATGCAACGAGAAAAAACGAAGTCAGCGGGAACTATAGGCGGTTTAGTTAGGCAAATAGAGCAGCATATTAAATCCAGCTTTCTTGGCGTTTTAGTGATCGATGAAATGCAGCGTCTACGATTCAAGCGAACAGGGGGCGAAAACAATCTTCTCAGTTTTTTGCATAGTCTGATTAACAATCTTGGCGTCCCAATATTTTTTTGTGCTAATCCCCCATTTAATGAAACATTAGAAAAAACATTGAAAGCTGCTCGTAGAGCTGAGAGTGGAGGATATTTTACGATGAAGCTTTTGGAACGAAAGAGCGATTCTTGGGAAGCTTTTGTTCATGAATTATGGGATCTTCAATGGACAAGTTTTTTCAACGAACTAACCGATGAACTCAACGATAAAATCTACGATTTATCCGTGGGTAATCTAGATATGGCACATAGGATTTATCGTGAGGCGCAACGTTTAGTCATTGGCTCAGGTGACGAAAGAATTACTACTGCTACGTTGGAAATTGCCAGTATGTTAGCTTGCGGTCTATCATCCAAAACAGAAGAAATAAAACTAATAAAATCAGATCAATTCCTACCAAGAAGAGCTAAAGCCTCTACAATTAATATAGTTAAAAATAATGAAGAAAAGTTTAAAACCCATAGTGCTGGAGATATAACTAAGCCGCAACATCCTGAGTTTGCTAATCAGTTGAGGGAGATTGTTGGTTCGGTTGATATACTCAGTCGGATAAAAAATCCTGATTTATTTCAGCAGGCTGGAATATCGGATAACCCGATAGATTTTTTAAGGCTGCATGACATGATGTTGGATGATCCTCTTGTTAAGCTATCAACCTATTGATATATATTTTTTGTCTCTATAGCATCTTTTTTTTCTGAAACTATTTGATCCTATTACTATTTAAT